>JADFOK010000023.1 GCA_022562895.1 Bacteroidota bacterium | reverse complement strand
GTGAAGTATGAACTCTCATCAGAATTTTCATTCGCAATCTTAAATACATGTCCTATTTCATAAACTAAGAATTTTTCAGCTTCTTCGTTTATTTCATAGTATATAACTTTTAAATCACATGAGATGGTCAACGAATAAATAGAGAATAGAATTAGTAAGTATACAGAATAGGCTTTCATCATTTTGATATTAGTAGGTTATGGCTTAAAATTATCTTGAATTTTCATCTTAATGTTGGGGCTAAGGTTGTTTTAAATATAAGAAGTAATTTTTAAATGGGTCAAATTGTTGCCAACTTGTTATATCATTACTAAAGGTAACGTTTATCGGATTATATGTCGGGATAAACGCACCTTTTAGTGTTCTTTATCAGTTTCAAATTAATTGTATAAAGGTAGGAAATACCCTCCCAAAAATAGGTTCATTCTTAGTAGAAAATATTTGGACAGACAACAACCTCCCCCATACACCCCCAATTGCCTCTTTTTAATAGAACCATATTACCTCCTTGAGTCAATCTCTTATATATAATATAGTACTTAGTGGTGGAAAGCCATATTTCTTATTTAATGACGTTTTAAGGTTAAAAGTGCCAGTTTTGGGGTATTTTACCTAATGTGCCTTTTTGGGTTGTTTTACCTATTCCTTAGTTGCATTTCTTATATATAATATAGACTCGAGTGGTGGTTTTGAAATTTATATTTTTTTTTGGGTTTTTGAAAAAAATTGATGTTTTCTTTGAGAGAAGACCCCCCGTCCCAATATCAAGAATTGAGTTCGATTTTTTCAAAGTACCCCCCCATCAATAGAATAGAGATAATTACCTATATTGTATGGGTCAAAAGTGATAAGAGAACTATTAGAGTTTTTACAAGTTTTAAGCCTCTCAAACACCCTTATAAGCACCCTATAGAAAAAAGAAAACCGTAATATCTTATATGTAAGATAAATACGGTTTTTCTGTGTGGTACCTCCAAGAATCGAACTAGGGACACACGGATTTTCAGTCCGTTGCTCTACCAACTGAGCTAAGGTACCTGTATTGGAGCGCAAATATAAGTCTATTTTGTTTTGTTCAAAATATTAATTTAATAAAAATATTGTTTCTTTTGTGATTGTTTTAATATTAGGTTAACAAGAAGGTATTTTTACAAGTTGTATTTTTGACCACTTAATAATGACTATGAAATTAATCGTTGATGTAGGGAACACACTCGTAAAGTTTGGTGTATTTAATAAAGACATACTTCAGTATAATATTGGATGCTTAAAAGAAGATTTTTTTAAAACATTATCAAAAACAAATAAATTATATCCAGGTATCAAAGAAGCTATAGTGTCATCGGTTGGAAAATTTACCGGAAATGAACTTTCAGAATTACAAAAAAGATATGCCGTTTTTATATTGACCCCTAAAGCCAATCTTCCTTTTGCAAATTTATATGCAACCCCTGAAACTTTGGGTGTGGATCGTATTGCTTTGGTGAGTGCGGCAGCAGCAAAATACCCCAATAAAAACACTTTAGTTATAGATGCCGGAAGTTGTATAACTTACGATTTTTTAACTTCGGAAAATGAGTACCTGGGAGGAGCAATTTCACCGGGTTTAAGCATGAGGTACATTTCTTTGAATACGTTTACTGAGAATCTACCGTTATTGGAAACAAAAATAATAGATAAATCAATTGGAGATTCAACTGAAAGTTCTATTCATTTGGGAGTTGTAAAAGGGGTATTAAACGAAATTGATGGGTTTATTTCATCTTATAAAAAAAAATATAAGGATTTAACAGTTATTTTAACAGGAGGAGACGCTCATTTTTTGTTAGATAGCTTAAAAAATGACATCTTTGCGAACTCTAATTTTTTATTAGAGGGATTAAATTTCATATTAGAACATAATAAAGATTAATGCTAAAGCGTATTATAATTGTAGTAATTCTTTTTAATTCTATTGTTTCTTTTGCACAAGAAGGTACTTCGTCACCTTATTCCTTTTTTGGGATTGGAGAATTAAAGTTTAAAGGGAGTGTGGAAAATAGAGCTATGGGAGGAATAAGTGTCTATATGGATAGTATACACCTTAGTCTTCAAAACCCTGCTGGAATTGCCGGACTGAAATTAGTTAATTTTTCGGTAGCTGCCAGTTATAAATATGTAAGTCAAAAAACAAAAGATGAATTACAAAATACTACATCAACTTCTATAGAATATATAGCTATTGGTATTCCAATGGGAAAGTTTGGTGCGAGTTTTGGTTTAATACCATTTTCATCGGTAGGATATAAACTGATTTCAGAATTAGAAGAAGAAACAACTGATTATACAGGTACAGGTGGTTTAAACAAAGCTTTTCTAACTTTGGCTTATAGTATTACTCCTAAATTAAGCGTGGGAATTGAAACTAATTATAACTTTGGTAATATTGAAAACACAGCATTTAATCAGATAACCGATTTACAATTTGCCACATTGGAAATAAATAAATCGGATTTAATAGGACTTAATTTTAATTTTGGAGCCGCATATAAAACTATGGTATCTGAAAGCTTAGAATTTTCCGCATCTATCACTTATACTCCTGAAAACGATTTTACTTCCGAAAATTTCCGGGAGTTAACAACTATATTAGTAGGTCCGACTGGGGGGCAGATAATTATTGATTCCCGTGAAATTCCTGTAGAAGATACAGACTTTACATTTCCCTCTCAAATTTCCTTTGGTGCCGGCATCGGGAAACCGAAAAATTGGTTTATTGGAGCTGAATATATTAGTCAAAAAACCAGTAATTTTGTAAATCGTACTTTTAGCATCGATGATGTAGAATTTAAAGATGCTTCCAAATTTAAAATGGGTGGTTTTTTTATTCCTAATTATAACTCTTTCGGGAATTATTGGAAAAGAGTAGTGTATCGTGCAGGAATTCGTTTTGAGGAAACTGGAATTTCTGTGAGAGGAGAAGATATTGATGAGTTTGGCATATCTTTTGGGGTTGGTCTTCCCGTAGGAAGATTATTTTCCAATTTTAATATTGGTTTCGAAATTGGAGTACGAGGTACTAAAAACCAAGGATTAGTTCAGGAGAATTTTTTTAATACATTTTTAAGTTTATCATTAAATGATAAATGGTTTGATAAAAGATATTACGATTAATACAATAAAGACTAACATTATGAAAATGAATTGCAAAGTATTCACGAATTCTTTGATAAAAAATAAAGCGATGAATAAGACAATTTTACTTGCCATTATTTTAGTATTTAGTGTTGTGAGTAAGGTAATTCCACAGGCAGACGATGACTGTCATTTAACACTTTCATTATTTGCCGAACCTGCAAAAGCAAAAAACTATAACGCTGCATTACCTTATTACGAAAAAGTGGTAAAGGAATGTCCAAAATTTAGCTTAGCTACTTATCAATACGGCGTTAAAATGTTTAAATATTTTATTAAAAAAGGGGACAAAAACAAGGTAAATGATTTAATTAAAGCCTATGAATACAGAATGCAATACTTTCCTAGTAAAACCAAAGAGGGAAAGGTCTTAGCTGATATAGCCCAAGTTAAATTTGATAATAATATTGGAACCATGTTAGCACAATTCAAAGAATTTGATGCTGCTTATAAAAAAGATTTTAAAACTTTTACCAGTCCTAAAAGTTTATATACCTATTTCTCTCTTGCTGTAGATCTATTTAACGCAGGTGAAATGGACATACAAGATGTATTTGATCTGTATGATGTTGTTTACGCAAAGATTGAAATGGAAGAAATTAAATTGGCTACCATACTTACTCATTTATTGGATAAGCAAGAAGCTGGAACATCACTTACCAAGAAAGAAAATAAAAAACTTTCTAATTCCGAAACAAATTTAATTGCTTATGGCAAAGTAAAAGGAAGTGTAGATGGTAAATTAGGACGTCTAGCAGATTGCCCAAACCTAATACCACTATATACTCGAGATTTTGAAGAAAAGAAAAACGATATTGTATGGTTAAGAAGAGCAGCTGGACGTTTAAATTCAAAAGATTGTGATACTCCATTATTTTTTCAATTGGTTCAACAGTTACATACCCTAGAACCCTCAGCAAAATCTGCTTATTATTTGGGAAGACTAGCCGATAAAGACGGTAAAAGAAGTACAGCTTTAGAATATTATAATCAAGCTGCTGAATTAGAAACAAACCCAAGTGATAAGGCAAGAGTATATTATAGTATTGCTGAGAACTTCAGAAAAAAAGGAAACTACGGAAAAGCTAGAAGTTACTACCGAAAGGCTGTTCAACAAAAACCATCTATGGGAGTTTGTTATTTAAAAATTGCCCAAATGTATTCTAAAAGCTCTAATGCCTGTGGGAATAATGTTTTTGAAAAAAGAGCGGTAAATTGGCTATCAGCAGGCCTGGCTGATAAAGCAGCTCGTGTTGATGCCTCCATTGCATCTAACGCAAGAGCAGCAGCAAGTAGTTATAGAGGTCGTGCCCCAAGTCCAAGTGATATTTTTAGTGAAGGTATGGCAGGAAAATCTGTTACCTTTAGTTGTTGGATTGGTGGAAGTGTGAGAGTTCCGAACTTATAAGAATGAAAATTTATAAAAATAGGTTTAAAAGCGTGATGGCAATAGTTTTTGTCGTTACGTTTTTTGCATGTGAAGGGAATTATAAAAACATACAAAAGTTGAATTTAAAAGATGAAGCTCCTGTAGCAATAGGAAAAAATATAAACCTGAAGTACACCGACTCAGGAAAATTAATTACCAATCTTATTGCACCACGATTACTAGATTATTCAAATTTTAATTTTCCTTACCAAGAATTTCCCGAAGGGATTATCTTACATTTTTGGAACGAAAAAAAGGAAAAAACTACTATTACTGCAGATTATGCCATAAGATATGATGCTACCAATATGGTAGATCTAAGAAAAAATGTTGTATTGGTAAGAAGCGATAGTTTGATTTTAAAAGCAGAACAACTTTATTGGGATCAGAAAAACCAGTGGGTGTTTACAGATTTACCGTATCAAATAATTTTTAATGATGGCTCTTATAATGATGGAGAACGGTTTGATTCCAGTGAAGATTTCACTACCTTTTTATCTCGAAAAAATCAGGGAGTACAAATAATTGACAAAAAAGAAACTACAAATGAGAAATAATATTTATCGTCTTTTTGAATATGCCTACGTTATTATGGCCGGATTATCAGTGTATATGGTAGTGACAAGTTGGGAAGTTGACAGAAACCGGGCTTATTTATTTGCATTCTTTACTATTGTTGCTATTTTTATGTTTTTCTTTAAAAGAAATTTTAGAAAAAAAATGGAAAAGAGAAACCAAAACCAGTAAATTTAAAATATAATTAACTTTATTTATGGATAACAGTATTATCATCATTATAAGTATGTTAATATTCTCTGCCTTTTTCTCAGGGATGGAGATCGCCTATATTTCCTCAAATAAAGTTCATATTGCCATTGAAAAAAAACAAAACGATTTTCTGTCCAAAGTACTTAAAAGACTCACAAAACGCCCCTCAAAATTTATCGCTACTATGTTGGTGGGCAATAATATAGCCTTAGTTATTTATGGTTTTTATATGGGTGAATTTTTAATGCGTTTTATAAACCTAGAAGGTTTTATCGCCTTAATAATACAAACTATTATTTCTACATTGATTATTTTATTTACCGCCGAGTTTTTACCCAAAGTATTTTTTCAGATTTATGCCAATAATCTGGTAAAGTTTTTTGCAGTTCCTGCCTATTTTTTCTATCTGTTATTTTCAGTTATTTCAGAATTTGTTATTTGGATTTCAGATAAAATACTCAAGGTATTTTTTAAAACCGAAGGCGATACTGTACAATTAAGCTTTAGTAAGATTGAATTGGGAAACTACATTTCAGAACAAATGGAAACTATAGAAAAAACTGATGAAATAGATAGCGAAATACAAATATTTCAGAATGCATTGGACTTTTCGGATGTCAAATCCCGAGAAGTAATGATTCCTCGTACTGAGGTAGTTGCCGTAAATATTTATACCACACCAAAGGAATTAAGTGAACGATTTACTAAAACCGGACTTTCAAAAATATTGATTTACAAAGAAAATATAGATGATATTTTGGGGTATGTGCATTCTTTCGAGTTGTTTAAAAAACCAACTAGTTTAAGAAAAATATTGATTCCAGTAGTGTTTGTTCCAGAAACCATGTTGGTTAAAGATGTCCTCAATATATTAACAAAAAAAAGTAAAAGTATTGCAGTAGTTATAGACGAATATGGAGGAACTTCTGGGATTATAACTGTTGAAGATATTATTGAAGAATTATTTGGCGAAATTGAAGATGAACACGATTCTCTTGTACTTACAGAAACCAAAATCAATAATAAACATTACATTTTTTCTGCACGATTGGATGTAGATTACATCAATGAAACATATAAACTAAAATTTCCAGAAAAAGAAAATTATGAAACTCTGGGAGGGATGATAGTTAACTATACGGAAGAAATTCCTGAACAAGACGAAATTATTGAAATAGAAGGATATATTTTTAATATCCTTGAAGTTTCCAACACAAAAATAGAGTTGGTAGAAGTAAAATTAAAACCGGAAGAATAGAATTTTAATAATTCCTTCATTTTTTCAAACGAACTTTTTTATTACTGCTTGGAAAATGGTATTTTCGCCCCCTATAAATTTGAATGACAGATGGCAATTTTAAACAGTATTAGAAAAAAAGGAGTATTTCTTATAATAATTATAGCTTTAGCACTTTTTGCATTTGTGTTAGACGGTGTGATAGGGAGTAGTACTAGCTCCCCAAAAGGACAGAGTAATATAGCAACGGTAAATGGAATAGATATTCCACGTGAAGACTTTATGAAGCTAGTAGATGTTACTCAGCGTTCGCTTGGTCCAAGTACCGCTACAACCCAGGCAATGAATATTGTATGGGAACGTGAGTTACGTCGTGTATTACTTAATGAACAATACGAAGCATTAGGACTTACAATAGAGAAAGCACAATTAAGTGATGCTTTAAGTACAAACTTGGCAAACAATCCTACATTTCAAAATGATGCTGGACAATTTGATGAAAGAAAATTACAAGAATATATAGCCAATTTAAAAGCTACTTCTCTAGAGGCATACCAACAGTGGCTGGATTTCGAGAAAATTACAGAGAATGGCATATTAGAAAAAAATTACTTCAACTTAGTAAAAGGGGGGTTTATTACCACACTAGCTGAAGGAAAACAAGAATATCATTTTCAAAACGATAAAATCAATATAGAATACGTTCATTTACCTTATTCAAAAATAGCAGATGAGGACGTACCTGTTAGCAGTGAAGAAATTGAAAAATACATTAAGGATCATCCTAAAGATTTTGAAGTTGAACCCCTGCTTGATATTCAGTATATTTCTTTTACTGAAGATCCTTCACCAGAAGATATAGATGCATCAAGAGAAACAATTGCTGCATTATTACAAGATAAAATTGAATTCAATAATGTATCTGATATGAATGATACTATTCCGGGATTTTTCAAAACTACCGATTATCAGGAATTTGTAAATGCAAATTCAGACAAAGGATATATAGATAGATGGTGGTTTAAAAAAGATTTGCCTAGCGGTGTAGCCGATACAATTTCTAATTTAAATGTGGGTGAAATTTATGGTCCATACAGGGAAGGGAATAACTTCAACCTCATTAAGGTAATCGAAGAAAGACAAATGCCGGATTCTGTTAAAGCAAATCATATCTTAATAAGGTTTCAAGGCTTAGTTACAGCACCACAAGATGTAAGCCGTACAAAAGAAGAAGCAAAAGCATTAGCAGATAGTATTTTAAACGTTTTGCAAAAAGATAAAAGTAAGTATGAAGTCATTGCAGCAGATTTTTCTGAAGATCTCTCTAATAAAGATTCAGGCGGTGATTTAGGATATTTCGTACCGGGAAATATGGTAACTGTCTTTAACGATTTTGTGTTCGATAATGAAATTGGAAAATTGGGCGTTGTAGAAACTAATTTTGGATTCCATATAATAGAGATAGTGGATCAAAAAAATATTCAAAAAGTTTTAAAAGTAGCTACCATTACAAAAGAAATTGAGCCTTCAGAAAAAACCATGAATGAGGTATTTTCCAATGCTGCAAATTTTGAATTAGATTCTCAAAATGGAGACTTTAATGAATTAGCAAAAGAGCAGGGTTTAAATTTAAAACCGGTGAATAGAATTGGCAAGCTGGATGCTAATATTCCTGGTATTGGAAATAATCGTCAAATTGTTAATTGGGCATACCAGGACGATACAAATATTGGAGATGTTAGACGATTTAACGTGTTAAACGGCTATGTAATAGCTCAACTTACACGTAAAAATCCAAAAGGCCTTATGAGTATAAGCGAAGCCTCTTCAATTGTAACTCCTATCTTGCGAAATGAAAAAAAAGCTGTAAAAATTCGCGAGTCTGTTTCCGGAACCACATTAAATGAAATAGCTTCAAACCAAAACGTTACAGTTCAAAATGCAACTGCACTTACGATGGCCAATCCAACCATTGCGGGGGCAGGAACAGAAGCAAAAGTAATAGGCATGGCTTTTGGTAAAAAAGTGGGTGAATCCACCGATTTAATAGATGGAAAAAACGGAGTTTATATAGTGCGTATTTTAGCGATAAATAATGCTCCGGATTTAGAAGATTATTCTTTTTATGCTAACCAATTAAATGCAACATTGATACCCACAATAAACTTTAAAGTTTATAATGCATTAAAAAATGCTGCGAAAATTGAAGATAACAGAGCAGATTTCTATTAAGATATTATACCCGGTTTTAAAAACCCTTTTTTAAATTTTTTAAAGATGGGTTTTTTATAGTTTCATTTCTTCAAAAGAAAGTATAGTTTGGTATCCTTTTTTCCTGAAATAATTCCAATCTTCTTTCTCACCTGTCACTAATATAAAATCTCCACCCCAAGCTCCTAGACTTTTTATGGACCCTTTATAATTTTTAAACAGAATTACTTTTACAGGATCTTGTTTTATGATTTGTGAAATAATTTGCTCGTGTTTTGTAATCAATTCTTCGAATCCTTTTAACGATCTGCAACTACATATCTTTAAGGTAATGTCACTAATTTCTGAAACAGCTAATTGAGATTTAGGTTTTAATTTATATTGTACAATTCCCTCTTTACTACTTTGCTTTTTGTTGAGATGAACGAAAAACAGTTGTTTGGTAAAACCCCAGGGTAATTTTATACCTTTTGTTACAGAGATTCCATTTATTATGGAGAATAATATGGGAGAGTCGTTTTGAGCAGCAGCGATATCATATCCACTTCCACCATTGCTTATTTCTAAAAGTTTATAAGGGTCTACTTTTGCCCAACTTGCTATGTTATTTAATAATGTTGAAGAAGAACCAAGCCCCCAATTTATAGGAAAGTCAAGTTTTGTAGTTACACGATATCCATTACTAATAGTTAAAAACTCGGGATTTAGGATTTTGGCAGCATTTAATATGCTTACTATTCTTTTGGAAACAGCGTGCTTTTTTTGAGTACTGACAGGATTCTTTGGACTGTTTAATGAGCTTACTTCAAACTCATCATCGAACCAAACCTTTCCATTTTCGTCGATACTCTTCCAATTAATTTTTGGTTCTTCTAATTTTTCAACGGTTAAGGACTGTCCAAACTTAGTAGGTATTGCAAGAGCAATAGCACCATCTAATACCATATACTCACCGGTGAGCAATAATTTTCCGTTGCTATAAAATTTTTGTTTCAAATTATGACCGAAGATTTTCAATAAAGTTCTCAACAGCATTATAGGAAACAGTGTTTTCTTTAAAATAATGAATCACTTTTTCCTTTTCAGTTGAACTAGCTTTTATTTGATTTAGAATATTCATAAGGTGCATTTTCATATGTCCTTTTTGAATTCCTGTAGTAATCAAAGATCGAATCGCTGCAAAATTTTGAGCTAGGCCCGCAACAGCAACTATTTGCATGAGTTCTTTGGCATTAGGATTTTGTAATATCGAAAATGCGAATTTCACTAATGGATGTAAAGAAGTAAGACCACCCACGGTTCCTAAGGCCAATGGTATTTCAATCCAAAAAGAAAAAATACCGTTTTCGATCTTGGCATGTGTAAGACTGGTATAATTTCCATTTTTAGAAGCATAAGCATGAATACCTGATTCCACAGCTCGGTAATCATTTCCCGTTGCTAATAATACAGCATCGATACCATTCATAATTCCCTTGTTATGGGTTACGGCACGTCTGGGTTCGGCTATTGCAATATCGACAGCACGTACAAATTTCTCTGCAAATATTTCTCCCTTCAATTCCCGAGTCGTTAATTGTTCTACTGAACATTGCACATGAGCTTGTACCAAACATTCCGGGACATAATTAGAAAGAATACTCAAAATCACTTCCGGGAAGGTATTTTTATCTGCAAAAGCCGAAAACTCTTTCGCTAATGTTTCAAAGGTATTAGCGATTTTTTCTAAACAACTATTTATAAAATTAGCTCCCATGGCATCTCCTGTATTAAAAGTACAATGAAGTTGATAGTATCCATCCAGTTTTTCAGTAGTGTTGATAAGGGAAATATCTAAAAGCCCACCACCGCGTTTTTTCATGTTTTTTTCGATGGAAGTAATGCTTTTCTGTAATTGAGGTTTTATTTCAGAAAAGAAATCCTGAATATCTGTAACGCTTCCAAAGAAATTAATATGAATTTGCCCGTTTTTTATAGTCGAAATCACCTTGGCAATAAAACCTCCTTTATCTAGCCAAAATTTTGCAGCATTGCTTGCTGCTGCAACAACAGAGCTTTCTTCAATAACCATAGGCAACACATAAAGTTTTTGGTTAATTAAAAAATTGGGCGCAATACTAAAGGGCAGATAATAATTGCTTATCGTATTTTCAATAAAGCCATCGTGTAATTTTTGCAGACTTTCATCCCTATTCCAGTATTTCTCTAAAATAGTAATGGCACCAGAATTATTAGCAAGATAGTTATCTGCTAACCATTGTATTTTTTCTTCTTTCGATTTCTTTGAAAATCCCGAAACAGGTTGCATGATATTTTTGAAAGTTATGATACAAAGATAGTATTTAAAACACACCTAAATTTATGCCAATCAACCTGAAAATATCGATGATATGAATACCGAATTTTAATAAAATGAACCCATAAACATAAAATTAGAATTATGTAATTTGAAATCCTTCAATAAATAGTTGCTTGGTGTTTAGGATACTAAATATTTAATATTTTAAAATTATAATATTGCCATACTGCATTTAACTATAAAAGAGACTGATAATTGCTGAAATTTTAGTAAACTTGGCGAACCAAAATTTTTACAAATTGTATAAAATACTTCCTAAAAGCGTGTTTTTGCTGTTTCTTACAGCATTAACAACAGTTACAGCACAACAAAAAGAGATAACATTAGAAGATATTTGGGGTGGTACTTTTCGAACCCAAAGGCTAGATGCACTTAAATCCTTAAATAACGGAAAGGAATATTCGGTATTAAACTACAACACATCAGAGAAGGTTTCTACCGTAGATGTTTACGATTATAAGAGCGGCGAAAAAGTCAGGACTTTAGTAAATTCAAATGATTTAAAAGGTATTAATCACATAATTTCTTACGAGTTCAGTAAAGACGAAAAAAAACTATTACTTGCTACACAATTGAAGCAAATCTATCGATATTCTTCGGTCGGGACTTATTATGTATACGATATAAACACGAATGAACTTTCTTTAGTTTCAGAAAACAAAATCCAGAGACCTACTTTTAATAATGAAGGATCTAAGATTGCCTACGGATTTGAAAACAATTTATATATAACTGATTTAACTTCAGACCTGCCTACCGGACAGGCAGGCGGCGAGGCAGGAAAAACGATCCAGATTACTACAGACGGAGCTAAAAATACTATCATAAATGGATTAACAGATTGGGTATATGAAGAAGAATTTGCTTTTGTGCGTGCTTTTGATTGGAATTTAGACGGAGATAAAATCGCTTATATTAGGTTTGACGAATCCGAAGTACCCGAGTATTCTATGGATATTATAGGTACAGAATTATATCCTACCCAACAAGTATTTAAGTACCCAAAAGCAGGTGAAGCAAATGCAAATGTATCCTTGCATATTTACGATTTATCTTCTCAGAAGACCTCAGAAATTGATATTTCAGAATATAACAGTTATTATATACCCAGAATAAAATGGACTAAGGATGCTAATATATTAAGTGTACAACTAACCAATAGACATCAAAATATTTTGGATTTAGTGTTTGTAGATTCTAGAAACAACTCAACGACACTTATTCATCAGGAAAAAGATGAAGCCTATGTGGATGTGACCGATGACCTTACTTTTTTAAATAACAATAGTTTTATCTGGACGAGTGAGAAAAGTGGATGGAATCATATTTACCTTTACGATAAAACCGGAAAGTTAGTGAACCAAATTACCGATGGAGATTGGGAAGTAACCCGTTATTATGGTTTTGATGAAAATACCGGTATAATTTATTATCAAAGTACTCAAAATGGAAATATTAATCGTGATGTGTATTCAATTACAATTCAAGGTACAAACAATGTTAGATTATCTCAGGAAACGGGAACCAATAGCGCTTCCTTTAGTTCTGATTTCACTTATTTTATAGGCACTTTTTCTAATACTGTTACACCGTATAAATTCACATTACATAATTCCAGGACTGGAGAACAGATAAGGGAGATAAAGAATAATAATTCACTAAGAGAATTGGTGAGTGAATATAAGGTATCACCCAAAGAATTTTCAACTATATCAATAAATGGGAATGATCTTAATATGTATATGATCAAACCTTTGGATTTCGATCCAAATAAAAAATATCCCTTGTTTATGTATCAATATTCGGGGCCGGGAAGCCAGCAGGTGGCAAACAGATGGGGAGGTAGTAATGATTATTGGCATCAAATGTTAGCACAGGAAGGCTATATTATTGTTTGTGTTGATGGAAGAGGAACCGGATTGAAAGGGAGGGACTTTAAAAAACTTACCCAAAAAGAACTAGGAAAATACGAAGTTGAAGATCAAATAGAAGTTGCAAAAAAATTAGGAGAACTACCCTATATCGATGCTGCCAGAATTGGAATTTGGGGATGGAGTTATGGAGCTTTTATGTCTTCTAACTGTTTGTTCCAGGCAAATGATGTTTTCTCTATGGCTATTGCTGTGGCTCCTGTGAGTAGCTGGCGTTTTTACGATACCATCTACACAGAACGATATATGCAAACACCTCAGGAGAATCCATCTGGTTATGATGAAAATTCTCCTATTACTTATGTAGATAATTTAAAAGGAGATTATTTATTGGTACATGGTGGCGCTGACGATAATGTTCATTTGCAAAATACAATGCGAATGGTTGAAGCTTTAATACAAGCCAACAAACAGTTTGATTGGGCTATATATCCAGATAAGAATCATGGGATTTACGGGGGAAATACTCGTTTACATTTGTTTACAAGAATGACTAAATTCATATATGAAACCTTAGGTGAACCGGAGGATAATCTAATAAAAATAAAAAACTAATAACATTTTACTAATTAACACTAAATAATTATGTCAACTACTTTACAACCTAAACAGAAAGAAATATTTGGACATCCAATAGGGTTATTTGTGCTCTTTTTTACTGAAATGTGGGAACGTTTTTCCTACTATGGAATGCGAGCTATTTTAGTATTATACTTAGTGGGTCTAACTTCAGACAGCAATGCTGGTTTAGGATGGAGTAATGGTGATGCATTAGCTTTATATGGATGGTATACTATGATGGTATATGTTATGTCTATCCCGGGAGGAATTATAGCAGATAAGCTTTTGGGCCAAAAAAAGTCGGTGCTCGTTGGAGGTGTTTTATTGGTTTTTGGTCATAGTATTTTGGCGGTAGAAGAAATGTGGGCTTTTTATACAGGATTGGTTCTAATTGTTTGTGGAGTAGGAATGCTAAAACCAAATATTTCTACAATGGTTGGCGGATTATACAAAAAGGGAGATATAAGAAGAGATAAAGGCTTTACCATTTTTTATATTGGTATAAATCTAGGAGCATTTTTATCCAGTATAATTGTGGGGTATGTAGGTGAAGTATATGGCTGGCATTATGGGTTTGGATTAGCAGGAGTAGGAATGTTCTTTGGTTTGGTTCAATATCTATTAGGGCAAAAACATTTAAAAGAGATAGGTAATTTTTTAGGAGCTTCTCAAAATATAGAAGAAAAAGCATTATTGAAAAAGCCCTTAACTAAGATTGAAAAAGACAGAGTATTTGTTCTATTGATTTCATTTCTATTGGTTATTGTATTTTGGGGAGCATTTGAGCAGGCTGGGGGTTTAATGAACATTTACACCATGGAAAAAACCGATAGAATATTTATGGGATGGCAAATCCCGGCATCTTGGTTTCAATCTTTAAATGCCATGTTTATCATATTTTTAGGAACGTTGGTTGCAGGATACTGGGCCGCAAGAAAATTAAAAGGAAAACTTTCTACCTCTCTTTTTAAAATGATTTTAGGGCTTATTATCATGGGAACAGGGTTCTTTTTTATGTCAGGAGCAACAGCTCAATATGAATCTAGTGGCACTTCTGCTATGTATTGGTTGGTTTTAGCTTATCTGTTCCATACTATTGGAGAATTATGTCTTTCACCAGTTGCATTATCATTTATCACAAAATTAGCTCCGTTAAAATATGCCTCAATTATGATGGGTTTGTATTTTGCAATGACAGGCTTTGGAAGTAAGTTAGCGGGTTTACTTGGTGAGTGGTCTCAAAGTTTAGGAGAATTTAAAATTTTTACGGGAATAGCAATATTCTGTGTGGTTTTAGGATTTTTAGTATTATTAATAAGGAAAAAATTAGAAGTTCTCACTCATGGTATTGAAGATGACGAACATGAAATTCTGGAAGGAACAGAAAACCTAGAATTAGCAGATAATTAATAAAAATGTTATAAGGGCCTTATACCGCGGTGTAAGGCTTTTTTATTTTCAACCATCTAAAATTTTATTATGAGTACAGATGTAGATAATTTATTTAAAGATAAAGTTTTAGGGCATCCTGCAGGATTGTTTGTATTGTTTTTCACCGAAATGTGGGAGCGTTTTTCTTATTATGGAATGCGAGCTATTTTAGTGATTTTTTTAATATCGGCAATGACTGGAGAAAATCCAGGTTGGGCTTGGGCTAGAGAAAATGCTTTGTCCTTATTAGGGACTTATGCCCTATTGGTTTATTTGACACCTATTTTAGGAGGTTATATTGCCGATAAAAAAATTGGCTATCGGATGGCAGTTGTCATTGGAGCTCTTTTAATGACATTGGGTCATGCTTCTATGGCAATGGAAACTCCAACGTTTTTATATGTGGGAATAACTTTTCTTATTCTTGGAAATGGTTTTTTTAAGCCTAATATGACCTCTATTATTTCACTGATGTATGAAGGACATGATGATAAAAAAGATGGTGCCTATACCATTTTTTATATGGGAGTAAACGCAGGTGCTTTTTTAGGTATTATGCTTTGTGGTTATTTAGGCGAAAAAGTAGGTTGGAGCTTTGGCTTTGGTTTAGCCGGGATATTTATGTTTTTAGGGATGTTACAATTCTGGTTTGCAAAACCTATATTTGGTAAAATTGGTGATAAACCTGAAGCAAAAACAGATAGGGAAATAATAATCCCAGAAGGAGATAAATTAAATCCATTTACACTACTTGATAAAATTCTCATTGCTGTTTTTACTTTACTTTCTATAACATGGATATTAAACGATCCTTTATCAAAAATAGGAAACATGCCAATAATAACTTTTGATGTTTTTGGCTTTGATGGGGCTACCTTTACTATAATTGTGGCTGTAATTATATTTTTATATTTATTAATATCTAGGATAATAAGATATGTACCTATTGTTAGAGATAAAATGATAGCAGTGGCAATTTTTGCATTCTTTACAATTTTCTTTTGGGCTTCATTTGAACAAGCAGCCGGATCATTAGCAATTTTTGCACAAGATTATACAGCAAGAACACTTTCTGGAAATTATGCAATGACCTTTAAAATAGTAGATACAATTGTGACCATAGTACCATTAGTTATTATTACTTGGGTACTATATCGCTTATTTTCAAAAACGATAAAAAAAATAACACTATCCAATATTATATTAGGGTTTAGCTTTTTATTAATATGGATAATAGTTGTTTATAAACTTAACAGAGAGTTTTCACAACAAGATGCAGAAGTTCCTGCAACGTGGTTTGCAATTTTAAACTCTTTATTTATTATTATTTTAGCCCCCTTGTTTTCTAAATGGTGGGAAAGCAAATACAACCCAAGTGCTGCTTATAAATATGCATTTGGGTTAATACTCTTAGGTTTAGGTTTTGCCTTTTTAGTTTATGGGTCATCAAGTATTGAACAAGGTGCAAAATTTGCATCGGTAAGTATGCTCTGGTTAATTATGGCTTATCTTTTCCATACCTTGGGTGAATTATGTTTATCTCCACTAGGGTTATCATATTTAAGTAAATTAGTACCGGGAAGAATGATTGCCATGATGTTTGGAATATGGTATATAGCTATAGCCATAGGAAATAAAACAGCACACTCTTTGGGGGGTATGATAGATGATATAACTGCAAATTATTCGATGTCAAGATTTTTCCTAATTTTTACTTTAATACCTATTGGATTAGGGCTTTTAGCAATGATATTAAACCCTCTACTTAAAAAATTAATGCACGGTGTTAAGTAATTATTAATTTAACGACTATATACGAAATGCTCCTTTTGAAGCGTTTTTAGACTTAATAACGGAATACTTTTTGATGTTGTTAAAAAATATTAAAATGAAAAAACTTTTACTTATCGTTTTCATAGTGTTTGGGTTAGCTCAGACCCATGCCCAAAAAGAGATAAATTGGATGTCGATGAACGATGCCCTTGCTGCACAATCCGAAACACCTAAAAAAATTATTATGGATGTTTACACCATTTGGTGTGGACCCTGTAAACTATTAGACAAGAATACTTTTGGCAATAAAAATGTTATACAATTTATTAATGAAAACTATTATGCAGTAAAATTCAATGCCGAAGGAACTGAGGAAATAACCTATCAGGATTTTATTTATACCAATCCAAACTATAAGAAAGGTAGAAAAGGAAGGAATTCTACTCACTTTTTAGCAGGCGCATTAAAAATATCTGGCTACCCAAGCATTGTATTTTTTAAGGATAATGGAGAATTAATACAAGTGGTTACGGGATATAAAACACCAACACAATTAGAAATATATCTAAAAATGATATCCAATGACGATTATAAGGAGCTTACTACAATTAAAGCCTGGGAAGAATATCAAGATAACTTTAAAGGAACCTTTAAAGATTAGACCTTTTAACAATCACTTATTTATTAAAACTCATTTTAAGAAATTGGCAAATCTATAGATTTATTACACTATTCAATGATAAATGCTCCCCTTGAACCCGTATGGTAAAAAGGGAGTTTTTTTATTTTACATGTTTTTTGCCAACGCGATACATAAGAGTTATAATTAGTACCATCTGCAATGATAATTTTCGGATCCAGACTATCAATAAGCCTTTCTAAATTCACTTTAGGACTAAAAGTTAGAAGAACAATATCGATTTCTATTAACTTAGGAAACACACATAAACTATCTATGATCAGTATGTTTTTATTATTGTATGAGAATATCCTAGGGAGTTTGGCTTCTGAATAATTTTCAATATTTTGAGCAACACGATATCCTTTTATTGGAAATACATTCCTATAACCATCTCGATTGTAGTGAAAAGTCGAATCACTTCCGAATAAAAGTAAGTTTTCAGCTTGTTTATAACCTATAATTGACTGCCTGTTTTTATGAAATATAATAAGTTGATCAGCAGCAAATTTATATTTATCCCATATTAAAATACCAATAAGTATTGCAAAACTCGATAAAACTAAAGCCATTCTTTGATAATTCAACTTTTTCCAAAGTAAGACCAGAGCTATTAATAATAAATAACTACTCATTACTATTTCAGAAGAAAAATGTATGTCTTGAAATAAAAAGGAATCCTGCCCAGCAACCCAACTTATAAACGAATTGAGCTTTTCGATAAGAAAATTATAAACGGTTGCCAATTCGTCCGGCAGTTTATTTATTACAGCGAGTAATACAATTAAAAATCCTCCACCAAGCAGCACTCCCAAAAATGGAAGTACTACGATATTGGTTACGAAAAACAACCCGGGAAATTGATGAAAATAATATAAACTTAAAGGAAAGATACCTAATTGTGCAGCGATGGTAACCGTAAAAACACTCCAAATCTTATCTATAATTTTAATTTTTGGAATGTAAAGTTTATACAATTTTGGTTGCAACCAAAGGATAAAAAAAACTGCAAGATAACTTAACTGAAACCCAACCTGAAACAACCAAAAAGGGTTTATTATTAACAATATAAAGAAAGAAAGAAATAATGTGTTGATAGTATTTGTCGGGCGATTAATATTTTTTGCCAATGCAAAAAAAGAAAACATGGTAACTGCTCTTACCACAGAGGGGGACAATCCTGTGATAAAAGCAAATACCCAAAGACAAAGAATCATCAGTATAGATAGTATTAATTTACTAAATAGAATTCGTTTTAATGGGCTGAATAAAAATAAAAGAATAAAATAAAGTATCCCCACATGTAATCCGGAAACGGCCAAAATATGTATAGCCCCAGCGGCAGCATAATCCCTATATATTTGTTTGTCAATATCATTTCTCTGCCCTAAAATAAGAGCTTGTATAATTGAAAGAACGTTGGTTTTTATTGGGGTTTTCTTTAATTTATTGATAATGTAAATTCGTATTAGTTCTGCTCTACCCCGAAAAGTTTTAGAGCCCCCTAATTGATTTATTATTTCGGAACTTGTGACTCGAATTTGATGGTATACCCCTAGGGTTTGCATATACTTTGCATAGTTAAATTGGTGTGGATTTAAAGGAAGAGGGAATTCAGAAATAGAGGCCGAAACCAATAACACATCATCTATCGTTATGAATGATAGTAGAGAATCTTTTTTTATACTTACCAATAGCTTTCCTGAAGTATTTTCCCCGTTCAATGCATTAACCTGAGCAATATATTTTCTATAGTAGGTATCGGGTTTGAGAACTTCTTTTATTTTAAGCTGAATAAAATCAACTACCTTACCCTTTTGAATTGTTTCACCTAATACATGAGAATAGTCTGTTTTTCGATATTTTGGCAGGTGTAATTGGTAATCGAAATATCCCAATAAAAAGAAACACAAATATACAAAAACACCGAAAAAAATGCTCTGAAACAATTGTTTTCGAGCTAAGAACCAGGCAATTCCTAATACGGCTATTGATGGAATTAAAATTTTTAAGAAAAAAAATGAGGATAAATTAAATTGGTGTGCCGTTAGAATACCCAGCGCCAAAAAAAGGGAAAACTTTACTACAGCAAAGTTTATAAATTTCATGGAGTTGAATTATTAAACTAAGTAATAAATCAACTGAAGAGTATTGTAAATATAGGAAATATTCTATATAACCTTCCTGACCTCTACAAAAGTGTTTTTCCAATAATTTTCATCAAGTGAAGATATGATTACTCCTTTTGAAGTAGTGGAATGAATAAAAAGTATTTTGCCTCTTTTGTTTTCTATTATTAATCCTACATGATTAATAACATTTTTATTCTTCAATGTTTTAAAGAAAAGTAAATCACCTTTTTTAGCTTTACTCAAAGATATGCGTTTGCCCGTTTTGGCCATATCTTTTGAAACCCGTGGTATAGTAATATTTTCTTTTTTATAGGAAACATAAACCAAACCAGAACAATCCATCCCTGATTTTGTAGTACCACCAAATTTGTAACGTGTACCATCAAATGATTTTGCATATTTTACAATAGCTTCAGATTTTTTAATAGACGTTTTTTGGGCAGTATGGGTTGCTGTTCGTGAACTACCACAAGAAACCAATAATAAAGGAAATAAGACAAGTAGTAAGAATCTTTTCACAGGATAAAATTATGAAAATAATTAATACTTATTTAATAGCCTCAATAATAAGCTTTGCTGTTTTTTCACTAGCTCCTTTACCTCCTAGTTTTAGTTCCAAATCGTAATAATCTAAAAATAATACAGCTCTGTGGTAATCATCAAGAATATAGATAAGTTCTTTTTTTAGTCGCTTTGGATTGAATTCTGTTTGAATTAATTCTGTAACTACTTCTCTGTCCAATATAAGATTCACCAAAGAAATATATTTTAATTTAATAATTCGTTTGGCAATTTCATAAGAACCGCGACTTCCTTTATAACAAACTACCTGAGGCACTTTAAACAAAGCAGTTTCCAAAGTTGCTGTCCCTGAGGTTACCAAGGCAGCATTACAAAGACTTAACAAATCATAGGTCTTATCGAGTAGCAAATGCACATTTTGTTTTTTAATAAACGGAGCATAAAAAGAGGCATCTTGACCGGGAGCACCCGCAATAACAAATTGATAGTTATTAAAATCTTCAACTACCGTTAACATGACGTGCAACATTTTTGAAATTTCTTGTTTACGACTTCCGGGAAGCAGTGCAATGATTGGACGATCGTCCAAACCATTCTCACTGCAAAATGTTTTAGGATCAACTTGTATATGGTTTGAAATAGCATCAATAAGTGGATGCCCAACAAAGTGAACAGGGAAATTATGTTTCTTTTCGTAAAAATCTTTTTCAAATGGAAGGATAATATACATAGTATCAACATCTCGCTTTATATATTTTATTCGTCCTTCCTTCCAGGCCCAAATTTGTGGTGAAATATAATAATGAGTTTTAAACCCTCTCTGTTTAGCCCATTTTAAAATGCGCATATTAAACCCGGGATAATCTATAAATATGATTACATCCGGATTAAATTTTTCAATATCTTTTTTGCAAAAAGAAATATTATTAAATATGGTTCTTAAATTAAAAATCACTTCTATAAAACCCATAAATGCTAATTCGCGATAGTGTTTTACTAATTCACCTCCAACTTGTTGCATTAAATCTCCCCCCCAATATCGAAAAGAGGCCTCTGCATCTTGTTGTTTGAGTGCCTTAATTAAATTAGATCCGTGTAAATCTCCAGATGCTTCGCCCGCTATTAAGTAATACTTCATTATCTAATAAAATTTTGAAATCAAAATAATAATCGCTGCAACCAATGTGGCAATTACCACGCCACGTGCTCGATAAATCTGCTTTTTTTTCAGATAAATGAAAAAAACGATCAAATTTAATATTGCACCAAGGGCAATAAGACTTCCCAAAATATTATTTTCCACTGCCATTTTTAAAGTCGTTTCCAAACTATAATCCGAAAAAAAGAAAATGTAAAGATAACTACCTGTTAAATTTGCAAAAATGCCTACTAAAAACCCTATCACTATTTCTTTTTTCATATATCCCAGCTGTTTATTTCTTTAATTGCGTGATGTGCAGTAAGATCAAATTGAGTTGGCACCACAGAAACATAACCGTTATGTAGGGCCCACTCATCGGTGTCTTCTCCTTTGTCTTCATTGACAAACTCTCCGGTTAACCAATAATAATCTTGTCCTAACGGATTGGTACGTTTATCGAATTTTTCTTCCCAATGTGCGTTAGCCTGTCGGCAAACTTTAAATCCCTTAATTTCATTTTCTGTAAGTTTTGGGATGTTAACATTTAAAACGACACCCTTTGGCAGTCCATTTTTAAGACATTGAAAAGCAATGGTTTTTACGTATTTTATAGTAGGGTCAAAATCTGCTTCAAGTGAATAGTCTAAAAGTGAAAACCCTATCGATGGAATTCCTTGTGTTCCTGCCTCAACAGCAGCACTCATGGTGCCACTATAAATTACATTTATTGAAGAATTGCTACCATGATTAATACCGCTTACACACAAATCAGGTTTGCGTTTCAAAATTTCATTTACAGCAATTTTTACACAGTCTACGGGTGTTCCACTACAACTAAATTCAATTTGCGGACTTCCTTTTGCCACAGTTATTTTATTACAATACAACGTATCATTTATAGTAATAGCATGACCCATGCCGCTTTGTGGAGAATCTGGAGCCACTACACATACATCGCCTAGAGTATTCATTATTTTTATTAATGTTCTTATCCCCGGAGCATTGATACCATCGTCATTGGTAACTAATATAAGTGGTCTTTTTTGTGGCATTTTTTGATGATTTTCAAAAAGCTAAAATACATAATTCAAAACTCTGAATTATTAATTATGAATTTGTAATTTTACATTTCTTTCGGTTTAACAAAAAATTAGTATCATTACTAGCTAATGGCACGGTTTTTTATATAAATTAGATGAAAACAATTAAAGATTATTTTATGCAATTGATGAAAAAGAATATTAAGGTTTTACTCCTTGCAGTATTTGTAGCAGCTGCTTCTTGTAGTTTTACAACCAAGGAGTTTAATGATCCTGATAAGGATAAATTACTTATAGATCTTATTACCTATGTATTACTGAAAGGTCATTACAACCCAAAAGATATAGACGATGAATTTTCATCAAATGTATATGATGATTATATCTATGGTATAGATCCATTAAAACGATATTTTTTAGCTTCAGATATAAAAGAATTCAGCAAATATAGAACTGAGATTGACGATCAAATAAAAAACAAAGAACTTACATTCTTCGATTTGGTTTATAACCGTTTTATGAAGCGAATGGAAGAGGTGAAAAAACTGTATCCTGAAGTTTTAGAGGTTCCTTATGATTATACTAAAAATGAAAGCATTAATATAGATTATGATGAATTGCCCTATGCAATAACAAAGAAAGAAATAAAAAAGCGTTGGAGAAAACAATTAAAGCTTACTTCGATTGCAAACTATTATGACTTAATTAAAGATAATGGCAAATCTGATTTGAATAAAGTTTTTAATAATATAGAAGAATTGAACGAATTAGATTTGAATAAAATTTTTAATAATAAAGAAGAATTGAACGAATTAGATAACACTCCTAAATCAAAAGAGGAATTAGAAAAAAAAGCGAGAGAAAATACAAAAACCTCATTAGACGATTATTTTGAATTTGCAGATGATTTAGAACGTAAAGATTACTTTGCGATTTATCTTACGACAATTGTGGAAGAGTTTGATCCACATACAAATTATTTTGCACCACCGGATAGAGATCGTTTCGATTTACGTATGTCTGGAAAATTAGAAGGTATCGGTGCAAGACTACAGAAGAAAAATAATTATATAAAAGTGACAGAGCTAATTAGTGGAGGACCCGCATGGAGGGGAGAGCATATTGAGGTTGGCGATATTATTTTGAAAGTGAAACAGGAGGATGAACAAGATGCTGTAAGTATAGTTGGAATGCGTATTGATGATGCTGTTAAATTAATTAAAGGACCAAAGGGAACCAAAGTGACACTTACTATCAAACGTGTTGATGGTACTATAGAAGACGAAACTATTACTCGCGATGTAGTAGAATTGGAAGAAACGTATGCAAAATCAACACTCATTAGTAAAGAAGAGAAGAACTTTGGATTAATAAACCTACCGCAGTTTTATTTCGATATGAACAATTATAGAGAACGGAATGCTGCTAGCGATGTAAAAAAGGAAATCATTAGATTGAAAAAACAGGGAATGGAAGGACTCGTTCTAGATTTACGAAATAACGGGGGAGGTTCTTTGCGTGCTGCAGTAGATATAGCAGGACTGTTTATTAAAGAAGGACCTATGGTTCAAGTAGCTTCCTCTGGAAGTAAAAATGAGGTTCTGAAAGATAGGAATAAAGATATAATTTGGGACGGTCCCCTGGTAATTTTAGTCAATGAACTTTCTGCATCTGCTTCAGAAATATTAGCAGCTGCTATGCAGGATTATAAACGGGCTATTATTATTGGAAGTAAACAAACCTATGGAAAAGGAACAGTACAGAATTTAATAGATCTTAATCAATGGTTACGTAAAAGTGATATGGGCGATTTGGGAGCTTTAAAATTAACCACCCAAAAATTTTATAGAGTTAATGGAGGCTCTACCCAATTAGAGGGAGTTAAGAGCGATATTGTAATGCCTAATCGTTACAGCTATATTGATATGGGTGAACGAGAATATGACAACCCGTTGCCATATGATAAGATCGAGCCTGTCGATTATAAAGTTTGGGATGGACATATAGATTTTGAAGAAATCATCAACAACAGTAATGTTCGTTTGGCAAAAAGCGAACAATTAATGCTAATTGAAGAAAATGCGAGATGGATCAAAAATCGTCGTGATGAAACAGAAGTAAGGTTGAACTTTAATGAATACAAAACAGAAATTGAAAGACGGATCGAAGAAACTAAAAAATTTGATGCTATCGACGAATACGATAACAAGCTGAGTTACCAATCACTTCCCTATGAAGTTAAATTGATGGAACAAGATACTATTTTAGAAGAAAAACGAAAAAGATGGCATAAAAATCTAAGAAAGGATATTTATTTAGAAGAGGCTATAAATGTTCTGGAAGACCTTAAAATAAGTAACATTAAAAATAGTAAGGTTGCCAATATAAAGAAATAACATAGATACTAAAAATGGATTTTCAATGAATAAGTCCACCTCGTTAACTAAAATAGCGCTTCAAAAGTTTAAGAAAAACAGTTGGGGCGTTTTTAGTTTCATTTTTTTGGTGCTATGTATTTTGGTGGCTATTTTCGCTTATGCTTTAGCACCTGATAATTCCCAAAATGCCAACCAGATGCATTTGTCAATTCATTCCAAGGAACCTGGATTTAAGGTTACTTTGCTCACTATTCCCACTGAGACAGCTACACAAAATCCCTTTTCTAGATTTTTCTTTGGAAAAAAAACTGCATCAGCCGAAATACCTGTTTCCAGATATTCGATTGAAGAGAATACAATTCAAATAATTGAATATACTGCAGATGGCAGTGAAGGGCTTCAGAAAAAATATTCACTTTCATTATTTCCTAAAGCAAAAACATCGGGGGATATTCCGAAGCATTACATTACAGAGAAAAAATTCATACTCGGAACAGATAAATATGGGCGGGACCTTCTTAGCCGAATGCTGATTGGAATTAGAATTTCTCTCGCTATTGGATTTGTTGCCGTATTCATTTCGTTGGTAATTGGTATTACTTTAGGTTCAATCGCCGGGTATTTTGGCGGAAAAATAGATGCGGCAATTATGTGGTTGATTAATGTTACTTGGTCTATTCCTACCTTACTATTGGTAATTGCCATTACGCTTGCTTTAGGAAAGGGTTTTTGGCAGGTTTTTATAGCGGTAGGACTCACGATGTGGGTTGAGGTGGCACGTGTGGTACGAGGGCAGGTGATGAGTGTTAAGCAAATGCAATATGTTACAGCGGCTCGTGCCTTGGGTTATTCAGATTATAGGATCATCGTTAAACATATCTTACCCAATAGTATGGCTCCGGTTATTATAATTTCGGCAGCTAATTTTGCAGGGGCTATTTTAATTGAAAGTGGTTTAAGTTTTTTGGGTATTGGAGCACAACCTCCTATGCCAAGTTGGGGGGGGATCATTAAAGATCATTACGCCTATATAATTTTAGGAAAGCCTTATCTGGCATTAATACCCGGGCTTGCAATTATGAGTCTGGTAACAGCTTTTATGCTAATTGGTAATGCTTTACGAGATGCGTTAGATGTAAAGTCTACTTAACTTTTTATCGATTTATAAAATTAGATGCATCCAGCCTAATAAAAATAAATAGCAGAATTGTAAACCCCCATAAGCTTGAGCCTCCGTAACTAAAGAACGGAAGGGGTATACCAACAGTTGGAAAAAGTCCGGTTACCATTCCAATATTTATAAAAAAGTGAATAAAAATTACAGAGGCCACACAATATCCATAGAATCGGCTAAATTGTGTTTTTTGTCTTTCAGCCAATTGTAAAATACGAATCAGCAAAGCAATAAATAGTATGATAACAGCAATACTACCCAGAAACCCCCATTCCTCACCTACCGTACTAAATATAAAATCGGTATGTTGTTCAGGAACGAAATTCCCTTTGGTTTGAGTACCTTGGGTCCACCCTTTTCCAATCCAACCACCACTTCCGATAGCTATTTCACTTTGGTTGGTATTATATCCAATTCCCTTAATATCAACTTCTTTGCCTAATACAATATTAAAGCGGTCTCGGTGTCTTTGTTCAAAAACCTGATTGAAGATATAATTAACTGAAAATGAAAAGCCGATACAAGCAAGAACAATAATACTGTATTTAAAAAGATTTGATCGTTTTTTTCTGTTTTTGAAATAAAGAAATCCTGCGATAAGTATTACACTAATTGCTGCCCAACCAACTCCAAAAGCAAGTGTGATAATAAATAATGCTGCTATTATAAAGCCCAATAATAAATATATAAAGTGAAGACCCTCGCGATAAAGTGGAAAAATAAATGCAATATATATCAAAGCACTTCCCGGGTCTGGTTGAAGAATTATAAATAAAACAGGCAATGCTATAATTAAAAATGAACGAAGTTGATACTTAAACTCACCAATATTGGTATGTAAATCACCAACATATTTTGATAAAGCCAAAGCTGTTGCTATTTTAGCAAATTCGCTGGGTTGGATACTAAATGCTCCAACAGCATACCAGGAAGTTGCACCGTTTACGTTTTTTCCAAACACAAAAAGACCTAAAAGGGATAGTAATGAAATTATGTATATAATACTGGAAAAGCGTTCATAAAATTTAGCATCAAAACCGAGAATAAAAATAATTAGAACTAAACATAGACTAATCCAAAGTAATTGTTTTACATACACTTGGTCAAAATCGAGGAAACTAGTAGAAATATCACTTAGCGAAACGGAGTAAATATTTACCCATCCAATAACCACTAAAGCTACATATAAAAGAATTGTATACCAATCGAATTTTTCAATGCCTCTTCTTATTGCCATTAGTAATTAATATTAAATGGTTCACCATTGTAAGGTTTTGCATATTCTTCTTCCAGACTTCCATTAAGTACAAAAGCTTCCATATCTTTTCGAGAGATTTCTCCTTTAATATATTTTTCAATCATAAGTCCAGCAATTCGACCTGCCCACCTAGAACCCCAATAACCATTTTCTATAAAAACAGCAATTGCTATTGTTGGATTGTCTTTTGGAGCAAAAGCAACAAAGATTGAGTGGTCTGTGAGTTGCATACGTTTACCATTAATTTTGATATAGTTTTCTGAAGTACCGGTTTTACCACAAATTTCAATTCCCGGTATCTGTAAAAATGAAGCGGTACCTTTATTATATACATCGAACATCCCTTGTACTACGGGTTCAAAATACTTCTTGTCTATAGTGGTATTATACCGTTCGGTATATAATTTAGAGATAGTGTCGGTTCCTATTACATTTTTCAATATATGGGGTTTGTAATACCATCCTCTATTAGCTATAGCAGCAGTAAAGTTTACCATTTGCATTGGAGTTAAAACAATCTCACCTTGCCCAATAGCATTAGAAATAGTTGCTGTAGCATACCATTTGTATTTAGGATATTCATACCATCGATTGTAAAATTTTGAATCGGGAATTAAACCAGGTCTTCCTGCCGGTAAGTCATAACCCATATAATTACCCAAACCAAAACTCTCTAAATGACGCCTAAAATTATCTATTCCTTCTTGGGGTGTCGAATATTTTTCAATAATTCGTCTGTAAACTGTACAAAAGTAACTGTTACAAGATTTGGCAATTGCTCCTACCATTGATAAGGGGCTAATATGTTGATGACAGCTCAAGGGTTTTTTCCCTCCATAATTGTAACTCCCGTTGCAATAAATACGTTCCTTGGTGTCTATTATCTTTTCCTGAAGTCCAATAAGCGCTATTAGTGTTTTAAAAGTGGATCCAGGAGGATACTCTCCTTGCAATACTCTATCAAATAGTGGTCTTGATATGGTATCATACCAAAGTTTGGTAAAATTTTTGGAACGTTCTCTTCCAACCAACAATGCAGGATCGTAATTTGGTGCCGTAATTAATGCAAGTATTTCACCTGTAGCAGGTTCTATTGCTACAATACCCCCACGTTTGTTTATCATGAGTTCTTCTCCATATTTCTGAAGGGTTTCATCAATAGTAAGCATAATGTCTCTTCCCTTTATGGGTAGCGTATCGAAAACACCCTTTTTATACGCTCCAATATCACGGTTAAAATGGTCTTTTTGAATATATTTTACTCCTTTTATACCTCGTAATACTTTTTCATATTGTTGTTCTACGCCAGCACTTCCTATTAAATCTCCCATATGGTAATATGGGTTTTTTTTAATGATAGTTTTATTTACCTCGGCAATATATCCTAAAACATTTGATGAATGACTTACCTGATAATCTCGCAAAGATCGTTTTTGAATATAAAATCCTTGATATTTGTGCATTTTTTCAGAGAGATATGCATACTCACTTTTGGTTAATTGAGGAATCAAAACCGATGGAAGACGAGGTGAATATTTATGTGCTTTTTTAAGAATAGAAATGAAATCCTCTTTTGTAATTTTAAGTAAATCGCAAAATTCTAATGTATCCAAAGTTTTCACCTCTTTTGGTATAAACATCACATCGTACGAAGGCTGATTTGAAACTATAAGTATCCCGTTACGGTCGAATATGTAACCCCGTTGTGGATAATCGTATAAAACTTTAACAGCATTGTTTTCGGAAAGTTTCTGAAATGAGGTATTGTAAACCTGAAGGTAAAATAGTCGTGTTATAAAAACTACCCCGGTAATTACAATAATAGCGACAAGTAATAATTTTCTCATTTGCCTTTTCGATTAAACAACGATAATGTGCTTAAGATTAATACAACACTAAATATACTTGAAAATAACGTAGATTTTAGTATTAACATTATATGATCAATGTTAAAAATTTCCAGTGAAAATAATAAAAGATGATGTATTAGAACTAGTATGGAAATATATATAATGCGTTGACTAAACCCCGTTTTATTAATTTTAACAGACTTGTATTCATAACTTACACCAAATGAAAATTTAAGAATAACAGGACGTATGTATGCAATAAAAACACAAGCTGCAGCATGAACTCCGCCCGAATCACCAAACATATCGATAAAGAGCCCTAAAAAAAAACTCAATAATATTAAAAAGCTTTTGTTTCCCGTAAAGGGGTAAATAATAATAAATAGAATGTACAAATAAGGGTTTATGTATCCTAAAAAATTAATTTGATTCAGTAGTAGTACTTGAACAAGAATTAATATTATAAAGCGAAAAATATTTCTAAAGATCTCAATATTTTTCATTCTCAACTCCTTTTTCTATTGACATTATTTCTTGAATATCTATATTTTCAATAACATATACATGCTCAAGGTTAGTCATATCATTAAATAACTGAATATTTATATTATAATAATTTTCATCATCACCTAAGGAAAAATCTTTAATGGTCCCAATTAATATTCCCTTTGGAAATATGGTTGACTTTCCACCTGTTGTTATTGTATCGCCTAATACCACGGGGGCTAATCTTGGTACGTCTACTAATTGAACAATATTAGAATTATTGGTATTCCAAATTAAAGTTCCAAAGTGGTAAGATGATTTAAGTTTTGCATTTATCTGACTTTTTGTATTTAAAATAGACTGAACTGTTGCGTAATTCTTAGAAACATTATCTATAATACCTACGATCCCATTAGAAGTAATTACGCCCATATCAATTTTAATATTATTCTTTGCTCCACTACTTAGGGTAAGACGGTTTTTAGTTTTAGAATATGAATTGTTAATGATTCTTGCTGGAATAAAATTATATTTTGAAGGGAATAAAAGACTATCTAATTCGGGAATTAAATTACTTTCTTTAAACCCTTCTAATACCTTTCTTATTCTTGCGTTTTCTTCAATGAGAAGATTGTTTTTTTCTTTTAAATTAAAATAGCTTGTAACATTACTTTTAAGAGAGTAAATACCACCGCTTAAAAAATTAGCGGAATTTACAAACTTACTTTTATGAAAAGAATGGGACTTGACAATAAGGGATAATGACAGTAGGAACAAAACACAAAACAACAGGAAATTTTTATTCCTTATAAAGAAAAAGATTATCTGTTGCATAATGTGCTATTCCTTATTTAATCAATATGCTCTTATATTTATTAATGTTTTTCAGACAAATTCCCGTACCGCGTACAACGGCTCGCAAAGGGTCTTCAGCTATATAAACAGGCAGATCGGTTTTTTGAGACAGACGTTTGTCAAGCCCACGCAACATAGACCCACCACCGACAAGATATATACCTGTATTGTAAATATCTGCAGAAAGTTCTGGTGGGGTTTTAGATAAGGTTTCCATAACAGCATCTTCAACCCTCAATATAGATTTATCTAGAGCTTTTGCGATTTCTTGAAAAGAAGTTTGAACTTGTTTTGGTTTTCCGGTCAACAAATCACGCCCTTGAACACCCATGTCTTCAGGAGGTAAATCTAGATCTTCAGTGGCAGCTCCTATTTGAATTTTAATATTTTCGGCAGTGCGTTCTCCGATATAGAGATTATGTTGGGTACGCATGTAGTATATAATATCGTTGGTAAAAACATCTCCGGCGACCTTTATAGATTTATCACAAACAATTCCTCCTAAAGCAATAACAGCAATTTCTGTAGTCCCTCCACCAATATCCACAACCATATTTCCTTTGGGCTGCATTATATCTACTCCTATCCCTATGGCTGCTGCCATGGGTTCATGTACAAGGAAGACTTCTTTTCCATTAACGCGTTCAGCACTTTCTTTTACGGCTCGCATTTCTACCTCTGTAATTCCACTTGGGATACAAATTACCATCCGAAGTGAAGGAGTAATCCATTTTTTTTTAAGAGCAGGTATGTCCTTTATGAACATACTAATCATTTGTTCACTGGCATCAAAGTCGGCGATAACACCATCTTTAAGAGGTCGTATAGTCTTTATGTTTTCGTGAGTTTTTCCTTGCATCAGGTTGGCCTCCCTTCCTACGGCAATGATTTTACCTGTAGTTCGGTCTCTTGCCACTATAGAAGGAGCATCTACAACAACTTTGTCATTGTGTATTATAAGGGTATTGGCTGTCCCTAAGTCTATTGCTATTTCTTCGGTTAAGAAGTCAAAAAATCCCATATATTATTTGTACGGTATTGATATTAAAAGTGTGAAGCGCAAGCTTCTTACAAATGTAATAAAAATTAGTGCTTAAAATGACGTATTCCGCTAAATACCATTGCCATAGTATTATCATTGCAATAATCAATGCTTAATTTGTCTTTTATTGAGCCTCCAGGCTGGATCACTGCAGTAATTCCCACCTTATTTGCAATTTCTACACAATCCGGAAAAGGGAAAAAAGCATCGCTTGCCATAACAGCTCCATTTAGGTCAAAACCAAAAATCCTTGCTTTCTCTATGGCCTGTCTAAGTGCATCTACTCGTGATGTCTGTCCGGTACCACTGGCACATAATTGTTTTCCTTTTGCTAATACGATAGTATTGGATTTAGTATGTTTACAAATTTTTGAGGCAAATAATAAATCTTCTAACTCATCTATTGTGGGTTTATTGTGGGTAGCATAAGATAAATTTTCAAGGGTATCTGTAATTGTATCTTTTTCTTGTACCAATATTCCGTTAAGACAACTTCTAAATATTGTTTTAGGTAAAGAATTTTGCTTTTGCACTAATATCCGCATGTTTTTTTTACCTTTTAATATTTCAAGTGCTTTTTCTGAATAAGAAGGGGCAATTACTACTTCACAGAATAGCTTATGGATTTCTTGAGCAGTTTGTTCATCAATTTCTGCATTGCAAATTAATATTCCCCCAAAAGCTGAAATCGGATCGCCTGCCAATGCATCTGCATATGCCTGAAGAACTGTTTCACGCTGTGCAATACCGCAGGCATTATTATGCTTCAATATGGCAAAAGTCGGTGTCTCATGGGTAAATTCTGCCATTAAATTTACTGCTGCATCTACATCCAATAGGTTATTATAACTGAGTTCTTTTCCATGTAAGTTGTCGAACATTGATTCAAAATCGCCAAAGAAAAAACCTTTTTGATGGGGATTTTCTCCATAACGTAATACTTTGCCCTGCCTTTCACTTATTTTCAAAGTGGCAATATTATGATCGCTATTAAAGTAGTTAAATATTGTGGTATCGTAATGAGAAGAAACATTATAAGCTTTTGCAGCAAAATGTTTCCTTTTTGCTAATGAAATATTTCCATTGTCTTCTGAAATGATTTCCAAAAATTCTTGATAATCTTCCATTGAGGAAACACAGATTGTATCGGCATAGTTTTTTGCAGCTGCACGAATAAGAGAAATACCTCCAATGTCTATTTTTTCAATAATATCTTGCTCATTTGCTCCCGAAGAAACAGTTTTTTCAAAAGGATATAAATCTACAATAACCAAATCTATTTGGGGGATGTTATATTCCTCCATTTCTTTTATATCACTATCATTATTTTGTCGATTTAAAATTCCTCCAAAAACTTTAGGGTGCAAAGTTTTAACCCTACCACCTAATATTGAGGGGTAATTTGTAATGTTTTCTATTGCAATCACATCGATATCCAAATCGTTTATGAACTTTTGGGTACCTCCGGTTGAATAGATAGTAACTCCAAGCTCATCAAGTTTCCTTACAATGGGCTCTAAACCCTCTTTATGAAATACGGAAATTAATGCTGAGGATATCTTTTTATTGTTGCCCATGAAATTTATTTTATTGTCTACCTATTTCTGTAAACAGGAGCAAAAATACATAATTACATATGAAATTTGTAACATAAGTTTACAGAAAACGACCTATATTTATTGCTTAATAAATTTCTGAATAACAGAGGATGATAATTTACCTTCGCGTATTAAAGGAAAGCTTCAATTTTGCGATAAATGCACTTAAAAATAATCGGCTTCGTACTTTTTTATCATTGTTGGGTGTTACTATAGGTATCTTTTCGATTATTGCGGTTTTAGCCGCAGTAGATTCGTTGAAAAAAGAAATAGAAGGAACTATCAGCACTTTGGATAATAGCACGATTATTATCATGCGTTTTTCGTTTGGACCAACAGATATTCCCAGATGGAAGTGGCAACAATTTCCTGATGTTACCTATGAAGAATACCAATATCTTAAAAGAAATTTGCCAAACATTGAAGCTATTTCTTATTCATTAAATGTGCCTGCAACATCAATTAGGTTCGAAGAAAAATCGGTTTCAAATGTTGAAATTGGGGCTGTCACCCATGAATATTTTGATATTGAGGCTTTGCAAATTGCAAATGGGAGGGTTTTTAATGAATCAGAATCAATTAGTGGTACTCCCATTGTTATTTTAGGAGATGAAATTGCAGAAAATCTTTTTGGTTCTAGTGATCCCATAGGAAAAAAAGTACGGTTTTACGGAAGAAAATTTATTGTTATTGGAGTTCTTAAAAAAGAAGGTTCGGGTATTTTTGGAAACTCAAAAGACACCGCTATTTTCCTTCCGGTGAATATGACCAGAAAAATTTATGGCGATAATAACAAATCTACTTTCCCTCAAATTATAATAAAACCAGAAAAAGGGGTAGACAATGCAGAGTTTATTGCCATATTAAAACAAAAGATGCGTTTGTCCAGGGGTCTTAAGTTCGATAAGGTGGATACTTTTTTTGTAAACCAATTGAAAGGATTTACAGATTTTATAGATAATATTACGAGACAAATGAATATAATGGGACTAATAATAAGCGGATTTTCATTGTTAGTGGGTGGTTTTGGAATTGCAAATATTATGTTTGTAAGTGTAAAGGAACGTACCAGCTTAATTGGAATCCAAAAATCTCTGGGAGCTAAAAACAGGTTTATACTCTTTCAGTTTTTGTTTGAAGCAGTAATTCTTGCAATTATTGGTGGTTTAATAGGGTTAATTCTAGTGTATTTTGTTTCGATAATTGCATCTCAATTTACAGGTGATTTTGAGTTTATACTTTCTCCCTGGAATATGTTTATTGGCACATCGATTTCTGCTATTATAGGTCTTATTTCAGGAATACTTCCAGCAATATCTGCCTCTAAACTTGATCCTGTTGAAGCTATTAGAACGGGAATGTAATTTTAAAAATTTCTTTTTTTGAGATTTTAAAGTATTCCGGATACTTTGTCATTTAACCAAACTAAAAAATCTTCATAATCTTTTGAAAAAGGGTTTAGGGTATGAGAATCAATATCTATTTGTCCTATATTTTTTCCGTTTTTAAAAAGAGGAATGACTATTTCAGCCTTCACTTTTATATTACATGCAAGGTAATTGCTATGAGATTTCACATCTTTTACCACGAATTTTTTATTTGAAATAGCAACTTGTCCACAAATACCTTTTCCAAAAGCAATTATGGTATGGTCTGTATGCTCACCGGCATATGCTTTTAAATGCAATGATTTTTCCTCTTGATCTGCAAAATAAAACCCTACCCAGTCATAATAAATAATCGATTTCTTTAATAATTCACAAATCTCTGTAAGACGTCGAGTTACAGTTAAGTTATTATTTTCTATTATGGTTTTTACTTTATACTGTAAAATTTTAAAAGACATTGCTTAATTCTTTATGTAAAAGTATTTTAAAGAGTGGACATACGCCAAATTCTATTTCTATATTTTTGTTATTAACGAATCATTAATTTGAAAGCCCTATTTCAAAAATATAAAACTGTTGTACGATTTGTCGTATTGTTTTTAGGCACGTATCTTGTTTTAAGTTTTTTGTATTCCGTGTATTTAAATTTTTCTAAAGAAGGAAATTACTCTCCCGATTTCATAACAAATTTGGTTGCTAAGCAGAGTAGTACTTTAATTTCGGGTTTTGGTTATTCTTCCGAAGTTATCCCACATATATCAAAACCAACTATGAAATTATTTATAAACCAACAATATTTAGCTAGAATTATTGAAGGGTGCAATGCAATAAGTATTATTATTTTATTCCTTGCATTTGTAATTTCTTTTGCACAAAAATTTAAAATAACCTTCTTGTTTTTATTTGCTGGGGCAGTTTTAATTTACGGCTTCAATATTTTGCGCATTGCAATATTGGCGATTGCATTATATCATTACCCACAACATGAAAAAATATTACACGGTGTTGTTTTTCCCGGGCTTATTTACGGAATGGTATTTTTACTTTGGATGATTTGGGTTCGAGTTATTTCAAAAAACAATATCTCCAAATGAAAAAGATTTTCAAAATAGTAATTATTTTAATGTTAGTCTCCATTTTGATGCTCATCAGGATATTTGAAGACAGCCTGTTTTACGATCCTTTATTATCCTTTTTTAAAACCGACCATACCACAAATCCACTTCCCAAATTTGATTCCTTAAGATTATTAAGCAATGTAGTGTTACGATTTTCAATGAATACTATTATCTCATTAGCAATAATTTGGATACTTTTTAAGGATACAAGTATTTTAAAGTTTTCAGTAATCCTTTATTTTATTTTATTGATCCCTCTATTCACAGTTTTTTATTTTTCGATTTCTTATTCAAATTCAGAAAATTTCTTAACGCTGTTTTATGTTAGACGCTTTCTAATTCAGCCATTATTCCTACTAATATTGTTGCCTGCTTTTTATTTTCAGAGAAGAAAATAAAAAACCCTCACTAAAAAAGTGAGGGTCTAATTTTATTAAACAAAAAATCTTTGTTTTAGTTCCCGGACCTGATTACATCATTCCTGGCATTCCACCACCCATAGGAGGCATAGCAGGAGTATCTTCTTTAATATCAACCAAAGCACATTCGGTTGTTAATATCATTCCGGCAACAGAGGCTGCATTTTCAAGTGCAACACGAACAACTTTCGTAGGGTCAATAATTCCGGCTTCCAGCATATCAACATATTTACCATTTTTTGCATCATACCCAAAATTTTTATTTCCTTCTTTTACTTTATTGGCTACAACTGAACCTTCACCACCTGCGTTTTCCACAATAATGCGAAGAGGAGATTCAATAGCACTAGCTACAATTTGTATTCCGGTTTCTTCACCTTTGGAATTGGAAGTTAATTTTTTTAATACTTCTTTAGTGCGTATTAAAGCAACACCACCACCAGCAACAATACCTTCTTCTACAGCTGCACGAGTTGCATTAAGAGCATCGTCTACACGGTCTTTCCTTTCTTTCATTTCCACTTCACTGGCAGCACCAACATATAATACAGCAACTCCACCGGCTAATTTTGCCAAACGTTCCTGTAGTTTTTCCTTATCATAATCACTCGTTGTATTTTCTATTTGAGTTTTGATTTGGTTTACTCTTGCTTTGATATCGTTACTCTTTCCAGCACCTTTAATTAGTATGGTATTATCTTTATCTATTGTAATAGTTTCAGCAGTACCTAACATTTCCAAGGTAGTATTTTCAAGTGTAAATCCACGTTCTTCGGAAATAACAGTACCACCGGTAAGGATAGCAATATCTTCTAACATAGCTTTACGTCTGTCACCAAAACCCGGCGCTTTCACAGCGGCAATTTTTAAAGAGCCACGTAGTTTGTTTACAACTAAAGTAGCAAGTGCTTCACCGTCTACATCTTCAGCAATAATAAAAAAAGATTTACCTTGCTGCACTACAAGTTCAAGTATTGGAAGCAAATCCTTCATAGATGAAATTTTCTTGTCGTAAAGAAGAATCATGGGTTTTTCTAAGTCTGTTTGCATTTTGTCACTATCGGTTACAAAATAGGGAGATAAATATCCGCGATCAAACTGCATTCCTTCTACTATTTCTACATAGGTTTCAGTTCCCTTGGATTCTTCAACGGTAATTACACCTTCTTTTCCAACTTTATTGAAAGCCTCAGCGATTAATTCACCAATTATTTCATCGTTGTTAGATGAGATTGAAGCAACTTGTTTTATCATACCCGAGGAGTTGCTTACTTTTTTAGATTGTTTCTCTAAATCTGAAACAACAGCAATAACCGCTTTGTCAATACCTCGTTTTAAATCCATTGGATTAGCACCAGCAGCAACATTTTTCAGCCCTTCTTTTACGATGGCTTGCGCCAACACAGTTGCTGTTGTCGTACCATCACCTGCTATATCATTGGTTTTGGAAGCTACTTCCTTTACCATTTGAGCTCCCATATTTTCTAGAGGGTCCTCTAATTCTATTTCCTTTGCTACGGTAACTCCATCTTTGGATATTTGAGGGCCACCAAACGCCTTACTGATAATTACATTTCTTCCCTTCGGACCTAAGGTTACTTTTACCGCATTTGTCAATGCATCCACACCTCGTTTAATACTGTTACGTGCTTCTACATCAAATATTATGTCTTTTGCCATGTTTAAATTTTTTATGTTAAATGATCAAATCGCAATAATTTTATTGTGATGATATTTTTTTGAATTTAGTTATTTGTATTTATTATTGGTTTTGAGGGTAGAGGTTAAATAATTGCAAGAATATCATCTTCACGCATGATTAGATAATCCTTTCCATCAAATTTTAATTCAGTTCCGGAGTATTTTCCATACAAAACGAGATCACCAACTTTAACGGTCATTTTGTGATCTTTTTTTCCTTTTCCAACAGCTATTATTTTACCTTGTTGAGGTTTTTCTTTTGCAGAATCGGGGATGTAAATTCCTGAAGAGGTTTTAGTTTCAGCTTCCTGAGGTTCTACCATAACTCTGTCTGAAAGTGGTTGAATTTTTAATGCCATTTATTATGAATTTTTTAGTTGTTAAATTAATGTTTGTCAATCATCTTAAGCAGAAATTATGCCAATGCTTTAAATATGACATTTTGAATCCCATTTACACTCGTATCGATGATAAGAATGTTATGTTAATTAATATTGCTATATAGATAATCCAATGTTTATACGTGTTTTGAAACTATTTGCTTTTATTGATTAAAAAAAAATACAACTTATGACAAGCTGACATTTTTACCGAGAAATGGGTTTATAAAATAATTTTGGTTATTCACTAATTGGTATCTCCACTTGTATCTGTTTGTGTTTCTTTTGTGGTCGTATTTAAAACATTTTGAACTGCATCTTCATCAAATGCTTTAGAATCGGTATTTCTAACACCTCCCATAATAGAAATATTAGAAAGTAATATCAAAACCAATAAAAGGGTAGCTAATGTCCAAGTGCTTTTATCTAAAAAATCGGTTGTTTTTTGTACTCCACCTATTTGTTGTGTTCCACCACCACCAAACGATGAGGACAATCCTCCTCCTTTTGGGTTTTGTACCATAACTACGATTACTAATAAGAAGGCTACAAATATTATGAGGATTAAAAATATAGTAAAAGTGCTCATGATTCCCTTGTATTTATCAATTTTTTTATTGCCCGAATTTGGTCTGCAAAGGAACCACTTTTTTCGGGATATTTCAAAATTAAAATCTTATAAGCCTGTAGGGCTTTTTGATAATTTTTTTGCTGTAGATATACTTTGGCCAAAGTCTCTGTCATTAAAGAGTCTGAAGTTTGTGTAAAGGATGCAGCCAAATTTATATTTTCTGATATGGTATCCTTTGGATGAAGTTTGGGTTTCCCCTGAATGAATTTTTCAATTAGCTGAAACTTATGTTCCTTTTCTTTATGTTTGCCCTGTTGTGTAATATTTGTTTGGATCTCTTCTTTTCCTGATTTGTCAACTTTATTATTATCACGTATTATAGGAGTAGCCGTAGTAAGTTTTAACCATTCTGAAAATGAATGTGAATCTTCATTGGTGAAATCAAGAGGTTTGTCAATGCCTAAAATTTCTTCAGGTTGTTGAATTTCTTCAGCAATTTTTTTAACTGAATCTACTTTGCGTTTGAATAGATCAGGATTAAGTATAGCTTCTGCTTTTTTAAGTTCAGCTTTTATTTTATTATCTATTTCAATGCTTACTTGTTCTGAAATATCTTCAGAGATCACATCCATTTCAATTACCGAATCATCGTGTTGCTGAATAACTTCGGAAATTTCATTTTGTATAAAACTACTAGATGTGATATATTCAAAAAGAATATCCCTATCGGATGTATATGCGGCTGTTACTTTAAGTGCATCGTTATATAAAAAACTATTATCGTTTTTTAATCCTTTTAACTGAAGCGCCCTTGCAGATTGAAAATATGGATATTTATCTAATATAATAGTCAATTCATCACGTTGTTCGGCACTTATTGTTTGCGGATTTGCCAACAGGTATGTAAAGGTCTTAGTATTCATAATATGCTACCAATTCGCAAGCGTTATATTAAATATATCTTGTGTAATACGTTCAAAAATAATGTTTACGGCATCGTCCAACTGTGAACCTATAAGTTGGGTGCTTCCGGTATAATCAAAATAAAAGGAAAATCGTTGTTCCATATCTTTTTCTTCGTCATTAGTATTATAAAATCTTAAATTCACGCTAATGGTTAATCTGTTTTGTGCAGCTGTGCTTTGTGAAGTAGCAGTAATAGGAGCAATATAATATTCTATTATTTCACCCTCATATATTAAATGCCCACTGTTGTTTACCAGGTCTAAGCTAGTCTGGTTTAAGATGAGATCTTGTAACTGTTGCGTAAAAACTCTGTCTATTCCCGGTTCCACAATAGGGGCGTTGTTCTGAAAAAAACTAACCTGAAATGTTTTGGTGGTTGAATAATCTATATCGGCACCTGTAAAAGAGTAAACACCACAACTTTGTATGGCGGTTACAATTAGAAGAATTGTAAATATATGTCTTATGCGATTCATAATCGAAGTACTTACAAAGGGATTAATTTACAAATCATATTGTTTTATTTTTCGGTATAAAGTTCTTTCTGAAATTCCTAGTTCCTCAGCTGCATCTTTTCGTTTTCCTTTGTATTTTTCAAGAGACTTTTTAATGAGTTCTAATTCTTTTTCCTGAAGGGAAAGATTTTCCTCTTCTATAATATCTTCGACAAAATGGTATTTATCTTCAGAAGCTTTTTCCGGAATATTTAATACCTCAACATCGTTTTCTTGTGACATTTCTTCGTCTTCCATAATTGTCGCTAAAGATTCTTCACTTCTTTGGGTATCTGAATGCATTTTGTCAATCAAAGTAGAATGTTCTTCTTGTACTTTAGTGGTATTTCCGTTTTTCAGCAACTCCAAAGTTAATTTTTTCACATCATTAAGGTCACGCTGCATATCAAATAATACCTTATAAAGTATTTCGCGTTCGTTGCTAAATTCACTTTCCTTCCTTTTTGTTTCTATCACGACAGGAAGATTGCTACCCACATCTTGCAAATAACTTCTAAGTGTTTCTCGTGAAATATTTCTCTCTTGTTCTAGCACCGAAATTTGTTCGGCTATATTACGCAGTTGACGAATATTCCCTCCCCAACTATATTTTAACAGTAAATCGATTGCTTGCTCGTTTAAACGAATAGTGGGCATTTTATATTTTTGAGCAAAATCTGATTAGTAATTATAGTGACTCTATAATATCATCAATAAATTATTTTGCCGCCCATGAACTTTTCATCAGAAACAATCCTGCAAGTAAGACTCAATTCGAGTTGGCCTACAGCCTTCGTGACGATAAAACCCCGTTAAATGGCGAGTTGTTTCAGTCAGAAAAATCAGAAAATGTTAGGGCAAAGCTGGCAACAACAATTAGTGATAATCATAACTTGACTGTGGTTTTGAACTATCGTGTTTTTAACGATCTATTAACTGGTGACGATGCTGTTGAGAGTATAACCGGCAGAATTGATTGGACAGGTGACATTATTAAGCACGTCTTTAGGAGCGAACTTAATTATTCTGTGGCCAATGCCAGGGTTCCCAAAAGAGAGTATGTTTTTGTAGAGGTTCCTACCGGCGAGGGTACCCACACCTGGCGCGACGATAATCTGGATGG
>JADFOK010000022.1 GCA_022562895.1 Bacteroidota bacterium | reverse complement strand
ACGTGGATAATATTGGGTACTCCTTGAGAATCAACAGCATGGCTTCTCGGGTCTACGCCACTTGCAGTAATGGCCCCGTATGTGCCACCATGGTAAGACCTATAATGGGTTATTATTTTATGTCGTCCAGTGTATATTCTTGCTAATTTTATAGCGTTCTCAATTGCTTCAGCACCCCCCAAGGTAAAAAGTGCTTTTGTAATATTTCCCGGTGTTATCTCTGCTAATTTCTTCCCCAGTATTGCTCGAGCCTCCGTAGCAATTCCTGGATATAAATAGCTGAATTGTTGCATTTGCTTAACGACAGCATTTGTTATTCGTTGATTTCCGTGACCAATATTTACATTCATTAGCTGGGAAGAAAAATCAATATACCTTTTTCCGTCTCTATCATAAAAATAAACGCCTTCGGCTCGTTCTGCATTTATAGGGTTTAACCCCCCTTGTTTTGTCCACGAGAACAAGGTATGGTCTAAGTTATTTTGTATGATTTCCTTATCGTTCATTCTCATTAATTTATAGGAATAGGTAATTGGTCTTAAATTTAATTAATTAAAAAATACTAACTCATCCAATTTGTTTTTGCTTCGGGATTCCATTTTATTGTAGTCTTTTTATTTTTTGTCCAGAATTCGATCGAGCTACGACCTGTGATATCACCTACCCCAAATTTTGATTCGTTCCAGCCCCCAAATGAGAAGGGTTCACGAGGTACCGGCACCCCAATATTTACACCTATCATTCCAGCACTTGCCCGTTCCATTACCTGTTTTGCTAATCCACCACTTTGTGTGAATACCGCTGCAGCGTTTCCATAATTTGAGCCGTTTTCGATTTCGATGGCTTCGTCCAGGTCCTTAGCTCTGATAATGGATAGTACTGGACCAAAAATTTCTTCTCTGGCAACAGACATATCCGGAGTTACATAATCTAAAATGGTTGGTCCAACATAAAAACCACCTTCTTTACCTGAAACAATTGTATTCCTTCCATCCAATAAAATTTTTGCTCCATTTGATTCCGCTTCGGTAATATAGTCTTCTATTCTTTTTTTTGCTTCCTCGCTAATTACAGGTCCTAAATTTTCACCCGGGACAATTTTTTTAGCATCTTCAACCATTCTATCGATTATGTGTTGAATATTATCTACTCCTACCATTACCGATGCTGCCATACAACGCTGACCTGCACAACCAGTCATTGAAGCTACCACATTTGAAGCTGTCATTTCAGGGTTAGCATCAGGCAATACCAACAAATGATTTTTTGCACCCCCTAAAGCAATACATCTTTTTAAGGATGAGGTCGAACGCCTATAAACAATTTTAGCAACTTTGGTAGAACCTACAAACGAAACCGCCTTTATATCAGGGTGGTCACAAATTGCTTCTACTACTTCTTTTCCTCCATTGACAATATTAAAAACACCATTTGGAAGTCCTGCTTCCTTTAAAAGATCTGCCATGCGAACTGTACTTAAAGGCACTAATTCAGAGGGTTTCATAATCATGGTATTCCCAAGGACCAAAGCGATTGGAATGGTCCAGTGAGGGACCATATTTGGAAAATTAAAAGGAGTTATAGAAGCGACAACTCCAAGGGGTTTGCGTTCAATTCTACATTCTACACCCTTGCTGACTTCCTGTACTTCGTTGACTACAATTTGTGGCATCGATACTGCAAATTCGCAAAGTTCCATGCTTTTCTCAATCTCAGCTTTGGCTTCATCATATGTTTTTCCGTTTTCAAGTTGAACTAACTTTGATAACTCATCGGTATGTTTCTCTAAAAGTGTTCTATATCTGAAAAAGATTTGGACACGTTCCTTCAGGGTTATATCAGACCAGGTGGTAAATGCTCTAGCTGCTGCTTGTACCGCCTTATCTACATCCTCAAAAGTTGAAAGTGGTACGGTAGATATAATACTCCCGTCTGAAGGATTTATAACATCCAAGAAATTTTGGCCATTCCTTTCAAATTTACCGTTTATATAGTTTTTCACCTCGGGAAGTTTTTCAGTTATATTCATTGGGCACATAAATTTAAAAGTGTTTCATTTTAACTTGACGTTTTATCGTAATTCCACATTGAAGGTACAAAATTATCAACTAAAAAGGGGCTTAGACGTAGCTATTAAAAATGGCAATCACAATAAGACACCGGCTATCTTTAACTCTGTTTTTACAAGACAATTTGAGAATATTCCAATTTGAACTATAAAAAATAAAAATGACAGGGAATAATTATTAAAAAGGAGAAATTAAATTATTCAACCGTAATTATATTTCTTATAGAAACAGGTTTCCCGTGAACCGTGAATCCTTCAAGACAAATCTCGTAATCGCCGGAATTATCTGAAGTAAAAAATTGAAGTGTTATTTCTTCAGAATTAATATTAATACGTGGTATCCATAGTAATTGACTCCTGAAATCGGGTATACGATTTGATATAGCATCAGTTTTTTCATCATACATTTGATGAAAATAATTTTTTTCGGGTTGAGGGCTAAACAGTTCTATCGTATCAATATAATCACCATAAAGTCTGTTTTTATAATCTCCATCTATTGTTTTTATTGCAATAATGCCTTGATAAATCTGGGTTCCGAAAAAGTATTTTTCTCTTAATATACTTACCGTTTTTATTTTATTGGCATTGTATTCAAATAGATGATTATGGTCTTGTATTAAAACATCATCTACAATAATTAAGGGTAATAAATTAGAATCGTTTTCCATCACATAACTCCTTACCTGAAAAACCGTTTCTTCATTACTTATTTTACGTGTCCAAACATGTTTTACAATCTCTACAAATACTTCCTTAACTGTTGAAAATCTTGTATAATCATCTAAATCGTAGGTTGTTGTGCTCTCACCATAATAAAATGGAAGTTTTACATTTTTTATAATGATACTATCTGGTTTTACACTAAAATACCCATTCTCTATCTGATTATAAATGCTTCGTTCCAAAATTATGTCTTTCATCCCGGGATTTATTTTGAATTTGTTAAACTCAAGGGTCGAATAATCTACAGAAGGGTATTCGCTAATTTCAATCTTATATTTTTCTTTGTCACTGCCAATTACTTGTATAATAGCACTGCTGTTAGTATATTCTTTGTCCAGATTAAAATAAAAAACACCATTATTGTTTGTGCTGGAAATCTTAAAAATAAATTCCTTTCCTGAAATAGAGATGGCAACTTTTTTATCTGATGCCGGTAGGTTGGTTTCTTTATAGACTACACTCCCCGTAATAAGTTCACCCCTAAGCTCTGGCAAATACACCAATTCATTAATAGACCTATTCTTACTAATTATATTTTTTGAATAAAGAGAATTATAATTAGTTGCTTTATATCTTGAGGAATGGCTTATAGTATTTATTTTCCTGACGGATAAAGAATAAGTGCCCTGTAACGGTGTGGACATCAAATTTTTAATAGTTAAAGCTACATTTTCTCTTTTCTTATATTTTGTCCTATCTGTAGAAAGGGAAATATATTGACCATTGAATTTATTTAATTGGTTTTCTTTTGAATTCTGGCTGGTATTTATCACTTGATTTTCATCATTTATACCATCCATCAAAATAGCTTCCTGATTTCCTTTATAAGGATTTATAATACTTATATCATCTTGGAAAAAATGATTTTTCTCTCCATTTAGCATCCAATTGGTATAAGATATTAGTTTATAATTACCGGACGGAACAGAGGTAGGTATAAAAAAATCACCCTGACCCACTCCTTTTTCTAACTTTATTTTATGTTTAAATACTTCTTTATGATCTTCCCCTATCAATTCTACATAAGCTATTTTACTTATAGTACTTAATTTATTAGTAGCAGAATTAATAGTATATACACTATAGTACAGATATTCACCTGCAAACAATAAGGAAGTATTATAATGTACAAAAACCTTTTCCTGTGGAATATTTTTATATCTGTTTAGAGAATGGCTGTTATTAATAACCGCCTGACTAAATATTGTGGGCATGTTAAAAACAACCAGTACAATTAATATAAATGTTTTTTTCATTTTAATATAATTTTTTACTCTTCCCAAAAATCCGGGACTATAGTACTACCCAAAGCTGTACATTCCCCACATGGCCTGAGAACCATTAAATAGGGGCCGGGAAAACTAATTGACGGATTCTCATTTTCATCAATATATACAATTCTATTAAAATTTAGACCACTTATTAATTCGCCACAGGCAGTCCCTGTAGCATTAAAAAGAGTTGGAGCATAAGGGATGCAATTAACTATAAAAGGAGGAGGTGCTTCATTAGGATAAAAATCTTCATAGTTAAAATATAATCTTTTTGAAGATACTGTAGACACATCAAAAAATCCTATCACTTTTTCATCCGGATTGTTATCAGAAAAAATATTCCCTGATAAAAATCCAGGTTGAATTTGAGAAAACAGACTGCCTTGACCCGAAAAGGCATTGAGTGCTTCAAAATAAACATAAGCTTCTCTTGACATCACGTGTTGCTTAACTAAAATGCTATATCTTGTCGTAATTATATAATCGTTACTATTCAAAAACCTTACTAAAAATTGTGATACTCTATCTTCAATCAGACCATTGGTGGTTGTGAGATTTAAATTAATAGACTCAACCGTATTATAACATACTCGTACGGGTTGTTCTCTTACAATTAAAGACACTCCACACCAGGGCCAAATGTCGCCTATAACTATTAGTTCAAAGGGGACCCAATTTGGGGCTACAATTTTATATGTTTCTTCGTATTCGTATCGGTAATATTTAGAATTTCCTGTAGGGTCAAAGCTATCTACATAAACAGACATACCATTAATATCATCATCATTGGTTTCCCGTACAGCATATAATTCATCTATTTGCGTGTTTTGAGTTAGAACCGTTTGGGTTGATGAATATGATCTTCCATTATTAGTAGTAATCAGTAATTGATAGTTTTTGTTTGCCTGGGCACTAAAAGGTGACGTTGAAACATAAATTCCTGCTTCGTTTTCTATAAAAAGAAATTGACCCTGGGTATCATCAACAATTCTTACATCTGCACCGCTTTCGGGATTAGGACCCTCTTCACCAAATTCAAAAGTTCGGCTTAAAATTATTTCCTGAGATTTTAATTCATTGGTAATGGTAGCCTCTATGACCAATGCGCTTTCAAAGGTTTCTTGATTAAATTCAAAGGGTTCTACACAACCATTAATAATGAAACCAAACAGTATTAATGAAATAATTTGGTGTTTATTCTTAAGTTTCATGTTACTATTTTTTTTCATTGTTTAAAACTTAAAGTTATATGAGATTGTAGGTATAGGAACAGAAAAAATAGAACTTTGCTTTGCTTTTATCTCACCGTTTTCGGAAACAAAAAATACAGAATAAGGATTGTTCCTACCCAACACATTGTATACAGAAATATTCCAGAAACTATGTGCAAACTTTTTAATTTTATGATTTCCTTCAATGTTTAAGCCAATATCTAATCTAAAATAATCTGGTATCCTAAATTTATTACGGTCGCTATACAATACAAATTCAGAACCATTAATAATAAAATTACCAACAGGAACAGTCACCGGTCTTCCTGTTTGGTAAATAAAATTGGTAGAAAGACTGAATCGCTTTGTAAGTTTATAATTTGCTACTATACTGAAATCATGTGGTTTATCGAAGTTTGAAGGAAAATATTCGCCTCCATTTACACGCTCTTCAGCAAAATCTCCATCTAATTTTACAAGAGAGCTTGAATAGGTATACCCAATCCATCCGTTTAGTTTTCCATCATTCTTTTTTATTAAAAATTCGACTCCATAGGCTTTACCATCTCCTTGAAGAACCTCGGTCTCAATGGTTTCATTAAGTAAGAGTTCTGCACCAACTTTATAATCCAATATATTCCTTGTTCTTTTATAATATCCTTCAATACTGAGTTCTATGCTATTGTTGTCCAGGTTTTTGTAAAGACCCAGCGAATATTGTTCGGCCTGTTGAGGTTCAATATTGAGATCGGATAATTTCCAAACATCGGTTGGGGAAACTGTTGTATTATTTGATAATGTATGAATGTATTGATAGGCAGTATTATAGCTTCCCTTAATAGAAAAATCGGTTGTTAGAAAATATCTTGCCGAGATTCTAACTTCAGGTCCTCCGTAGGTTTCAATAACTTCATTTTTATTAAAATTTAAAGTGTCGATAATTGTACTTTCACTTTTTGGTAATCCTTCTTCATATACCCTTTGCGATGATTCCCCTAAAGAAGCGTAAAAGGAATATCGAATTCCAGCATTGATCAATAATTTGTCATTTATAGTAAAATTATCTGAAAGATATACAGCAGACTCCAGTGCTCTCTCCTTGGGTATGATAACTGTCGTAATAATAGATTCTGAATTTAATGGTTCTATGTTTCCGGGATCCACCGCATATAATTTACTTGAGATCCCATAATTAAACCTGTGTGTCTTGCTATGCAGATATTTCATATTTATTTTAAACTCGGTCTCATTAATCTTATACCCCAACTTAAAATCTATATCAGAACTACCATCAAATTCAATGTTAAATTTATACTGACTGTTCGTAAGTATTAAACTTCCTCTATTCTTATCATTAAAACTATGGTCCCACCTCAATGAAAATAGTCTATTTGAGTAACTGTATAATGAATCTGAAGTAATGCTAAATTCATCTCTACTATAATATGCTGTTGTTTTAAAATCATTCCTATCGTCAAATTTATGATTATATTTAGCTATCATATCATAGAAATTGGCTTGACTCTTTTTCAACTCTTCCTCATCTAATGATCTCAAAATCCAATCTGAAAATGTAGTTCTCCCACCAATTAATAATGATGATTCGTTTTTAACAACGGGAATTTCTAATGCAATATTGCTGGTTACAGGACCTAATGAAGCCTCCCCCGAAAATTTTTCGGTATTTCCATCTTTGGTTTTAATATCAAATACTGAAGATAACCTACCACCATATTCAGCGGGAATATTTCCCTTGTATATATTTACATCTCCCGTAGTAAATGGATTTATTGCAGAGAAAATACCAAAAAAGTGTGTAGGATTATAGATTACCGCATCATCCAGAAGAATAAGGTTCTGGTCTGTTTTCCCTCCTCTAACATTAAAACCAGAAGAACCTTCCCCGGCAGTACTAATACCCGGTAAAGTTGTTGCAACTTTTAGTATATCTCTTTCTCCTAAAATTAAAGGAATGTTCTTAATTATTTTTACATTAATTTTTGTGACTCCAGTATTAGCGTCTTTTACATTTTTATCTGCATCAGCTTTTACAATTACCTCTTCAAGACTTTCATAACTTTCGTTAAGGTCAAAATTTAACCTGCCGTCATTATAAATGACAACATTTTTTAGTAAATTTTCAAATCCAAGGGAACTAGCTTCTAAAGTGTTTAATCCTACAGGTAGGCTTATTTCATAATAACCGTTATCATTAGTTACAGTACCCATATTCTTACCTTTAACAACAATTGCAAGGTTTGAAATAGGAACTCCAGTGATACTGTTTCTTACAAAACCATTTAAAATAAAACGTTTTTGCTTATTATTTTTATCTTCTCTGCCTATTCTTATGGTTTCTATTTTAGCATTTTTTACAGATTTTATTTCGGTATAAAATACCGGATTATTACCTTCATCTTCTAAATCTTCCAAATCATCCAAAACAATAAATTCTTCGGTCCTTTTTAAAAACCCTTCAGGTAATTTATCGTAAATAATATTATTCCGGGTTATAATTATCTTGTCCTCCTGAAAAATATAAAAGTTAATATCTGTTTCTTTAAAAATATCTTTAAGGATAGTATTGATAGTTTCGTTTTCGTAATTACCGGAAATAAGATCACTGCTTAACCATTCTTCGACAAAATAAAAATGATAGTCTGAATTTTTTTCAAGACTAATTAAAACATCTTTCAAACTAGAGTTTTCAAAAGAAATTGACATTTTAACAACTTGATCCTGGGCGTTTACCCAAGTATATAACAATAATAATGTGATAGTTAAGATATATCTCATTCCTTAAAAAGTGTTTTATTTAGACATCAATTGAAAAACCCTATTTGAAAGTGATATCATAAGGATATCCTGGTTCGATTTAGATTTTACATTTTGTCTAATATCCATTAGGTCTTTTTTAAATTCTGGAAATATCTTTGAAAAATCTCTTTTTGTTTTAATATTTATATAGATCTTATTATAAAAAAGATAGTATTGATTCTTTCTGTCTTTATATTCATAATAAATTATTCTTTTGTCCAATTTTTTTATTTTCCTTTTTCTGTGTTTTTTATAAAGGGTGAAAAAAGAATTTTTCGTTATTATTTCAAAAAAACCTGAAACCTCAGTATCATATTCATCTGCACCCTGAATATTAATAAATACGTGGTTGTTTATTGTAAATCCATCCAGTTTATCTTTAATCAATTTCATTATGGTCTGCCCATTATTATTTTGAAGTTTAATAATTACCTCATCCTCATAGATATTGTATTTTATTTCTTGATTAAAATAGGTTTGTCTGTTATAATTAACCGTTCCGAGTAAAAAATTTGGAGATTCAAAAAATGAGTAATTTTCTTCTGTAATTCTATAATTAATTAAGTATTCGGTGCCTAAATATAATCCTGTATTTTCAACACCTACTAATTCATCAAACCATATATAATAATTACTTTCATCTTTTGATTGTTGGCAATAAAAAAAAAGGGGTTGTAGGAATAAGAAAAGGGATAAAATGATGGTTTTTTTCATTGTATTTTTGAAAAACTTAGATGCTAATATAGGACAAAACTTTAATTATATAATCTGCTGATAGTTAATTTAGTAATATTTCAATATTTGAGTATTAATCGGTAATTAACAGTTTAATTAAACTAAATTAATCCATAACATCTATTATCGTTATAAAGACAAAATAACTCTTCTATTGAAATATCCGGTAAACTCCGATAATATCGCACCCAATTATTATATCCGATTATCTTTAAAAACTAACTCAATAAATATAAAGCCTTTAGTTTCTTTGGCATATTTAGCTAAAATACAGTTCCTTAAAGATAAGGGATTGTTAACAATTTAACAAGTAATTTTGTTGTGTTTATAAGGGTTTACAAGATTTTTATTATTATAGACTAGAGTAAAACTAAGTTATAAAAGAAAATTTTATCGTTTAGCCTTCCTATATGGTAGGCAGTGTATAGATACTTTTAACAGGAAAGGAACCTATTTTTTCATTTGCATAATATCTGTGGTTCAAAAATGTTGACATGCTAGAAGTCAAGTATCGGTTAATATTGGTTTGACATACTTACGACATCTAATCAAAAAAATACTCCCTTTGCGGTAGGGTGCAAAGGGGGTATGGCAATAAGTATAGATAATTCTATTATTGTTTTACCAAGCGTTTTATAGTTTGGCCTTGGTCACCAACAATTTTAACTAAGTAAAGCCCTGAAGCCAGTTCAACAATATTGATGCGCTGTCGATTCTGTGTTGCTTCAAGGTCTAATTGTAGTACAAGTTTTCCGCTAACATCGTAGAAGAAGGCCTGGTTCAATTTCAAATTTGAGCTATTAGCTATTGACACTTGCTCTTTAGCCGGATTTGGAAATAAGCTGACAGCAGACTCCAACTGGCTATCTGCCACACTTAAAATGGTGGGGACACCTGAAAAAGCAATTTCAGCATATCCTGTAATTATATCTCCCCAATTGCTGTCTACTACTATTCGAATGAAGACGGCATCTACAGGTGTAAAAGAGAACATTTCCGGAGGAGAAACATTGGTCCCTACCTGAGCAAAGACTGTAGGAGCACCTGGTACGTTGAGATAGTCTAGTCCATTGGTGGAAGACTGCACCGTAACATCTTGTATTCCCGTACTTCCAGCAGCGCCTGGTCCTCCGTTGTTCTGATTCCAGAAGGAAAATCCAATAATAGAATATGGCGCTCCTAGATCATAATCGAATACTCCGGCTGTCCCAGTGCCTACAAATGAATTTATTGATAATGTGCCGTCATGGTCTGCTTCTAAACTTGGAAAAGCTTCCAGGCCTTCTCCGTTGATGGTGTTAATTAGTTCCGTTCCAAACTCAGGTGTAAATGACGTGATAACTGATACCGGGATGACCGGATCCTGAGCATACACGAATGATGATATTAATGCTAGGAATACCAATTTCCATACAGTAATTTTTTTCATAATAGTGATTTAAATTTAGTTAATAATTAATTAGTTAATATTATTAATAGATGTTAAATTATATTATTATTTTCAATTCGAAACATAAATTAAATACAATTCGTTAAAAATCGTTATTAATGGTTTTATAGTTTATTTATTGTAATAATAATCGTATGTTTTTAAATGAATGGACTATATAAGAACAAATTTGTTGATTTTCAAAAACTTTCTACACTATAAAATTCTTAGGTTTGTACATAACAAAAAACAACTATGTCATTAGATATTATACAACAATTGAAATGGCACTATACCACCAAAAACTTGATTAAACAAGATTGAAAAAGATTGATTGATCTACTATTACAAATCCTGGACTACAGACATCATCATAACCTTGAGAAGACCATAAATGGTCTATAGGTTGAATGTTACAAAGAGAGGGATAAATTGGGGATGCAAAGATCATTGTGTTAAATATTTGATCGCAAGTTCGGCTGCCCCCAAATCCAATATCTATCACTTTAAAATAAAAAACCCTTTACCAATAGATAAAGGGTCTAATAATTATTTAAAAAAATACATTACCGTTTCACAATTTGGATTACTTCGCTATTATTATCTGCAGTAACACGAACAAAATAATTTCCCGGACTTAAGGAAGAAATATCCAACTGTATCGTATCGCTAATTGTAGATTGGGTAATCAATGTTTGACCTAATACATTGAACAATTCAACTGATGAAATGATAACCGATGCTTCGATATTTAGAACATCATTTGCAGGATTAGGATATATAATAAGGTCTTTAATAGGGATATCCTCTATTCCAAGAATAACGGTAGTAGTAAAACTGAAAATATTTGAGAAAGGACCTTGTCCACATAGATTTTTTGGTCTTACTCTCCAAAAATATTCGGTTGAAAACTCCAGGTCTTGTATGTCTATAGTTGTTTCATTTACAACTTCAGAATTTACTATGTTAGTGAAAGCCACATCTAAAGCGAGTTCAAAATCGTATTGATATGTAAAAGGCTCCCCTTCCTCCCATTCAAAAGTTACATTGAAAGGTAATACCTCGGTGGCACCATCAACAGGAATTAATAATCCTACATCTGTAAAATTAAATTCCAGGATTCTTAAAATAATATACACATTTATGATTTCTGAACTCCCGGTTCCTGTTACTTTTATCTGATAATCTCCTATGGCAAGACCGCCAATATTACCTACCGTAAGTATAACAGTACCTTCAGTATTCAATGAAGACGGGTTTATAGCTCCGGTAGTTCCGGCCGGCAGGTCTGAAACTGTAAAATTAATGGTGTCTGAAAATCCATCACTAAAAGCAAGGTCTATTTCAATAGCTGCGCTACCATCTGAAGCACAGGCTTCCTTAATTCCCTGATGACTGGAAACATAGAATTCTTCTCTGTCAATTCCTGTTATTATTATTGAAAATACTTGACTATCATTAAACAAAAAACCTTTATGAGATACTCGAATTATATATTCACCTGATGCTCCGGGAATTTCAATTTTTTCAATATTATCCACCAAATTATCTCCCGTAGTAGCAGGTGCAGTAAAATCATTAACATCTAATTTCCATGGAAAAAATGTAGATCCACCGTCTTGGGATACTCTAATATCAAGATCGTTAATCAATGATGGAGTATCAATATCATTATTACCTGCTCCTAGTGTATTTCCTGGTGGATCGGTCCAGGTAACAGAAGCCCATAGATCATTTACGCCATCAGACTGAACTGAAAAAGTATAAACTTCTCCTTGTTGTAATGTTTCTTCAATGATTATGGTAGAAGTTCCATTATCGGTAATCGTTTCTGCGGCCCTTTCAGTATTCATCAATCCCCAGCCAAATCTGTAATCAGGACCCGTACTTGTTCCGGCTTCATCTGCTGTATGTAATACTAAACCTCTAAGGGTTGAACTCAACATAAATTCACTATTAATTTCATTATAATGTTGCTGCAAAAGAATTAAACTTCCAGAGGTGTTGGGAGATGACATGGAAGTTCCGCTAAAATTGGCGTAAGTGCTATTAGTTCCTCCCGTCGATGAAAACATACTCACTCCTTTTGCAGCAAGATCGGGTTTAATACGGCCATCATCGGTAGGCCCCCAGCTACTAAAAGAAGACATGATAACACTGCCAGGACCCGTATAGTTCAAAACTTCAAAAGTGGCGGCAGAAACTATTATATTTTTTCCGGTAGCATAAGCAGTTAAAATATCATACCCGCCATCACCGGGATTAACACCAGTATTGCGAGCATTACCGGCAGCAAAAACCGGTAAATGGTAAGGGGCATTATACACAATATTATCAACATTTCTTGCAGAAACAGAATAGTATCCAAGTTGCCAAATTGGAACGTTTGCAGCTGTAATTCCATAAGAATGATTAGATATTAATAGCCCATTAGCTGCGGCGGTTGTCATTTCAGATATATTATTATTAAAACTGTAGGCCCATAACTCTGCTACAGGTGCCATACCCTTAGCAGCACCTCCTTGAACTGTTCCGGTACCAATCATCGTTCCGGCCACATGGGTAGAATGACTACTAATCGTAGTTGTACCATCTATTTGATCCACTCTGTTCTGTAGAAGTTCATGAGTTTCACGAACACGTCCTCCATCCCATATTCCACCAATCATATTTTCACCATTTAGATCCAAACCGGCAGTTCCTCCTGTATGAACTCTATCGGTACGGGTTGTGATACCTCCTTCTCTGTTGGTTGTACCAATGTATATTGGTCTTCCATCTTCAGATACATTGACTAGTTCAGCAATTCCTCCATTAGGTAATTCAAGGAATTCTTCCCAACCATAGATTATTGCCATTTCCAAAGCATACTGTTTTTCTTGAGCAAATATTTCTGCATATTCCGCTTCCATTTGGCTCAATTTTTCCAGGTCATAGTTTTCTGTAATCTTTTCTCTTTCAGCTAATGTTTGGGCAACTAAAACAGGTGCCGAAAGAAACATAGAAAACAAAAACATTAATGTAATTTTAAACATAATATTCTTATTTTTTAGATTCAAGCCACTAAACTAATAAAAGATTGCAATATTTCATTTCTTTTAGTCTAGAATCTTTATCAAACTAATTGGTAAGAGTTATTTAATAAATAAATGTTGAGTTTTTGAATATGCCCTAGTTCTTTTTTTCAATGGATGACAGGTTTTCTTTTGCTATTCTTTTACCTAATTCAACCCCCCATTGATCATAGCTAAATATATTCCATAGTATACCTTGAACAAATACTTTATGCTCATACATTGCAATTAAACTACCTAAGGAATTTGGAGTTAATTTTTTTATTAATATCGTATTGGATGGATTATTTCCATTATAAGAATTAAAAATATTCTCAATTTCTTTATCAAAAGTGCCGTATAGTAATGCCTCTTTTTGAGCAAATAAATTCGCCATTAAAAATGAATGATGCTTTTTAGCATCGTACAATGACTCTGAAAAGCCAATAAAATCTATAGGGACGATTTTTGTTCCCTGATGCAATAATTGAAAAAAGGCATGTTGTGCGTTAACACCGGTGCTCCCCCAAACAATAGTTCCGGTTTGATATTTAATTTCATTTCCGTTTCTGTCTATGTTTTTACCATTGCTCTCCATTACCAACTGCTGAAGGTATGGCACAAATTTATCGAGATATTGAGAATAAGGCACTACGGCTTCACTTTCTGCACGATAAAAATTATTATACCAAACCGAAAGAACCGCTAAAATAACAGGGATATTTTCTGAAAATTTAACTTCTTTAAAATGGGTATCCATTTTATGAGCACCTTTTAACAACTCTTCAAAATGATCGTACCCTATAGAACAACATATGGAAAGACCTGCAGCACTCCATAAAGAAAACCTTCCCCCTACCCAATCCCACATAGGAAAAGTGTTTTCATCACTAATTCCAAAATCTTTTACAGCATTAGGGTTTCTCGAAACAGCGATAAAATGTTTGTCTATATCCTGAGCAGAAGCTCCATTTAAAAACCAATCTTTAATCGAATTAGCATTAATAATTGTTTCCTGTGTAGTAAAACTTTTAGATACAATAATAAACAAGGTGGTATCTCTATTTAATTTTTTTAAAGTTTCCATCACATGATCTCCATCTACATTTGAAACAAAATGAATCTGTAAATGATTCTTGTAATACTTAAGTGCTTCAGTTACCATTTTTGGTCCCAAATCACTCCCTCCAATACCAATATTTACTATATCGGTAATGGGTTTTCCCGAATAACCCTTCCAGTCTCCCTGGATTATAGCTTCTGAAAAATGTTTCATTTTTTGAAGCGTTCGCTCTACTTCAGGTCTCATGTTTGAAAAATCCCTTAGGGCAGTATGCAGGACGGCTCTATCTTCTGTTTGATTTATTTTAGCTCCGGAAAATTGTAGTTTAATAGCTTCTTTTAATTTTACTTCTTCAGCCAAATTCAATAATAGAGAAAGTGTTTCATCGGTTATTCTGTTCTTTGAAAAATCTACATAAAAATCATTCCAGCTAATCTTCATTCTATCTGCTCGAGAAGGATCTTTAGCAAACAAGTGCTGCATTTTAATGTTCTTCACCTGCTGAAAATGTTTTTCTAACAGCTTCCAAGCTTTTGTTTGCGTAGGATTTATAGTTGGTAAACTCATAGAGTTTTCAATTTATTTGTTTTGTAATGTTTTATTAAGCCATCAATGGGGCTTTTAATTATTTTTCCAAACTCTAATTTATGTTGCTCCAGACAATCCCTAATAATTGCTTCCGAAAAATACGCAATCGAACCAACAAAATGAATAGGAACTAATTTTGCTTCAGGATAACTGAGAATATGGTTATTGATAAATTTTGAAATTCCCCGGTTTTTTAATTTAAAAAAATAATCATTTTCATCCTGATCGCTAAATAAAAATTTTGCAAATGAAGCCAGGTATGTATTGGGATTTGGCATTTTATACAAATTCATCTTTATAACATCTGAAGATAAATTATATTGTTTTTCAAATTTTGAAGATAAATCTGAAGGCATTTTTTTGTAAAAATAATCCCTGATTAATTGTTTTCCAAAATAATTCCCGCTGGCTTCATCCATTAGAACATATCCTAAAGCATCAACATTTGTTTTGATACTTTCTCCGTCAAAATAACAACTATTCGAACCCGTTCCTAAAATACAAACTATGGCCGGTTCTGTTGTCACAGAATAAACCGCTGCCATTATATCTTCTTGTACCGTTACTTTTGCGTTTACAAACAACAGACTTAATACCTCTGAAAGCAATTTTCGTGGTGAGATCGTGCCACAACCCGCTCCGTAAAAATCTACTGTTTTTACCGTGTTAAAAACTGACTGTAGTTCCTCGTTGGATTGTATTCTATAAAGAATTTCTTCCCTTGGAAACACCGAAGGATTTAGACCCTCTGTAGTAGTTCTAAAGGATACATTTCCAGTATCATCCAGAAGTATCCAGTCACATTTTGTTGAACCGCCATCGGTTATTAATATCATTTTCTAAATTTTTGCAATATGGGCTGCTAAATCCACTAATTTAGCTGAATAACCATATTCATTGTCATACCAGGCCACTAACTTAAAGAATTTATCATTAAGTGCTATTCCAGCTTTTGAATCAAAATTACAAGTATGTGTTTCCGAAATAAAATCCTGGGAAACTACTTCATCTTCAACATAGTTAACAATTCCTTTAAAGGCACCATTTGCAGCTTCTTTAAAAAGCATATTAATTTCCTTTAAACTCGTTGATTTTTGAATTCGAACTGTTAAATCAACAACCGAAACATCTGCAGTTGGTACTCTAAATGCCATTCCTGTTAGTTTTCCTTTTAATTCAGGAATAACTTTAGTAACCGCAAGAGCAGCTCCGGTAGTGGATGGTATAATATTATTAAGGGCACTTCTTCCTAATCTATAGTTCTTTTTAGAGGAACCGTCTACAGTAAATTGTGAAGCAGTCGTAGCATGAACAGTGGTCATTAATCCTTCTACTAATCCTAAATTATCATGCAAAATTTTTACCATAGGGGCTAAACAATTAGTTGTACAAGATGCACAGGAAATAATAGTGTTTTCAGGCTTTACTTCGGTATGGTTTACTCCCATTACAAATATAGGAGCAGTTTTTGACGGTGCAGAAATCACCACTTTTTTTGCTCCGGCTTTTAAATGTGCTGAAGCAGAATCTATCTCTTTAAATATCCCGGTACAATCAATGATAATTTTCACATCCACTTCATTCCATTTTAAATTCTCTGGATTTTTTTCAGAAGTAACACGAATTTTTTTGCCATCTACAATTAGGTCGCCTTCTATTACATTTATGGTTCCCGGATATTTTCCATGTACAGAATCGTATTTCAGTAAATAGGCAAGATGATCTACATCCAACAAATCATTTACGGCAACTACTTCAATATCTTTGTTTTGTGATGCATTTCTAAAGGCTATTCTACCTATACGACCAAAGCCATTTATTCCAATTCTTATCATGTATTATTTTTATTAAATAGACATAATGTCTGCTACTCTTATTAATTCCAAATCTAAATTGTTATCTCCTTTAACTGCTTTTGAAAAAGGAACAGATACAATTTTATTATGCTTCAAACCTATCATCACATTTCGTTCTCCTTTCAATAAAGCATCAATAGCACCAACACCCAATCTACTTGCCAAAACACGATCAAAACAGCTTGGAGATCCACCACGTTGAATATAGCCCAATACCGACACTCTCACTTCATATTCCACTAGATTCTCCTCTATGTATTTTGCTAATTTAAAAATGTTTTTTCCTATTTTATCTCCTTCAGAAACCACAATGATACTAGATGTTTTTCCTGATTTTTTACTTCTTTTAAGGGATTCTACGAGACGATCTTTCCCCATTTTCTGTTCGGGAATAAGGATTTCCTCTGCACCAGCTCCAATCCCAGCATTTAAAGCTATATCTCCGGCATCTCTACCCATTACTTCAATCAAAAACAATCGGTTATGCGAATGAGCAGTATCTCTAATTTTATCAATAGCCTCAACAACTGTATTTAAAGCTGTGTCATAACCAATCGAATAATCGGTACCATTTATATCGTTGTCTATAGTTCCCGGTAGGCCAATTATTACAATATCGTATTCTTTGCTAAGAACTGAAGCTCCCCTAAAAGTACCATCACCTCCAATCACAACAAGTGCGTCAATTTTTTCTTTTTGTAAATTAATAATAGCTTTATTTCTACCTTCTTTAGTTCTGAATTCGGAGGAACGAGACGATTTTAAAAATGTTCCTCCTCGGTTGATAATATTTTTAACCGCGCGTGCATTCAGGGTAATAAAATCATTTTCAATAAGTCCGTCAAATCCTCGATAAATCCCAACACACTTAAGCTTATGATATGAACAGGATCTTACTACAGCACGTATTGCTGCGTTCATTCCGGGAGAGTCACCACCACTTGTTAATACTCCAACTCTTTTGATATCAAATTTCATTGCTGTAAAACTACGTTATAAAAACTATTTTGCCAATAGCTCAAGAATACTATAGCAATTATTGTTGAAAGCCTAAAAAAGCTTATAAATTAAAAAACCAAATCTTATTTAAGTATTTGCTTAAATAAGCAATAATTTGTATATTTAGCGTATGAAAAACATCTCTTGCATCAGATTAGAAGCAGATATTCAACAAATTTATCGTTGTAAGGAAAGGATTTCGGAAATTAACGAAACCTCTAATTACTTATCAAACGCTCTTGAATTAGTTGGAAATAACGTAAGGTTGAGAATCCTTTTCCTACTATATGAAGAAAAGCGGCTCTGTGTATGTGACCTCAGCGATATTTTGGGGATGAATGTTTCTGCTATTTCTCAGCATTTGAGAAAAATGAAAGATCGCAAACTCATTCATTCAGAAAAAGAAGCACAAACCATCTACTACGCTATAACAACAGAGTATATAGAATTATTAAAACCCTTTTTTATCATTCTAGCTAAAAAAAAGATATTAGAAGCTATATGAAAACAAACAATTCTTTTATAGGAGCAAGTCTTATCGCATCTATTGCATGTTCACTATGTTGCATAACACCCGTTTTGGTTCTCATTGCAGGAACAAGTGGAATGGCTTCTGCCTTTTCCTGGATAGAACCATACAGACCCTACCTTATAGGTTTTACAATATTGGTTATTGGATTTACCTGGTATCTAAAATTGAAACCAAAAATGAAAATTGATTGTAATTGTGAAGCCGGTTGCGATTGTAATTCCGGTTGCGCCTGTGAATCCTGTAAAAAACCGAAATTTACCCAATCAAAAAAGTTTCTTGGAATAGTAACACTATTTGCAGCACTCATGATTACTTTTCCTTATTATTCAAGTGTTTTTTATCCTAAAAATGAAAAACAAATTATAATTGTCGAAAGTGCAAATATTCAGAATATAAATTTACAAATTGAAGGAATGACATGTACCGCTTGTGTAGAGACGATCAATTATTCAATAAATAAATTGGCTGGAATTCTAAAGATTAAGACCTCATATGAGACTGGTACTACCGAAATTGATTTTGACAATAGTAAAACAACCCGATCCGAAATTGTAGAGGCAATTAATTCAACAGGATACAAAGTAATAAATAGTAAAGATGAATAAATGGATCCTCAATTGTTTATTTCTTCTTTCAATGACAATTTTATTTGCTCAGGGACCTCCCATTACAACAGAATCACCTTATATGCTTGGATTGGAAGGCAGTGGAGCCAGAACTTTCGGTAAATATATTTCGAAAGAAGATGTTGTTATATACATTCAACCTATTGCAATACCCTACAATATTAGTGCAAAGTTTCAGGTAGGGGGAATATTTCCATTCAAATTTATTACACCCGAAGATTCAAAAACAACAGGTGGATTTGGAGATATAACCCTATTTGCAAAATACCAGCTTTATAAAAAAGATGAAATTGCAAAGACATTTAGAATTTTAGGTTTTGCCAAGCAAACTTTTCCGACTGGTAAAACAAGCGCTACACCTGCTATTGGTTCTGGACTATATCAAACATATATTGGATTAATAATAGGTAAAATATCGACTAAAATTGGAGTTTATGGCGATTTTGGATATACCATTACTAACAAAAATGCCTCCGATAACTTTACCTATAATTTTTCAGTAGGGATTCCCTTAGTTGAACCGGTATATCACAAGAAACAACTCAATACATTTTTAGAATTTAATGGTAATTATGTATTTGATTCTGAAATACATACCCTTTTTATTTCTCCGGGATTGCAATTTATACCGGCAAGAAGGATATTATTTGAAACCAGTTTTCAAATCCCAATTTTGCAACAAAAAATTACATCTAATAAAACAAAATTTATGGTTTTATTAGGAACACGGTTTTTAATAAGCTAAAACAATTATTATGAAGAATGCATCTTATAAATTAAGCATAGTTAGTTTCCTGGCTTTTATAATACTTTTTTTTATGAGTGACACTATAAATGCACAAACAAATACTTCACAAGAGCTCGTTTATATCAGTGTTGAAATAAAAGGATTGGCTTGTCCTTTTTGTGCATTTGGTATGGAAAAAGAATTAAAAACAATCTCAGGAGTTGACTCCGTTCATATAGAATTAAAAAAGGGGCTGGCATTTATCACAACTCAAATTAAACAACAACCCACAAGAGAAGGCCTTGAAAAAATAATAATCGATGCAGGATTTACACCCGGAAAGATAGAATATAGTGATATACCATTTTTAAATAAAGAATAACAAAAATTGAAAATACAAACAAAATCAATTATAAGCTGTCCAAATTGTGGACACAATAAAGAAGAAGACATGCCTACAAACGCTTGTCAGTTTTTTTATGAATGTGAAAGTTGTAAGACCATTATAAAACCCAAAAAAGGTGATTGTTGTGTTTTTTGTTCCTATGGAACTGTAAAGTGCCCTCCAATTCAAGAAAACAAGTGTTGTATTGACCAATAAAAATATATTTATTATTTTATCGGCACCTTTAAGTTGGACTAAATTTTTATGAAGAATAAAGATCTCTTTTCAATTCATTGAATAAAGTTTCACTACAATAATATTCCGAATTAACTCTTAGGTTTTTTGAAGTTTTTGATCCCCTCTTTTAACCAATTAAAATATTCGTCACTATTAGGTGTATAGGCTGTTGGTTTATTTAACAAATTGAAATTTTCATCGAGTAAAACATAAAAAGGTTGTGAGTTATTTTTAAAATTAACCGTTTGAAACGTTGCCCATTTGTCACCTATTGTTTTAATTTTTTTTACGCAACCTGATGGTTTTAAGTAATTGAATTTATCCTCTTCAGGAAGTTCTTTACGATCATCCACATATAATGATATTAATATATATTCCTCATTAATGATCTTAAAAATATCCTCTCGACTCCAAACCTGTTCTTCCATTTTCCTGCAGTTTACACAAGCCCATCCTGTAAAATCAAGCATAATAGGTTTGCCAGACGATTTAGCAGCAGCCACACCCTCTTCAAAATCCTTATAGGCTGTTAAACCCAAAGGAGCACTAGTACCTGTATCGTAGAGACTATAGAATAATGGTGGAGGGAAACCACTTAATAATTTTAAATTGGCATATTTTGTATTAGTCAATCCTGGAATTAGATATAAAAAGAATGTAATACTAACTATTCCCACAATAATATTCCCCACGGGCTTTTTAGTTTTGGGACCATCATGTGGAAATCGTATAAAACCAAATAAATACAATGCCATTCCTAAAGAACAAATTGCCCAAATGGCTATAAAAACTTCTCTTTTCAAAATTCCCCAATGTTCAACTAAATCAGCATTCGATAAAAATTTGAATGCAAGGCCTAATTCAATAAAACCTAAAACCACTTTTACGGTATTCAACCAACCACCACTTTTGGGCATTGAGCTTAACCAATTTGGAAATAATGCAAATAAGCCAAATGGTAATGCTAAAGCCAAACCAAAACCCCCCATTCCAAAACTTAATTGCATAGCACCACTATCACTTGTCAATGAACTTCCCAACAAAGAACCCAAAATAGGTCCTGTGCAGGAAAAAGACACTATGGCAAGGGTTAAAGCCATAAAAAAAATACCTACCCCACCTCCAATACTCGCTGCTTTATTATCCATTTTTGAACTCCAGGAACTGGGTAAAGTAATTTCATAATAACCAAAGAACGAAAATGCAAAAACAATGAAAATGATAAAGAAAATAACGTTTAAAAATACGTTGGTTGAAATGTTATTGAGTATTTCAGGATCGACCGAATCTAACAAATGAAATGGTAAGCTCAACAACAAATAAATAATGAAAATAAAGAAAGCATATAAGATAGCATTACCAAGACCTGATCTTCGGTTCTTCGCACTTTTAGTGAAAAAAGATACTGTAAGCGGTATCATAGGGAATACACAGGGTGTTAATAATGCAATAAGCCCGCCTAAAAAACCTAAAAGAAATATAGATAAATATCCTTTCTCGGATTTTTCCTCTTCCGATAAATACTTTTCTTTCCCTTTAATATCAACAGTTAGGGCTTTAGTTTTATTAATATCATCCACTGATATATCTGTTGTAGTAGTTTTAGAAGTTCCTTTATCAAGGTTAAATTCAAACATCTTAGTTTCGGGTGGGAGACATTTTTCGTCATCACAAACCGAATAAAAAATCTCTACTCTAATGATTAAATTATCTGTATTTAAAACTTTTATAGATTGAATAAATAGAGGATCGTCTTCAAAAAAAACGATGTTGGCCTCAAAAACAGGGTCCCAAATGGGGTTTACATTAGGTTCTTGTGTATCACCAATTAATTGATAGGTATCTGGTGTGTCATTGAAACTAAATTCTGTAGGAAGGGGTCCCAAATCAACATCTGCTTCCACTTGACTGTAAAGATGCCAGCCATCGTCAATATAAGCATTGATTAAAATATTATAAATTTCATCTTTTTCCAATACCACTTTTACTTCCCAGTCTACAGGATCTAAAAATTCCTGAGCTTTCAATGAAGAATAAAACCAAAATACAGATATGAAGATCAATACCAATTTTTTCATTTTAGATTATGGTTTAGTTGTTATTTTTAATATATCCCGAGTATTGCTTGTAACTTTAAATCTGTCGTCTGAGCGTAATCCAATAACCCATACAATCTTATCATTACTACATAATACCCATACTTTTTCTTTAGCCAGCAAAGATAACTTTTCATCTTTAAAAAACTTGCTCAATTTCTTTTTCCCATTCATGCCAAAGGGATAAAAAATATCTCCTTCATTACATCTTCTAAGTTCTAAAGGATATGTCAGATGTTTTTTATCCACATATATCATATTTTTTTTAGTTTCACCTATATAATCTACAAGTTCAATTTTTAGTTTTATAGGTGAGGTAATCTCTTTTTTATCTTCGGAAAGATATTCTGTTTCATTTTCCTTTAGCGTCTCATCAGATACAGGGACTATTTCAGTTAATAATAAAAAATTTCTATCCTTGAGAAGCCTATGTGTTTTTGAAAAAACCTGCTTTCCGGTTTGAGCTTTTAGAAGGGCCAAAATATCGTCCCAGGCAGTAAATCCGTATGGAATTAATAGTTCGTAAAGCAAAGCTTTCTTATTGGGCAATTCATTTAACTTTTTAATATCGATTTGATATCCTTCTTTATTCGGGGAAACAATCAAATTGTTTATTAAAACCATATAATCGTTTACCAGCAATTGACTTGCCCTTAGATGTTCTTGTGTACCCTGAAAATTTTGCAAAACCCTTTTATTTACATCTTTAAATTTTGGAATTACTTCTATTCGTAGCTGATTTCGTAAATAATCTGTTTTAATATTACTGCTGTCTTCTCGCCAGGCAATATTATTTTCTTTGGCATATAGTAAAATTTCATCTCTCGAAAAATTCAATAACGGACGTACAATCTTATCTTTCATTTTTGGAATGCCAATGAATCCCCTTAATCCTGTACCCCGAGAAAGGTTGATGAAAAATGTTTCCAGGTCATCATCCAGGTGGTGTGCAGTTAACACAAAATCAAATCCATGTTTATCACAAAGTTCATCAAACCAATTATAGCGTAAATCGCGCGCTGCCATCTGAATTGAAATTTTGTGCTTTTTAGAATATTCTTTTGTATCAAAAGTTTTGTTGATAACAGGAATTGAAAATTTATCTGCCAATCCAATTACAAAATCTTCGTCGCCATCGCTTTCTTTTCCACGTAGTGAAAAATTACAATGTGCTAGTGAAACATTAAATTTTAAAGTTTTTAACAAATAAGTGAGTACTACACTGTCTATACCTCCACTGCAGGCAATAAGGAGTTTTTTCCCCTCTAAAAAAGGAAATTGGGATTCGATATGACTTTTTAATTTCAAAAACACGCCCAAAGATACGTTAAGCACTTAGTATAAATACTTCCGTAAACAAAATATTAACTTTCTAACACCTCTCGCATTGCCTTAGCTTTTAACAAACATTCTTCGTATTCATTTTCAGGAACAGACTTTGCCGTAATTGCCCCTCCTACTGAAAAGCTTACATATTGATTAGACTTATTGTACAAAATACTACGGATGATTACATTAAAATCGAAATCACCTTCCGGACTGAAATAACCTACTGTACCACTGTAGAGACCTCGTTTGGTATCTTCAAATTTTTCAATGATATTCATAGCCGAAATCTTAGGTGTTCCTGTCATACTCCCCATTGGAAAAGTGTCTTTCAATATTCTTACCGGTGAAATATCTTTCGATACCTGGCATGTTATTGTTGATATTAAATGATGTACCTTCTCAAAAGTATAGACTTTACAAAGTTCTTCAACTACCACACTTCCTTTTTTTGCAAAACGTGATAAATCATTTCTAACCAAATCGGTGATCATTATATTTTCGCTTCGCTCTTTTGGGTCGTCAGCTAAGTTCTTTTTCTGTTTTAAATCCTTTTCAATTTCTTTATAACGCCTTGCGGTGCCCTTAATAGGTTGTGATACTATAATATTGGCAGATTTACAAATATATCTTTCGGGGGATGCAGAAAGGGCATAATGATCATTTAACTTTAAAAATGTAGCAAAAGGAGGTTTAGAAATATTATTAAGATGAATATAAGTCCTTACCGGATCTAACTTTACACTCTTGGAATAAAACTCCTGACAAAAATTGACTTCATAAATATCACCCCGATGTATATGTTGAAGAATTTTATCGATTTTTTTAAAGTAAGATTCCTTTGAAGTACGAAGGTGAATTTTAATTTTTGTCTCGATTTCTCCGGATTGAGATTCAGATTGATACTTTACAGTTGACTTATTTTTTAATATCTCCTTCCAGTCATTTTCAAGTTCATCATCCACTAAATTCAGATATAATATTTCCACTTCATTTTCAGAAAACAAAAACAGTTTCTTTGGTTGAAAAAAAAACAAATCCGGAAATTGTAAGCCGTCGAAATTAGAGGAGTTTAGATTCTCCAGATCATTTTTTAAATCGTATGTGAGATAGCCAAACAACCAATCCTTTGTTTTGGCCTGGTATTCTTCAAGTTCGTTAAAAGCACTATCATACCCTGTTTTTATTGAAGTAAATGCATCTACAGCAAGGATAGCCTTAAAACTGGTATGCTTTAATTTATGTTGGTTTGAATCTAACCAAATAACCTCATTAAACTTTTGAGCCCAATTTAACATTTGGGCCTTTAGAGAATGGGTTAGCGTAATTTTAAATCTTTTAATCTTTCGCATTACTGCTCTAATTGCCGTAGAAAATTTTCAAGGACGTCATTAAAAGAAAGCGATAATGATTCGTCGATGATTCTATTTTCTTCTTCAGAATAGTTTTCGTAAAATTTTGGTAAACTAAAACTTTCAATAACCTTGGTTCCAAATCTGGGCAAGGTGTTTTTAGTATACTCTAAAGCAGATAATGCCCCTCTGCCTCCGGGAGAAGTAGCCATTACTAATATTTTTTTACCTTCCAGAAAATTTCGGTCTAACCGGGATAACCAATCTATTGTATTTTTGAAAAAAGCTGAAACACCACTGTTATGTTCATTTACAGATATTATTATTCCATCTGCATCTGCAATCTCCTGATGTAGCATTCGTAACTCTGAAGAATATCCACGTTCTTTCTCAACATCTTCTCCATACATTGTAAATTCATAATCGGTAAGTTTTATCACTTTTACATCAAATCCTTTAATTTGTGAAGCCGCAAATTTTACAAATTTTTGATTTATTGAGGTGCTTTTATTACTTCCTGCAAAGCAAAGGATTCTTTTCATAAGAAATATTTTTGACAAAGATATTGAAATACACCCTTGTTTTTCTCCCCTTAAAGAAAGAAATTTATCAAGTTTATTAATCTTTAAATGTGCAACGCTCTATCATTGGTAGCTGCTAATGCTGCCTCTTTTACAGCTTCGGCATAGGTTGGATGTGCATGACTCATACGAGCGATATCCTCTGCGCTAGCTCTAAATTCCATAGCTACAACTGCCTCAGCAATAAGATCGGCTACTCGAGCGCCCACCATATGGACCCCTAGTACCTCATCGGTTTTTGCATTGCTCAGAATTTTTACAAACCCATCTGTATCTCCGCTGGCACGAGAACGCCCCAATGCACGCATTGGAAATTGCCCGACTTTGTATTCCACACCCTCTTCCATAAGTTGTTCCTCAGTTTTACCAACAGAAGCAACTTCAGGCCAGGTATAGACTACACTAGGTATGAGATTATAATTAATATGTGGTTTTTGTCCCACGATAGTTTCAGCAACAAAAACGCCTTCTTCTTCGGCTTTATGAGCTAACATGGCACCACTTACCACATCGCCAATTGCGTATATGTTTTTATTGTTAGTTTGTAAGCGACTATTTACCTCAATCTGACCTTGTTGGTTTATTTTTATATTCGCATTTTCAATAGCAAGACCATGGGTAAAAGGGCTACGCCCTACCGAAACCAAACAATAATCTCCTTTAAAACTAACTTCATTGTCTTTTTTATCGGTAGCGGTTATAGTTACCTCATTTCCTTTTCGCCCAACAGCAGAAACTTTATGTGAAATATAGAACTTCACTCCTTGTTTTTTCATCACTTTAATCAATTCCTTGCTTTGAGCTTTATCCATGGTAGGAATAATGCGATCCATATATTCAATTACAGAAACTTCTGAACCTAATCTTCGATATATCTGACCTATTTCGAGACCTATAGCTCCACCACCTATAACAATCATATGCTTTGGAATCTCTTTAAGTTTCAATGCTTCAGTAGAGGAAATAATGCGCTCTTTGTCCAAGGTTATAAAAGGTAAGGTTGAAGGTTTACTTCCTGTAGCAATAATTATGTTTTTTGCTTCAATTTCTTCCGAGGATCCATCAGACTTTACAATGGTAATATGAGTGGCATCTTTAAAACTTCCCAATCCTTCAAGAACATCAATCTTGTTCTTCTTCATTAAAAAGTTGATCCCTTCTGTAGTTTGGTCTACCACAGCTTGCTTACGAGCAATCATTTTTTCTAAGTTCACTTTTACTTCACCAGAGATTTCAATACCGTGATCCTCAAAATGTTTTACAGCATCTTCGTAATGATGAGAAGAATCTAAAAGTGCTTTACTCGGTATACAACCTACGTTAAGACAAGTACCACCCAGTGTGCTGTATTTCTCTATAAGTGCTGTTTTCATTCCTAATTGTGCACAACGTATGGCAGCAACATATCCCCCGGGTCCTGAACCAATAATAGCTACATCGTATAAATTCATAATATGGTCTTTATTTTTTTTGCGAATGCAAAGTTACAAATGTTTTTAAAGTTAGACCACCTTAGAGGAAAATTTGAAGTGAAGTGATCTAAATTTTAAAAATTTTTAGAATTCCTCATGAATGTCTTTAGGCTTTCTAATTTTCATTTGCAAACTTCTTAGCAAAATCGTAACATTACAAATCAAAAAAATAAAAGAGAATGCAGGATCGAAAAAATCTTTCAGAAATTGAGATAGAGGAACAGAAAATAATTGAAAATATTGAATTGAACATTTGGGAAGCCCTAATCCCAGTGATCATCTTAATGGGTATGCTCGCCTATAATATCTTTTTTGCAGATGGTGAAGCATTAGGCGAATATTCAAATCAGTTTATATTACTTATTGGAGGTGGTATCGCCGCTATGGTAGGTTTTTTCAATAAAGTGAGGTTAAAAACAATGATTCTAGAGATATGGGAAAATTGGAAAAGTATTTTTATCCCGATAATGATTTTACTCTTAGTAGGTGCTTTAGCAGGTACCTGGTTAGTAAGCGGTGTTATCCCGGCCATGGTATATTATGGATTACAAGTATTAAATCCGGCTATATTTTTGCCTGCTTGTGTTGTTATTGCTGCATTGATTTCTATTGCTACCGGTAGTTCGTGGACTACCTCTGCAACTGTTGGTATCGCATTGATTGGAATAGGTGAAGCTTTGGGAATATCTTTAGGGATGGTTGCCGGGGCTGTTATTTCAGGAGCCTATTTTGGAGATAAAATGTCGCCTTTAAGTGATACTACAAATCTCGCTCCTGCCATGGTGGGAACTGATCTATTTACTCACATCAGATATATGGCGATAACCACTACGCCTACCATAATTCTGACCATAATAATTTTTAGCATAATAAGTATGAATATTGAACCAACAGGCACAGCAGATGTTAGTGGAATGCTTAACACAATAGATGCTACTTTTAATACTACCCCTTACCTGTTTATAGTACCTCTTGTTGTTGTTGCCCTAATATTAACTAAAACAAAGCCTTTGATTGCTTTGGGTACTGGGGTTGTTTTAGCAGCGGTTTTTGCATTTATATTTCAACCCCAAATATTAGATAGCCTTTCTACTTCTAATTTTAGATCTTTATCAAATGCTATTTTTACAGATACTCAAATTGTAACCGATAATGAAAAACTAAACGACTTATTTAGTTCCGGTGGAATGAAAGGCATGCTTTGGACCATCTACCTGATTATTTGTGCTATGGTGTTTGGAGGGGTAATGGATGCTATTGGAGGCTTAGCCAGAATTACAAGAGCTTTATTAAAAATGGCACACACAGTTTTTGGATTGTTTGCAAGTACAGTTTTTAGCTGTATAGGTTTAAATACCATTGCCAGTGATCAATATCTCGCCATTGTAATTCCCGGAAAAATGTATAAACAGGCATTTGAGGATAGAGGCCTTGCACCGGAAAACTTAAGCAGAACACTTGAAGATGCCGGTACGGTTACTTCCGTATTGATCCCCTGGAACACCTGTGGTGCCTATCAAAGTGGAGTCCTTGGTGTTGGTGTAGGAGAATATTTTGTATATGCTTTCTTTAACTGGATGAGTCCTTTTACAACGCTAATTGTTGCAGCTTTAAAGATTAAGATCAAACAATTAGTTTTTAAACCAGCATAATTTATAGCAAATTTAAACAAAACTGCAGCCAAAATACCCCCTGAAAATTGAGCAATCCAACATCCTGGCAAATCAGAGACAGCTAACTTATCACGAATCCAAACACCCAGTGTAACAGCAGGATTAAAATGCCCGCCAGAAATATGTCCACCGGAATAAACCATAACCATTAAAATACTACCTATAGCTAAAGGAGCCATGATTCCTGCTGTACCATTTACTATTAATACAACAGTTAGTACTAAAAAAATGTGTTGATAAATTCAACTAAATACTTTTTCAGTCTCGTATAAACCCAGTAGCGGATTTACCTGTTAACTATTAGGTTAGTAACAAACCTTTACTTATTGATATATTTTCATTTAAGCACTAACTCCGTTATTGGGTTTATACCTTGTTGTAGCGAGTTTTGATAATTAATTTAAAATTCATTTCATATATAATTGACTCTTAATCGAATGGGGTAGTTGTCTAAGAATTATAGATATTATTGATAACATGTTCGTTTAAAAATATAATAAAATTATATAAATAGATAAACATTTCAGTAAATTTGTTATTATTTAGGTTTAAAAATCAATTAAAGTATGGATAACAAGAATAATAACAATAGTAACGATATAAGTAAGTGCCCGTTTCTGGGCGGAGCTCATAAGGAGAGTGCTGGAGGTGGGACCTCTAACCGAGATTGGTGGCCTAATCAGTTGAAATTGAATATCCTCCGTCAAAATTCCTCCAAATCTGATCCCATGGGTAAGGCGTTTGACTACGCTAAGGAGTTCAAGAGTCTCAACTTGGATGCCATTAAGAAAGATATCTTCGATCTGATGACAACATCGCAAGACTGGTGGCCAGCCGACTACGGCCACTATGGGCCGCTCTTTATTCGTATGGCTTGGCACAGCGCTGGGACATACCGTATAGGTGATGGTCGTGGTGGTGCGGGCTCAGGCACTCAACGTTTTGCCCCACTCAATAGTTGGCCCGATAATGAAAACCTGGACAAGGCCCGTTTGCTATTATGGCCGATCAAGAAGAAATATGGAAAGAAAATATCATGGGCAGATTTAATGATTCTCGCTGGTAACTGTGCCCTGGAGTCTATGGGCTTCAAGACGTTCGGTTTTGCTGGCGGACGTGAAGATGTTTGGGAGCCAGAGCAAGATATCTATTGGGGTTCTGAAACGGAGTGGAAAGGAGACAAGCGTTACACAGGTGATCGTGAACTTGAGAATCCTCTCGGTGCTGTTCAGATGGGGTTGATCTATGTTAATCCAGAAGGTCCCAATGGAAACCCTGACCCCGTTGCAGCTGCTCGAGATATAAGAGAGACTTTCGGTCGTATGGCTATGAATGATGAAGAAACTGTCGCACTTATTGCAGGGGGCCACTCATTTGGTAAAACCCATGGCGCAGTCGATCCGGACAAGTATGTTGGTAAGGAACCTGCAGCTGCTGGCATTGAAGAACAAAGCCTTGGTTGGAAAAACACCTACGGCACTGGAAATGCAGGCGATACGTTTACCAGTGGCCTTGAAGGGACATGGACTACAACGCCAACTAAGTGGAGCAATAACTTCTTTGAGAACCTATTTGGCTATGAATGGGAGCTAACCAAGAGCCCAGCAGGTGCTCACCAGTGGAAACCAACCGGTGGTGCAGGTGAAGGAACAGTGCCGGATGCACATGACTCTTCTAAAAGTCATACACCAATTATGCTAACAACCGATATCTCTTTGAGAGAAGACCCTGCCTATGAGAAAATTTCAAGACGCTTCTTTGAGAATCCGGACGAGTTCGCAGATGCTTTCGCTCGCGCATGGTTTAAGCTGACCCATCGTGATATGGGACCAATCGCTCGCTATCTTGGACCGGAAGTTCCTAAGGAAGAGCTGATCTGGCAAGACCCTATCCCAACCGTCACGCATTCATTGATTGATGATCAGGACATTGTTTCACTAAAGAGTAAAATCCTCGCTTCAGGACTGACTGTGTCTCAATTGGTATTTACCGCTTGGGCTTCAGCATCAACCTTCCGTGGATCAGATAAACGTGGTGGCGCTAATGGTGGACGTATTCGACTTGCACCACAGAAAGATTGGGAAGTAAACAACCCGGCTGAACTATCGAAAGTTTTAGAAACTCTAGAGGGTATACAAAACGAATTTAACAACACACAAACTGATGGTAAGTTGGTTTCACTGGCAGACTTAATAGTTTTAGGTGGAAGTGCAGGTATTGAGAAGGCAGCGAAGAATGCGGGTCACGATGTGAAAGTGCCTTTTACCCCTGGTCGCGCAGATGCTTCACAAGAACAAACCGATGCAGAATCATTCGCTGTTCTAGAGCCAACTGCTGACGGGTTCCGAAACTACCTGAAAGTACAACACACTACATCTGCAGAAGAATTGTTAGTTGACAGAGCGCAACTTTTGACACTTACTGCACCTGAGATGACAGTTTTGGTTGGCGGTATGCGTATTCTTAATACGAACTTCGATAAGTCCAATCACGGTGTCTTTACCAACGATTCAAAAGCGCTCACCAATGACTTCTTCGTTAATCTACTTGATTTAGGGACGACTTGGAAGGCGACTTCGGAAGACGAACGTGTCTTTGAGGGTCGTGATCGTACAACTGGTGATCTCAAGTGGACAGGAACTCGAGTTGATCTCATCTTCGGTTCAAACTCAGAGCTACGTGCTCTCGCTGAAGTATACGCATGTGAGGATTCTCAAGAGCAGTTCGTACAAGACTTTGTGGCCGCGTGGTCAAAGGTAATGAACCTCGACCGTTTCGATTTGGCCTAACTGTAGCACAATCTGGCAGAATAGTTATTTAACATTAAAAGGCGGTCTAGCAATGGGTCACCTTTTTATATTCTCAATTCTGTTGTTTATTAAACATCCATAAGTCTGCCAACCGTTTTTAAGTAATTTTCTTGATTTACTAAACTGATATTTTTTTTAAACTAATTGGCTTCAACAATTATGTAAATGTTAATGAGTTATTATTATTTAAAAATACCAAAAAAACCATTAAACAATTAAGTGATACCCATTTTCGAATCAATAGTAATATCTTTTTTAAAGTGTTTTTAAAAACCCTGTCTAAAAAGAAGAAGGATTAATTTTCGGGTTCATTCAAAAAAGAATTTAAGGAATCGTGATACAAAAACATTAAATATCCTTAATTTTAAAGTTAATTTAAATATATAGAATGGCAACAGTAACATTGAAAGGAAACGAGATTCAAACTTTGGGAGAGCTTCCGGCGGTTGGATCTAAGGCCCCAAATTTTTCATTAATTGCAGGAGATTTATCTGTCAAGACACTAGAGGACTTTTCAGGAAGTAAGGTAGTTTTGAACATTTTTCCAAGTGTTGATACAGGGACTTGTGCAGCTTCGGTTAGACAATTCAACAAAGAAGCCAGTGCATTAGAGAACACTAAAATACTTTGTATTTCACGTGATCTACCCTTTGCACAAGGACGTTTTTGCGGAGCAGAAGGTCTGGAAAATGTTATTAATTTATCCGATTATAAAAACGGTGATTTTGGTAAAGATTATGGATTAATTTTTATTAACGGACCTCTGGATGCATTGCTTTCCCGTTGCGTTATTGTCCTGGATGAAAATGGAATAATTCAATACACAGAGCAAGTTCCGGAAACGGTCGATGAACCAAATTACAAAGCAGCTATAGATGCCTTATAATACATTTATAAAATTACCAATAGGCTCTAAGAAGAAAATTTGGAGTAAAACCTAAGGAATATTTATCAACCACTACAATAGGATCATTTAAGTTGTTATTACCCGTGTATTCTCTACTTATATGATTTTTTTGATTGTAAACATTACGAATTGAAAAACCTATTTTTCCTTTTAGATCGTTTTTTTTTGAAAATTTAAATTCATAGGTTGAAGAAAAATCCAATCGGTGATAATTTGAAAGTTGCTCTGTATTAATCTTTTCAAAATAGATAGCTTTCATCGTCTGGTGATAAAAGGGCTTTTGTATAAGGTTTCCCAGTACGCCAATGCCAAGCTAAAGCCAATTGAAATTGATTTCTTTTATAGGCTGTCGAGCTAGTTACCACATGTTTAATATTTGTACACCTGATGTTTTTTCGACTTAACTATTAATCTTACTTTTGGATTTCAATTATATTCACTATTCAATATCTAATGACAAAAAAAAATTCTTTTTTAACGAATCGTATTAAAGGTATTGGATATGCCTTTAAAGGGGCTTTTATGCTGCTTAAAAACGAAGCAAGTATACAAGTTCAGGCAGTTATTGCAGTAATAGTAACATTTGGCGGATTTTATTTTAATATATCTAACACCGAATGGGTCATACAAATTCTTACCATAGCCCTGGTAATGAGTGCTGAGGGTATCAATACCGCCATCGAGGAAATTGCAGATTTTATTCACCCCAATCACCATCCTAAAATCGGTTACATTAAAGATGTTTCAGCCGGCGCTGTTTTTTTTACAGCTGTTGCTGCCATAATTATTGCGGGTATAATTTATATTCCTAAATTTTAAATATTCCCTTACCTATTACAATCTTAGTATATCATAATTTTATATAGCCTGATACGTTTGATATTTGTATTTTTGCTGAAAGACTAGAATATTATTAATGGCTGGAAAAAAGAAAAAAACTACTAGAAAAAAACGTAAAAAAATCAGCTTTAAGTTATCCAAACAACAAAAAGTCATTTTGGGTAGCTTTTTGCTCTTATTTGGGGTAGCCTTAATCTTTTCGTTAGTTTCTTACTTTTTTACCTGGCAAGCAGACCAAAGCAATATTGGGGAGGTAGTAAATCGTGAGTCAGAGTCGCAAAACTGGCTGAACACATTTGGAGCCAATGTCGGACACTTATTCATATACAATGGCTTTGGTATTTCGGCTTTAATTTTTGCCTTTCTTACGACCCTTACAGGAATATATTACTTTTTCGATTACGCAAAAAGACAACTGTTTAAATTCTGGTTTTGGGGTTTATTAGTAATGATTTGGATCTCGGTTTTCTTTGGATTCTTCACTTCTTTAAGTGCTTTATTCAGTGGTGCTATTGGCTACGAAATTAACGATGTACTTCAGGATTTTTTAGGATTTATTGGCACCGTCTTACTAATGTCGTTCATACTGATAGTGTATCTTGTTCTACGCTTAAAACTGACCCCCGACAAAGTAGTTTCCGCTTTTAAAAGAACTAAGAAAGAAATAGTTTCAGATCTTTCATCCGATGAAGTCTCTAATGAAATCCCTTCCGAAGAAATCGCAGAATCCATTAAAACTTCAGAAAATGAATCCAAGGAAATTGATCTCTCAGTAAATCCTTCCGAAGAGATAAATACAGACACCTTCATTCCTTTAGACGAATTAACTCCTGAAACCAAAAGCAGTGAAGAAGTTACTATGGAAATAGAACAGGTAAAAGAAGAGGAAGCTATAGATAAAAGTCTGAGTGAAACTCTTGTAGGTGATTTTGGAGAATTCGATCCTAAGCTGGAACTGAGTGAATACAAGTTACCCACTATAGAACTTTTAAAGGATTACACAGGGGGAGCGGGTATTACTATCAATCAGGAAGAACTTGAGGAAAATAAAAACCGCATTGTAAATACGCTTAATAATTACAAAATAGCTATTGCAAGCATTAAAGCAACGGTGGGACCAACGGTTACTCTCTACGAAATTGTTCCGGAGGCAGGTATTAGGATTTCAAAAATCAAGAATTTAGAAGACGATATAGCACTATCACTTTCAGCATTAGGTATACGTATTATTGCTCCTATTCCCGGCCGGGGAACTATAGGTATTGAGGTTCCAAATAAAAACCCAACTATTGTTTCCATGCGTTCGGTGATTACATCACCAAATTTTCAAAATGCAGAAATGGAACTTCCACTGGCATTGGGTAAAACCATAAGTAACGAAACTTTTGTAGTAGATTTGGTAAAGATGCCACACCTATTAATGGCTGGGGCTACAGGACAAGGAAAATCGGTAGGATTAAATGCTATCCTTACTTCCTTACTTTATAAAAAACACCCGGCTGAAATCAAGTTTGTGCTGGTCGATCCCAAAAAAGTAGAACTTACTCTTTTCAATAAAATAGAACGACATTACCTAGCAAAACTTCCTGATACGGAAGATGCCATTATCACAGATACTACAAAGGTGATCAATACTCTTAACTCTTTATGTATTGAAATGGATGCACGTTACGACCTTCTTAAAGATGCATTGGTGCGCAACATAAAAGAATACAATACAAAATTTAAAACCCGTAAACTCAATCCTAATGACGGACATAAATTTTTACCGTATATTATTTTGATCATTGATGAATTTGCCGATTTAATTATGACTGCCGGCAAGGAGATTGAAACTCCAATTGCCCGATTGGCCCAATTAGCACGTGCCATCGGGATTCATTTAATTATTGCAACTCAGCGACCTTCTGTAAATGTTATAACCGGGATCATTAAAGCGAATTTCCCTGTACGTATTGCCTTTAGAGTTACCAGCAAAATTGATTCCCGCACTATTTTAGATGGATCGGGAGCCGATCAACTTATAGGTCGTGGAGATATGCTTTACACGCAGGGCAATGAGTTAATAAGGATACAATGCGCCTTTGTAGATACCCCCGAAATTGCCGACATAACTGAATTTATCGGTTCTCAAAAAGCGTATCCTGAAGCTCATCAACTTCCCGAATATTCGGGTGAAGAAGGTGGCACAAATCTTGATATTAACATAGACGAGCGAGATATATTGTTTAGAGATGCTGCAGAAGTATTGGTTATTGCACAACAGGGCTCCGCATCGCTTTTACAACGCAAGCTTAAATTAGGGTACAATCGGGCAGGAAGAATAATAGATCAATTGGAAGCTGCCGGAATCGTTGGACCTTTTGAGGGCAGTAAAGCCAGGCAAGTTCTTGTTCCTACCATCGATGCATTAATTCATTTTTTAGAAAACGAAAATAACGATTTATAGATATTATCATGTTATTAAATAAAAAAGTAAGACCTCTATATTTTAAAATCATCACTTCGCTATGCATTGTCCTTTTTATAGCAACAACGCTAGAAGCACAAAATGCAAAAACCTTTTTAAATGAGGTCTCAAGTAAAGTCAGAAGCTACGATAACATCTATATCGATTTTAAATATACCCTGAACAATAAAAAGGAAAATGTTAATCAGGAAACCCGGGGGAATTTAACTATACAGGGTAATAAGTACTTACTTAATATGTTAGGCATTACTCGTATTTTTAATGGTTCAACCATATATACTATTATACCGGAAGATGAGGAAGTAACCATATCTAAATACAATGCGCAAGATGATAAAGAAATTACTCCCTCAAAAATGCTCACATTTTATGAAAAGGGATATACCTATAAAATGGATGTAATACAAAATGTGAAAGGCAGAAAAATTCAATTTGTAAAACTTAGACCTATAGATACTAATGCCGAAATAAAAGACATTCTTTTAGGGGTAGATATGCAGACAAAACATGTTTATAAATTAATACAAACAGATGAACAAGGAACTCAGTTTACAATTACGGTAAGCTACTTTAAAACAAATCAGCCCTTATCTAAAACCCTGTTCACATTTAATGAATCTAAATATAAAGAAAAAGGTTATTACATCAATAAACTTGATTAATTAGTATTGTGAAAATACTGGATCGATATATATTAATATCCTACTTAAAGACATTTGTTAGCGTCTTTATTATATTGATGTTCATATTTGTTCTTCAAACCATTTGGCTTTATATTTCAGAATTAGCCGGAAGGGGACTGGATGTTTTTATTGTACTGAAGTTTATTTGGTTTGTTTCGCCCCGACTAATACCCTTAGTGTTGCCTCTTACCATCCTGGTTACTTCCCTGATGGTATTTGGTAATTTTGCTGAAAATTATGAATTCACTGCCATGAAATCCACTGGTATTTCACTGCAACGCGCTATGCGAAGTTTGACAATATTTATTTTACTTTTAAGTGTAACTGCTTTTTTCTTTGCTAATAACGTTATACCCTATTCAGAATACAGATGGCTAAACCTACGTAGAAACATATCGCAGTTTAAACCTTCTATGGTAATAGCAGAAGGACAATTTAGTCAAATAGGAGATAACTTTAATATTAAGGTCGATGAAAAGAGTGGGGATAATGACCAATTCCTTAAAGGTATTGTAATTCACCGGAAGGATCCTAAAAGACCCAATGGAAACTATACGGTAATAATTGCCAATAATGGAGAACTAGCAAGTGTTGAAGGAAGCAATACCCTGTCACTTATACTAAAAGACGGTAATTATTATGATGAAATACAGACAAAGAATATAAAAAAGCGGAGAAGTAAACCTTTTGTAAAAAGCTATTTTGAAGAATATACCATCAATATCGACCTCACCGAATTAAATGATAGAGATATAGACAAAAAAAACAATCTCAACAACCATAATATGTACAATGTAGGTGAATTGGTAGTTGAAATCGATTCACTTTCAAAAAATTATACCAGAAACATGAAATTGTTTTCAGATAACATGTATTACCGAAGTGGAATATCAAAATTTCGTGACAGAAAATTTAAGGATACTACCCAGCATAAGCATATTGATACATTATTAAATCTATTTAGTCCTGGACAACAATCTGAAATTGTTAAAATGGCTCTTAACAATATCCGAAGTACTTTACAATCTGTGAAAGCCAAAAAAATAGAATACACAATTAAAACCAGGATTCTTAATAAACATGAAATGGCTTTACACGAAAAATATGTTTTAGCAATGTCATGTATAATTTTATTTTTTGTTGGAGCTCCTTTGGGTGCAATCATTAGAAAAGGAGGTATGGGTTTACCCATGGTCATTGCTATATTACTTTTCTTAACCTATCACTTTATTGGTATATTTTCTAAAAACAGTGCAGAAGACGGCACTCTCCATCCGTTTATAGCTACTTGGGTGAGTACTGCCATAATGCTACCTCTTGGAATATGGCTAACCTATCGTGCTACAACTGATCAAGGTATTGTAGATATTGATTATTTTTTACAACGCTTTACAAAACCATTTAAAAAGAAGGATCATCCAAAAATAAAAGATGTTTAATTAATCAGTTATGTTAACTGCTTATTGCCGGTAAGATGGAATTCGCAGTTAAACATTTTAATTAGGATCAACTAATTATTATGACTCATTTCAATATCTTTGCCCAACTAATTCATTTAATATGATTACCACAGATAACGACACATCAATAAAGCTCAATACCATAAAAGAAGCTATTTTGGCTATCCGCAATGGAGAGATCATTATTGTGGTCGATGATAGGAACCGGGAAAATGAAGGAGATTTTATAGCTGCAGCCGAAAAGGCCACCCCGGAAATGATAAATTTTATGGCATCTCATGGACGTGGATTAATCTGTGCACCTCTCACCGAAGAACGTTGCGAATATTTGAATTTAAATATGATGGTACAAAACAATACTGTTTTGCATCAAACCCAATTTACAGTTTCGGTAGATCTAATAGGTCATGGATGTACAACTGGTATATCGGTTCAGGACCGTGCCAAAACTGTAAAAGCACTGATAAATAGTGATACTAAAGCTCATGACTTAGGCCGCCCCGGACATATCTTCCCTTTAAGAGCAAAAGAAGGCGGGGTATTACGTCGTACAGGTCATACTGAAGCAGCAATCGATATGGCCCGCCTGGCAGGATTTAAACCGGCAGGTATTTTAGTAGAAATATTAAATGAAGACGGGACTATGGCCCGACTTCACCAACTAGTGAATGTTGCCAAGAAATTTGATCTAAAATTGATCTCCATTGATGATCTAGTGGCCTATAGAATGGAACACGATTCATTAATCAGCAAGGAGGAAGATTTTAATATCAATACCAAATATGGTGTATTTAGATTAAGAGCCTACAAACAAACCAACAACGATCAAATACATATTGCGCTTACCAAAGGACGTTGGAAAGAGAATGAGCCTGTTTTAGTTAGAGTTAATTCTACATTAATTAATAATGATATTTTAGGAACACTCACAAATAATGCAAACAAAAAACTGGAGAATATGTTTAGTGTTATAAACAAGGAGGGGAAAGGAGCCATTGTCTTTATTAATCAGCAATACCAATCATTAAATTTATTACCCCGTTTAAAAGAATTAAAAGAATCTCAGACTAAAGAGAAAATTTCAAAAGCTCCAAGAATTGTATTGGACACAAAAGATTTTGGTATCGGTGCTCAAATATTACACGATATCGGGATACATAAGATTCGATTAATTTCTAATGGCAAAGAAAAAACCAAACGTGTAGGGATAATTGGTTATGGTTTGGAAATTTTGGAATATGTAAACTTTTAAAGTGCAGAAATAATTACAGCTTTCATCTTTTCTGCACGTACTTTAACTTCTTCAACAGTCCAGCCTATTTTTATCAATGATGAGATCGTTCGGCTTATTACTGCATCACTTTTTGAAAAATCGGTTTCGTTTAGTTTCTGAATTTGATTTCTAAATTTTGATGAAACATTTCCCAGGGTTTTTAAATTTCGCAAATGCTCCCATCCATCAATATAATGCCAATTATTTGTATACCAGTAAAAACAAGCATCTACCCCATTTTCTGATAATGCTTTATGAACTTTTTGTGTAAGTTCCCCGTTGGGAAGAAAGAAATTTAAAAAAGAATAATTTTCCACTCCTCCTTCAGGCACCCGTCTAAAAGTTACTCCTTCAACAGTTTCTAATACATTACGAATTATTTCATAGTTCCTTTTCTGTAGTTGTAGGATAACATCCAATTTCTCTAATTGAGCAAGACCTACCGCTGCATTCAATTCTGAAATACGAAAATTATAGCCCATATAAAGATGTGCTTCCTCTCCCCTGTCATTTCCTATATGGTCGTGGCCATGATCCTGATATTGATCTGCATTTATGGCATATTTATCATTATTTGTGAGTACTGCACCTCCTTCACCACAGGTAATGGTTTTTACAAAATCGAATGAAAAACATCCCAAATCGCCATAACTACCCAATGGCTTTCCTTCATAAGTTCCACCAAGTGCCTGACAGGCATCTTCCAAAAGCAATAAGTTATGGGTAATACAAATATCTTTAAGAGCTTTTAAATCTGCCATCGAACCACACATATGCACAGGCATCACACAACGTGTCTTAGGGGTAATTGCAGCTTCCACAGCTATTGGATCCATGGTAAGCGTATCATCAATATCTACTATTACCGGAACGGCACCCAGCATTAAAATAGACTCAAAACTAGCTACAAAAGTAAAGGTAGGCATAATCACTTCATCCCCTTCACCAATTCCTGCAGAAGCTAAAGCTACAGTAAGTGCCGATGTCCCACTGGACACCAATTGACAATGTTTAGATTGCATTCGATCGGCAAAGGCGATCTCAAATTCTTTTGCTTTCCAATGGTTGTTTCTCATTCCATCAAAACCATAGCGCATTAATATTCCGCTATCTAAAACCTCATTTACTTGTTTGCGTTCTTCGTCACCAAAAACTTCAAATCCGGGCATATTTTTTTATTGTTATTTGTTGATACTAAAATTAAATACTAATACAATCCTTAATTAATCCATTTCTATGATCACTTCATCTACACCCTTGCGCACTTTATCAAAACCTGAAAACATATCATCTTCGGCACGGTAGCCTACAGCCAATACTATCACAGACTGTAACCCTTTTTCGTTTAATTGCAATAACTCATCGTATTTATCGGGGTCAAATCCTTCAATGGGGCAGGCATCAATTTTTTCAATAGCGCATACTGTCAATAGATTTCCCAGAGCAAGATAAGCTTGATTTGTGGACCATATATTTAATTCATCAGATTGTTTATCAGAAAAAGAAGATACAAGGTATTCTTCAAAAGAAGAAAGGATCTCACGAGGAGTGCTTCTTATTTTTACAACAAGATTAAAGTGATCTTTTATATAATCGGAATCTATTTTAGTTTCTGTGCATATTACCAACACATGAGAAGCATTTTCAACCTGATCCTGATCCATGGTAATTGGCACCAATAGTTTTTTTAAATCGGGATTGCTAAGTATTATCATCTTCAGGGGTTGAAGACCGTATGAGGTAGCGGTGAGGTTGAATGATTCTTTTAAAATTGAAAGTTTTTCTTCGGAAAGTCTTTTTGAAGCATCAAACTTTTTTGTGGCATAGCGCCATTTTAATCGCTCTAAAACATCTGTTGCCATGGTAACTGTTTTAATTTACGTTTACAAAAATAAGAATAGTTATTGATTAAGAAGTTTGAATTTCGAAATACGCCAAAAAACCCATATTGGGTATTGATAATTAGCAAGCAAAAGCTTTATAAAATAAAAAAAGCGTTTTATATTTGCGACCGCTAAGGAGAAATGGCAGTCCCGATAGTTATCGGGAGGTCAATGCGGCTAATACCGTATCTCCTCAATTTTTACTGGAGAAATGGCAGAGTGGTCGAATGCGGCAGTCTTGAAAACTGTTGAGGGTCACACCTCCGGGGGTTCGAATCCCTCTTTCTCCGCAAATACCCTTATAATCCTATGATTGTAAGGGTATTGTAATATTAGGTGTCAGTATAGGTGACAGTACTACCGATTTTAAAGAGATATATTTCGCTCTGATTTAGTCATAACAAACCTCAATTTTTATACTATTCTTGTTTCTATCACTCACGATTCAATCTGTAAAAAAACAGTGGGCGGGTGTTTACCCTGTACTCTTGCGGACACCCCCTTTTTGAAATAAAAACCGGATTTAACATCATAGTATAATTTTAAGCTTCTGCCTTTGTGATCCCTTCATCCATATAAAAACCAACCATAAAGTCCATATGTTTCCTGTAGTATAGTAGCCTTTCCCCCACAACATCTAGCTATAAGTTAGCGGTAGCGGAGCTATTGATACAACTCAAATTATTATAATATCATGGCAAACCCATATTTTGTGCAAAAAGCCACTAATAACCGCAAATAAATTATTAGTTTGTTATGTTTTCTTACAATAAGAGATAATATGACAAAATAAATTTTATATTTTATAGTGAAAATCGGAACCCGTTAAATATGAATTTAAGTGTGGACTATAAAAAAC
>JADFOK010000041.1 GCA_022562895.1 Bacteroidota bacterium | reverse complement strand
CGTTCCCCTTGCAATACGTGGATCTCTACACTGGGTTGATTGTCTGATGCTGTAGAAAACACTTGCGATTTCTTTGATGGAATGGTTGTATTTGCCTCAATTAGGTGAGTCATTACACTTCCCATGGTTTCAATCCCTAATGAAAGTGGTGTTACATCTAATAACAATACATCTTTTACATCTCCAGATAATACACCTCCTTGTATTGCAGCTCCAACAGCTACAACCTCATCGGGGTTTACTCCTTTACTAGGTTTTTTTCCGAAGAACTTCTCTACCGCTTTTTGCACTGCAGGAATACGGGTAGATCCCCCAACCAATATAATTTCATTTATGTCACCCTTGGAAAGTCCAGCATCTTTTAAGGCTTTTTCACATGGTTTTATAGTACGCTTTACCAAATCATCTATCAATTGTTCAAACTTAGCACGTGTTAATGTTCTAACCAGGTGTTTTGGTCCACTGGCAGTTGCAGTAACATAAGGCAAATTGATCTCGGTTTTCGCAGAAGCAGATAATTCAATCTTAGCTTTTTCAGCAGCTTCTTTAAGACGTTGCAAAGCCATAGGGTCTTTACGAAGGTCCATTTTCTCATCCTTTTCAAACTCATCTGCCAACCAACTAATAATCGTATCATCTATATCATCACCTCCCAAGTGAGTATCACCATCAGTTGATAATACTTCAAAAACACCATCGCCTAATTCAAGAATAGAAACATCGTGTGTACCACCTCCAAAATCGAATACTACGATTTTTTGGTCTGTACCTTTTTTATCCATTCCATAAGCTAAAGCAGCAGCAGTAGGCTCATTGATGATTCGCCTTACTTTTAGTCCGGCGATTTCACCCGCTTCTTTAGTAGCTTGACGCTGACTATCGTTAAAGTAAGCAGGTACTGTAATAACGGCTTCGGTTACTTCTTGCCCTAAATAATCTTCTGCTGTTTTCTTCATTTTTTGAAGTATCATAGCACTTAATTCCTGAGGAGTGTATAACCTGCCATCGATATCTACACGAGCAGTACCGTTATCTCCTTTTACTACTTTAAATGCAGCTCGATCGATTTCCTTTTTAGATTCAGAAAACGTATTTCCCATAAAACGCTTGATAGAAGAAATGGTTTTTGTGGGGTTTGTCACAGCCTGTCTTTTTGCAGGATCCCCTACTTTAATTTCACCGTCTTCTACAAAAGCGATTACAGAAGGTGTGGTTCGTTTACCTTCAGCATTAGGAATTACAGTAGGTTCACTACCTTCCATTACAGCCACACAAGAGTTGGTTGTTCCTAAATCGATTCCTATTATTTTACTCATAATTATATTGTATTAATTTTATAAATTTTTAACTCGCAATGTATATGGCAATCTTTATGCCAGTAGAAAAGATATGACAGGGTGGCAGACCCAATTCAACAGCTAACCTTCAGCAACTCCTCCCATTGCGTGGTATATCGTGGGCTTCGATCTTCTTTAATGAGCTCCCACTCTTTTACTCTTGTGCCAACCAGACCTGAAAACAACGTAGCTTTTCCATATTTTCTATTGAGGGCGTCAAAAGTTTTAAGGAGTTGACTTTTATCAAACCTCGATGGATGATAAAACAAATTTCCTTGCACATATTCCCTTGGAATAATTCCGCTTAAGCATACGCCCACTTTTTTATAACGATAGCCTGGTTTGTAGATAGCTTTTAAGGCCCTTTTGGCTTCAGAAATAAGAGTAAATGTATCACAAGTTGGAACGCCAAGTGTTACTGTAATGCTATTGGAATATTGCTTGTCCCCCGCACTAAAATAATTGGTGTGCAAAAACACCTGAAGATAGGTGGCACAAGATTTCTGGTTACGAAGCACTTCACTTACCTCGCTTATGTAATAAGAACATGCTTCAGAAATCATTCCGAAGTCCTCTAATTTTTTTCCGAAGGACTTGGCAGTACCTATACCCTTTTTAGGCTTAGGCATAGTTTTAAATTCTATACAGGATCTACCCTGTAATTCGTTCCAGATACGTACCCCAACAACTGTCATGTTTTTTCGCACCCATTCTTCGGGGAGTTGGGTGAAATCGTATGCCGTGTACACCCCTATATTTTGTAATCGTTTTGCATGCTTGCTACCAATACCCCAAACCATTTTCACTTTTGCCCATTTTAGGGCCTTGATTCGTTTTTCTTCGGTATCGATGCAAAAGACATTACGGTTTACATCTGCATACTTTTTGGAAATCTTATTTGCCAGTTTTGCCAGTACTTTTGTGGGGGCAATCCCAACGCCAACGGGCAACCCTGTATATTGATAAATAGTCTCTTTAATACGATGACCATAAGCATTCAATGACACGTATTTCATCCCCGACACATCTACAAAAGCTTCATCGATACTGTAAATTTCTACTTGTGGTGAGAAAAATTTTAAAATGTTCATTACGCGCTGCGACATCTCTCCATACAGTGTATAATTGGAAGAAAAAAGTGTGACCTTATGATCATTAAGCTGTTTCCTTATTTTAAAAACAGGCTCAAACATAGGGATCTCCGACAAGGCTTTAGCTTCTTTGTTGGCAGCTATAACACAACCATCATTGTTACTTAGAACAACAACGGGCCTACCCCACAAATCTGGACGAAATACCTGCTCACAAGAAGCATAAAAACTATTGCAATCTACAAGGGCAATCATCTGGCGTAATGTATTATATAGCTAATAACTCCCCAAAGAACAAACTCGGTCTCTAAAGGTTCTTTCGGAAATCTAATTACTTTAAACTCACCTTCGATTATTACCAAAGTCAAATCATTTTTTTTAGGTAAAAGTGAACGATCAATAAGCAGTACATCTTTGTCTGAAATATTAAAATCCACCAATTCATCGCCATCCACACGTACAAAAAAAGCAGCATCTTGATTGTTTATCAGTTCTTTGTTTAAGTCGATACTTGGTTCTAAATAATGTGTTGCAGCACTTGGAAACCCTGTTTGTCTGGACACCTCGGGAGCGTGCCGGTTTTTTACCCTACTAAGTTTTCCTGAAGAGAAGATTTGCATGCCTTAAAAGTATGGAATATTTCCTACTTATATTGGAATTATTCCAAGTTATTTTAAAAAAATAATACTCTTCCGCTTGCCTTCAATAAGCTCGGTGATCACGCTCAAAAAGGTCTATAAAAATTATTTTTGGCAGTCGTTTTTTCTTCGGGAATCGATTATATGAATAATTTTCCAGCCGTCATCTGTTTTCGCAAGGGTAAAAGCATTGGCCCCACAATGACTAAACGTGCCGTTAAACCAAAATTCATAAGGTGTCCAAACGTGAGCTAGATTACCGTCTATTTGAACCATATAATCTAAAAGGCGCTCCTCCCATTTTTGGGTTTCAGGACGATCTGCAATAGCCATTAAAAAAGTTTCTGGTTGTTCATCTACAATTTGGTTTTTACCATCCTTTGTAGTAAAAGCTGTTTGCATCACCATGCCTTCAGCCATAACCGATTTCATTTTTAGGGTATCTCCTTGATGAAACCCTTCAAAAAAAATATCGATGATACTCTTAGCATCGGCTTTGGAAAAAGAATTTTGTGAAAAGGTAACTATGGAAAATACAATGCATAAAGAAAACAGGAAAAACTTCATGGATAGATATTTGAAAGATTGAACTTCAAAATTAGTACTTTTACCACTAAAATGTTATAAAAACATGTCAGTAGCTAAAAAAGAATACAAACGAATCACCACCAAGACCCTGGTGGATATGAAAAGTAAGGGTGAAAAAATATCCATGTTAACTGCCTACGATTATACGATGGCAAAAATTGTGGATAATTCAGGAATCGATGTGATTTTGGTGGGCGACTCCGCCTCTAATGTCATGTCAGGACACGAAACAACACTTCCTATTACCCTGGACCAAATGATTTATCATGCTTCATCGGTAGTACGCGCTATTTCAAGAAGTCTGGTTATTGTAGATCTACCCTTCGGAACCTACCAAAGTGACCCTAAAGAGGCATTACGGTCCTCTATTCGTATTATGAAAGAAAGTGGAGCTCATGGGATAAAAATGGAAGGTGGTAAAGAAATAAAAGAATCTATTAAAAGAATCCTTAATGCCGGTATTCCTGTTATGGGGCATTTAGGTCTTACTCCGCAATCTATTTATAAATTTGGTACCTATACCGTACGCGCTAAGGAAGATACCGAAGCTGAAAAACTTAAAAAAGATGCCTTGCTACTTGAAAAGGCTGGTTGTTTCGCAATAGTGTTAGAAAAAGTACCTGCAAAACTTGCTGAGGAAGTTGCAAAAAGTCTTCAAATCCCAATAATAGGAATTGGTGCTGGGAAAGGCGTAGATGGTCAGGTTTTAGTTACACACGATATGCTAGGTATGACCCATGAATTCAATCCGCGTTTTTTAAGACGCTACCTGGATATGTTTAGTGAAATGACCGGAGCCTTTCAAAAATATATAGATGATGTAAAAAGTGGTAATTTTCCAACTGAGAAAGAACAATATTGAATTATTCTATTTGTTTTTTAGATTATTCGAAGGTTATATATTGATCAGAATTAATTTAAAATACCAAGAATTAGAAATCGAAGACTCCAGCATCCAATTAAAAAAGAACTACATACCAGAATTCTAAGTTCTCCAGACAACCTTCAGGTATTGTATGAAGACAATCATATTCTAATTGTAAACAAACGACCGGGTGATATTGTACAAGGAGATAGAACAGGAGACATTCCTCTTTCAGAAATTGCAAAACAATACATTGCTAAAAAATATAATAAACCCGGTGCTGTGTTTTTAGGAGTGGTACATAGGCTGGACAGGCCTACGAGTGGGATAGTTATTTTTGCACGTACTTCGAAGGCATTGGCACGGTTAAATAAATTATTTTCAGAAAGAAAAACACAAAAAACATATTGGGCAGTTGTAAAAAACGCACCTTCGAAAACAACTGATAAATTAATTCATTTCTTAAGAAGAAATCCTGAACAAAACAAATCATACGCCTACATAAAAGAAGTTTCCAATAGTAAAAAAGCTATTTTAATGTATAGTACTATTAAAAAATTAGATCGTTATACCCTACTGGAAATAAATATAGAAACCGGCAGACATCATCAGATACGAGCACAACTTGCCGCTTTAGGCTGTCCAATAAAAGGGGATCTGAAATATGGTTTTAATCGCAGTAACAAGAATGGGGGAATTCATTTACACGCCAGAGCGGTAGTCTTTATACATCCGGTTAAAAATGAAAAAATATCGATTGTTGCACCACCGCCCGAGGATATAATTTGGAATGCTTGCATTTAGGAAAAAGCCTGGGAGGATCGATCATTTTAATTTAAAAAGTATAGATTCACCCCCACGTTTTTGAGCTATTCTATTTATAGCCCTATCGGTAAGCTGAAATACACGTGCATACCCCCCTGTAGTTTGGCAATCTCTCATCAAGATTATGAACTGCCCGGAAGGTGTTAATTGTACTGTTCCTGGTTGTACTGGTGCTGTGATTATTTCTTTTGCCGAAAACTTTTTATTCCCTTTTAATAAATATGCCATACGATTGCTCTCAGAACTTATTGTAAAATTGATATCATATAATTCTTCTTTATTACCCCCCCTGATTAAATCAAATTCGCAACCTTTATAGACCTCAATGATTCTTGAATTAAAATGTGCTTTTTCTGTCTTTACTAATACATTCGATATTGAGTAGGTTCTTTTTGTGGGAGATATTTTCAACAGGTCTCCTTTTATTATCTTAGAATTGGAAGTGATATCCCTATAATAACTGTAACTACCAAGGATCTTTTCTGTATTAAAACCACCAGAAACCGATAAATAGGCAAGTAATCCATAGGATGCCATACCAAATTTAAGGACGCTGTTCTTGTTCACTTTTAATAGTGAATTAAGTGGAATTTCAACATTATTAAGAGTTGGTGAAAATCCCGCTCCGGTAATAGCGATAACCGTATCTGAAGAAAATTTAAGCTGAGGTCCTGATAAAGTAATTTCCATTAAAGCACAGTCATAGTTATTTCCCACCAACTGATTTGCTAAAAGTGCAGAATAACTATCCATAAAGCCACTCAAAGGAACTCCATATTTTCTATAGCCAAAACGTCCAATATCTTGTATCGTAGTATATAATCCTGCTGATAGTACTTCAATCATTATATGCCTCCTTCTCAATATTGTAATTACCGTTTTTTATAGATGTGTCAAGTTTTAAATATTGTTTTTTTGAGATCGAAACAAACTTTATATAATCTCCGTTGTTAATAACAGTGGGTTGGCTGGCTGCAGTATTAAAAAATTGTAAAGGACTTCGCCCGATAATGTTCCATCCTCCTGGCGAATCCACGGTATAAATACCCGTTTGTTTACCACCTATTCCTATAGAACCCTTAACGATATTTTGGCGTGGTTTTTTTTTTCTTGGGGTATACAATCGTTTATCCAATCCACCTAAATAAGGAAATCCGGGCAGAAACCCTAAAAAATAAACTTTATAAAGAGTTTGTGTGTGTAATTTGATCACTTCAAAAATTGAATGATCATGGCTTGAAGCTACACTTAGAATATCGGGGGCGTATTCAACTTCATAACAAACAGGGATGGTAATGATATAATTTTTTTTAGCAGGCATATCTTTAGACATAAAAGTGTATGATTTCTTTACCTTTTCTATAAACGAATTAATATTTATATCCCTTTTTAAATAAATTGCAAGTGAATGATAGGCAGATACAGTTTCAATGATCTCTTCAGAAAAGTTTTCTGAAATATAATTATTCACCGTAAGTATTTCATCAAGTATTATCTCATCAATTTTTGATTTCCAGTCGATTAGAAATGCATGTCTTCCAAATTTTCGAAATTTAAGTTGTTCCATCATACTAGTGAAATAGACTGGATTTCCATTTTAGAATGTATGTAATGAAGAATTTTAACAGAAGACAAATTATCGCCATGTATACAAAATGTTGAAGCATTAATAGTCCGTTTTTTATTTGAAATAGTTGTAAGTTCACTTTTGGTTACCATATTATAAAACTGTTGCCAGGCTATTTCCGGAGAGGTTATAAGGGCTCTCCTTTGGTTACGGGGCACCAATGATAAATCGTTATTATAGCCTCTGTCAATAAAGGCCTCATAGACCAGAGGAAAATACTTTTCGGCTTTTTTTGCCAGGACTGAATTATAAGGAACATATAGTTCAGATTGTATATTTGTTTGAATGATTCCTTCTAAAACCGCATCGGCTGTTGGTACATCTTTGGCTGCTAAATTATATAGGGCTCCGTGTAATTTTATATGGTTTATTTTAATGTCCTCGGTTTCACAGATGGACTGGAAAAATAATATTTGCTGGAAAATATCTTCAGAAAGTTCATTATTTTTAAGTTTTAGTATTTTTCTTCCAAAGTTTTCCTGGTCCAAAAATGAAGGATGCGCACCCACTTTTACTTTGTATTTTTTTGCTAGTTGGATAGCTGTTCGTATAGTATCTTCATTCCCAAAATGACCACCACAAGCGATACTGCAGGAACTTATAAAAGGCATAATAAGAGGATCGTTACCTATTCCTTCCCCCAAATCACAATTAATATCAATAATATGTTCGGTCATTAAAAAAGATTAAACACTTTTGCTATGCTTTTTATCCCCAACACTAATGTAATAAGCACAATAATCAAGCCTAAAATATTTTGAAACTTAGTATTTCTATATTTTCCAAGTACTGAAGAACGGTTCATCACCCATAATAAAAACCCTGCAATGATTGGTAGCAAAATACCATTTGCAACCTGGGCAAATTTAATCACTTCTATAGGTTTAAAACCTGTTGAAGAAAAAATGACCCCAAGAACTAATATTACAATCCAAATACTTCTAAATTTTCTTGATTTTAGATCATATTCCCAGTTAAAACATTCTTGTGCTACATAAGCCGCTGCTAAAGGTGCTGTTATAGCTGAGGTTATTCCGGCCGCAAAGAGACCTACGGCTAGGAAATATTTAGCATAAATTCCAAAGAGGGGTTCTAATCCCATGGCAAGGTCTTCGGCGCCGGTTACCTCTTTAGTTGTGATAGCTACAGCACATATTATAATAGCTATGGAAATAACCCCGCCTAAAGAAATTGAGACAATGGTATCTTTTCTTACTTTTTTTAAATCGGTTTTATTTTTCCATTTTTCCCGAACAATGGAAGCATGTAAAAAAAGATTATAGGGAACTACGGTTGTTCCTATCAAAGCCATAATTGTAAGAATACTGCCCTCCGGAAATGAAGGTATAAAGAGTCCTTTTACAATATTATAAAAATCAGGTCTTGTTAGAACTGCTGTTATAACAAAAGACAAACTCATTACGATGACTAAAGAGATCAAACTTTTTTCAAGAAGCTTATAATTTCCTATATAAAGTAGTATAAATGCTATAAATCCTATTAAAATACTAAAACCTTTAATTGTCTTTCCGCCAATTAAAAACGTGACATCTTCAACTATAGCTTCCAAGCCTAAAACACCTCCGCTAATATTTCCAGCTTCGTAAGCAGCATTTCCAACCATAATTGCAGCCATTACCAAAATAATTACTAATATTTTTACAGTTGGATTTGAAATCTCTTTCCGCAGTGAACTAGCTAAACCCTTCTTTGAAATCAATCCTAATCTAGCTGCCATTTCCTGTAAAACAATAGTTGCCACTATTGAAAAAACCATAGCCCAAAGTAAAGTAAATCCAAACTGGGCTCCTGCAAGTGTACACACAGTTACAGTTCCTGGACCTATGAAAGCCGCTGCAATTAAAACTCCGGGACCAAAATCTTTAAACCAGTTTTTCATTGTTTTACAGATGAATATAAAGCATAAATCACAAAACTACCCAGCCAGTGTCCTCTTTTATAGCTGTCGCCTACCCAATGGAAAATAAAAAAATTGAACAAAGAATATAAACTGTAATTATTCCCATTACTTATGCTATTTTATAAAGGTAGGACAATAAAAAACAGGATACAACCTAAGCCATATCCTGTTTAATATATGAAAATTTACATATTTACATTTTTACATCTTCAAGCTTCTCCTCATCTCCTTCTTTTGTCACTAGCATTACCTCATCGAAACCCATTGTTTTAAATTGAGCAAACTGAGTTGCAGCATCACCCACTACAACAAAGGCCATTATAGATTCGTCTAAATATTTATTAGCCAATAGCTTGTGTTGTTCTAATGTCATATTGACAATAATACTCTCTTCATTTTCAATATAGTTAGAAGGCAAATTATAGTTGCTCATCTCTTGCAACATACCCAATAAGGAAAACTGAGTTTCAAAACGACGGGCATTGGATTTGATCAATGCATTTTTAGTGAACTCCAGGTCTTCCATACTAATACCATTTTTATACTTGGCAATTTCATCCATAAATATCTGGACAGACTCTCCTGTAGTATTAGTTCTTACACTGGAAGAAGCTGTGAAAGTACCCTTGATCTTAGTGCCACTAAAATTTGTTCTTGCACCATAGGTATATCCTTTTTCTTCACGAAGAATTAAATTAACATTTCCGGAAAAAGATCCTCCCAACTTGTAATTCATGACCTCTACAGGGTAAAACTCTTTATCGGTTCTTGCTAACGAAATATACCCTATGTTTATAACAGATTGTTTGGCATTAGGAATATCTACAAAATACAATGATGCTTTATCTCTGTTATTAGATATAGGATATTCAGGAATAGAAACACTCTTAGACTCCCAACGTTCTTCTAAATTGCTAAGATTTTTTAAACTATTCTCTTTATTAATATTACCTACTATATGAAAAATACTAACAGATGGAGAATAATTCTTAGAATAAAAATCTTTAAGATCATCAATTGTAATGGATTCCACAGAAGCAACTGTCCCACTTATAGGATAAGCAAATATATGATCTTCGCCATATAATATTTTATTAAATACCCGTCTGGCCACAACACGTGGATTGGCATCAGATCGTTTAATCTCATTTATAGTTCTTGTTTTAATTCTAGCAAATTCTTCTTCATCCCATCGTGGTTCCAATAAAATTTCCTCCATTAAAGCCATGGTTTTATCGAAATTTCTAACCAACGTATTCCCTCTTATCACAATCGATTCATTGGTTGTGTACATATTGATACTAGCTCCCAACATCTCAATTTCTTCTTCTAGTTCCTCGGGAGTTTTGTTTAAAGTACCCTCCATCATGATATCGGTCATTAAATTTGCGATTCCATTTTTTTTAATATCGTCCAATAAATGCCCACCTTCAATCACAAGACTAAAGTTTACTGTAGGTATTTCATTTTGTTCAATGCCATAAACTTTTATTCCATTATCTAATGTTGCGGTCCAACTTTTTGGAATATTTAACTTAGGAGATTCACCCTGTTCTGGTTCAATAGATCTGTCAAAATTTGAAGGAGTTTTAGCTATTTCTTCGTTTGAATCTTCAATTGTTTTAATTACATTTTCTGTAATTTCTTCCTCAACAACAAGTGCTTTAACTGAATTTTCTGCAACTAAATCCAATTGTCCTTTAGGTACAAAACTGGTCATTATAAAAGGTTTCCCCTTTATGTATTTCTCATAAACCCGTAATACATCTTCTTTGGTTACCTTTTTAATATTTTCAATATCGGTTTCAATAAACCCCGGGCTACCGGCAAACACGTTGTATATAGATAATTGGAATGATTTACCTAATATACTGCTTATACTATTGTAGAAATCTGTTTCTTGTCCTGCTTTAACTCTTTCAACATCACGTTCTGAAACACCTTCTTTCTCAAATAATTCAAAGGCCTCAAAAATTCCTTTTTCAACTTCCTTTAAACTTTTACCATCATTTGCTGTAATAACAATCTGAAACTCCCCAGCCAATAATTGCGAATTATTATAAGCTCTGGTATTCGATGTTAATTCCTTTTCCTTTACGAGAACTCTGTAAAGTGGAGCTTTCTTTCCTTTAGAAAGTATTTCAGCTAAAAAATCTAAGGCATACGCATCATCGGTATATTGTTCGAGAGTTGGCCATACCATATTTAATTGAGGTGCTGTTGCAAAATTGTCCTCATGATATAAACGTTTTGTTTCAGAAATAGTTATTGGTTGGGGTTCTAAGGGCTCAACATTTTTTCTGCGTTTAATTTCACCAAAATATTTTTCAATAAGAGCCTTTGCCTCTTCAGTTTCAAAATCACCTGCCAAAACCAAGGTTGCATTATTTGGACCATAATAACTATTATAAAACTCTATTACATCCTCTACAGTAGCATTTTGTAAATCTTCTAACTCACCTATTACTTGCCAGCTATAAGGATGACCTTCCGGATATAAGTTTTTATCCAACACCCAACTAGTATGGCCATAAGGTCTATTATCAACGCGTTGTCTTTTTTCATTTTGTACCACTTCCTGCTGATTATAAAAAGAAGATTCCGTAACGGTATTAATTAAAAAACCCATACGATCACTTTCCATCCATAATATGGTTTCCAGGGCATTATTAGGAACTACTTCATAATATATAGTACCATCTTTCCAGGTACCACCGTTTAAAGTTCCACCGGCATCCTGAATTTTCTTAAAGAACTGATCCTGGCCTATATTTTCAGATTCCTGAAATAACATATGTTCAAATAAATGTGCAAAACCAGTTTTCCCGATTTTTTCACGATTAGATCCAACCCCATATTGGATTGCCAGGGAAACAATAGGATCACTTTTATCTTGATGAAGAATAACATCAAGTCCGTTTTCAAGTTCATACTTTTCAAATTCTATGGAAAGTCTTGTGCTATTTCCATCGTTACCGGATGAAGAATCTTTACATGAAATCATTACTAATGACAAAGCCAGAAAGGCCAAAATAGTTTTTTTAAAGGTTTGCTTAAACATTTTGATATTGTTTTTTTGAGTCGACAAAGGTACAATAGCACACTCTATGTAAGACATAAAAAACTGTTAAAACAAGAAGATTAATTAAATATTATTCAAACCAAATATAACAAACCAAACTTCTATCTTAAATAATATCGAAAATGAGGTTACAATTAATTATCTATGAAGTTTCTATATCTGGGTTTATGAAATGATATATAATTCTACCATAGAACGACT
>JADFOK010000005.1 GCA_022562895.1 Bacteroidota bacterium | reverse complement strand
CCTAAAAAAAAGCATTATCCCTGAAGCGGTAAGTCCTGCCAATAATCCAATCCATATCCCAGAGCTTTTATAATCGGTGTACATACTAAGGTAATAAGAAATGGGAAATCCTATTATCCAATAAGCAATAAAAGTAATAAGGGTTGGAATTTTTACGTCTTGCATTCCTCGAAGGGCCCCCAGAGCAACCACTTGCATGGTGTCTGAAATCTGAAATACCGCTGCGATGAGTAATAATTTCGATGCTATACGCCAAACCTCAAAATTATCGGCAAAATTAACCGTATTGTCATAATCTAAGTACAATTTTGGCAAACTTGTATTAAAAATAAAAAAGATAACAGCAAAAAATAACCCTAATAAAGTTGATAAAATAAATATTGAAAAAGTTATTCGCCGTAGCTCTTTAAATCGTTTTAGTCCTTTTTGATTTCCCACCCGTATCATGGCCGCTACACTTAATCCCATGGCCACCATGAAGGTCATGGACGATAAGTTTAAGGCAATTTGATTTGCAGCTTGTGGGTTTTTTCCTAATATCCCCGATAACCAAATTGCGGACGTAAAAATTGCAACTTCAAAAAACATTTGCATAGCAGATGGAAAGCCCAATCCAATGATTTTTTTTAGCATCTTTTTCGATAACCTAAATAATTTTATATGAAGTACATACTCTCTGGATTTATAATGCTGTGATAACATATACCAGAGATATCCTAACATGATAATACGTGAAGCAAGAGTACCAATGGCTGCACCTACAACACCTAATTGTGGAAATCCAAACTTTCCAAAGATAAATAGGTAATTAAGAATTACGTTTATCACATTAGCTAAAAGTGTAGCATACATAGGATATCGTGTCATAGACATACCATCACTAAACTGTTTAAACGCTTGGAAAATAATTAGTGGTATCAAAGATGCTGCAACAAGGTTTAAATAGGGTATAGCCAGTTCCACCACTTCGGGAGGTTGTTTCATTATATAAAGTAACGGTTTAGCAGCATAAACCGCCAAAAACAAGGTTATTCCTAAAATGGTACATAAAAATAAACCGTGTTTAAATGAAGATTTCCCGGATTCAAAATTACCTTCACCATCTGCTTCGGCAATTAAAGGTGTGATTGCAGTAGAAAAACCTATCCCCAAAGACATGGCAATAAACATAAAACTGTTTCCCAAAGAAACTGCTGCTAGTTCTGCCGTTCCTAATTGACCCACCATTATATTATCTACAAATGCTACTAAAGTATGCCCTAACATTCCCAGGATCACAGGAGTTGCTAAAGTTATATTGTATTTAAATTCTTTAGTATAGTTAGAAAGTAACAAGTTTTTTATTTTCGAATCGCTAAGTTAAAAAACCCCCTCACTTAAGAGGCATAATCTTTCTTATATTTAAAGAATAAAAAAAATCAATATGAAATATTCGGCTAAAACTCCTGAAGAATATATAGAACATCTACCTGAGGAGCGTAAAGAACCTTTTAAAAAGCTCAGAAAAACCATATTAAAAAATATCCCTAAGGGCTTTAAAGAACAAATAAATTATGGTATGCCGGGATATGTCGTCCCCTTTTCTAAATATCCCGATGGCTACCATTGTGATCCTAAATTACCACTCCCATTTATAAATATTGCTTCACAAAAGAATTTTATAGTTTTGTATCATATGGGGATTTATTCATATCTAAAACTCTTAAAATGGTTCACAACCGAATATCCAAAATATGTAAAAACAAAATTGGATATGGGAAAAAGTTGTATTCGGTTTAAAAAAGTAGATCAAATCCCATTTAAATTGATTGGTGAATTAGTATCCAAAATGACCCCCGATGAATGGATTTCCACATATGAACGTGTTGTAAAAAGAAAGTCTATTTAAATTAATGTCTTTATTAATAAAAAAGAGGTGTTCTTTTCAGAAAACCTCCTAAATAACAAATTTATTAAAATTATATTCACGGTTTTACATTGGGTTGTATAATTAGTTTTATACCCAAAAAAGCTTGAAGTAATTAAGTGTGAATTCTTAAAAAACCAAACTTTTTAATTTATGATGAAACAAAAAATAAGAAATCAATAAAAATCACAACAAGCTTTTATCATAGATTGTTTCATAAAGAAAATATATAACGTTGAATAATAGGGTAATCCCTATAATAGTTAACTAAACCGAAGATTGTTTCCTTAGTTTTTACACACGTAAAGAACCTATATATTGTGTAGGTGTTTGAGAAAGAATTTTTTTGAAAGACTTATTAAATGTTACTTTATTATTAAAGCCAACCTCATAGGCAACATCAATAATATTTAAATTGTTATGTTTGTCATTTTTTAAAATCTCAAGGGCTTCTGCAATTCTATACTTATTTATCAACTCAAAGAAATTTATATTAAAGTGTTCATTGATTATTTGTGAAGTATTATGTCTAGTTGTTCCTAATCTTTGTGATAAAATTTCTAAGTTGATATCGTTTTGTCTGTATAATTTTTCATCTTCTAAAAGAAACATAAGGTTCTCACGTAATTCTAAGGAAAAATTTGATGTTAATCCGGATTTTTTATATTTATAAAGGTGTTTTTCAAAAAAATCACTTTTAAATAAATTGGGTCTCAAATATGCCATTAAACCTATATATAATACCATTAGTGCCATTGTTATTATTTGCAAGTGGTATAGAATTTCAAATCTGGGTAAAACATTACTAATGATAAGTCCATAAACTGAATAGGAAACTATGTATGCCAAACCAAGCCAAATAATACTTTTTTGCCATTTAAAATTTATTAATGATATTTTAGTATTGTTTTTTATACTCTTGAAATAAATTCTCAATAATAAATACCCGTATACAATTAGTGATATTAATTTTGCAGAAAAAGTATAATTTACATAGTCTTGCCTTTGGATGATATTCCCTACATGAAGCATTACTCTCAATTTATCCTCTTCAGGTAGCATATAAACAGGAAGAACAATAATAAATATTATAAGGGTTGGAATTAAGTGTAATATATCTATCCATCTAAACGTATACTGTTGAGCAATTTTTTTAAAATAAAAATAAATTAAAGGCCCATATAAAAAGGAAAAGATAATAGACATAAATAATGTATGCGGATATCTAAATTGTAATTTCGATAATAAAAGAAAAATATGAAATATGAATATTGAATGCATCAAGACAAAAGAACTGATAAGTAGGATAGAAATATTATTAGCATTTCTTTTAATATTTAAAATGAAAACAATAAATATTCCTATGATAGAGGAGAATAAATAAAATAAATTTAAGAAGCTGAAATTTATCTTATATTTTTTTGAAAGAACAATAAATTCATCTGATTGCCTTATTCTATTAAAAGCATCATTATTAATAAAATTTGTATTTAATGTAGATTGAATATAATTTTCAATATATATTGAAGCATTTCCAGCATCATTTTTTTGAGCATACTCTATAGCTAGTCTTCTAAATTCTTGAATAGTATCATTAGTATTAATTTGAGAGCTGAAAGTGTCATTAATTAAATAAAAATTAGTTCCCAGTTCTTTATTTAAAATAATTGTGGCATTGGTTTCTGCCTTCAAATTAATTTCTGTATTAGACACAAGTAAACTATTGTCGGCAAAAACAAGGGTAAATGTAGAATTAAGAAATAAAAATACAATTATAAAGACATACCTTGTTGTATTTAATATTTGAATTAACCCTCTCAATTTTAAGCAATTTAGATAAAATAAAGATACAAATTGTTTTTTAGAAAAGAGGTGTTCGGGCATTTCCCGATAATAGTTTACTATATACTGTTATAATTTTATCAGAAAATATTAATCAGAAATATAAATCTTGAAACAATAAAATATCTCTTAAATAGTGATATAAACAAGGTTAAGAGATATTTATTTTTTAATAGACCATTTTTTAATGAGATTTAAAATATCATTTTGCAGAACTATATTTATCAAATAAATATATCAAACTTGTCATGGCTGCCCCTCCTAATTCCAATTCACGCTTATTTACAGCATCAAAAGTGTCATTTGCTGCATGGTGATAATCAAAATAACGTTGAGAATCAGGTCGTAAGCCCGCTAGAATCATTCCGTCCCTTTTTAAAGGGCCAATATCTGAACCACCACCACCTTTTTCAAAAGAATATATAAGATAAGGTTTGAATAATGGCAACCAACTTTTCACTGTAGTAAATGTCTTATCATCAATATCAAACGAAAAACCTCGTGGGGTAAATCCTCCAGCATCACTTTCTAAAGCAAAAATGTGGTTTTCATTTTTTCGTTTGGCTTCTGAGGCATATTTTTTACCCCCACGTAAGCCATTTTCTTCATTCATAAACAATACAACTCGTATCGTATGCTTAGGCCTATAGTTGATTTTTTTAAGCAATCGTAATACTTCCATAGATTGAACACAACCGGCACCGTCATCATGTGAACCGTCACCCAAATCCCAAGAATCTAAATGTCCGCCGACAATAATATATTTATTTGGGTAAACACTCCCTTTTATTTCACCAATTACATTATAGGATTGTACATCTGAATATGTTTTACAATTCTGATTAAAATAAAAATTGAGTTTAGGTTGTAATTTAAGCAAGTTACTTAAATAATTAGCTCCTCTGGTGCTAATTGCACAAGCAGGAATACGCAAATTAACAGGAGTATCTCCATAATTCATTGAACCCGTATGAGGTAAATCGTCTATACGAAAACTCATTGAACGGACCACTACTCCAACTGCTCCATATTTTACTGCTTCTTTTGCTCCAGCATTACGTTGATCTACACAAGCTCCATAAGCCAAGAAAGTTTGAATTAAATTGGCTTGCATCGGGCGGTTATAGAACACAATTTTCCCTTCAATTTTTTCTTTTCCAAAATTCGCCAGATCTTCTATTCCTTGAACTTCAATTACTTCAGCTTTAAGACCTCCATGAGGAGTAGGTACAGACCCTCCCAGAGCACAAACATTGGTAATTGTAGATTCTCCTGGAGCAGTTTCAATATAAGCGTATTCCTTTGCCCCCCTCTTCCATTTAGGCACCATAACGGGTTGTAACCATACTTTATCCAATCCTAATTCATTTAGCTGTTCTTCTGTATATTTTACTGCTCGTTCTGCTCCAAGAGAACCGGAAAGTCTTCCCCCTATCTGGTTTGACAGATAATCTAACCAATCGTAACTTGCTCCATCTAATAAAGCTGTGTCGTATATTTTTTTTATTATTATTGAATCTTCGGTGTTAACTTTTTGAGAAAAACCTTCACACACGGGGCAAAGTATAAATAATAGTATCAATATTTTTTCCATAGAATATAATATTAACTGAATGTATTTAAGATTAACGTTTATTCATTTTCGAGTTGTTGTTTGTATAAAGAAATCTTAGTTTTTATTTCTTGATCGAGTTCAGGTTCTTTAATATCTTTATAATTTTTTAATTCGTGATATAATACCGTTGCTACAATTAATCGAGCAGCGGGTTTATTATCAGCCGGGATTATATACCAGGGCGCATAAGATTTAGAAGTTTTGTTAATAGCATCTTCATAACACTCCATATATCTATCCCATAATTTCCTTTCTTCTAAATCCCCAGGTGAAAATTTCCAGTTCTTATTGGGTTTCTCTAATCTACGGATAAGTCTTTTTTTTTGTTCTTCCTTTGAAAGATTTAAGAAAAATTTAAAAATTAACGTGCCGTTTTGTGCTATGGTTTTCTCAAAAGCATTGATCTGCTCAAAACGTTTATCCCAAAAGATTTCATTTACATCGTCTAAACTTTGTACGTCAGGTAGTTTTTCTCCTAAAATATATTTAGAATGTACCCGTGTAATCAAAACATTTTCATAATGTGTACGGTTAAAAACACCAAATTTTCCCCGAGCAGGTAATGCAATATAATGACGCCAAAGATAGTCGTGATTTCGTTCTAAGTTGGAAGGTACTTTAAAACTATACACTTCTACTCCTCGTACATTAAAATCTTTAAAAACCTCACGTATAAGACTATCTTTTCCTGCAGTATCCATTCCTTGAAAACATACCAAAACGGCATATTTGCCATGGGCATAAAGTGTATCTTGTAATTTTCCTAATTTTATTCGTATATCTTTTAAGGAGTCCTCTAAAACATTTTTTGAAGTACTGAAATCCTCAAAAGTATTTGTTTTTGAAATATCAAAAGGACAATCGGCTAAATAATCTGAAACGTGAATTTCACTCATATCCATTATATTTATTTACTAGCAAAAAGTTTTACATCATTTTCACTTACTTCATTGTCGCTTAAAATAATCAAACGCTCTACCACATTTCGAAGCTCACGTATGTTTCCTGTCCAATTGTACTCCTGTAACAATTTAACGGCTTTTTTTGAAAATTTCTTTGGAGAAGTACCTTGTTCTTTTGCTATTTTCTTACTAAAATACTCAATAAGTATTGGGATATCACTCCTCCGATCGTTCAAAGAGGGAACATTTATTAGAATTACGGCAAGGCGATGATATAGATCTTCCCTGAATTTACCATCGTCAATTTCTTTCATGAGGTCTTTATTGGTAGCAGTAATAACACGTACATTTACCTTTATGTCTCTATTGCTACCTACTCTACTTATTTTATTCTCTTGTAATGCACGTAACACTTTTGCTTGTGCAGAAAGGCTCATATCACCTACTTCATCGAGAAAAATTGTTCCATTATTTGCAGTTTCAAACTTACCCGCTCGATCATTAATTGCTCCTGTAAAACTTCCTTTTTTATGCCCAAACAACTCACTTTCAATCAATTCACTAGGTATTGCAGCACAATTAACTTCTATCATAGGCCCACTAGATCGATTGCTTTTTTGATGAAGCCAATGAGCAACCAGCTCTTTTCCTGTACCATTTGCTCCGGTAATAAGTACTCTAGCTTCAGTAGGGGCAACCTTTTCTATCATTTCTTTAATTTGTAAAATGGCTGAAGATTCACCAATCATTTCATAGTTTTTACTTACTTTTTTCTTTAGGCGAGTGTTTTCAACTACCAGCTCTTTGCGATCCAGAGCATTACGAACTGTATTTAAAAGTCTGTTCAAATCTGGAGGCTTAGAAATGTAATCAAATGCCCCTAACCTCATAGTATTTACTGCTGTATCTAAATCACCATGTCCCGATATCATAATTATTGGAGTTTCTGGTTTTATTTTTTTTACAATTTCTAATACTTCAACTCCATCCATTTTAGGCATTTTGATGTCGCACAATATTAGATCGAAATCTTCTTTTCTAATAAGTTCTATTCCGACAAGTCCATCTTCTGCTTCAGAAACATTGTAGGTATTACTTTCTTCAGTTAGTATTTTTACTAGTACTCGGCGTATTGCTGCTTCGTCTTCTATAATCAATATTTTTGACATATTTAGAGTTTGAATTTTATTCCGGTCCTAAGATAAAAAGTATTTTCATCATTTATCTTATAAAGAGTATTTCGATTTATATCTCTTAGCCGAATTTCATTATATAGGGTTCTTCCTCCATATACATACAATAAAAGGTGTTTGGTAAAAAAGTGCTCATACCCTAATCCCCCAATCACAACCGTCATTGAAATATTATCTGCTATAGATATAGTGCCATCTTGATTATGAACATCTAAATTATTTTGAATATTTGAAAAGAAACCATCTACGGTTACAAAACTTTGTAAGGCATTTTTATCTTTCCAAAAGTATTTAAGATTGGTTTTTGGGGTGCCCAGTGAATAAGACCAATTAGTGTGAAATTTTTTATAATAGTTTAGTATAGGGAGTGGAAAAGGTCTTCCAGCGTTGGTTGAATATTGAATACCCACAATAATTCTTCTCGGTTTATCGTATTCAATGCCAGTTTGGTCTTTTATAAAATATACTGCTCCTGTGAAACGGACATCACGGTCTATAATAGTATGTTTTTCAAAATTTGAAGCAATCTCGATCCCTCCTTTAACGGCAATACGCCATTCTTTTCTAAATTTGAAGGTATAAGCTAGAGCAATACGATACATTTCAAACTTACCTAAATTATCTATGTTAAATGGTACCAAATCTTTAATATCTAAGTCAATATATCTGTATTCAATACCCGGTATTATATAACTTCCCTCCCATCCTAAACTAAAAGGATAATTTACAAATCCTCTGAAACGAATTATCGAATTTTCTGAATTTGATTGTGGGATAGTCATATACTCAATTCTAGCTATATCTGTGGTCTGTGAATAGGTAAGACAAGTAAAAAACAGTCCTATAATTAATAATTTGGACTCAGGTTTTCTATTGAATATATTAAATATAGAGTTATTATTATTCAGTTTTAAATATATGTACATCACGTTGTGGAAACGGAATTGTGATGTTATTATTACGAAAAAGAGAATCAATAGTAAACCGAATATCACTTCGAATAGCGGCAATCTTAAAACTATCATTTATGAAAAAATAAATACTAAAATCTAAAGATGAGTCTCCAAAGTCCTCAAAAGCAACAAAAGGTTTAGGGTTTTTTAAAACACCTGATTGTGTTTTAACACTTTCCAATAACAATTTCTTAACTTTACTGGTATCACTCCCATAGGCAACCCCAACACTAACGCATTCTCTTGTAGTCTTACGGTTTTGTGTAAAATTATAAATTGAATTTTGTATAAATTTATGATTAGGGATAATTATAATCTTATCATCTCTTGTTATAGCACGTGTTGTGCGTAATTTTATTTCTATGATACGTCCTACTTTACCTTCTACTTCAATAATATCACCTACCAAAAGAGACTTATCCATAATTATAAATATACCCCCAATAATATCTTGAAAAATATCTTGTAAAGCCAGACCTAAACCAATTAATAATGCTGCAGAAGCTGCAAGAAACGGAGTGATATTAACTCCTGATGTACCAAGTATCACAAAAAATACTATAATATAAACAACATAGTTTAAGAACTTAAAAACACTGATAAACTTAAGTTTATCGTTTTCTTCCATTTTTCGAGTAAATAATCTCCGTATTATCCTAAGAAGAAATTTTGCTATCATAAAAGAAACAACAAAAAGTAAAATAAGGCCTATCGTAATTTGTATTTTATTATCACCTTCACCAAAATGAATTCCCAAATTAAAAAAATCTTTGATAGAACCCCATATATCTTCCTTGACTATTTCTGCTATTTTTTCGGAAACTTCTTTTTGCATGATTATTAGTATTTAAGCCATTTTAAAATTTCTCTATAACTCGCTTTTTTACCATACATCAATATGCCAATACGGTAAATTTTTGCAGCAAACCACACTGTGACCATAAAAGTAGTAAATAAAATAATTAAAGAAAGTATTTGTTGCCATAAAGGAACTCCAAAAGGAATACGCATCAGCATAACTACAGGTGAAGTAAAAGGAATATATGAAAACACCTGTGAAACGGTTCCGTGGGGATTTTCAATTACGGTGAAAAACCCAACATAGATGCTAATAATTAAAGGCATCAAAATAGGTAACATAAATTGTTGGGTATCTGTTTCGCTATCGACGGCTGCACCAATAGCTGCATATAAAGAACTATATAATAAATACCCCCCAATGAAAAAGAAAATGAACATAATTACCAAGTTCACAATTGGTAAATTATTTATTTCCATTAATATCTCGCCAATCATTTCTTGAGAACCAGACTTTGTGCTTTCAATTAACATTTCTTGTTGTTGTGATTGTATTGCTGATGGTTCAATTCCAAAAATAGAAGATACCACTGTGCTTAAAATTAACAGCAAAATTACCCACGTTAAAAACTGTGTTATTCCCGCTAATGAAGTTCCAATAATTTTTCCAAGCAATAGTTTAATGGGTTTCACTGAAGAAATTATTATTTCAATAATTCTGCTGGTTTTCTCTTCAATAACACTACGCATGATCATATTTCCATAAATAATGATAAACATAAAGAGTAAATATCCCGCAAAGCCACCAAAAGCAAGTTTTAATCCTGAGCCTAATTTTGAAGTTTTTTTGCCACTAAAAGTCTCAAGTTTAGAACTTATTTTAATCCGTAATTCTTTAATTTTATCTGCATCAATACCAACTTCTTTTAGTTTTAAATTATTAATTTTTTCTTCAATAGTTTCCTCAATCGATTCTATTACAAAAAGTGAAGGAGAATCGTGAGAATAAAATGTAATAGCCTTTGAAAGTTCCTCTATAGATTCGGTTTCAGGAATATACAATAAACCATAATTTTCTGAAGCTTCAGTACTTTTTTTTGCATCCAGAAGAGATACTCCAGAAACCATTTGGAACCTTAGATTATCATTATCTTCAAAATAATTAGTAAACAAACCACTTTCATCTAAAACCTCAATTATATTTATTTTATCGTTGTTTAATTGAGATAGATAAGCCACTAATGTGAAAATACCTACCATAATTAAGGGACTTAAAAATGTCATGATAATAAAAGACCGATTACGTACCTTATTTAAATATTCGCGTTTTATAATAAGTGGAAGTTGATTCATAACCTGATAATTAATTGTTTTGTACTGTATCGATAAAAATATCATTTGCTGAAGGGATTACTTCAACAAAACGGGTGAGTTGCCCTTGTGTGGTTAAGTAACTTATTAGTTCATTAGCACTTCCATTTTCAGGTATTTTTATTTTATATTGTAATTCATCATTAATACTTTTAAATGACGTAGGAAAAACTTCAAACCTTTCGGCTAAATTTTCATTAATATTTTCAGAATTATTAGGAATTAATCCTATTTCGAATGTATTGGATTTATATGCTCTTTTAATATCTATTAGCTTCCCATCCAAAATTTTATTTGATTCGTGAATAAGAGCAATATGATCACACATTTCTTCTACAGATTCCATCCGGTGAGTTGAAAATATTATCGTAGCACCTTCATCCCTTAGGTTTAGAATTTCATCTTTAATTAGGTTTGCGTTTATTGGGTCGAAACCACTAAAGGGTTCATCGAATATCAACAATTTAGGCTGATGTACAACCGTTACAACAAATTGTATCTTTTGTGCCATTCCTTTGGAAAGTTCTTGTATTTTTTTATTCCACCAGTCACCAATTTCCAAACGATCAAACCAATATTTAAGTCTCTCCTTTGCAAGTTGCTTAGATAGCCCTTTTAATTGTGCTAAATACAAAACTTGCTCACCAACTTTCATAGATTTATACAAACCTCTTTCCTCAGGCAAATACCCTATATGTTTTATATCATCAGGCTGTAGGGGATTTCCATCCAAAAAGATAAAACCGGTATCCGGCATTAAAATTTGATTAATAATACGTAATAAAGTAGTTTTTCCTGCACCATTGGGTCCCAACAACCCAAAAACACTACCCCTAGGAACTTCAATTGTGATATTATTTAAAGCCTTAAAATCTCCAAAAGACTTTGAAACATTTTTAGCAACTAAGAGATTGTCCATTTTAGATTTTTAATTTCCAAAGATATTGATTTGCTTATGAAGCAGATTATGTATTCAGAATATTTTAAAACAGTTTGAAATTAAAATATAAAATTTGTTATAAGAAACTCATAAAAACAAAACCCACCCTAATAAAAATAAAGGGTGGGAAAAAATTGCTATGAAAAAGAAAAATTATCACTAAATAGCATTAGTGATTCTCAAATATAAATAAAATAAACTAATAAAGTAGAATTTTAAGAAAACATATCTTTTACTTTTTCAAAAAATGATTTATCATCTTTCTCGGGATTAGGCTGAAAATTGTCATCATCGCTCATTTTATCAAAAAACTCTCTCTGTTCTTTAGATAGAATCTTTGGTGTCCACACATTAATATGTACCAATAAATCTCCGATACCATAATTGTTTATACTCCGTATCCCCTTTTTACGAAGACGTAAAATTTTACCACTTTGAACTCCAGATTCAATTTTAATGCGCACCTTTCCATTAACTGTATCAATTTCTTTTGAAGTGCCTAGTGCAGCTTCAGAAAAACTAATATAAAGATCATAATGTAAGTTATCACCATCTCTTTGTAGGCTGGGATGTGGTTTCTCCTCAATAGCCACGAGTAAATCTCCCGCAATACCATTTCCCGGAGCTTCATTTCCCTTACCAGAAACCTTTAACTGCATTCCTTCTACGACACCTGCGGGAATTTTAATAGAAACGGTTTCTTCTGTTAATAACATCCCTTGTTCATCTGCATTAGAAGGTTTCTTATCAATAGTTTGACCACTACCGTTACAAACATTACAAGTAGCCGATGTTTGCATTCTGCCTAATATTGTATTTTGAATACGGGTAACCTGACCTTGTCCTTGGCAGGTATTACATGTTTTATACGTTGTACCCTGAGCAACTTTTTTACGTTTTACCCTTATCTTTTTCTCAACTCCATTTGCAATTTCTTCGAGTGTAAGTTTAACCCGAATACGTAAATTACCTCCTTTAATTCGAGCCCGACCTCCACCAAAACCGCTAAAACCACCAAATCCTCTACCTCCAAAAGCATTTCCAAAGATATCCCCAAACTGACTAAAGATATCTTCCATGTTCATGCCGCCACCTCCGTGAAAGCCTCCTCCTTCAAAGGCTTGATGACCAAAACGGTCGTATCGTGCTCTCTTATCAACATCACTTAAAACTTCATAAGCTTCTGCCGCTTTTTTAAACATTTCTTCAGCTTTTGCATCTCCCGGATTTTTATCTGGATGATACTCAATGGCCTTTTTGCGGTATGCTTTTTTTATTTCTGAAGACGTGGCATCTTTTGATACACCTAGTATTTCATAAAAATCTTCTTTCATTTTATTTCCCTATTATCACTTTTGGATAACGAATAATTTTATCTCCCAATACATATCCTTTTTCAATAACATCAATAATTTTACCCCTTAAAGTTTTACTTGGCGCCTGAATTTGTGTAATAGCTTCGTGATCGTCTGCATTAAATTTATCTCCCTGCTTGGTTCCAATTTCCTCTAAACCTTTAGATTGAAGTACTTCTTTAAGTTTGTTATTAATTAGTTCAATCCCTTTTAAAAGACTATCATCTGCAGATTTTTCAATTTCCAATAGGGCCCGGTCAAAATCATCTAAGACAGGAAGCATTGAAATTATTACATCTTCTCCTGCAGTTTTAAACATTTCTATACGTTCACGTTGGGTACGTTTTTTATAATTTTCGAATTCTGCAAACAAACGTAAATTCCTGTCTTTTTCTTTTTCAAGTTCGCTTTGTAACCTATTGATAGAATTCTCCACTTTTGAAGGTTTCTTTTTTGAAGTATCTTTTTTTTCTTTTGTTGCTACTTCATCAGTTACAACTGTTTCTTTATTTTTGTTTTTTTTGCTCATAGATGAGTGTAATTACCTTTTTTCTGAAAGTTGCAAAAGTACTGCCATTTCTTGTTAAATGTCAAAATGTCATTGTTTATTTCTTTATTGCCCTAAGCATATGACGTTTGCCGGGAGGACCCGGAAGCCGTTCTACTGTAAAACCTACAGTTTGTAATACCCTACGAACACTTCCTTTTGCCGAATAAGTAACCAATATACCCTTTGGAATTAAAGCATTGTACATTTTTTGAAATATAGATTCAGTCCATATTTCGGGTTGAACCCGAGCACTAAATGCGTCGAAATAAATAATATCGTAAGTATTTTCACAATCTATTTCGGAAAAGAATTTTTTTCGTTTAACCAATGTGAAGCTTTTAGAAATCTCTACAGGTCTCTCCCAATCGGTAGTATGAAGTTTTAAAAAATATTTTACCGGAATATTCAACTGTATTGGATAATTCAATTTATTAATTTCCGAAATATCAACCGGATAGGCATCTATTCCAATATATTCAATTTGTAGTTTATTTTTTTTAGCTTCCAATAAAGTAATAAAAGCATTCAAACCGGTTCCAAAACCAATCTCAAGAATTACTAATGAATCTGTGTTATTTTTATTCAGATAAAAAAACAATCCCATTTCAATAAATACATGATAAGCTTCCTGAATGGCACCATGTTTAGAATGATATTGCTCATTCCAATTGGGTAAATGGATGGTTGTTGAACCATCTTTTGTAATAATAATTTGACGTTTCAAAATCTATTAATCTCCTGGAATAAGTTCACTATATAACATTCATTTTTTTCGGTCTTGATTTCTGATTTACAAACAATCATATGAAAAGCAATAAAATTATTATTGCTATTTTTTCAATGAGAATTTAAAATTTTTACTTTAATAAGCAGTATATTTTATTATCTAAAGCAAAATTATAAATTTTTTAAATTTTAAGTACTTTAATTTTTGACTACTTTAGCATCAAAACAAGTACATATATGGATCTAATCACTCACCAAAATATTTCTGTTCTTAAAATAATTAATTCAAAAATAAATGAAGTAGATTTTAACAATCTAGCTTTTGGGAATGTGTTTTCAGATTATATGTTTGAGTGTAATTTTAAAGAGGGTACATGGCAAGATGCAATCATAAAACCTTTTGGTCCCTTAACTATTTCACCAGCTGCAAAGGTTTTTCATTACGGACAAGCAGTATTTGAAGGGATGAAAGCTTACAAAGATGAAAACGGTACGATTTGGTTGTTTCGCCCTGAGGAAAACTTTATTCGGATCAATAAATCGTCTAAACGATTAGCAATTCCCGAGTTTCCCAGAGAGTTGTTTTTTGAGGCTTTACAAACTTTATTAAACCTTGATAAAGAATGGATAAAAACGGGACTGGGTAATTCTTTATACATACGTCCTTTTGTAATTGCTACACAATCGGGAGTTTCTGCATCACCTTCAGACGAATACAAGTTTATGATATTACTTTCTCCAGCACAATCCTATTATTCCAGTGATGTTAAAGTAGTAATTGCGGAAAGTTATAGCCGTGCTGCCGATGGGGGTGTTGGAGCAATAAAGGCTGCTGGAAATTATGCGGCTCAATTTTACCCTACAAATCTAGCTAAAGAAAAAGGATACCAACAAATAATTTGGACCGATGCAAATGAGCATAAATATTTAGAAGAAGCAGGTACTATGAATGTGTTCTTTAGAGTTAACGACACATTATTAACAGCCCCAAATAACGATCGAATTCTTGATGGAATTACCAGAAAAAGTGTTATTGCTCTTGCAGAACGTGCCGGTATTACAATTGAAGTTAGGAGAATTACTGTTTCTGAAATTGTTTCCGCATCAAATGATGGTTCTTTAAAAGAGATCTTCGGATCTGGAACAGCTGCAGTAATAAGTCCTGTAAGTGTTTTCAGTTATAAAGATAAGGTATATCATTTACCACCCACTACCAATGGTTTTGCTTCTCGATTTAAAAAAGAACTTATGGAAATTCAATATAATTTAGCTGAGGATCCATTCGGTTGGCGATACAAAGTAAATTAATCATAAAAAATACTTTATCTCCCCCAACTCGTACGTTAAATTAATATCAATGAAAGGTAAGTAATTTAATATTCTAGAATAGATTTAATATCTGGTTTAAAATAATTGGGGCCTTTTAAAACTTTCCCATCCTTCCGATAGATAGGTTTACTGTCGGCACCCAGTTTACTCATATTACTTTTTTGTATTTCATTGAAAACTTCTTCGATTTTGTGTTGTAACCCATGTTCTATAATGGTTCCACACAAAATATAAAGCAAATCACCTAATGCATCTGCAACCTCAACCAGATCATTCCCCTGAGCTGCAGCCAGATATTCTTCATTTTCTTCACGCATCAACTCATACCGCAATCGGTTTTTTTGTTCTCCTAAATCTGCGGTTGGCACTTCTTTTATTCCTAATCCAAAGGCTTGATGAAAGGTATATACCGCATCAATTTTATTCTTCATAATGTAATTTTAAGGTTGTATTTTTACTGGTATAAAACTACAAATTTATGTTTACTACTGGTCAGTGGATTTTTGTTATTTTCTTTTTAATTATTTTTGTTGTTGTTATCATTATAAGTTACCAAAAAGACAAAAAACTTCACAAAACATATTATAAGGGTAGTTTCTGGATTTTGATAGGTTTTATAGCCTTTATAATTTTTCTTTTCTTCCTTAAAGGGTGGTTAAAGTATTAATTCTCTTAAAAAATTAATCTCAATGACATTGAATATACCGATATTAGGTATATTTGATGAAAACAAATAAGTTTAATTTTGAAACACTAACTAAATACTCATACACATGAAAAAAATTATCTTTATATTAGTATTAATAATAACATCAACTTCAATTGCAAATTCTTATCGGTTTCGCGATGTTTTCCTCGGTAAAAAGAAAATTGAATTAGGTGTCTCAGAATCTGATGCTGAAATTTATGTCAACGGAAAATTAGTTGGAAAAGGCACAACTGTGGTTACAGTCCCAAAAAATGATTGTGTTACTGTAATTATCAAAAAAATAGCTTATCTAACTGAGCGAATTGAGTTTTGTAATAAAAAAAATATGACAGCTCCTCCAAAATCATATTATGTGGAAATGAAAAGAGACGACTCCTATGATGCCTCTATACAAACAGATATTGCAAATATTGATATAGAATTAAAGTGCAATAAAATCGATAAAAACAAAGCTTGGAAATTAATAAACCAGATAGTTCTAACTTATATAGATGTTATTGAAATGACAGATAAGGAAACAGGTTACCTTCGAACAGCTTGGTCTTTAAAAACTTTTACGCAAAACACAATAAGAACACGTATCATCATCAAAGAGGCTTCTAGTGACCCTCTAGTCTTTAAAGTAAAATTAATTAGTGAATCTTCCGGAAGACCTTTGACTAGTGTAAAAAGTGATGAACTTTATAAAGAATGGGATCGTGTTTTAAGATCTTATAGTAATCTTATCAGTGAATTTCAAGCACGTATTAAATACTCCTCCTCTTTTCTCATTCTTCCTACCATACAAAAAGTGCTTTTTTTTAATTAAAAAAAAGCACTTTCTAAGTATAATATAACTTGTGAGTTTTAATTCACCTCAGGCAAAAAGCTATAGTTCTTAGCATAGAATATCATTTGTTCCTCAAAAGTTTCTGGTTGTTCAATAGTAAAACTTTCTATTTCACCGTCATCATTTATGGTTGGAACGATAACCGGATTTACAAATCCACCGTAGGGAGCAGAAGTAAATTGCTTGTTTCGTTCTAAAATCTCTTTATGTAAATCTTGATCTACTTTCACACCATATCCTTCAACCAGGGATTCTACAGCTTCAAAATCGCCTTCAGATTTTATACGTTGTGTTTCCCGTAATAATTGTCCGAAAAGGTCATGAAGCTTTTCGTAATCATTAATATTATAATAGGTTTTTCCATCACGGGTAATTTTTTCAATTACATTTTCGGCTGCTCCTTTTTCAAAAGCCCAGGCAGATACCCATTGTCTGTTGCGCATATGCGATTCCTCTACATCATCACCTAAATTCAATCGAATTAATTGTGTTATTAGACCATTGCGAATATAGCCATCGTAGGCAGCCATACCCACACTTTTCCAATCGTCTACTAAACCGAGTTCTTGAAGTATAGGGCTATATAAATAATAAAGTCCCACTAGATCTGCACGACCTTCTTCAAGGGTTGAAGCATAATTCTTAAGTGTTTCCTTGGTTTCACCGACACCAGGGTTTAATTGCCCTGAAGCATGTCCAATTACTTCGTGTAATGCAGTATGTAATTTATCAACTACCTGACCAAATTCTTCTTCAAGTTTATATTCTTCCTCATCGTTTACAAATTCCTTTAAACGTCCACTACCTCTAGATTTATTATAGGAATTTATAATATTCCCTAAAGAAACAGATTTACTTCCAATTGAAGCTCGTATCCAGTTTGCATTAGGCAGGTTAACCCCAATAGGCGTACTTGGAGATGCATCTCCAGCTTCCCCTGCAACACTTACTACCTTATAGGTAACCCCTACAACCTTTTTCTTTTTGTGAACATCCATCAAAGGAGAATTATCTTCAAACCATTGTGCGTTTTCAGATAATACCGCCATTTTTTGAGACATATCGAAATCTTTTATTTGTACAATAGTTTCATAAGAACCCCTGTAACCAAGTGGATCATTATATACTTCAATAAAACTGTTTATATAATCTATATTCCCCTCGGTAGCTGTTGTCCAAACTACATTGTAATCGTCCCAAATTTGTAGATCTCCAGTATTATAATATTCAATCAATAAACCAAGAGCATTACCCTGCGCTTCATTTTCAGCAACCCCTTTAGCTAGTTCAAGCCATTTAACGATTTCGTCTATAGCTGTTCCATATAATCCTCCTGATTTATAAACACGTTCTTTGAGTTCTCCATTTACTTTTACTAATTGAGAATTTAATCCAAAGGACAAAGGTTTATCTTTATCAGGAGACTTCATATTAGCATAAAAACTTTCGACATCGGCGTTAGTTACGTTAGGACCATAAAAATTAACAGCACTTTCTGCTACATTGTCAATTCCTTTGGCAAGATTTACTTTTTTAGTATCGCTATCATTAAAAATTACATCAAATGCTTCCCCCTCAAGTGTAGTATTAGTATCAACAAGAAGTTGTTTTAAATAATCTGATGAAAATTCAGGTATTAATTTAGCGTTTGAATAATGATGGTGGATTCCATTTGAAAACCAAACTCGCTTTAAATAGATTTCAAAACTCTTCCAATCTTCTAGATCTTTATCGCCTTTATATGTAGTAAATATGTTTTCTAAAGCCTTTCTAATTGTTAAATTATGACGGTAGTTCTGATCCCACATTATGTCACGCCCCGATAATCCTGCTTGAGTTAGGTAATACACCAACTTTTGTTCTTTTAAAGTTAATTTCTCCCATCCTGTTATTTGATAACGTAAGATCCTAAGATCCGCAAATTGTTCAACAATATAATTAAACGAATCAGAATTGGTTATTTCTAATGATTCTTTTGATCCTGAACCCTTCTTTTCATCTCCACAAGAAAAGGAAATGAAAGATGCTATTAGCAATGCTAATAAAAACTTGATTTTCATTTTTATATTTATTTTATTTTTTAGTGTTCACAAAAGTAACAAATTAAAAGAACTCCTATCGGTCATTAATACAGTTACTTAAAATTGTCTTTAAACTAATTTATTCATTGCTTATGGTAACTAAAAAAACTTCTTAAAATTGATTATCTTCGTAACAGATCCATCAAAAAAATATTCAGTGAAAATTTTAAAATACCTTCTTTTTATTATACTTCTTATTGGTATAGGTGGCGCTGTATATTTTGGAGTTAAAGATGGAGTATTTGATATTTCCTCTACCAAAGAAATGGACGTTCCTTTAGAAATGCTTTACACAACAGTAAATGAATATAAAACCTGGAAGGAATGGGGGCCCTGGATGGAATATGACCAAAATATAAAATTTAAATATCCTGAAAATACAATAGGAAAGGGTGCTTCTTATTCTTGGGCAAGCGAACATCGTAAAGTAGGTGATGGTTCAATGTTGACAATAGATGTGGAACCAAATAAAACTATAAATCAAGTGATTACTTTTAATACCCCAATAGGTGATTCAAAAAGTGATATGCATTGGATATTTGACCCTGTTGAAGGTTCGACTAAAACAAATGTGACCTGGGGAATGAAAGGTGAAAGTTCATTAATGGAAAAAGTTTTAATTTCTTTAAGCGGAGAACCATTTGAAGAAAACATGAAAAGTATGTTTGAAAATGGTTTAGAAAATTTAGAAAAAAACGTTCAGGCAGAAATGAAAAAATACACCATTACCGTAAATGGAATAAAACAACATGGGGGAGGTTATTATTTGTATACAACGACTGTTTCTAAAATTAGTGAAATAAGTGAAAAAATGGCACCCATGATGGGGCAAGTTGCTGGTTATTTACAAGAAAATAATATTACTATGACGGGGATGCCTTTTACAATATACAACCAAATAGATGAAGCTAATGGCACTGTAATTTTCTCTGCTTGTATTTCTGTAAATGAAAGAATCATCACTCCTAAAGGCAGCTTGGTTTATTGTGGATATATGGAGCCTTCAAGATCATTAAAAACAACACTTAGTGGTAATTATATTAACTTACCTGAGGCATATAATAAAGCCATGGAATACATGACAGATAATAATATGAAACCACATCCTGCAATAAAAATGTTTGAAGTTTATTCGACAGATCCAGGCGAAGTGCCTAACCCTGCAAATTGGATAACAGAAATTTACATCCCTCTTGACACATCTTCAATTAACGAAGACTAATTTATGAAACAACTACTCTTAGTTTTTTTTATCTTTCCTTTTTCTGTAATTACGCCAGTATTAAAAAGTGATAATCTGAAAATATTCCCAGATTGTATTTCATATGTTTTTTTTTACACTAGCAAGTTGTGAAAAGCAACACATACATGAATAGACAAAAACCTGTCAGTTCTACAAAGAATTGTCGGTTATTTAAGTATTGATTATAGACTCATAAATTAAATCAATATAAAAACGTTCGGTATTATCACCGGACGTTTTAGTTTTACAGTAACTAACTTACTAATGAGGAATATTTACTTAAATTATATTAACTCCTTTAAAGGCTTATCAAAAGAGGTTTGGTTTTTAGCATTTGTAACTTTCGTTAATAGAGCAGGAACTATGATATTGCCTTTTTTAAGTAGATACTTAAATGAAGAACTTAATTTTACACTTGAAAATGTTGGTATTATTCTGTCTTTTTTTGGAGTTGGTTCCTTAGTAGGACATTATTTAGGTGGTAAAATGACCGATAGACTAGGCTTTTACAATGTAATGGTTAGAAGCTTATTAATTACAGGGTTCCTGTTTATAGGCTTACAATTTGTTACCACATTTTGGGCTTTATGTTTTAGTGTTTTCTTTATAATGAGCATTGCCGATATGTTTAGACCGGCATTATTTGTTTCATTGAAGGCTTATAGCAAACCCGAAAACCAAACACGCTCTCTTGCCCTTGTGCGTTTAGCCATAAATCTTGGGTTCGTTTTTGGTCCTGTAATTGGCGGAATTCTTATTGTAAGAAGTGGATATGTTGCTATGTTTTGGATCGATGGATTAACCTGCATTCTTTCCACGATTCTTTTTGTTCTATTGGTTAAAAAGAAAGAAATACATAACCTTAAAGAAAAGGAAGAAGCTTTAAATAAAGATAAAAAATTCAGCATAATAAAAGATAAACCCTATCTCATTTTTTTGGGGATAAGTTTCTTAATGGGAATGATCTTTATGCAATTATTTTTTACATTGCCTACGTATCATAACAAGCATTTTGGTTTAACCGAAGATTATACAGGCTTTCTAATGCTTCTAAATGGAGTTATTATTGTATTGCTTGAAATGCCTATTGTAAGTTGGATAGAACGTAAAAAAATATTACATCCAAAACTGTTCTTAATCAGCTCCTTTTTAATGGGGATTAGTTTTGTGCTTTTGCTTTTTGACAGCTTTTGGGAAATATTGATCATCCATATGATTTTTATTACTGTTGGTGAAATGATTGCGTTTCCATTTACAAACACTTTTGCTATGAATAGAGCAAAAAAAGGTTATGAAGGTAGTTATATGGCTTGGTATTCTATGTCTTTTTCTTTTGCTCATATCTTTTGTCCGATCATAAGTTTCTTTATTATTGAACAATTTGGTTATCAATCAAATTGGAGCATCACTGCAATTTATGGTTTAATTGCTATGATCCTGTCCGTTTGGTTATATCGCATACTAAAAAAATCTCCTAACTTTACAGGTTCTTAAATCAAGTTAATATGCGGTATTTCATTGTAATATCAATTTTCTTAGGAATTTATTCCTGCGGAAACTCTACGGAAGAAAAAAATATTTCAACCAAAACTGAAATAGTCACAAAAAGAGCTTTAAAATTAATTCAAAATAAAGACAGCTCCCGTTATAATGTAGCTTTTTTAATTATGGACGGTACTTACAATACCGAGCTAACAGCACCTTACGATATATTTCAGCATACTATTTATAGAAAAAATATAAAATCAATGAATGTCTTCACTGTGGCTAATACAGATGCTGCTATTACAACTTTTGAAGGTATACGAATTTTACCGGATTTTAATTATTTGAAAGACAGTATTCCACAAATCGATATTTTGATAGTTCCCAGTGCAGAACATCATCTTGACAGTGATCTGGAAGATGAGAACATGATAAATTTTATAAAAAAGGTAGATAAAAATGCATTATTTATTACATCGCATTGTGATGGTGCTTTTGTACTTGCAAAGGCTGGATTACTAAACAATTCGGTATCTACAACATTTCCGGGTGATATCGATAAAATGCGAAAAATGTTTCCCAATTTAGACATACGTAAAGAGATCTTATTTGTTCATGATGGAAAATATATTACTTCGGCAGGAGGCGCTAAAAGTTTTGAAGCAGCATTGTATCTATGTGAATATTTATACGGAAAGAATATTGCCAGATCTTTAGCAAAAGGACTTGTTATAGATTGGAATCTTGAAGAAGTTCCACATATAATAATTGATAAAAATTATCAATAAATTATGAGCATTACTTTTTAATCTCGTTGTATTCAACTATATGAGATAATACAATTTGAGTTTTAGTTTCACCATAACTAATTAGTTGATCGATAAAAGTTTCTAAGTGTTTTTGATTTTTTAAAACCACTTCCATAACAATATTTTCGTTTCCGGTAACTCGATAACAGTTTAGTACCTCATCGTAGGTTTTCACTAATTGTAAAAAAGGTTTTAGTTTTCCTGCAAAAGCATCTAAGGTAATTATAGCCTTTAATTGATATCCCACTTCAAATGGTGAAACCAAGGTTTTATATCCTGTAATTACAGCTAAGTCTTCCATCTTTTTTATTCTTTCAGAAACTGCCGGAGAACTTATTCCAACCTTCCTGCCAATAGCAGCATTAGACTGTCTTGCATTTTGCTGAAGACATTGTAAGATTTTCCAGTTTAGGCTGTCAATGTTCATTTTAAAGAAAATGAGGTAAAATTATTTAATTATTAAAGCAAATATACGTTAATACTTTAAAATCGAATGGTTGAAATGCTTTTTTGTGACTAATTTTAAAGACTGCTTGAAAGCCCTATAAAAAATTGTAATGATACCTAATATTTCAAATAATCTATACCTGTCGCCTATTTACAGAAAGGCTATAGAAATATTTACACTATCACGAAATATTTCTAAGTATTTAGTACACGATTTGGCTCCTTTGCAAAGTAATGGCAGTGAAGATTCCAATATTTATTTTTCAGGAGATATTGTACAACAATCTATTTCTCTCGCTCCGGAAATTGTAAAAGCTGAAAGCAAAACATATTTCGAAGAAAAACATAAACACGCAGTATTTCTTACACAACTTACAAACGTATTATATAAAAACTGTGACCGCCTGGAAAGATCAAACAGTAACGGAAGAGATTTTTTACCCCTATTACGTAAAGAACTAAAAAAGTTTAGAAAACTACAACGTAACTGGATGTTGACCTTATAAAAATCTATCTTTTTCTTGTCTTAAATTTGTCCTTAAACTAATTATACTAAAATAAAAATTACTCAACCGTAAATATTTTAAACCTTCCAATAGGGGTTTCTGCTACAAAAGCATAGTCTCCTCCTTCAAAGGTGCAATGAAAATAAGCCGTATAACCAACTGGCATTTCATGTGTTCCTCCTAAAAATATTGCTGGTCCAGGCGAGGTCAAACCACCTATATTTAACCAATCCATCCAAAATGTAACATCATCCATATTGGTTTTTTCATCCACTTTTACAATATGAATATCATTTCCAAGCCCTACTTCCGGATGCTCCTTAAAATGAACAGCTATAATATTTTTACCTGAAATTACTTTTCCCTTAATCTCCATAGAGTCGTTGGTAAGAATAACTTCCACATTAGCTACTGGCGGCTCCATTTTAGTAACATTATCAGTTACAGTTATTGGATTAATCATTCCTAATTCGGAATGAAACTGTCCATTAACTGCTTTAACATAACATTCCATAACATAATTTCCTGGTGTCAGTTTCATTGTAGTTACTCCCGTTTGTCCACCAGAAATCATTCCTATTCCACCCATTGGTGTAGCATTCGCATACCACTCCGGAATGTTTGCGCCTAAAATGCCATAAGCACCTTCTTTATCAACTTCTCCATTTTTATATGCATTCCAGGACTTTCCAAAAGCAGTTCCAACACCGGTAATGTAGTCGTTAAAAGTAATTGAATCTGGAAGTTTTGTAAGTAGAAAGAAATGTTCCATCATGCCTGTATTCTTCATTCTGAATGTTGACCATCCAGAAGGAATTACAGAATCGACCTGAAAAATAAAATCTTTTGCGATAACTTCTACGACATTGTCGGTATTTGCTTCAACTAAGTCATCTATTTTAGGTTGTCCTTTTTTATCAGATTTGCACGAAGCAAAAACGGTTATTATAATGACAACAATTACCACATAATTAATGTTTTTCATATTTAAAATATTAACCGATTAGTTTGTAACAAATTACATAAATTATTTTATAAAACAAGAAAGTGGGATTACATGTTTCTGCGATATTGTCCACCTACCTCAAACAAAGCATTAGTGATCTGTCCAAGGGAACAACGCTTACAAACTTCCATGAGCGCTTCAAAAATATTCTGATTGTTAATCGATCTTTGCTGTAGTTCATTTAATAATATTGATGCTTCTTTTTTGTTGGAGATATGAAGATTTTCTATGACCTTAATTTGAAATTGTTTTTCGGCTTCGGTGGCACGAATTACCTCCTCCGGAATAACAGTTGGAGAGCCTTTACTGCTTAAAAATGTATTCACGCCAATAATTGGATAATCACCATTGTGTTTTAAAGTTTCATAATACAAACTTTCTTCTTGTATCATACTACGTTGATACATAGTTTCCATGGCACCTAGTACGCCACCCCGTTCTGTAATACGATCAAACTCAGTTAGAACAGCTTCTTCAACCAAATCGGTAAGTTCTTCAATTATAAAAGATCCTTGAATGGGATTTTCGTTTTTAGTCAATCCTAATTCTTTATTAATGATAAGCTGAATTGCCATTGCCCGTCTCACACTTTCCTCGGTAGGTGTAGTAATAGCTTCATCATAAGCATTGGTATGCAAAGAGTTACAGTTATCGTAAATAGCATACAATGCCTGAAGCGTTGTTCTAATATCATTAAAATCTATTTCCTGTGCATGCAATGAACGCCCCGATGTTTGTATGTGATATTTCAGCATTTGCGATCTTGGTTCAGCGCCGTATTTATACTTTAATGCTTTAGCCCATATTTTTCTTGAAACACGTCCTATTACAGAATATTCCGGATCGACCCCATTGCTAAAGAAAAATGAAAGATTTGGACCAAATTTATTGATATCCATTCCACGCGATAGATAGTATTCCACATAGGTAAATCCGTTAGACAAGGTAAATGCCAATTGTGTAATAGGATTGGCGCCAGCTTCAGCAATATGATACCCAGATATTGAAACCGAATAAAAATTACGTATTTGCTTTTCTATAAAATATTCCTGCACGTCGCCCATGAGTCGGAGTGCAAATTCTGTAGAAAATATACAGGTATTTTGTGCTTGATCCTCTTTTAAAATATCGGCTTGTACTGTACCTCGAACTTGTTTTAGGGTGTCGTACTTAATTTTATCATAGACATCAGCAGGCAAAACATCATCTCCTGTGACACCTAATAACATCAATCCTAACCCATCATTTCCTTCAGGGATATTTCCATTATATATTGGTTGGTCGATTCCTTTAGCCTTATATATTTTTTTAATTTTTGATTCTACCTCTTTTTCAAGATTATTTTTTTTAATGTACTTTTCGCAATTTTGATCGATAGCAGCATTCATAAAATAACCTAAAAGCATCGGTGCAGGACCATTAATAGTCATACTTACAGAAGTCATTGGGTGGCTTAAATCGAACCCGGAATATAATTTTTTAGCATCATCAAGGCAACATATTGATACGCCGGCATTTCCAATTTTTCCATAGATGTCAGGGCGGTGATCGGGATTATTTCCATAAAGAGTAACACTATCAAAAGCTGTTGAAAGTCGTTTGGCAGGCAAGCCTAAACTTACATAATGAAAACGTCTGTTGGTACGCTCAGGGCCTCCTTCTCCAGCAAACATGCGTGTTGGATCTTCTTCGGTTCTTTTAAATGGATACAACCCAGAGGTGTAAGGAAACTCTCCGGGTACATTTTCCTGTAATACCCATCTTAAGATATCACCCCAGGCTTTGTATTTTGGTAAGGCGATTTTTGGAATTTTTAAATGCGAAAGCGTTTCTGTATGTGTTTCTATTTTAATCTCCTTATCTCTAACTTTATAAGAGTAAATAGGATTTTTATATCGTTTTATTGTTGAGTTCCAACCCAAAATAACTTCCCAATTGTAGGGATCGAGATTCATTTTTATACGGTTGAATTCGGCAATAAGTAATTTTATAAAGTCTTTATTTTCGTTTGATGATTTTGCATCATTTAATTTATTGGGTTCTATTATAATTCCTGTTTTATCTAATTGTGGTATTTCACCAACTACCGATTCTAATGTTTTAAAAACACCATATAATTTTTGTGCGACTAAAACTTGTGAATCTACTTTAGAATCGTAGTTCCTGTTATTTTCTGATATTTCTGAAAGATAACGTACACGTGCCGGAGGGATCACATAAACTTTTTCCGACATCTCATCTGAAATCTGATAGTTGGTCTTTAGATCGGAACCCGTTTTTTCAACGATCTTTTCCATGATAGCCTTATAAAGCCTGTTCATTCCCGGGTCATTGAATTGTGATGCGATGGTCCCGAATATAGGAAGTTCATCCTGTGGTGTGTCCCATAGGTTATTATTTCGCATGTACTGCTTTTTCACATCCCGAAGAGCATCTAAAGATCCCAGCTTATCGAATTTATTGATGGCGACCAAATCGGCGAAATCCAACATGTCTATTTTTTCCAATTGGGTAGCTGCACCAAACTCAGGGGTCATTACATAGAGAGACACATCACTGTGTTCGATGATCTCGGTATCGCTTTGCCCTATCCCCGATGTTTCTAAAATGATTATGTCGTATTGGGCTGCTTTTAGAACTTCAATGGTTTCTGTAACATATTTAGATAATGCTAAATTACTTTGGCGAGTAGCCAAACTACGCATATAAACACGAGGAGAGTTGATAGCATTCATACGTATTCGATCACCCAATAAAGCACCTCCTGTTTTCCTTTTTGAAGGATCTACAGAAATAATACCTATGGTCTTTTCAGGAAAATCGATTAAAAACCGACGGACTAATTCATCGACAAGTGAAGATTTTCCTGAACCTCCGGTTCCTGTTATTCCCAGGACAGGTGTTGTAGACGTTTTATTTCTTTCATGTATTTTTTGTAGGGTCTCTTTTGCCACTTCCGGAAAGTTTTCGGCAGAAGAAATGACCCGTGCAATTGCTCCTGCTTCTTTTTTTGAAAGTTTATCTATTTCTCTATTTAAATTATCACCTATAGGAAAATCCGATCTTTCAACCAGATCATTGATCATTCCCTGAAGCCCCATTCCTCTTCCATCATCGGGTGAATAAATACGAGTAATACCGTACTCCTGCAATTCTTTAATTTCTGAAGGTAAAATAACGCCACCACCACCACCGAATATTTTAATATGAGTCGCTCCCTTTTCTTTCAGAAGGTCATACATATATTTAAAATACTCATTATGCCCTCCTTGATAAGAGGTTATTGCAATGGCATTGGCATCCTCTTGTATGGCAGTATTTACTACTTCTTCCACACTACGGTCATGACCCAAATGAATGACTTCTACCCCAGTAGCCTGGATAATTCGACGCATTATATTAATAGCTGCATCGTGTCCATCGAAAAGAGAGGCTGCTGTAACAATTCTCACTTTATTTTTAGGGATATAAGGAGGAATACTCTTCATTGAAATCTTTTAAATAGTAATTAAGCACAAATTTACTAAAAACAACTATAAAACACCTAACAAATCATAACACTGAAAAGAATCGAGGAATTACTTTATTTTGTATATTTAAAGAAAGTAATTACAATAAGAAATAAAAAACCAATTTAAGATGAAAAACTTTTACTTATTAACCCTTATCGTATTGTCTTTTACATTTACTTTAAATGCTCAAAATGCTCAAAATGCTGAAATTATTTTTGAAGATGATTTTGAAAGTTATCCTATTGGTCCTATGGAGTGTCAAAATCCACCGGTATGGTTATGTGACCCTCTTTACCCAGGTATTGTTGTAACAGATATTTTTGCATCTTCAGGAGTTCAGTCAGGTAATATACCCCCAGATCAAGTTACCTTTGCTGTTTTGCTTTTGGGTAATATGGATTATGCTGAATACTCTATAAGATTTGATGTTTATGTTCCTTCTGGTGCGACCGGTTATTGGAGCATCCAACAAGAAGAAACACCTGGTTCTCAGTTGAACGGACAGTGGTTTATAGATGCAACTACTTCAGGAGGGTCTGCTGGTGTTATTACTTATGATATAACGGGTGCTACTATTCCCTATCCCAATGACCAATGGTTTGAAATTTTTTATTTGATTGACCTAGATTTCGTTGAGATTTTTATGTGGGTTGACGGTGCTTTATTTTTAGATGCTGAACCATACCAAGGTACCTGGTTAGGTGCTTTGAACTTTTTCTCTATAGATGGAAATAACGATCTTTATATTGATGATGTTTTATATGACGATTTATGGTTAGGTGTTGATGATTTTTCTGCAGATGTATTTAGGGTATATCCTAATCCTGTAAGAGATGTATTAAACATTAGCTCTAAAGTTGCTGTAGATTTTATTACTGTTTATGATATACTGGGTAATATTATTCTTCAGGCCCAACCGGATGTAATTTCTCCAAGTATAAACATGAGTGCCCTGCAATCTGGTACATACTTAGTTAATATAACTATAGGAAATGCTTCTAAAACTATTAAAGTTATAAAACAATAATTAAAGGTTAAATCAATAAAAACAACTAAAAACACCTAATAAATTATAACACAGAAAAGAATCGAGGAATTACTTTATTTTGTGTATTTAAAAATATATGTTTTTACTAAGTGGTAAATCCTATTTATTATGAAAAATTTTTATATATTTTCTATTGTAGCATTAGCTTTTTCATTCAACTTAAATGCTCAAATTCTTTTTGAAGATGATTTTGAGTCTTACACTCCTGGACCCATGGGAGATCAAGCTCCATGGTGGACGACCTGGTCTGGTGTAACCGGAACAGGAGAAGATATCCTAGTTGGAGGTGGTGTTAATCAAAGGGGATATATTGGCCCTGGAGGAATTCAAGATGCATTATTACTATTGGGTAATCAGGAATATGGACTATTTCATCTTAGATTTTATATTTATGTTCCTAGCGGAGCAAATGGATATTGGAATATACAACAAGAAGAAACGCCTGGTATACAGTGGAACGGACAGTGGTATGTAGATGCAACTATTTTTGGAGGATCACCTGGTGTTATTACTTATGATATAACGGGTGCTACTATTCCCTATCCCAATAACCAATGGTTTGAAATTTTATATGAAATTGACCTAGATTTTTTAACAATAAGCATGTGGGTTGATAATAATCTATTCTTAGATTCTGAACCCTACCAAGGTACCTGGTTAGGTGCTATGAACTTTTTCTCTATTGATAGTAACACTGAATTTTGGATTGATGATATTTATTATATCGATGGGATCTTTGCAGTCGATGATTTTTCTGCAGATGTTTTTAGTGTATATCCTAATCCGGTACAGGATATTTTAAATATTAGCTCTAAAGCTGCTGTAGATGTTATTACTGTTTATGATATACTGGGTAAAATTATTCTTCAGGCCCAACCGGATGTAATTTCTCCAAGTATAAACATGAGCGCCCTGCAATCTGGTGCTTACTTAGTTAATGTAACTATTGGAAATGTTTCTAAAACTGTAAAAATTATAAAATAATAATTAAAGGTTAAATCACTAAAAACCCTCTATATAAAACATCTAACACTTAAATGACACAAAATAAAATCTTGTATTTATTTGTGGTATATAATAATGTTTGTATATTGCGGTTCAATATTAAACAACAAATAATAATTATTATGAAAAAAATTTACATTTTAGCAATTGTGGCGTTTGCTTTTTCTTTAACAGCAAATTCACAAACTATTATTATTAGTGATGATTTTGAACTTTATGGGTTAGGACCTATGGGGAATCAAAATCCCTCTGTATGGACAAACTGGTCTGGTGTAACCGGAACAGATGAAGACATACAAGTATCTGATACTTGGGCAAGCTCTGGAACCCAGTCAGGTAACGTACCTGGAATTACATCTCCCCTCTGCGATGCTCTAATGCTTTGTGGTGAACCATCTGCTGGAGAGTATACCGTGAGATTTAACGTATATGTTCCATCTGGTAATTCTGCATATTGGAACTTCCAACAAGAAGAAGCACCCGGTGTTCAGTGGAACGGAGAGTGGCTATTTGATGCTGGTTCTGTTGAGTATTTAGACAATGGTGATACTGCCACTTATCCTGAGGACCAATGGTTTGAAGTTAAATATGAAATTAATTTAGATTTCAGTGAGATTTCTATGTGGGTTGACGGTGTTTTATTCTTAGATCTTGAAGTTTATCCAGGATCTCAGATTGGTGCTATGGACTTTTTCTCTGCACTAGCTAATAACGATTACTGGATTGATGATATTATATATGCCGATTATTTCTTAGGTGTTGATGATTTTTCTGCAGATGTTTTTAGTGTATATCCTAACCCTGTAAGAGACGTATTAAACATTAGCTCTAAAGCTGCTGTTGATTCTATCACTGTATATGATATTCTTGGTAAAGTTGTTCTTCAGGCTCAACCTAATGCAATTTCTCCAAGTATTGATATGGGGGCTCTTGCTTCTGGTGCTTACTTAGTTAATGTAACTATTGGAAATGCTTCTAAAACAATTAAAGTTATAAAATAAGAATTAGTTTACTATTTTATTTATAAAAAAAGACCCTTTTGAAACAAAGGGTCTTTTTTTATATTTAATTATTTAAAATAACTCATTGGTATGTATAATAAAATACTAACTGTATTTTCCCTCACATTTGTTATCGTTTCATGTTCTGAATTACAAGATGTTGTTAATACAATCCCCGATCAAGTTGGAACTAATCCAACCATGATTGCAAATGGATTACGTCAAGCCTTAGAATTTGGTATTGATAAACAGGTAAACAAACTCACACAAAAGGATGGGTTCTATAAAAATAATTTAGTAAAAATTCTTCTCCCGGAAGAATTACAAAAAGTAGATCAAACACTTCGTGACATAGGATTAAGCAGTCTTGCCGATAAAGGGCTTAAGCTTTTAAATCGTGCGGCAGAAGATGCAGTAAAAGAAGCCACTCCCATTTTTATTAAAGCTGTAAAAGACATCACATTTAATGATGCTAAAAATATTTTATTAGGCAATGATTATGCAGCTACATCTTATCTAAAGAATAAAACCAATCAAGCTTTGTATTTAAAATTTAATCCTGTAATTAAAAAATCATTCAATAAAGTAGGTGCAGACCAGGTTTGGACCACTATTATAAACAAATACAACACTGTTCCATTTGTAAAAAAGGTAAATCCCGATCTAACAGATTATGTAACCAAAGAGGCATTAAAAGGAGTCTATAAAATGATAGGGATCGAGGAAAGGAAAATAAGGAATAATATAAATGCTAGAACCACAACTTTGTTAAAACAAGTTTTTGCTCTTCAGGATTAAAATAGTCTGCCAGTGCCATTACAATGTTTCCAGTATTTGTTTCATTTTCTGTTGAATCTTTTCAGCTTCAATTGCTGCAGCTTCTGCAAAATCAGTTCCGTTTGAAGCATAAATAATTCCACGAGAAGAGTTTATTAGAAGTCCTATGTCTTTTGTGATCCCGTATTTACATACTTCAACCAAGCTACCTCCTTGTGCCCCCACTCCGGGAATCAACAAAAAACTATCCGGTACTATTTTCCGTATTTCTTTCAAATACTCTGCCTTGGTAGCACCTACTACATACATTAAATTTTCACTATTTCTCCAGGATTTAGAAGTTTCCAAAACTATTTTGTAAAGTTCTTTTTCGTTAATCTTTTGAGTTTGAAAATCGAAAGCACCTATATTCGAAGTTAATGTCAATAGAATAGTATGTTTATTTTCAAAAGCTAAAAATGGTTCAACAGAATCTCTCCCCATATATGGTGTTACCGTAACTGAATCGAAATCTAAATCTTCAAAAAAAACCTTGGCATACCTGGAAGATGTATTGCCAATATCACCTCGTTTAGCATCTGCTATAGTAAATATTTCCGGATGATTTTGGTTTAAGTAATTTATAGTTTTTTCCAAAGCTCTCCAGCCTTTAGTTCCATAGGCTTCATAAAAGGCTATATTGGGTTTGTAGGCCACTGCCAATTGGTGAGTAGCATCGATAATTCCTTTATTGAAAGTAAAGATCGGATCTTCTAATTCCAGTAAGTGTTTTGGAATCTTTTGCAAATCCACATCCAACCCAATGCAAAGAAAAGAATTCTTATTTTTTATATTTTTGATGAGATCATTCAGATTCATAAAAATGTTTAAATTTAAAATGTCTCTCCTGCATTTTTTAATTTTTCGGTATTATTAACCAGTTGAAGCTCATCTATTAACCTTTGAATATCTCCATCAATAATGTTGCTTAAATCGTATAGAGTAAGATTAATTCTATGATCTGTCACGCGTCCTTGAGGATAATTATAGGTGCGTATTTTAGCACTTCGGTCACCACTAATAACCATAGATCCACGTCTCTCTGCATCCTCAGCTTGTTTCTTAGCTAATTCTAAATCGAATAAACGAGAACGCAATACTTTAAATGCCTTTTCCTTATTCTTGTGTTGAGACTTCTGGTCCTGACATTGAGCAACTATACCTGTTGGTTCATGAGTTAAACGAACGGCAGAATAAGTTGTATTAACCGATTGCCCTCCTGGTCCAGAAGAACAGAAATAATCTATCCGTACATCTTTGGGGTCTATTTGTATATCGAATTCTTCGGCCTCTGGAAATACCATCACGGTAGCAGCACTTGTATGCACTCGCCCTTGTGTTTCGGTTTGTGGCACACGTTGTACACGATGTACACCAGCTTCAAATTTTAATATCCCATACACATCTACTCCTTCGATTTCAAACTGAATTTCCTTAAATCCTCCACTAGTACCTTCACTAAAATTGATTACATTGGTTTTCCATCTTTTACTTTCACAGTATTTTGAATACATTCTATATAAATCTCCCGCAAAAATACTTGCTTCATCACCTCCTGTACCGGCACGTATTTCCATCACCGCATTTTTTGAATCTTCCGGGTCTTTCGGAATCAGTAAAAATTTTATTTCTTCATCGAGTTTAGGAATGCGCCCCTTAGCTTCATCCAATTCAATTTTTGCCATTTCAACCATTTCGGGGTCACTACCCTCTGAAATAATTTCTTCAGCTTCAATTATTGTATTGGTAAGTGATTGATATTCCAAACGTTTATCCATTAGTACCCTAAGCTCTTTATACTCCTTATTAAGTTGTATGTAACGTTTTTGATCCTTTATTATATCGGGTTGAATGATAAGATCACTCACCTCGTCAAAACGTTGTTTTACTATTTGAAGTTTCTCTAACATAGATTCTTTATAATCCTACAAAATTACGATAATTTAGAATAAAAATTCTTCTGAAAATATAATCGAATACTTTGCCCTTCTAATATAAAAAAGTGCCAAACTCACTTTTGATGGTTAGTTTTTTGGTTTCAGATAGTATTACAGTACCAACAATTTTAGCATCAACATTAAAAATTTTTGAAATTTCAATGATATCGGTTGCTATTTTCTTTGGTACATACAATTCCATTCGATGTCCCATATTATATACCTGATACATCTCTCTCCAATCTGTATTGCTTTCTTTCTGAATTAATTTAAATAAAGGTGGGACATCGAATAAAGAGTCCTTAATAATATGAAGTTTATCAATAAAATTAAGAATCTTGGTTTGGCCACCTCCGCTGCAATGAACCATCCCATGGATATCTATATGGGTGTACTTAGAAAGAATTTTCTTAATAATAGGGGCATAGGTTCGTGTAGGAGACAGGACTAATTTCCCTGCATCCAAAGGAGCTTCATCAACTGGTTCTGTTAATTTTTTTGATCCGGTATACACCAAATCTTCAGGCAACTCATGGTCATAGCTCTCTGGATATTTTGAAGCCAGGTAGCTTTTAAAAACATCATGCCGAGCAGAAGTTAAACCATTACTACCCATTCCTCCATTGTATTCAGACTCATAACTAGCTTGCCCAAAAGAAGCCAAACCTACTATAACATCTCCTGCTTCTATATTAGCATTGTTTATCACATCACTTCTCTTTAAGCGCGCCGTAACAGTAGAATCTACAATTATTGTTCGTACCAGGTCTCCCACATCTGCCGTTTCACCTCCAGTCGAAAAAATAGTAACCCCATATTTTTTAAGTTCTTCAATAAGTTCTTCGGTTCCATTTATCAATGCCGAAATTACTTTACCTGGAATCTTATTTTTATTTCGCCCAATGGTAGATGATAGCATGATATTATCTGTTGCCCCGACACATAACAGATCATCTATATTCATTATCAATGCATCTTGAGCTATACCTTTCCACACTGAAATATCCCCTGTTTCCTTCCAATACATATAGGCGAGTGAAGATTTTGTTCCTGCACCATCTGAGTGCATCACAATGCAATAATCAACGTCACCAGTTAAATAATCGGGTACGATTTTACAAAAAGCTTGTGGAAATAAACCTTTGTCAACATTTTTTATAGCATTATGCACATCTTCTTTTGAAGCAGAAACACCTCGTTGGGCATAACGTTTTGAAATTTCCTGACTCATAGCACAAAGGTAAAAATAAAACCTCAGTGAAATACCTAAGGTTTTAATTTAGGTTAAATTCTATTATTTAGTAAACAACAATTCACGATACTTGGTTAAGGGCCAAAGTTCATCATCTACAAGTAATTCTAACTTATCACAGTGATATCGTATTTTATCGAAATATGGTTTTACCTTATTGCAATATGAAAACGCTCGTTCCTCTATTGAATCAATTATATTAGCTTTTTTACGCTCATTTATCATATCTGTTATCCCAATATTGATTTTTGCAATATGTTCGGATATTTGTTCTATAAGTTGCATTTGTTCCTTAGAAAATTTCCTAAAATCCTTACCATAGATATCTTTTAATCCCTGAACATTTTCAATTAAAATATTTTGATATTTTATTGCTGTTGGTATCACATGATTTCTGGCAATATCACCCAATACCCGTCCCTCAATTTGAATACGCATAGTGTATTCTTCAACTCTAATCTCATACCGTGCTTTTATTTCTACTTTGCTCATTATTCCTAAACTTTCATACAGGTCTATGGTTTTTTTTGAAATTTTTGCTTTTAAAGCTTCCGGTGTATTTTTAGTATTGCTCAAACCTCTTCTTTTAGCTTCCTTTACCCAAGCATCACTATATCCATCTCCTTCAAAACGAATGGCTTTAGAAACCTTTATATACTCTCTAAGAACATTAAAGATAGCATCGTCCTTCTTCATCTTTTTGTCTTTGATAAGTTTGTCTACACTTTCTTTAAATTCGATGAGTTGTTTTGCTACAATTGAATTTAAAACCGTCATGGGGTTGGCACAGTTAGCTGAAGAACCTACGCCACGAAACTCAAATTTATTTCCTGTAAAAGCAAAAGGTGATGTGCGATTACGATCTGTATTATCTAATAATATTTCAGGGATTTTACCAACTACATTTAGTTTTAAATCGGTTTTCTCCTCTGGTGATAATTTACCGGTAGTTACTTTCTCCAATTCATTTAGGGTCTTAGTAAGTTGTGAACCTATGAATACAGAGATAATTGCAGGTGGGGCCTCATTAGCCCCTAAACGATGATCATTATTTGCACTAGCTATAGAAGCTCGTAATAATTCTTCATAATCATTTACTGCTTTAATCGTACTTACAAAGAATGTCAAAAACTGAAGACTTTTCATAGGTGTATTACCGGGGCTTAATAAATTTACACCTGTATTTGTACACAACGACCAATTGTTATGTTTCCCACTTCCATTTATACCTGCAAATGGTTTTTCATGAAACAATACTTTGAAATTATGTCGGTCAGCCACTTTCTCCATAATATCCATTAATAAAGAGTTATGATCAACGGCAAGGTTGGCCTCCTCAAAAATTGGGGCTAACTCAAATTGGTTTGGTGCTACCTCATTATGGCGGGTTTTAACAGGAATACCTAAAAGCATACATTCGGTTTCCAAATCGCGCATATAATTGAGTACACGGGTAGGAATAGATCCAAAGTAATGATCGTCCAGTTGTTGTCCTTTTGCTGAAGCATGACCTAATAAAGTTCTTCCGGTAAGTGTTATATCCGGACGGGAAGTTGCTAAAGCTTTATCAATTAAAAAGTACTCTTGCTCCCAACCTAAGGTTACAATTACTTTAGTGACTTTTTTATCAAAATATTTTGCTATGTCTGTAGCAGCATGATCTAAAACCTGCAATGAACGAAGTAAAGGTGTTTTGTTATCTAGTGCTTCTCCTGTGTATGCAACAAACACTGTTGGGATACAAAGTGTAGTACCATAAATAAACGCCGGAGAAGTAGGATCCCAGGCTGTATATCCTCTTGCTTCAAATGTGTTACGAATACCTCCACTTGGGAAACTGGAAGCATCGGGTTCTTGTTGAACGAGTTGTCCTCCTCCAAATTTTTCAATTGCTCGTCCGCCCTCAATTGTTTCAAAAAAAGCATCATGTTTTTCAGCAGTAGAACCGGTTAAAGGCTGAAACCAATGTGTATAATGAGTAGCTCCTTTTGCAATAGCCCACTCTTTCATACCTGTAGAAATATGGCCTGCATTGCTACGGTCTATTTTTGTACCGCTTTCAATTGCATTCATTACACTTTTATAAGAGTCTTTTGTTAAAAACTGACGCATTGAGGTTTCATTAAAAACATTTTTTCCGAAGATAGCTGAACGACGTTCAGTTTCATTAACTATAACAGGAACACGATTAAATGTTTCCTTGATGGCTTGAAATCTTAAAGTGGGCATTTTATACGTTTAATTAATTATTAGACTTGAATAGCACAAAATTATAACTTTTTGTAATATTACCCCTGTTTTTTTAGGGTTAATTATGATAAATTGATAATTTTATCAATACACCCCCCTATTTATTTAGAAAATATATTAATAAATTTAAATTTTTTAAATTTAAACAAATTAATGCAGGCTATGATTTTATAAAAGCTAAACCAATAAAAGTGGCGTAAGCAACAAATAAAATAATCCCTATGTACCTGCTTAGCCTGAATTTTTTAGGAAGAAATGCTAAGGGTAATAATACAAATGCAAAACCCCACAACCAAAAAATATCATTGGTCAGAATTTTTTCACTTATTACAGATATAGGTTTAATAATAGCTGTTATACCTAAAACTGATGCAATATTAAATATATTAGAGCCTATTATATTTCCCAAAGAAATTGCTTTTTCCTTATTAAGTGCAGCAATAATAGATGTTGCAAATTCTGGTACGCTTGTACCTATTGCCACTATAGAAATGGCAATCACACGTTGACTTACTCTCATTTTTTCTGCTAAATCAACAGCACCTTTTATCAATAATTCACTACCTCCCCACAAAGCAACTCCACCAATTATTAGCCAGAGTGTAATCTTAAAATTTGATGTATTGGAAAGAGCTGTATTAATTTCCGTATCAATGGCAATTTGAGTTCGAGATCGTCTAGCCCTAGCTATAAGTACCCATAAATAAATACATAATGCCAGTAGAAGGCCTATCCCTTCTCCTCTATCAATTATATTTCCACTTTGCATTATAAAATACAAAGAAATAGAGAACAGCATCATTACCGGCCAGTTAAACTTGTAAAAATCCTTATCTATATAAAGTGTAGAAATTATAGCCGTTATCCCTAATACCAATCCAATATTGGCAATATTAGAGCCAATTACATTCCCTATTGCAATATCTGGAAACCCATCTAAGGCAGCCTGTACGCTAACTAATAATTCCGGAGCCGAAGTAGCAAATGATACTACTGTCAATCCAATTACCATTTTAGAAATATGTAATCTAAAAGAAAGGGCTACCGATGAACGCACTAAATACACTCCCCCTACTACCAACAACATTAACCCCAAAAGGATAATTAATATACTCATTAAACTGTAAAATTACGTCACGAAGATACTATTTTTAAAGACATCTAATTCTTTCTAAAAAAAATCATTGGCTAATAAATTGTTAAATAAAACTAAAATAATAGTTAAATAACTATATTCATAGTTGTATAACTAAATTAATAGTTATATGTTTGTGATATGGAAAAACTTACCAATAAAGAAGAAGAAGTTATACAGGCACTTTGGGATATTGAAAAAGGATTTGTAAAAGATATTCTTACAAAATTACCAAATGAAAATCATTATAACACTGTTTCGACCATTATACGGAATTTAGAAGATAAAGGGTACGTATCACATAAAGCTTATGGTAATACACACCAATATTTTCCTATTATTACCAAAGAAACCTATAGCAAACAATTCATGAATCTGGCTACGAAAAAATATTTTGATAACAGTTATAAAAATATGGTCTCCTTTTTTGCAAAGGAAGAAAAGATAAGTGCCAAAGAACTTCGTGAAATATTAGACATTATCGAAAAAAAGAAATAGTATGGAAATTCTAATTTATATAATAAAATCGAGTGCTATACTCACCTTGTTTTATATTGTTTATTTTACAGTTTTAAAAAAAGACACCTTTTTTTCATCAAACAGACACTTTCTAATTTTAGGTGTTATCGTATCTCTTTTACTACCCTTATTGATATTTACCAAAACAACCTTTGTTGTCATTCCGGATTCTAGTGCTTTATTTGTTACTGAAATTAATCCCATAACAAATACAATTCAACAAGAGACTAATTTTATATTAGATTGGTGGAAAATTGGACTTGTCATATATTTTATTGGCGTAATACTATTGAGTATCCGGTTTTTAAAACAATTCTTTTCTTTACTTAAATTACTAAATAGATTCCCTTCAGAAAAATTAGGGGGATATACCTATATAAGAACAAACAAAAATATAACACCATTTTCATTTTTTAAATACATAGTTTACAATCCTAATCTCCATCTGCCAGAAGAATTAAAAATGATTATATCCCATGAGCAAGCACATGCTTCTCAATGGCATTCCATAGATATATTAATAGCAAATTTAATGCTTGTTTTTCAATGGATAAATCCATTTGCCTGGCTATATAAAAAAGGAATTGAAGAAAATCTTGAGTTTATTGCTGATAATGAAACAGCTCATCAAGTAACTTCAAAAAAAGCATATCAGTTAACCTTGGTAAAAGTTTTATCAACTTCCTTACAACCAGCGTTAGCCAATAAATTTTATCAATCATTAATTAAAAAACGAATAATTATGTTACACAAAACCACGTCTAAAACACAAAACAAATGGAAATTTGCACTAATACTTCCTTTACTGGCGGTATTTTTATGGAGTTTTAATGTAAAAGAGGTTGTAGAATATAAGAAAGCCTATACTAACAATACCGTAAATTTCGTTTCTACCCAAACTAATTCTGAATTGATAAGTAATAATCAATTTTTTGACAAAAATAATGCTTTAATCAAAAAACATAGAAATGAAGAAGGGAGTAAATTAGCTTTTGTTTCCACAAAAAAAGAAATAAAAAATGTAGCTAATGAGATCACTATGACCATCGATAAAAATACCAGTGATGCTGAGTTGAAAAAAATCAAGAATATTTTTAAGGATAATTACAATGTTACAGTTAAATTTAGTGATGTTGAAAGAAATCGCTCCGGTGAAATTACATCCATCAAAGTAGATGTTAAATTCAAATCATCGAATAGTAATTTTAACATAAAAGATGAAGATGGGATTAGATCATTCCAAATATATTACAATGATAAAACCGGAGAAATAAGACTGGGGAGTACCGGAAGACATAATCTTCACTTTGTTTCTAAAAATGGAAATAAATATTTTAGTGATATTGATGATGACCATAATACTATTCATACCTGGAACTCAAATAAGGGGAAGAAGCATAAAAATACTTTTTATAAATATGTAATTGATGATGATGAAGATGGTGAAGATGTAGAGATAATATTTTATGGGGATTCAATACATTTAGACGATAACCATAACTTCTTTTTTATAAGTGATGGTGAGGGTAGAAATCATATAAAAATGAAATTACATAAAGGAAAAGGAGGTAAATTCTTTTTTATTGATACTGAAGATGGAAAAGATCCTTTAATTATTATAGATGGAAAAAAAGCATCAATAAAGAAAATGGATGAAATTGATTCAGACAGTGTTATAAAAATTGAGTATTTAAAAGGAGATAAAGCCATAGAAAAATATGGTAAAAAAGCAAAAGATGGGGTAATACTAATTACAACCAAGAAAAATTAACCATCATTTTGAGTACTATTAGGTCCTATCTTGTTTAATGTCAGGGTAGGACTTTTTTTTAGTAATTTTGATATATGAAAAAAACCTTATTTAAAAGTTTAGCGAAAATCAACAGATTAATTCTACCAAGCCTTACTAAACGAGGTGTTGATCTTGCTAAAGCAAAAAAATGGCAAATGGCATTGTTTGGATATCGCTTATGGGTAACTAAAAATGCCTTGGATTAAAAAACTCTACAATTTTCATTAAGGGTTTTTATTTTAGTGAACATGGATTAACTTTATATGATTCTGGTAAAGCTCCGCTTTGAAAATCAACAAAAGAAAACTTCACAAACAAAAAAGAGAAAATAAATTTCCTCTTTTTCTTATTGCTATATTTTCAACTTTTTGTTGATTTATGGTGACCACGACAGGATTCAAACCTGTAACCTCTTGAGCCGTAATCAAGTGCGCTATTCAGTTGCGCCACGTGGCCTTAAATGGGCTGCAAATATAAAAATATATTATGCAAAAATCATAATAAAAATAAATAAAACAATTAAACTATTTCAGCGTTTAAATCGGCATTTAGAAGCATGGTACAACGAGGCTTTAATTCCTCATAAGTACCCGATTTAACAATACATTTACCTTTATAATGAACTATAATAGAACATTGTTCAGCCTGCTCAGGAGTATGATCACAGGCATGGATAAGTGTATTTATTACGTGATCGAAAGTATTAACATCGTCATTGTAGAGAACAATTTCGCGATGTTCACTCTCCTTTTCGGCATACAAAACTTCCTCTTGTATTTTTTCTTTTGATCCCATAATTATTAAGAATATAACTAAAAATACAAATTTTATTGCAATCCAGTTATTTTTCTCCTCAATAGAAACGAAAGTAGTTTCTTGCTTATTGTAAGTTTTATAAATATTGGCAAACACCTATAAAATGTTTAGAGATAAATACTTTGATGTTAAAAAGAATTTACAATGGCCATAAAACTTTTGGCATTTAAGGAAGCTCCTCCAATAAGTCCGCCATCCACATCGGGTTTGCCAAATATTTCATTAGCATTTTCCGGTTTTACACTCCCACCATAAAGTATAGACACATTTTCAGCAACAGCGTTATTGTATTTTTCTGAAATCAGACTACGGATAAACGCATGCATTTCTTGCGCTTGTTCCGGTGATGCAGTTTCTCCAGTACCAATAGCCCAAATAGGTTCATAGGCTAATATTAAAGAACTCCATTTATCTTCAGATAGATGAAACAATACATTTCTTATTTGTTTTTCGACTACAATAAAATGATTTCCCACACTTCTATCTTCAATTTTTTCACCAAAACAAAATATAATTCGCAAACCGTTTTGCAAGCCTGTATTTACTTTTTGTTTTAAAAGGGCTTCGTCTTCGTTAAAATTTTCTCTGCGTTCACTATGTCCTAAAATAACTGTTTTAATTCCAACACTCTTCAACATCTCTGCAGAAATTTCACCTGTAAAAGAACCATTTTCAGCAAAATGCATGTTTTGTGCAATGACTTCTATATTGGTGCCATTTAAAATTTCACAAGCAGAATTAAGGCTTATATAAGATGGAGCAATCAAAACTTCGGTATCAGAAGTTTGTACCAACTTTTTTAATTCCGAAATTAATTCTTCTGTTTCAGGTAGATTATTATTCATCTTCCAATTACCGGCTACAATATTTTTTCTCATCTTAATAAATCATCTAGTTCTAATTTTTGGATCCAGCCACCCGTAGATAACATCTACAAAAATATTAATTATTATAAACAAAGTTGCAATTACTATCACGGCTCCCATGATAACAGGTAAATCAAGTGTGTTGAGAGCGTCCACAATTTCTTTTCCAATTCCATTCCACCCAAATATATACTCTACAAAAACTGCGCCTGACAGCATAGATGCAAACCATCCTGAAATAGCTGTAACCACAGGGTTTAGGGCATTTTTTAACGCATGCTTTTTTACTATGGTAAACAAGGTTAAACCCTTTGCTTTTGCAGTTCTTATATAATCCATACTCATTACTTCCAGGAGCGATCCTCTCATTAACTGACTCACAACCGCTAAGGGACGAATCCCCAAAACAACAGCAGGTAAAATAAGGTTTTTCCATTGTATGTATTTACCCTCACCAAAATCATCTACTTCATAAAGACTACCTGTCATGTTTAACCCGGTATATTCATGCAATACAAATCCGAACAACCAAGCAAAAATTATTGCACTAAAAAATGAAGGAACACTCATTCCGAAAGTGCTTAATAATTGTATCGTTTTGTCTAGCCAACCATCTTTAAACATCGCTGAAACTATTCCAAGAAAAACTCCTAATATCATAGCAATAAAAATTGCAGAAATTGCTAAAATAAAAGTGTTAGGTAGGGTTTCAGCAATTACAGTACTTACTTTCTTTCCGTTTTTTTGAAAGGAGTCTCGCAAATAAGGAAGTTTAATTACAACGTCTATTTCCCCAATATTAAACATTTTTGAAGCGTTGTATTTATTTTCTGAAAGATAGGTGTAATCCTCCGGGTTCGAACTATGAAATGACAAGGGAGACAAGTCATTTAAATAATATAAATATTGCTTACTCACAGGTTTATCGAAGCCGTATTTCTTTTTAACAATGGCAATTTGCTCAGCACTTTCATTTTGTCCTAACATCATACGAGCAGGGTCTCCGGGAAGAATAGTAAACAATAAAAAAATTACGGTTACTACCCCAAACAAGGTAAGTATTGCATAACCTAATTTTTGTAGTAAGTATCCTAACACTGTCTATTTATTTACGTTTTAAAGTATTTAATTTCAAATCTAAGGCATCGTTCCAGTGAAGCTTTTGCATAATGGTTCCATTTTGAAGTTCCATAATTGCAGGATTGCTTCGTATGATGGTTTTTAAAGTGGTCTCGTCACAAAAATAAAAATTGAAATTCAATTTGTATTCTTTAACCAAAGCATTAGTAACTTGTTTACTGGATGCAGAAAGACCTATAACTTTATATCCTTTCTTTAATGCTTCATTTGTTATTTTGCCTATAGAAATAAATCCTTCTTTTTCGCTATTGCTTATACTGTAAGCAACAACAATAACTAAATTATCTTCAGCTAATAATTCTGAAGTATAATCCTTACCCTCAAGTTCCATAGTATAATCATGGATGGGTGGTTCGTATCCCTTTTGTATCATTTTGGTTTCTACAGTATATTTACCCTCCTCATTGGGAAAACTCCCATTGGTAACAACAATTTTTTCTTTTCCGTTATTTGTAAAGGTCCAAAGGTATTCAAAAATTGGTTTTTGGGCATCTGGTGGATACGTCATTCCCTCGGTTATATTTGCCCCTATTTTATAGGGTCTAAAATCAATGACAGGTAAATGCTGTAAAACATAATATCCAAAGATCATACAGCCTATAAATGAACTATAGACTACAATTTTTCTAATAGTGCTTGATATAATAGGTTTGATATGATCCCTTTTGAAGAATAAAATTAAAATTAATACCAATAACACTATATCCTTGGTAAAAGATTCCCAAGGTGTTAATTTAATGGCATCTCCAAAGCATCCACAATCGGTTACTTTATTAAAATACGCCGAATAAAAAGTAAGGAACGTAAAGAAAACGATCATTAATAATAAACTCCATAGTGTAAATTTTTTGGCATATCCCAGTAGAATCATAACCCCCAGCATTACTTCATAGATCACTACAAAAATGGCTATTAGTAAAGCATAGGGCACTAAAAAATCCAGATTGAGTACTTCTGGTGCGAAGTAATCTTCTAACTTAAAAGAAAAACCCACAGGATCATTAAGTTTTATAATTCCACTGATAATAAATAATAATCCAACAAGTATTCTTGAGAGTCCTACGATGTATTTCATATTTTTAAATGTTTATTAAAATAATTTTACCCTTTAAGCGATGAACTCATTACCGTCGGGGTGGAATGGTTATGGGATTTATACCACTAATGTCCCTCTTAATGGGATTATTTATCTTATCTACAATTCATTAAGGTGAATCAATGCAAAAACAGCATAATTAATCATATCTTGATAGTTAGCATCTATTCCTTCAGAAACCAAGGTTTTTCCTTGATTATCTTCAATTTGTTTTACTCTAAGGAGCTTTTGTAAAATTAAATCGGTTAATGAACTAATCCGTATATCGCGCCAGGCTTCTCCATAATCATGGTTTTTGTCCTCCATCAATTGTTTGGTTTCAGCTATTTTTTGATCGTATTCAAAAATAGCTTCTTCCAAGTTCATATCGGGTTGTTCAACTACACCTTTTTCAAGCTGAATTAATGCCATTACCGAATAATTGATTATCCCAATAAATTCACTTGTTTCATCTTCATTTATTTTGCGTTCAGTATTTTTTTGCAAACCACGAATACGCTGTGTTTTAATAAAAATTTGATCTGTTAAGGACGGTAGTCTTAAAATGCGCCAAGCACTACCGTAATCTTTCATTTTATTTATAAACAAGCTTCTACAAGTATCTATAACTTTGTTATACTGTTTTGAAGTATCCGTCATTGGGTCTGTAAGATTTTCCGTAAATTTCGCTTAAATAAATCAATTTAAAAAATTGAAAACAATTAATTGTAAAGGAAGACTTATTGACCTTTCTCAGCCAAAGGTTATGGGTATCCTCAACCTTACTCCAGATTCATTTTTCGATGGTGGTAAATTGGATACTGAAAAAAGTATTCTTTCACTAGCTGAAAAGATGCTAAATGACGGGGCTACATTTTTAGATCTTGGTGGTTATAGCTCAAGACCCGGGGCTCATTTTGTTTCAGAAAAAGATGAATTATTAAGAGTGCTTCCGGTTGTGAAATTGCTTTTAAAAGAATTCCCCAATGCATTATTATCGATAGATACTTTTAGAAGTAAAATTGCAAAACAATGCGTAGACACAGGTATCGCAATAGTAAATGATATTTCCGGAGGAAATCAAGATCCAGCCATGCTTGAAACAATAGCTACCTTAAAAGTTCCTTATATTTTAATGCATATGAGAGGTACACCCAAAACCATGATGAAGGACACCAAATACGAAAATATCACGATTGACCTATTAAAATATTTTTCAGAAAAAATTGCAAAAGCACATGAAATTGGTATCAATGATGTAATAGCAGATCCGGGTTTTGGCTTTGCCAAAACCCGGCGACAAAATTTTGAATTAATCAATAACCTTGAGCTTTTCGATTCTTTAGATGTGCCAATATTAATAGGCGTTTCCAGAAAATCTTTGGTTTATAAAACTTTAGATATAACTCCCGATGATGCACTAAACGGGACCACCGCACTGCATTCTATAGCTATATATAAAGGAGTTTCTTTGCTAAGAACTCATGATGTAAAAGAAGCTGTAGAATGTATAAATTTAATACATAATTTGAAGTCTCATTGATTTAAAGTACATTTACAAAAAGCCGATATCCTTTGGAATTATTAGACATTCGAATAATAGATATAGTTGATATAGTCCTCGTAGCCTTCCTGCTTTATTATGTCTACAAATTAGTAAAAGGCACCGTAGCAATCAATATATTTATTGGAATTGTTATTATCTATATCATCTGGAAGCTAACCGAACTTTTAGAAATGGAGCTATTTAGTAAAATCCTAGGTGGTTTTTTGGGTGTAGGAATGTTTGCACTCATCGTGGTATTTCAGCAGGAAATTAGACGATTTCTCTTAATGTTAGGTTCCACAAATTTTAAAGCGAGACGTAAGTTTATCAAACAATTTAAATTGCTTTCAAAAGAAAATGATTTACTTACAAACATTGATGCCATAGTAAATGCTTGTAAGAATATGGGAAGTAGCAAAACAGGAGCTCTTATTGTAATTGAAAGAAATAACAGCCTTGATTTTGTAAAAATTACAGGGGATGAAATGAATTTAGAATTAAATCAGCCCATCATAGAAAGTATTTTTTTTAAAAACAGTCCTTTACACGATGGTGCTATTATTATTGAAGAAAACACAATTACAGCTACAAGAGTAATACTACCTATTTCAGATGATCGTAAAATTCCATCACGGTTTGGATTACGGCATAGAGCCGCCGCGGGAATTACAGAAAAAACCGATGCTGTTTGCCTTGTAGTTTCAGAAGAAAACGGACAAATATCCTATTTAAAAGACGGTGATTTTGTGTTGTTTAATAATCACGAAGAACTTACAAAACTTCTTGAAAAGGATCTGACTTAGGTAAAAATGGATTGTAAAAACTGCAAATTTTCTTTAACAACTGAATTATAATGATACGGACTTATAGAAGTTTAGAAGAGTTTGCAAAAAGTCTGAAAGTAGTGAGCTATACTGCTTCTTCTGCCATAAATTGTACTTCGTAAAGGTTTTTGTAGTATCCACCTTCTTTATCAAGTAGATCTTTGTGAGTGCCTATTTCAACTATTTTTCCAGCATCCATTACAATAATTTTATTGGCCTTTTTAATAGTTGATAATCGGTGTGCAATTACAATAGAGGTTCTACCCTTTGTAATTTTTTCGGTGGCAGTTTGTATCATTTCTTCAGAATAAGAATCTATTGAAGAAGTAGCTTCATCTAAAATTAATATGCTAGGGTTACTTACATAAGCCCGTAAAAAAGCTATAAGTTGTCGTTGTCCTGTAGACAACATTACACCTCTTTCTTTAACATTGTAATGATAATCACCTGGCAATGAACTAATAAACCTATGAACTCCTATTTCTTTGGCAGCCAAAATGATTTCTTCCTCAGATATGTTATCATCTTTTAATGTGATGTTGTTTAGAATGGTATCGGCAAATAAGAATACATCCTGTAAAACAACAGCTATATTACTTCGTAACGATTTTAATGTATAGTCTTTAATTGAAATACCATCTATTAAAATATCACCACTATTAATTTCATAAAAACGTGACAACAAATTGATAATTGTAGATTTTCCAGCTCCGGTAGCTCCAACAATAGCAACAGTTTCTCCTGGATTAACAGTAAACGAAATATCTCTAATCACTTCTTCATCTTCGATATACCCAAAGCGTACATTTTTAAATTCTATAGCTCCTTTTGTTTGAACAAGTTTTAATTTTCCCGAATCATCAATATGAGATTTAGTATCTAAAATATCAAAAACCCGTCTTGCGGCAACCATTCCCATTTGTAGAGTATTGAATTTATCTGCTATTTGTCTAAGTGGTCTAAAAAGCATCTGTGATAATTCAATAAATGCTATAATAATACCAAGGGTGATAACACCTCCTTGAGCGGCATTAAGTCCTCCATACCAAACAACTAGTCCAATGGCTACCGATGAGGCCATTTCAGCAATTGGAAAAAAGATTGAATTGTACCATACTGTTTTTATCCATGCTTTTTTGTGTTTTTCATTTATTTCTTTAAACTGTTTATATTCAGTTTCTTCACGAGTAAATATTTGTACAATTTTCATTCCCGTTATTCGCTCTTGTACAAAGGAATTTAGGTTAGCAACTTGTGTTCTAACTTCTTCGAATGCTGATTTCATTGCACGTTGAAAAATTCTGGTGGCATAAAGAATAATGGGTAAAATTGCAAATACAATTAAAGCTAACAGCCAACTTTTATATAACATAAACACAACAATAACAACCATTTTTAAAAGGTCACTAATTATCATAAACAAACCCTGACTAAAAATACTGGATATTGTTTCTATGTCATTTACTGCTCTGGTTGTTAGTCTCCCGACAGCACTATTATCGAAATATTTTAATTTAAAACTCAACATTAATTTAAAGAGCTTGACACGAATGTCCCGAATTACATTCTGCCCCAACCAATTGGTAAAGAATATAAATGAAAACATAAACAGTACCTCAAGTAAAAGAACTATTGCCATTAATGTAATGTAGAATACAAGGTTTTCACCATTCTTTGGTACGATGGAATCATCTATTGTTATCTGTAATAATATTGGACGTAGTATTCCCAGTCCAGACATAATAATTGCCGCAAATGCCACATAGTAAAATGAGAGAGGGTACGAATTGGTATAACCTAATAACCGCTTAAAAAGTTTAAAATCGAATGCTTTACCAGAACCTGCCATTATATTTTTACCATTTCAGGATATTTTATTTTTGTTAAAAAAAGACCATGGGCCGGTACCGAAGCACCTGCCTTACTCCTGTCTTTACCTTTTATAATTTCCTGAAACATTTCAAAAGTTGTTTTATTAAATCCTACATCCAAGAGTGTTCCTACTATTGCTCGTACCATATTACGCAAAAAACGATCTGCAGAAATAGTAAAAACCAATTTAGACTTTTCTACTTTCCAAAACGCCTTTTTAATGTTACAATGATACGTTTTTACATCTGATTTTGAACGTGAAAAGCATTGAAAATCTTTATAGTGTAATAAGGTTTTTGCTGCTTTATTCATTAAATCCACATTGGGTTTTTGGTGAATGAGATATGCAAAATCTTGTACAAAGGGATTTTTCTTAAAGGTAATAATATATTCATATTCTCTTTCAATTGCGTCAAAACGTGCATGTGCATCATCCTTCATTTTATATATGTTTTTTACCGAAATGTCTTTTGGAAGAAAAGAATTAAGTTTAAATACTAAATCTAAAACATCTTCAATTTCTCTAAAATCAAAATGTGCAAATAATTGTTTAGCATGCACTCCAGCATCTGTTCTTCCCGCTCCTGTAACTTTTATTACTTTCTTAAGTAAAGTAGAGAGTGAATTTTCTAATACTTCCTGTACAGTCACCGCATCTTCTTGTAATTGCCATCCGTGATAATTTTTTCCGTTATAAGCTATTTCTATAAAATATCGCAAGGAATCTTGTATTTTTGGACAATGGCAAAGATACATAAAGCAATCATTGCAAATCCTTGCAATAATCATAAAGAACTGTGAAAAGAATTTTATTACTGAGTGACACACATAATTATATAGACAAATCTATTTTAAAGTATATTCGCAAATCCGATGAAGTCTGGCATGCAGGAGATATTGGCAATTTACAAGTTACCGATACCATTAAAAATCTAAAACCTCTTCGGGCAGTGTATGGCAATATAGATAACGCAGAAGTTCGAACAGAATTTCCATTACAAAATCGATTTATGTGTGAAAAAGTTGATGTTTTGATGATTCATATTGGAGGTTATCCCGGAAGATATAATCCGAGTATAAGACCAGAAATTTATTCAAATCCTCCAAGAATATTTATCTCCGGTCATTCACATATCTTAAAAGTAATGAACGACAAAAAAACAGGGTTACTACATATGAACCCTGGAGCAGTTGGAAAGTATGGGCTTCATAAAGTTAGGACTATGCTTCGATTTGAGATAGATGGTGCCAAAATTGAAAATTTGGAAGTAATTGAATTTAAGAGGTAATCTTTTTTTAAATTTAGGGTTGTTAAGTTTTGCTTGGTATCTAATTAAAATTTCAGATAAACAAAAACCCTAAATGGAGTAACCTATTAGGGTTCCACAATAATATGCCAAGATTTAGTTTAACGTAAACGATCAACAGATTTTACGAGGTCCTCATCCCTTTTAATAGCCTTATTTGCTAATACTAAAAAAACGATAGAAATGACAGGAAGTAACACACCAATACCCTTTTCTGAAACCAATGTCTCTCCGGCTAGAATTAGTGATCTATATACGAAAATTCCCAGTAATACAAAGTTCAATATGATGCTTAAACGGTTAAGTACAAATTGTAATTGTCGTTTTTTAAAATTTAAAATTGAAATAATTGTCAACACAATAGAACCAAAAATCAAACCCAAAAAAAGAAGTTCATTTTTTACAATAATTACTATCCCTGTTTCATCCATTATTAAAGGAAACCAATAATACAATGCTCCCATAATTAATGCAGAAATAATAAGATAAACGGTCTGTATTCGTTGTAACATATAAATATTGCTATGTAAAACACAAAAATACTGTTTCTTTTTATAAAAAATAAATGCAAATAATAAATTATTGTTGTATAATTGCAATACCAAATAGTAACCAATTTGATTAGGGTTACTCAGTCTTCAATAAAAATTTTCAAATTATATCCTTAAAGGAGTATTCGATAATATCAATTAAAACTTATAGATTTTTTTAAATGTTTGAGATTTCAGAATTAAAAGAAAAAAAGTTGCCCGAATTACAGGAACTTTCTAAAACTTTAGGAGTTCCTAAATTCCGTAGCTTAAAAAAATTAGATTTGGTATATAAAATATTAGATCACCAAGCTGCTAATCCAAAAGCTGTTATAGAAGTATCAAAAGATGATACAACTTCTGCCAATCAACAGGTAAGTCCAGAACAAAAGGAAAACAAGCCTAAACAAGCACAACATGGAGAAAAGCGTTCACACGCTCCTCGTAAAGATCATCGTAAACAACAAGACCATCAAAAACAATTAGAAGGAGATAACAAACGGCAAAGGGGTGATATAAATAAAGGTGAATCTAATAAACCAGAGTCTAAACAAAAACACTCAAAAGATCAAAACCGCCGTGATACGAGACAAATCAATATAAAAGATGGTAACAAGGACACAAGAAATCGTTATCGTCAACCCGATTTTGAGTTTGATGGTATCATAGAAAGTGAGGGAGTTTTAGATATTATGCAGGATGGTTATGGTTTTTTACGTTCAAGTGACTACAATTATTTGTCTTCACCAGATGATATTTATGTATCTCAGTCGCAAATAAGATTGTTTGGTCTAAAAACGGGTGATACTGTATTAGGAGTAGTACGTCCCCCAAAAGAAGGAGAAAAATATTTTCCGCTAATTAAAGTTTATAAGATTAATGGTCAAGACCCAAATGTTGTACGAGATCGCATATCATTTGAGCATTTAACACCCCTATTCCCCGAGGAGAAATTTAATCTCGCCGATAAACAAAGTACTATCTCTACTCGTATAATAGATATGTTTGCTCCAATTGGGAAAGGACAGCGAGGAATGATAGTATCTCAACCAAAGACAGGGAAGACCGTTTTACTAAAAGATATTGCAAATGCTATTGCAGCAAACCATCCGGAGGTTTACCAAATAATTCTTTTAATTGATGAACGCCCTGAAGAAGTTACCGATATGCAACGTAACGTAAGTGGAGAAGTTGTCGCTTCTACTTTTGATAAAGAAGCTACCGAACATGTTAAAATAGCTAATATTGTACTTGAGAAAGCAAAACGACTGGTAGAATGTGGTCATGATGTTGTAATATTATTAGATTCCATTACTCGTTTAGCAAGAGCTTACAATACGGTACAGCCTCCAAGTGGTAAGATATTAAGTGGTGGTGTAGATGCTAATGCCTTACACAAACCCAAGCGTTTCTTTGGAGCGGCTCGTAAAATTGAAAATGGAGGTTCATTAACTATTATTGCAACTGCACTTACTGAAACAGGGTCTAAAATGGATGAAGTTATTTTTGAAGAATTTAAAGGTACGGGTAATATGGAACTTCTGTTAGATAGAAAAATATCAAACCGAAGAATTTTCCCAGCAATAGACCTTATTTCATCAAGTACCCGTAGAGATGATTTATTGCTTGACGAAAGCGTGATAAAACGTATGTGGGTTTTACGTAAGTATTTAGCAGATATGAATCCTGTAGAAGCTATGGAATTTATTAATGAGCGAATAAAACAAACTAAAAATAATGAAGAATTTTTAATCTCAATGAATAGATAGCTGTTTTATATTAAAATATTAAATAAGTAAAAAAAACCTCGATTTTTCAATCGAGGTTTTTTAGTTTATAATTTATAAATTTTACTACTGCTTAATAACTTTTTGTATTAAGGATCCAGCTGAAGTTTTTAGATTAAGAATGTAAACCCCTCTTGCAAGGTTAGATGTATTCATAGTACCATTAATTAATCTTACACCGGTGTCTTTACCTAAAATATCATAAAGATTAGAACTGATTATCTCAATATTAGATGGTAATTTAATATTAAGAATATCACGAGCAGGGTTAGGATATATAGATATAAGATCTGCTAAATTATCCTCTACAGATAAAATAGGACAATCTCCAAAAGCAAGGTTTCCAAATAATTCACCACTTCCACTTAAACCATCAATTTCTACTCTACTAATAAGCTCATCGGAGGTAAAGCCGAAAAAAGTTTCAACCCCTACTTTAGTGGCAAGCATGAATGTATCCATTAAGACACCACCACTATCATAAATTCTATATTCGGTAGTAGGATCACTGTTCCATAGATCATTAGCTATTGCATATACATCGCCAGAAAAATTAACAATTGTAAATTCTGGAAAAATATTTGCACCTACTAATGGTATTGTATTCCCAAGGGCTCCCACAGGGATAAAGACGACTGCGGTGGCATTAGATGCCTGAATATCAAAACCATCCTCTAATTCCCCGGCAGCAAAACAAGCATCACCTGCACTACTAATAATAAGACCACAAGGAGTGATGACTCCAGGTCCCCCTGCAAAATCTTCTTCTACTAAGGTTGCACAGACATAGGCTGCATCAAAATCTACTCTAGATGTAAAGGTTTCAATTACAGGTTGTCTCCCGTTATCTAATCGGGTAACAATAGCTTCAATATCTGTGTAGGAGGTGTTAAATTCAATATCTGAACTATTCAGATCGGTATAACTTTGTGGTTGCTGAGCAAAAGAAAATGAAACTGTTATAATAAAAAGTAAAGTAATTTTTTTCATAATTAATTCTTTAAGGAATTATCCATTAAAAGTAATAAATTAGATTGAGAAATAGGGACATAAAAAAATCCCGATTTTCATCGAGATTTTTCATAATAATTTTAAAAGGTATTACTACTGCTTGATAACTTTTTCAGTAAGTGTACCTGCAGAAGTTTTTATATTAATTAAATATACACCTCTTGCAAGATTAGAAGTATCCATGGTACCATCAACCAATTTTACACCTGTATCTTTACCCGAAATATCATAAAGATTAGAACTGATTATCTCAATATTAGATGGTAATTTAATATTAAGAACATCACGAGCAGGGTTAGGGTAAATAGATACGAATTCAGATAAATTATCACCAACACCAAGAACATCATCACCAATAACATTCATTATATGCCATCTGTCCCCGAATCCAATGCTTGCATAAGTGGCTGCAGTTGGAAGGCCACAGGCATCAGCAAGTAGCCACGAATCATCGTTAGATGCAACATCAGTAGCTCCAAGACGGAAACCAGTCTGACCATCATCCAAAACAACCAATTCAATAACCAATACCTCTCCAGCAGGAACTACAGCAGGAGTAGTAAATGGTACTAATACAACTGATAAATCGTCAGCAGACGAAAGAGTTATCATGCCACCACCTAATAAAGTAAGAGTCCCGTTAGGATCTCCACTATCGGTAGTATAAGCATTTACAGCAACATCGTAAGCATCCCCAGGAGCGTTAATTGTCTCATCGACACCAAACTCAACCGATTCTATTAGCCAATCATTAGTAATAGAGAAATCATTAGCTAGGTCAAAAACACCATGAAATTTGTTATCGGTAGTGATACCCATATCCTGACATGTTAATCCCAATCCATCAACGATGGTTTGTGAGTTGTTGTGGGTAATGGTAACTTGGGCATTAATCGCAATTCCAACTACTAACGCAGCTATAAATAAAGTAATTTTTTTCATAATTAATGTTTTTAAATTTAATATTGAAAACAAATATATAAAAGCAATTTATTAATATCCCCTTTTTGTGTTAAAATTTTAAGAAATAAAACTTTTTACAAATAAAATATTACTTTGAAAAATAAATTTTCAAATGCGAATATCTTTTTTTTATTTCATAGTAGGTTTCATATTAATATCCTGTAATTCAGAAAACAAGAATGCAGATTTTGATTTTACAACTGTTTTTGAATCTTCGAATGGTACAGAAACAGCAACCTACCAACAAGTAATAGAATTTTATACCCAATTAGCTGATAATTATACTTCAATAGCAATTTACAGTATGGGAAAAACAGACAGTGGTAAGCCTTTACATCTCGTTACTTTCAATCCAGAAAGGAGCTTTGAATCTGAGTTTTCTGGTAATAGTGATAAAAACATCCTCTTAATAAATAATGGTATACATCCGGGGGAAAGTGATGGTATAGATGCTTCTATGATCTTATTAAGGGATTTTGCTCAAAATAAATTAAGAACTCCAAAAAACACTATAATTGCTGTTATACCCATATACAATATAGGTGGAGCTCTAAACCGAAACAGTACAAGCCGTACCAATCAAAATGGTCCTAAAGAATATGGTTTTCGGGGTAATGCCCGTAATTATGATCTTAACAGGGACTTTATTAAAGCAGACACTAAAAATGCACGAGCATTTGTAGAAATCTTTAGGATTGTTAAACCCCAACTTTTTATAGACAATCACGTAAGTAATGGAGCCGATTATCAATACGTATTATCCCATTTGTTTACGCAACATAATAAATTAGGAGGTTCCCTAGGCGTTTATTTACATGAATCATTGATGCCTCAATTAGAAGACTCTCTTCAACTTAAAAATTGGGATATAACACCCTATGTAAATGTTTTTAACCAAACACCAGAAAATGGATTTTCACAGTTTTTAGATTCTCCTAGATATTCTACTGGATATACTACATTGTTTAATACCCTGGGTATGATGGTAGAAACCCATATGCTAAAACCTTACCACATGAGAGTACAAGGCACTTATGAACTTTTGAAAAGTTTTATAGCCATTGTCGACAATGATGCAGAAAAAATAAAACAACTTACTAATGATGTAACTCAAAACTACAAACCCGGAATCGAATATACTATCGCCTGGAGACTGGATAGCTCTAAATCCTCAATTCTTTCTTTTAAAGGATATGAAAGTCAAAGGATACCAAGTAAGATTACAAATTCCACCCGATTGAAATACAATCGGGATAAACCTTTTACAAAAGACGTAACTTATTACAATTATTATACCCCCACTACTTCAATCACTATCCCGGATAAATATATAATCCCACAAGGGTATTGGAATGTTATTGATCTTTTAAAACTGAATAATATACAACTGGGGAGAATAGATAAAGACACCCTGATTAATGCAAAGGTCTATTATATAAAAAACTATGAAACGGTAAGAAATCCTTTTGAAGGTCATTATCTTCATTATAACACTAAAACCGAAACAATTTCAGAAAATGTACCAATTAAAAAAGGTGATTATATAGTAAATACTAATCAGGATGGAGTTCGATATATATTAGAGACTTTAGAGCCTTCTGCCATAGACTCTTTCTTTAACTGGAATTTTTTCGATACAATACTTCAGCAAAAAGAAGGATTTTCTCCTTATATATGGGAAGATACCGCTGAAGACTTTTTGAACAAACATCCGGAAATAAAAAAACGATTCGAAGAAAAAAAATTAGCAGAACCCAATTTTTCTGCAAACTGGTATTTGCAATTAGATTGGATATTTAAGCAATCTCCTTATTTTGAAAGATCACACTTAAGATATCCTATCATTAGGGTGGGTGGTTAAATATTCCTTAGGAAAAAGAAGTTTTACGTTTTCATAACTTTCCTGAAGAGCTCTCTGAGATTTTTCAAAATTTTTCCACTTTACTTTTTTAATACCCTCTTCTTGTTGGGGAACAAGTGGTCCACGATAAACGGTGTGCATTTCATACCAATAGGTGATTTTCAACTTAAATTTACCGTTTCGTTTAAAAACATGATATGTTTTGTCAATAAATCGCCTAATCTCAAGCTTTTTAACCCCGGTTTCTTCTCTAACTTCTCTCAAGGCAGATTTCTCATAACCCTCTCCTTTTTTAATTCCTCCCTTGGGTAGATCCCACTTTGAATTTCTGTAAATAAATAGAATTTCACGTTTATTATTGTAAACCAATCCCCCGGCAGCTTCTACTACAGGTAATTTTTTCCGAAGAAATTTTTCTAATTTTTCTTCACTTTTATGATACAGGTTTATATAAATTAATTTACCCTTAATAATTTTTTTTATAAGACCTTTAAAATTAACAAGTTTTAAAGGTATAGCAGTATATTGTTTTCCAATATTTTTTTTTGTAGATAGAATAATAGGGATGTCCTTAACAAAAACTTTATACATTTGTTCTATGATATTAAATAAAGAAACTGCTCAAAAAACAGCCGAATTACTGTTGCAAATTAATGCAATAAAATTAAAACCACAAAACCCATTTATTTGGGCATCTGGCTGGAAATCTCCTATTTATTGCGATAATCGTATTACGATGTCTTACCCCATTATTAGAAATTATTTAAAAGAAAGTTTGGCAAATCAAATTGAAGAATTGTATGGAAAACCAGATATTATTGCTGGTGTTGCTACTGGAGCCATTGGTATTGGAGCAATAGTTGCAGATTACCTAAATCTCCCTTTTTGCTATGTTCGTCTTGAAACCAAAAAACATGGTCGTCAAAATAAGATCGAAGGTTATCTACAAGATGGACAATCTGTCGTCGTCATAGAAGATTTAATAAGTACCGGGAAAAGTAGTTTATTTGCAGTAAATGCTCTTAAAGAAGTAAATGCCAATGTTAAGGGAATGCTTGCAATATTTACTTACGGTTTTATAATAGCTGAAGAAAATTTTAGTAAAGCCAATATTACTCTAAACACGTTATGTGACTACGAAAATTTAATACTCCTTGCCGAGAAATCTAACTATATTAATCATAAAGAAGCAGAAATTCTTACACAATGGAGAGAAGACCCAGAAAATTGGTCTGGGTAATTGTCGGAAATAAAACTTAAATTAGACTAAGGGGGTATAATTATTACCTGCTCTAAAAAACACATAAACAAAATGGAATTAATAAGTAAAAAAATCACGGTACAAAAATCAGCTAAGGAGCTTTGTGATTTTTTTTGTGATGTAAAAAACTTTGAAAATCTAATGCCTGAAAATATAAGTAAGTTTGAAGTAATTAATGAAAAATCATTTTTATTTGCTCTTAAAGGCATGCCCGAGATTTCTTTAGAAATCAAAGAAATAAATATTCCAAATCAGGTGATTTTAGGAGCTATAGACAATAAAATTCCATTTACACTCATAAGTAATATTGAATCGATAGACAATACTAAATCAAAAGTAGAATTTAAGTTTCAAGGTGATTTTAACCCTATGATGGCAATGATGATTAAAGGACCTATCACAAAATTTTTAGAAACTTTAGCAATTAATTTGGAGCAAAGTTAAAACAACATCTTAATTTCCCTTAGTTTGTATTTCTGTAATACATGGTTTTTTTTTTCAATCTGTAATTCTCCGATTTTAGATACTCCTTTTATAATACCATTAAATCGGTTTCCTTCAATATCTTCAAATACTGTTACCCTGTCTTTTCTAAAAAGAAATTCCTCGTATTTATTCTTTAGGAACTTAGTGTCACCTTTTTCTATACGATCTAGTTCAGTAAAAATTGTTTTCGATACACTTTTAAGTACTTTATCAAGATTATTTTTGATTCCCGTTGTTAAAAACATGGATGTTGCTTGAGGTAAAGTTTTAAAATATTCTTCGTTTACATTTAAACCAACCCCAATAACTGAATTTATAACTTTATTATTCCTTATTTGGTTTTCAATTAATATCCCTGACATTTTTTTTGAAAGTGACATAATGTCGTTTGGCCATTTTATTGATATATCTGGAACCAAATAGTTTTCCATTGTTTTTTTTATACCAATTGAAACCGCAAAAGCAATATAAAAATGATCCTTTAATGAAAGGTTTTTAAACCTCTTAAACAAGCTAAATGTAAGACTTTGCTGAGGAGTTGATTGCCAGCTTGTATCCATTTGACCTCGCCCCATGAATTGGGTTTTGGCAACAACTAGTGTCTTATCTTCTATCCATTCCTTTTTACTTAATTTAATAAGGTAGGTGTTGGTAGAATCGGTGGCATTAAGTTTGATTATATTCAAAAGAATTAAAGATGTGTTAATCTTACGCTACTTAAACGTTTAAAGAAACAAAAAAGTAATAACTTTGCGTAAATAAAAATTATTAATGACGAAAAAGGAAAAAGAAGCAGACCAACTTATAACACAAATCATAAAAGGAATTGATGAAGTAAAAGGCCAAAGTGTTGAAGTACTTGACTTAAGAGAAATAGAAAATACCGTTTGCGACTATTTTATAATATGTAATGGTACTTCTAACACACAAGTAAATGCTATTGTAAATTCAATTCAAAAATTAGTAAGTAAATCCTTGAAGGAAAAACCTTGGCACGTAGAAGGTAATAGTAATGCGGAATGGGTTTTATTAGATTATGTAAACATAGTAGTACATGTATTTCAAAAACACATTCGTGAATTTTATGATATTGAAGGATTATGGGGAGATGCTAAATTTCTAAAAATAGAAACAACAATTTAAAACAAAAGTGCCATATGGCTAAAGAGAATAAAAAACCCGAGAATAAAAAACCCGAGATAAAAAAACCCGAGATAAAAAAACCAAAGTTTAATAGCTATTGGATTTATGCAGCTATTATATTAGTTTTTTTAGGGATTCAAATTTTTGGTGGTAGTAGCTGGTCTCAGCCAAGTAAAACTACACAAACTGATTTTGAGACTTTTTTAAGAGATGGAGACGTTGAAAAAGTTGAAATTATAAACAGAAAAATTGCAAAAGTATATCTAACCAAAGAAGCAAGAGGAAAAGAGATACATTCAAAGAATACCGGTAATTCAATTTTTCCATCAAGTTCAAGTGATGCCACTTATCAATTTGAATTTGGAGATCTTCAAAATTTTGAAAATAGTTTTAATCAAATAAAAGAAGAAAACAACCTCTCCTCAATAATGGTTTGGGAAACAGATAGCAACATGTGGGGTGAACTCCTCCTTACTTTACTTCCATTTATTGTAATTATTGGCATCTGGATATTTATTATGCGGCGCATGTCTTCGGGTGCAGGTGGGGGTGCAGGTAGTCAAATATTTAATATTGGTAAATCCAAAGCGAAATTATTTGATCAAAATTCAGATGTAAAAACCTCCTTTAAAGATGTTGCTGGGTTAGAAGGCGCTAAGGAAGAGGTACAAGAGATTGTAGATTTCCTTAAAAACCCAGATAAATATACTAGGTTGGGTGGTAAAATTCCTAAAGGTGCAATATTAATCGGTCTTCCCGGAACTGGTAAAACCTTGTTAGCAAAAGCAGTTGCAGGAGAAGCTCATGTACCCTTCTTTTCTCTTTCGGGATCTGATTTTGTTGAAATGTTTGTAGGTGTGGGTGCTTCACGTGTAAGAGATTTATTTAAACAAGCTAAGGAAAAATCTCCTTCGATCATATTTATTGATGAGATTGATGCAGTAGGTCGTGCTAGAGGAAAAGTTAATTTCTCGGGTTCTAATGACGAAAGAGAGAACACATTAAACCAATTATTAACCGAAATGGATGGTTTTGGGTCTAACACAAACGTAATTGTATTGGCTGCAACAAACCGCGCCGATATTTTAGATAAAGCATTGATGCGTGCAGGTCGTTTTGATAGGCAAATATATATAGACTTGCCAGATGTGAGAGAGCGTAAGGATATCTTTGATGTACACCTTCGCCCTTTAAAAAAGAATAAAAAATTAAATGTTGAATTTCTTGCTAAACAAACTCCTGGATTCTCAGGTGCTGATATTGCTAACGTTTGTAATGAAGCTGCATTAATTGCTGCCAGGAAGGAAAGGAAATCAGTTGGAAAACAAGATTTTCTTGATGCTGTCGATAGAATTGTTGGTGGTCTTGAAAAGAAAAATAAGATCATTACTCCATCAGAAAAAAGATCAATTGCTTTTCATGAAGCAGGACATGCTACAGTAAGTTGGATGTTAGAACACGCTCCCCCTTTAATAAAAGTAACTATTGTTCCACGAGGAAAATCATTAGGCTCTGCTTGGTATTTACCTGAGGAACGTCTTATTTTAAAACCAAATCAAATATTAGATGAAATTTGTGCTACCCTAGGAGGTCGTGCTGCTGAAAAAGTGATTTTCAATGAAATTTCTACAGGTGCATTAAATGATTTAGAAAAAATAACCAAACAAGCTCGAGCTATGGTTACTATTTATGGGCTAAATGATAAAATTGGAAACCTTACATATTACGACTCTACCGGAGAATCTGAATACAGTTTCACAAAACCATATAGTGAGAAAACTGCCGAACTAATTGATAAAGAAATATCTAAATTAATAGAAACACAATACCAACGTGCTATTAGTATTCTTGAAAAACACAAAGACAAACTTACAGAACTTGCAAATGTGTTATTAGAAAAGGAAGTTATTTTTAAAGATAATCTTCTAAAGATTTTTGGCAAAAGACCATTTAAAGAAGAAAAAGGAAGAGAAGAAGAAGAATAATAATAATAAAAAACCTAATTCATAGCTTATTCTACTGAATCAACTTTCTAAAGTTTGAGATTAAGCTTATAATAATAGACATAGATTTTATATATTTGAGAAATAAGGTAATTTAAACTCCTTAATAATTAATTAATGAATCTGCTAAAAAAACTTTTTAATGTAAAAAGGAAGTCAGTATTTAAATCAAAACAAACTGACCATAGTAGATATTTCCCTGAAGATAAATTACCTATTGACGAGAAGTTTACTTATAACTTCAATAAAAATGGTGGTAAATTTCTTTATTGTGAAAATAATAAAGAAATATTGGAAGCCTTCGATAACATCCTACTTGAAAATGATTGGTACGAGAAAGATGTATTTCTCATCAATGAAAAACTATCCACAAAATTTGATGGTTTTAATCTTAATTTTTGTAAATCTAAAGATGCTTCTTTTTTACTTTCTACCTGTGAGTCGTTAGTTGCAAATAGTGGTGCAATATTATTATCTTCTAATCAAATTAAAGAAAAGAAGTTAAATGAATTACCTGTTAACTTTGTAATTTTTGCCACAACAAGCCAATTAGTCGATACTATTAGCGAGGGCATGCGTAAAATCAAAAAACAAAGTAAAAATTATTTTCCCAGTAATATAACTACTATTCAAGACTTTGAAACTGAGAAAGAAAAGGATTTCTTGAGTTATGGTAGTAGCGCAAAAAACCTATATTTGTTACTTCTGGAAGACCTATAATATGAAGGAACTTATCGTGAGAACTTTATCGGGTGTGTTATACATTTCGATAGTTATATTCACCCTTTTCGCATCACACGAATGGTTTATAGGTCTGTTTTTTATCCTCGCCCTTATTACATTAAATGAATTTTTACGTATTGTAAAAGTTAAAAGTCTTATACCCTATTTATTACTCGCCGGAACCTTATTCTTTTTTAGCTACAAAGAAATAGATATGGTTGCAATTTACATATTATTAATAGCTACTATATTTGTGGATCTTTTTTTATTTAAAGAAGTTTTGGTATTATATAAATTTTCTCTTTTTGAAAAAAGAAGATATTTATATATTTTTTTTTACATCATTAATGGCTTTGTTTTTTTAACGCTCATTCCACCTAAATTTATTATTGGTGTCTTTATTCTAATATGGTCTAATGATACTTTTGCTTATTTGATTGGTAAACGATTTGGTAAAAGAAAATTAATTGAACGTATTTCACCCAAGAAAACCTTAGAAGGATTTTTTGGTGGAATAATAGGTACAATTATAGCAGGTTTTTTTATATTTATATACACATCGCTATTAAGTTTAGTAATTTGGTTATTGCTTGCTTTAATTATATCAATTATTGGTACAATCGGGGATCTAATTCAATCAAAATTTAAAAGACAAGTAGGTCTAAAAGATAGCGGAAGACTTATGCCGGGACATGGTGGGCTCTATGATAGGCTAGATAGCATAATATATGCTAGTCCCTTTGTTTATGGTTTTTTAGAATTAATAAATTATGTTTCATAAAGAAGGTTATATATTTATTCTTACAACATTATTGCTTTGCATCTCAATTAGTATCTTAACTCAATTTTTTATTGCAAGTGATTTTATTAAACGTGGTATTACTATTATACTTCTAATCGTATTTGTTTTGGTATTACAGTTCTTCAGAAATCCAAAACGTAGTTTTACCAATAATTCAAATGAGATATTGTCTCCTGTTGATGGTAAAGTAGTAGTGATTGAGGAGGTGTTCGAAAAAGAATATTTTAAAGAAAAACGTATTCAAATATCTGTTTTCATGTCACCAATAAACGTTCACGTTACCAGATATCCTATAAGTGGAAACGTTATCCTAAGTAAATATCATCCAGGAAAATATTTAGTAGCCTGGAATCCTAAATCATCTGAAGAAAACGAACGTACGACTGTGGTAGTACGTTCAGATGAATTTGGAGATATTTTACACCGACAAATTGCAGGGGCTATGGCAAAACGCATTGTAAATTATGCAAAAGTAGGTCAGAATGTAGAACAGTCTGCAGATAGTGGGTTTATAAAATTTGGTTCGCGTGTGGATGTTTTTTTACCTCTGCATGCAAAAATAGATGTATCACTTAATCAAAAAGTTATAGGCGGTATTTCCGTATTAGCACATAAATGAACCCAAAAGAATTAGATATTGTATTTAATGATGCTGTAAAAAGTATAAATGAGCATACCGAATCTTTTCCGGCAGATTTATTATTGCGCTTATACTCTTATTATAAAATAGCTACCAATAACCAAGAATCTCCTGGTAGTAGTACTCCATTGATTAATGCCTTTAAGACCAATGCTATCTTTCAAAATAAGGGTTTAAGTAGTAGTGAGGCAAAAAAACTCTACATTGAAGTTGTAAATCATTATTTTTTGTACAGAAAATAGGTATTAACTATCGCATACTATCCAAGCTGTTTTTTAGCGTTTTAATTTTAGCAAGGGCATCTGTCTCCTTTAAACGTTCAATTTCAACTACTTTTTCAGGAGCGTGATTTATAAATCGTTCGTTTTTAAGCTTTTTTTGAACACTCCTCAAAAAACCTTTGATGTATTTTAATTCTTCTGTAAGTTTTGCAACTACTTCTTCAACATTTATAGCACCGGAAATTGGTATGAAATATTCATTAGATTTTACTCTAAAGGTCAATGCATTAGTAATTTTTTCTGAAATATAATTTACAGTGGTGACATTTCCAAGTTTTGAAATAATAGCATCAAATGAAGTTGATATCTTTTCATTATTAATTATGTAAAGGTTAATGGATTCTTTAATTGAAATGTTTTTTTCTTTACGAATTGTTCGTATTCCTGAAATTATTTCGGTTGCAAAATCAAACTCTTTAATAATTTTTTCATCATATTCTTTTATTTTTGGCCAATTGGATATTATTAAAGCATCTTGAGGTTCTCTTTCAGAAATAAGCTGCCAAATTTCTTCTGAAACAAAGGGAACAAAAGGATGCATAATCTTTAAGATATCCTCTAGAATCAATATTACCTCATTCAATGTTTTTTCTGAAATAGGCTGTCCAAATGTTGGCTTAACCAATTCTAAAAGCCACGAACAAAAATCGTCCCATACCAATTTATAGGTACCCATTAATGCATCACTAATTCTGTATTTACTGTAATGATCTTCAATTTCTGTTAACTTTTTTTGAAATACATTTTTATACCATTTTATAGCACTAATAGCTGCTTCTGTTTCTTGTTGAGTGTCCGATACTTCCCAACCATCAATTAAACGATAGGCATTCCAAATCTTATTTACAAATCCACTACCTTGTTTACATAGGCTCTCATCGAACATAAGATCATTTCCGGCAGGTGAACTCAACAACATTCCTACACGTACCCCATCGGCCCCATATTTTTTCATAAGTTTAATGGGGTCAGGTGAGTTGCCCAGTGATTTACTCATTTTACGACGTTGCTTATCGCGAACAATCCCTGTGAGGTATACATTGCTGAAAGGCTTTTCGTTTCTATATTCAAATCCGAAAATAATCATTCGCGCTACCCAAAAGAATAAAATTTCAGGAGCGGTAACCAAATCTTTTGTAGGGTAATAATAATTTATTTCTTTATTATTAGGTTCTAAGATTCCGTTAAAAACACTTATTGGCCATAACCCTGATGAAAACCAAGTATCTAAGACATCTGGATCTTGAGTTAAGTTTGAAGTTGAAAGAGATTTATCACCTGATTTCTTTCGAGCCAGGATTAGAGCCTTTTCAATGGTTTCGGCTACTACAAAATCTTCTTTTCCCTTTCCGTAAAAATATGCCGGAATCTGTTGTCCCCACCATAATTGCCGAGATATATTCCAATCTCGAACGTTTTCCATCCAATGACGGTAAGTATTTATAAACTTTTTCGGAAATAGATGTATGTCTTTTTTTAACACAGCTTGTAGTGCTGGTTCAGCTAATTCTTTCATTTTCAAAAACCACTGATCGCTTAATTTCGGTTCTATAATTGCACCAGTTCGCTCACTAGTTCCAACTTTATGGGTATAGGTTTCAATTTTTACAATGATAGAAAGTTCTTTTAGTTCTTTTATTATTTCTTTTCTAACTACAAATCTATCTTTCCCCTTATAATGAAGCCCATAACTATTTAACGTAGCGTCATCATTGAAAATATCGATAACCTCAAGGTGATGTTTATCTCCTAAAACCTTATCATTTTCATCATGTGCAGGAGTCACTTTTAAACATCCTGTACCAAATTCAACATCTACATATTCATCTTCAATAATAGGGATTACCCTATTACAGATTGGCACGATGGCTTTTTTGCCTCTTAAATGAGTAAAACGTTGATCATTTGGGTTAATACAAATAGCTGTATCCCCTAAAATAGTTTCAGGACGAGTGGTGGCAATAGTTAAGGTGTCGTCACTCCCTTCAATTTTATACTTTAAATAGTAAAGATTTCCTGGTTTTTCTTCATAAATTACTTCTTCATCAGATAGTGTGGTTTTTGCCTGTGGGTCCCAATTTACCATTCTATAACCACGATATATGTTTCCTTTATCGAACAAATCCACAAATACATTAATAACAGAAGCCGACATATCGTCATCCATTGTAAATTTGGTTCGTTCCCAATCGCAGGAAGCACCTAGTTTTTTAAGTTGTTCTAATATAATTCCACCGTGTTTATGAGTCCAATCCCACGCATGGTCTAAAAAAGCACTACGGGTTAAATCTGATTTGTTTATGCCTTCTTCTTTCAGTTTTGCTACTACCTTAGCTTCAGTAGCAATTGAGGCATGATCAGTTCCCGGAATCCAGCAAGCATTATACCCTTTAAGACGGGCTCTGCGAATTAATACATCTTGGATTGTAATATTAAGCATATGACCCATATGCAATACCCCTGTTACATTTGGGGGTGGTATAACAATGGTATATGGTTCTCTTTTATCTACTTCAGAATGAAAATAATTATGCATCATCCAGTAGCTATACCACTTATCTTCAACAATTTGAGAATTATATTTTGCTGCTATAGCCATAGTTTGGTCTGGTTTTTGAAACTATTGTGCAAAAATAGGTATATCTGTCAGATTATAAAAGTGAATAACTTATTTTGGGGTTTGTATAAAAGTTATATACATTAGCATTAAATAAAATTGTACTTATGAAAAATTTATTAATTATTTTGTTATTGGCATTTGTTGGATTCGCCCCACGACTTCAGGCACAAGCAGAAATTACATTTAAAAGTGATACAATTGATTATGGTGAGATAGCTAAAGGTAGTGATGGTATTCGGGTATTTGAATTTACGAATACCGGGGATGCTCCCTTAATTATTTCAGAGGTTAAATCTAGTTGTGGTTGTACTGTTCCTAAAAAACCTGACGGTCCAATAGGTCCAGGAGAATCGAATACAATTCAGGTAAAATACGATACAAATCGTGTTGGTCCAATTAGAAAAACTATTACAGTTTATTCTAATGCTACTGAACCTATATATTCCATCAAAATAAAAGGAAAGGTCTTATCGGGTGGTAAAAGTGTATTGGAAAAGACTAAATAGTAATTTTCATTAAATAAGAAAACGGTTTCAATTATATTGAAACCGTTTTCTTATTTAAAACACTTTTTTTAATGTAAACTTTCTTCTTGAGATAACACCATTAGTTCCAACATTCATATATATTTTTTTACCAACATTAGAACTGAACAAACCTATTAATTCTTGTAATTTATATCTGTAAGTTTTTTTACCGTTAACCGAAATTATTTCGTCTCCTTTTTTAATTCCAGCCAAAGCTGCTGGTGAATTCTCACGTATTGCTGCAACAATATATCTTGGTGCTAAGTAAAAATTATATACGGTACGCAATGGTATTTTCACCACTCCATTATTTTCATTGGATTGATTAATATTTAAAGAATTATTAAATCCTCCCTGCTGTTTGTCCTTTACCAAAATAACACCGTCATGTTCTAAGGTTAACCCACTCATATTATAGTTAAATGGATCTTTAAAATAACTATTCTTTTTTAATGTTATTTTTTGCGAAGGATAATCTATCAAAACTGTAAAACGTTTAAGTATTTCGGCGCCAATACTTCCATTACGAGCCTTAAAAAAATTGGTATTTCTTAAAAACTTTTTATCTGGAAATGCAACTTTAACTTCATTTAATACAAATTCGCCTATTTTTATTTTTGTTAATATTGAACGTTTCCCGAAAATATCACCACTAAGACCTTGACCTAAAAAATCTTCGAAATAATTTTTATTATTTTCATCGATATACCCTTTTTGATCAAATAACCAAATCGAATCACTAGAACCAGAATCTATTAACAAAATAACCTCTTCAATTTTATCATAACTTGTTATATCAAGTTTTATAAAAGGTTTATTCTCTTTAATAATCAAATCAAAAGTTTGGCACTTTTTACATTTCTTTTGATTATAGTTACGAGGATTATAGGTTGTGATTTTTTTTGTTATATAATTTGTTTTTATAATAAAATTTTTAAAATACTCATACCCAACTATCCCATGTATTGGTATCCCCATTCTAGTTGATAAATTAAATGAATCATCATAAATTACATACAGGGAATGATTTACATCTATAGCTTTCCCAATCTTAAGAATATTTTTATCGCTTTTTAATGCCGATATACTTCCCCCCTCTCCTAACCCTCTAAGCTTTATAAATCTTGCGTTATTAAGCTTAAGTGAATCTTCTTCAAATAAGCTAAATATTATTGTTGAATTAACACCCGTATCGAGTAAAAATGTAAGATGAGTTCCATTTAATTCTACAGGAATCACCACTAGGTTATTTATTAACTTAAAAGAAATTTTATCACTTTTAACGTAATGAGGTAAGAAAAACCCATTTTGTGTGAACCCTTTTGTTATTACACATAAAAGAATGCCAAAAAATATAAAAAAACACCTTATTTTATTACTTGTTTTCAACATTATCAAGATATAAAAAAATACTGAAAGTGATATGAATAGAGTAAAGAATTAAGAAATATTTTGCAACTTTGTCTTTAAAATATATTTTTTATGCCTTCCATTTCAAAAAAGGGAATAAATATGCCGGAATCTCCAATAAGAAAATTGGTTCCGTTTGCTGAAAAAGCCTATCGAGCAAATAAAAAAGTATATCATTTAAACATTGGGCAACCCGATATTAAATCGCCACAAATAGCTATGGATGCAGTTGCTCATCATAATTTAGATATTTTAACCTACAGCCGTTCTGAAGGTTCACAAGAATACCGGGAAAAAATTGCTGAATATTATAAAAGAAATGATATTCCTGTTGAGGCTAATGATATCATTGTAACTACAGGGGGTAGTGAAGCACTGCTTTTTGCAATGGGAACTATAGCAGATGCAGACGATGAAATTATAATTCCTGAACCATTTTATGCAAATTATAATGGTTTTGCAATTGCTTCTGGTTTAAAAATCATACCCGTTATTTCAAAAATTGAAGATAATTTTAAGCTTCCTCCAATTTCTGAATTTGAAAAACTTATCACCAAAAAAACCAAGGCTATTATCATTTGTAATCCTGGTAATCCAACTGGGTATTTATATTCAAAAGATGAAATTCAAAAACTAGCTTCGCTTGTAATAAAATATGATTTATTTTTGGTAGCTGATGAAGTTTATCGCGAATTTACTTACGATGGAAATAAACATTATTCTATACTTCAAGTTGAATCCCTTTCCCAAAACGGAATCATTATCGACTCTGTATCAAAACGATATAGCATGTGTGGAGCACGAATTGGATGTTTAGTTTCAAAAAACAAACAGGTTATTGCAACAGTCTTAAAATTCGCACAAGCCCGATTAAGCCCCCCAACATTCGCGCAAATAGCCAGTGAAGCTGCTCTTAAAACTCCCCAAAGTTATTTTGACCAAGTTATTGTAGAATATGAAGATCGTAGAGATACTTTGATAAAACATTTAATGGATATCCCAGGAGTAAAAGTTGGAATTCCCAAAGGAGCATTTTATTGTATCGTAGAACTCCCTATTATCAATAGTGATAATTTTGCACAATGGCTTTTGGAAGATTTTGATCTTAATGGTGAGACTGTAATGGTCGCTCCTGCAACAGGATTTTATTCCTCTCCAGGAGTTGGATTAAATCAAATTAGAATTGCATATGTTTTAAATAAGGAAAGCTTAATAAAAGCTGTTGAAATTATAAAAATAGCACTACAACAATATCAGGGTTAATGCTAATTGAAGAGAACAAATCACTAAAAAACTATAATACCTTTGGAATAGAATGTTTTGCACGATATTTCTTTTCGGTAACCAGTATTAGAGACCTTAAAAAAGTTTTATACAGCAACCTGCATCAAAAACAATATATTCTTGGAGGTGGAAGTAATATATTATTAATTCAAGATATCGATGCCTTGGTAATCCATATTAATCTTAAAGGGATAAAAATAATCAATGAAGATAATAATTATGTAGACATTCGAATTATGGCGGGTGAAGATTGGCACGAGTTTGTAAAATATTGCATTAAAAATAACTATGGAGGAATTGAAAATTTATCGTTAATTCCAGGAAATATAGGTTCGGCTCCTATTCAAAATATTGGGGCATATGGAGTCGAATTAAAAGATGTTTTTTTAAGCTGCTCAACGATTTCTATAAAAACTCAAATCGAAAAAGAATTTTCGAAAGAAGAATGTAAGTTTGAGTACCGTAATTCTATTTTTAAGAATGAAGCCAAAGGAAAGTTTATTATTACTAGCATAAATTTAAAACTCACTAAAAGAAACCATAAGAAAAACATTTCGTATGGTGTTGTAAAACAAAAATTAAACGAAAATAACATTGAAAACCCTACTATAAAAGATATTTCGGAAACTGTGATTGCCATTAGACAGTCCAAACTTCCAGACCCAAATAAAATAGGTAACTGTGGAAGCTTTTTTAAAAACCCTATTATCGACAAATCGACTTTTAAAGAGTTTAATGAGTTATACCCCGATGCTCCTTACTATAAAATTTCTTCATTAGAATACAAAATACCCGCTGGATGGCTTATTGAAAAATCAGGGTTTAAAGGCAAACGATATGGAGATGCCGGAGTACATAAAAACCAAGCATTAGTTCTTGTAAACTATGGTAATGCCACCGGAAAGGAAATTTGGCAATTGGCAGTAACTATTCAGAAAAAAGTCAAAGAAATTTTTGGAATTGATATAGAACCTGAGGTAAATATTATTTAATTTACCCCTAAAACAGTATCCAGAACGTGAATCACTCCGTTTGATCCATTGATATCACTCTTGCCAATTATTGCTTTTACTCCATTATTATCTTTAATAATTATTTCATTACCAATCATAGAGGCTGTAAGGGTAACTCCAGATAAAGTCTTTAAATTATAAATCCCTCCATTTTTACTGATAGATTGTACCAATGTAGCAAAATCTAAATTTCCCTCTACTATATGTGTTTTTATTAAATCAATTAAAAATACTCTTTTGTTATAATCTAATAATAAATTCATCTTTTCTTTAGGGATATTATTAAAAGCATCAATAGTAGGAGCAAATACTGTAAATGGCCCTTTTTGATTAGAAAGGACCTCTACTAAATCTGCACTTATAATAAATCTTACATAAGTCTTTAACTCCTGAGTAATCATTAACTTTGAAAATACACTATTTAATTCTCTTTTAGCTTCATTAGGAAGTGGTTTTGTTTCAGTTTTTATTATCTCTTTATCATTCATTGATTTTGAATCCTTTATATCATTTTTACAAGCAAACAAAACAGCTGCTAAACAAAATATCCAAAGAGTATGGTAAATATTTTTCATTTCAATTAAATATATATTTTTTTTATTAAAAATAATGAATTTGCAATCACATCACCAAGAAAGATTGTAATTTTGTATTTCAAAATTAAATATGGGTCTTCTCGTTATCACAATTATTTTATTGTTATTAGCCTTTGCCGGTATTGCTATTAAAATCTGGATAAAAAAAGAAGGAAAATTTTATGGCACTTGCGCCAGCCAAAATCCTTTTTTAAATAAAAAAGGGGAGACTTGTAGTTTCTGTGGAAAAACTCCTGATCAATTCGATTCATGTATTGAGCAACCTCATAAATAATTAAAATCTTTTTTTTTATGGTACTACTTTACCTATTTGCTTTTGTGGTACTATTAAATTGTGTATATTTTTTATTGTTTTCAAAATTTTCATTTTTAAGTCCTATAAATGAAAAAAAACATCATCAAAAAAGCTTAGGGGCTGTTTCCTTAATTATTTGTGCTAAAAATGAAACTGAAAATCTGTTAATCAATATTCCTCATTGGCTTCAACAAGATTATCCCAATTTTGAAATAATACTAATTAACAACGCTTCTATAGATAACACCTTAGAGGTCATGAATTCATTTGCTAAGAAGGATCCACGAATAAAAATTGTAGATGTTGAAAACAACGAAGCATTTTGGGCAAATAAAAAATACGCTCTTACTTTAGGAATTAAACGTGCAAATAATAGATACCTCATTTTTACTGATGCAGATTGTAAACCAGCATCAAAACAGTGGTTAAAGGAGATGACATCTCTTTTTACATTAAATAAACAACTCATTTTGGGATTTGGTGCTTACGATAAACGACCCGGTATTTTAAACAAACTCATTCGTTTTGAAACATTAATGACTGCTACCCAATACTTTTCCTATGCAGTAGCAGGAATGCCCTATATGGGTGTTGGAAGAAATTTAGGGTATACCAGCAATTTATATTTTGATAACAAGGGATTTACGTCACATATTAATGTACCCTCAGGGGATGATGATTTATTTGTAAATGAAGCAGCCACTAAGGATAATACTGCTATTTGTTTTTCAAAGAATTCATTTACTTATTCAAGCCCAAAAAAATCCTGGAAAGCTTGGTTCATACAAAAAAAAAGACATTTCTCAACAGCTAAATATTACAAATACAAACACAAATTATTATTGGGTTTTTATTTTATCACACAAGTTCTTTTTTGGGTATTAGGAGGAGTAACATTACTTACATTAGATTGGAAAATCCCTGTTATTCTAATAAGTTTCAGATTTTTACTTCAATTTGTAATTATCGGTAAAGCTGCAATAAAACTTAAAGGGAAAGACTTAATTCCATTCCTGCCTTTTTTGGAACTTTTTTTAATATTCTTACAATTGAGTATCTTTATTACAAATAGCACTTCAAATCCTACTAAGTGGAAATAAACAAAGAAGAAATTATAAATCAGATTGAAAAAGCAAAAAAAGATTCTCAAAGTGCATTTAATTTTTTATTAGATTATTATTGGAATGATGTATATGGTTTTCAATTAAAGAGAGTTAATAATGAATATGAGGCTGAAGATATTACCATTGAAACCTTTTCTAAAGCCTTTGATAAGATAGCTAGTTATGACAAAAAGTATGTTTTTGGAACATGGTTGATAACGATTTCAAAGAACATTCAAATTGATAAAAGTCGTAAGAAAAAATTATCTGTTTATTGGCACTCTATGAATACTTCTGAGGAGCATGTAAAAAAAATCCCTGATGATGCTCCAACTCCTGAAGATAGACTAATTACAAAACAAAATCTTACAGAGCTACTTCAATTTATCAAGCAATTAAAGCCTCATTATCAAGATGTAATAAATTTGCGTTATTTTCAAGAAATGAGTTATATAGAAATATCAAATAAGCTTGGTGAATCCCTTAATAATGTTAAAGTGAGATTGCTTCGGGCCAGAAAATTATTGGCGGAAATAATTAATCAAAACCATAAAGATTGAGATTATCTCTTAAAAAACTGGGACCTGGATTTCTTTTTGCTGGTGCCGCTATAGGTGTTTCACATTTAGTACAATCTACTAGAGCTGGAGCCGATTTTGGTTTTGGTCTACTATGGGCCTTACTTCTTATCAATCTTATAAAATACCCTTTTTTTCAATTTGGTCCCCGCTATGCAGCTGCAACAGGAGAAAGTTTACTGGAAGGATATTATAAGATGAGTAAGGGAGTTTTAATTGCCTATTTTATATTAACCTTTGCTACTATGTTTACCATTCAAACTGCTGTTACCATTGTTACAGCAAGTATTGCTTCTTCACTTTTTGGTGGCAGTTCATTGGTATTATGGGCATCTATTATTACAGGAATTTGTATTTTCATTCTACTTATAGGGCGGTATAAAATTCTTGACTCCCTGATGAAAATTATTGTATTGTGTCTAACAGTGAGTACAATTATAGCCGTAGTTCTAGTCTTAAAACCAGTTGTTGATATTAATTTTTCTCAGATAATCCCAAAAGATTCAGTTTCGATAGCCTTTTTAATTGCTTTTATGGGCTGGATGCCTGCACCCTTAGATATTTCTGTTTGGCATTCGGTTTGGACCGTAGAGAAAAAGAAAATGGACCCTACTATTTCTATAAAACAATCTCGTTTCGATTTTAATGTTGGGTATATTACTACTACTGTTCTTGCTATAGGATTTCTGTCATTAGGAGCTTTAGTTATGTATGGCAGTGGTGAAAGTTTTTCAGAAAAAGGAAGTGAATTCGCCACTCAACTTATAAACATGTATACTTACAGCTTGGGTGATGGAGCAAGAGTTATTATAGGGATTGCTGCACTAACAACTATGTTTAGTACTACATTAACGACCCTAGATGCTTCTCCCCGAGTTATGCGTTCTAGTTTAGAAATTATTAATGGGAAAAAATATTCTAAAGGGTATTTATTATGGTTATTAGTTTTAGTAACTGGTACACTTAGTATATTTTTCTTTTTTATTTCTGAAATGGGTCTCCTAATAAAAATTGCTACTATTTTATCCTTTTTAACTGCACCATTTTATGCCATAATTAATTTTAAACTCATAACTGGAAAAAATACTCCAAAAGAAGCTCATCCTTCAAAATTTTTAAAGTCATATAGCATCATTAGTATTGCTATTTTACTAGCATTCAGCCTTTGGTATCTTAGTACTTTGTAATAATTTTTTATAAGCTAATCTTCGTATCTTTGTCGGTTATTATGAGTATACAAACTATTGAATCTTTAAAACCAGTACCTAAGCCAAAATGGTTGCGTGTTAAGCTACCAACAGGTAAAAAATATACCGAATTAAGAGGTTTGGTTGATAAGTACAATCTAAATACTATTTGTATATCGGGCAGTTGTCCTAATATGGGTGAATGCTGGACAGAGGGTACTGCTACTTTTATGATTTTAGGAAACATTTGTACACGTTCTTGCGGGTTTTGTGGTGTAAATACGGGTAGGCCCAATACTGTGGAATGGGATGAACCTGAAAGAGTGGCCCAATCCATCAAAATAATGAATATAAAACACGCAGTAATCACGTCGGTAGATCGTGATGATTTAAAAGACATGGGTTCTATCCTTTGGGCAGAAACGATAAAAGCAATAAGAAGAATGAACCCTAATATAACTTTGGAAACTCTTATTCCGGATTTTCAAGGAGTAACTCGCAACATAGATCGTATAATAGCCGTACAGCCCGAAGTAATATCTCACAATTTAGAAACTGTAAAGCGTCTTACCCGTGAAGTGCGAATACAAGCTAAATATGAACGTAGTCTAGAGGTTCTAAAATACCTTAAAGAACAAGGGGTTAAACGAACAAAAAGCGGGATAATGCTTGGCTTAGGGGAAACCCAAAATGAAGTATTAAAAACTATGCAAGATCTGCGTAATGTTGGTATCGATATAATTACTATTGGACAATATTTACAACCTTCTAAAAAACATTTACCCGTAAAAGAATTTATTTTTCCCGAACAGTTTAAAGAATATGAAAAAGTAGGTCTTAAAATGGGCTTTCGCCACGTAGAAAGTGGTGCTCTTGTTCGTTCTTCCTATAAAGCTCAAAAGCATCTTTTGTAATAACAAGATGGAGAAAAAAATAAAAATAGGTATTAATGGATTTGGGCGTATTGGTAGAAACCTTTTTAGATTACTTATTAATCATCCTGAAATACAAGTTGTTGCAATTAATGACTTATCAGATTCAAGAACGTTAAGCCATCTATTAAAATATGATAGTATTCACGGAATTTTACACGAAAACATTACTTTCACAAATAATGAAATTAATGTTTCTGGTAATACCGTCCGTTTTTCTTCTGAAAAAAATATTGAAGACATCCTCTGGGATAATGTATCAGTAGTTATAGAATGTACGGGAGCTTTTAAATCCCGATATCAATTAGAAAAGCATTTATTAGTTGGAGCAGAAAAAGTAATATTATCGGCTCCATCCGTTGAAGATTCCATAAAAATGGTTGTAATAGGTGTTAATGAAAATATTTTAACCAAAGAAGACACTATTATTTCTAACGCATCTTGTACCACAAACAATGCAGCTCCTATGCTTAAGGTTATAAACGAGCTTTGTGGTATAAAACAGGCATATATTACTACCATTCACTCATATACTACAGACCAAAGTTTACATGACCAACCTCACAGAGATTTGCGAAGATCCCGAGCCGCAAGTCAATCTATTATACCAACAACAACAGGTGCTGCCAAAGCATTGACAAAAATATTTCCAGATTTAGCCAAGGTTATAGGAGGATGTGGTATTCGAGTTCCTATTCCAAATGGATCCTTATCAGATATTACTATTAATGTTAATCAAGAAGTAAGTATTGATGCAATAAATAAGACCTTTAAAAAAGCTTCAGAAACCACTTTAAAAGGTATTCTACAATATACCGAAGACCCTATTGTGTCTATTGATATTGTTGGCAATACCCATTCCTGTATTTTTGACGCCGGAATGACCTCAGTAATAGGGAAAATGGTAAAAATCATAGGTTGGTATGATAATGAAATTGGTTATTCATCGAGAATTATAGATTTAATTCAACAAATATCGAGGAAATAACTATATTTATCGTTTAAGTACATGTATTTTATGGGTAATAATTATAAATATTACACAGCTATTGGCATGCTTTTAATCTCCTTTTTTTTCTCGTATAGTGCGTATACACAGGAAACAAAGAATGATACATTAGTGCTTATTAACAAATATCAAAGAGAAGCAAATGATGCATTATTAGTCAGGGATTTTGAAACTGCTATTATTAGTCTTAATAAAGCTGGTAATTTTATTTCATTAACAAATAATAACCTTCTTAAAGCTGAATTTTATTATCGTATTTCCGAACTTCAATACAACATTCACAATTATGATAAGGCAGCTTCAGAAGTTATTAAAGCGATTGCTTTTTTAAAAAATTCTGAAGATAAATTCTCACTTGCTAAAACTTATAATCTATATGGTTTAATTCTAACTCATAGTGGAAACTATATCGATGCAGATAGATTTTTAAAGGATGCTGATAAAATTTTCACTGAATTAAATAACGAAAAAGATAAAGCAAATACAATTTTAGCTTTTGGAATTCTTGAGCTTAAAAAAGGAAATCCTAAGATTGCTATAAATTATTTTGAAGCTGCAATACCCATTTTTAGATCCTATAATTTAAAACATCAAGAAGCATTATCAATCCTTTATGAGTCAGAAGCATTACTCGATTTGGAAGAAACACAAGCAAACGTAAATTTAGAACGTTCTATTAATGCTTTAGAAAAAGCACTTATAATAATTGAAGTAAAATCCTTCTCCGAACTTAAAATTGAAAGTTATAAAATTGCTTCACAAATTGCAATTAGGAAAAATGACCCCATAAAAGCAGAAAATTATTTGCAGCTATATTCTCAAAAGAAAGATTCGACCTATAATGTCTATATTAATGCTATATCAAAAGGTAATGAAACAGATTTCAATGTTGGAGACCTTAACGAAATTATAGCATCACAACGGGATGATCTAAACCAAAAACAGAGATCGATCAACTTTGGTAAAATGACCACAGGTTTGAGTATTGCCTTAATTATTATACTATCCCTTCTCGCGCTTTCGTTATTTAAAAATAATAACCTACGTGCTAAAGCAAATGACCTCTTGAAAGATAAAAACATTGAGTTAACATTATCAAAAGAAAAAGCAGAAAAAGCTTCTCTTGCAAAAGCACATTTCTTATCTACTATTACGCATGAACTAAGAACACCTTTATATGCCGTTACTGGGCTCACACATCTATTGTTAGAGGAAGACCCTAAACCTGAACAAAAAGAGCATCTAAACTCCTTAAAATTTTCAGGTGAATATTTATTATCTCTAATTAATAACATACTTGATTTAAACAAGTTAGAAGCAAATAAAGTAGAGATTGAAAAAACATCCTTCAGTCTTAAAAGACGTATTAATGATGTTTTGATTTCCCTGAGAAAAACAGCTGAAGATCGAAAAAACAGCCTTCATTTTGAATATGATGAAAGTATCCCAGATAAATTATTAGGTGACCCGTTAAAACTTTCACAAGTCCTTGTTAACTTGATAGGAAACTCTGTAAAATTCACTCAAAATGGAGATGTATATGTTCGAGTTCAAAAACTTGAACATTCCGAAGACAATGTATTACTTCATGTAGAGATTGAAGATGATGGTGTTGGTATATCTAAGAAAAAACAAAAGAGCATTTTTGAAACATTTTCACAAGGTTCATTACAAATTAATAGAAAATTTGGTGGTTCGGGACTTGGCCTTTCTATTGTAAAAAATCTTTTGGATTTAATGAATAGTAAAATCCATTTGGAAAGTCAACTTGGGAAAGGATCCAAATTTTGGTTTGATATTTCTTTTAGTATTTCAGAAGAACTAAAAGATGAAAACGACCCAAACAAAATTATTTATGATATAGATTATGGTGCTTTAGAAAATGTTTCAATACTTGTTGTTGAAGACAACAAAATTAATCAAATGATTACCAAAAAGATTCTTGAAAAAAACAAGATGAAATGTATGGTTGCAGATAATGGTATTGATGCTATCGAAATGGTAAAAGAAAATAATATCGAAATAATACTAATGGACATACACATGCCAGGAATAAGTGGTATAGAAACAACAAAAAAGATTAGAGAATTTAACAAACAAATCCCAATAATTGCACTAACAGCTGTTACAATAGACGAAAACTTAGATGATTTCTATAATGCAGGATTTAATGAAATTATACCTAAGCCTTTTAAACCCGAAGATTTCTTCGAAAAAATATATCGTTGCCTCGAAGGAAATAAATTTCCTGTTGATAATTAATATTAATCAATTCTTTCAAGCCTTTTTTTTACTGCATCTTTAAAAAACTCCTCTTGTTCATTTAATATCACAGTCTTTATGGGCAAAAAGTAAATTGCAAATTTTTTGAGTTGAGATTGTAATCTCACAAAGTTCTTTTCTGTAGTTAATATAATTTCTTTTTCTTTAAGTTGTTTTATTTCTAAGGGTGAAAACTGATGGTGATCCGGATATTTTTTATGTTCAAAATTAAACTCTTTCTGTTTTAAAAAATCAACCAATGGCTTAGGATTAGCTATTCCCGATACCAGAGTAAAAGTTTTATCTTGAAGATAATCCAAAGGGAGTGTTTCAGAAACACCATATATTAATCTATCATATCCAATGCTAGAAAAATAAATTCTTTGGTTATGATGCAACTTTAAATTGAATTGTATTTCTTGTAGCTTAGCGTAGGCAACACCTTCTGGACATTTTGTTACAAAAACAAAATGGGCTCTCTTGGCACCTGATTTATACTCTCGAAGATTTCCTGAAGGTAACATCGTATCGTACAGATACAAATCGTCAAAGGTTGTTAGTAGAATATTTGTAGAAGCCTTCACTTTTCTATGCTGAAATGCATCATCGAGTAAAATTAAATCAGCATTAGATTTAAGTTGTTCAATACCTTTTCGTCTATCTGCACAAACAGCTACAGTAACTTTTGGAAATTTTTGTTTAAATTGAAGAGGTTCATCCCCAACTTCATCAACAGTGCTATTAATTAAAACTTCCTTATACCCTTTTGTTTTCCTCTTATAACCACGACTTAATACCGCGACATTATAATCTACACGTAAAAAATCTATCAAGAATTCTATCATGGGACTTTTTCCTGTTCCTCCTGTTGTGAGATTCCCTACACATATTATTGGAATGGAATATTTTTTGCTTTCAAACCAACCCTTATCGTAAAATAAATTACGCAAAGATGTAATACCCCCATACATCAAGGAAATGGGAAAAAGGATTTTCCGAAGAATATTCATATAACGAAAATATACTTTTTTATCTTTACCATAAAATCAAATTTATGAAGATTAACGAAGTAATAACTATTTTAGAAGAACTTGCACCTCTATCTTATTCTGAAGATTTTGACAATACTGGCCTAATTGTAGGAGAGGGAAACACTGAAGTTTCGGGGATTCTCGTAACACTAGATACTTTAGAAAGAGTAGTAGACGAAGCAATCGACAATAATTGTAATCTTATTGTAAGTTTTCATCCAATCGTATTTTCAGGATTAAAAAAATTCAACAACAAAAATTATGTTGAACGGGTTATAATTAAATCCATTAAAAATAACATAGCAATTTTTGCCATTCATACTGCTTTAGATAACTCATGGAATGGTGTAAACGCTATGATATGTGAAAAACTAAATTTAAAGAACAGGAAAATTTTAATTCCAAAAAATGACACCATCCAAAAGTTATTTACCTATGTTCCTACAGCAAGTGTTAAAAAAGTACGTAATGCCCTTTTTAAGGCTGGAGCTGGAAACATTGGTAACTACAGTAAATGCAGTTTTAATATTAAAGGTACTGGAAGTTATATGGGTAATGAAAATTCAAATCCATTAGTTGGAGAAAAAGGTGAAATACGTTTTGAGGACGAAGTACAAATTGGAGTAACTTTTCAAAAACACCTACAATCTTCTGTATTAAAAGCACTTTACGATTCTCATCCTTATGAAGAAGTGGCCTACGAAGTAACAACACTTGAAAATACCAACCCGCAAATTGGTATGGGAATGATAGGAGAACTCAATAAGGAAGTTAATGAAAGAGATTTTCTATCTTTTTTAAAAGACACAATGAAAACAGATTGCATTCGGCATTCAAAATTATTAAAAAAGCCTATTAAAAAAATAGCTGTATTGGGAGGTAGCGGTAGTTTTGCAATTGAAACAGCTAAACAAGCTGGGGCTAATGTTTTTGTAACCGCAGACCTTAAATATCACGATTTTTTTAAAGCCGAGAATTCGATCCTTCTTGCAGATATTGGTCATTATGAAAGCGAACAATACACAAAAGAGTTGTTAGCTTCTTTCCTTAACAAAAAAATTAGTAATTTTGCAATCATTTTATCGCAAATTAACACCAACTCAATTACCTATTTTTAAAATATGGCAAAAAATATTGAAATTACTGTAGAAGAGAAGCTAAGAGCACTATTCGATCTACAACTTATCGATTCACGAATAGATGAAATCCGTAACATACGTGGAGAGCTTCCCTTAGAAGTTGAAGACCTTGAAGACGAAGTTGCAGGAATGAATACTCGAATTGATAAACTAAAGGAAGGACTTGAGGTTTTTATTAATGATATAACAAACAAGAAAAATCAGATAGAAGAATCTAAAACACTCATCATAAAATACACCAAACAACAGGATAATGTTCGTAATAATCGTGAATATAATTCCTTAAGCAAGGAAATTGAATTTCAAGAATTAGAAATTCAACTAGATGAAAAGCACATTAAAGAATATAAAGTTCAGATCGAGCAAAAAAAAGAAGTAATAGATGAAACCAAGGAACATTTAAAAGGGCGTGTAGAACACTTAAAGCACAAACAAGGAGAACTTGATGAAATATTAGCTGAAACTGAAAAAGAAGAAAAAGCTTTACTTAAAAAATCTACAACTTTCGAGAAAAAAATCGAAGAACGCCTGATTAAAGCTTATAAACGAATTCGTGCCAATGTAACTAATGGTCTGGCTGTCGTAGCTGTCGAACGAGGTGCCGCCGGAGGATCTTTCTTCACAATTCCACCACAAATCCAAATTGAAATTGCAGGACGTAAAAAAATCATTACCGATGAACATAGTGGTCGTATCTTGGTAGATCCAGAACTAGCAAATGAAGAAAAGGAAAAAATGGAAAAACTGTTTAAAAAAATACATTTCATATAGCCTTTACAAATTGTAAAGGCTTTTTTATATCTTTAAAAAAGGTTTTTCTCAAATTTCGAAGTAATCTAAAAATAATTAAGTAATGAAAGAATTTATCTTTTTAGCAACAATTGTTGCCTTTCTTGTATTACAAGGAGCATGTCAACCTTCAAACAAAAAAAATAAAGAAGCCGAAACCATTGCTCAAAAGGAACGAACTCCTGTTCAGGTTGAAAGCCAGGATGAATTTCAAAGGGCATATTTCGCAAGTGGTTGTTTTTGGTGTGTTGAAGCCATATACGAAAATGTAAAAGGAGTAAAAGAATCTATTTCCGGTTATAGTGGTGGTCATACCAATAATCCTACCTACGAAGATAGTAATACCGGCACAACGGGACATGCCGAAGCAGTAGAGGTTATTTACAACCCCAATGTGGTGGACTTTAGTACTTTAGTAGATGTATATTTTGGTTCTCAAAACATAACCCAGGTAAATGGTCAAGGTCCAGACAGAGGTTCACAATATCGCTCTATAATTTTTTATCAAAATCAAGCCGAAAAGAAAATTATCGATACTAAAATTGATGAGCTAAACAAAAAGCTAGAAGAAAACAAAGTGGCTGCACAGGTACTCCCCTTTCAAAAGTTTTGGGTGGCTGAAGGCTACCATCAAAATTATGAAAGACTGCATCCGGAAAATCCTTATATTCAAAATGTTTCTATACCGAGATTAAAAAGGTTTCAAAAAAAATATCCTGAGTTGCTAAAAGTGGATGCCCATCATTAAAAAATACAAATATGTATTCATTTCAACTAATATATGACCAAAGAGAGATAGCTTATATTTGGTAAAGGAATTCCAAACAGAAAAATAATTATAAAAAGAAAAAAATGTTTCCGTCAAAAATAGTTTCCTTATTTTTACTTAAAACCAAACTAAATGAAAAAAGCTGTATTCTTTTTATTAACTATAATGTTAATCCTTTCTTGTAACAATGCTGAGAATTCAACTAAAATCAGACAAAATTCAGAGCTATCAATAGACCAAAATGTAAATCAAAAATTATCTGTCGCTGAAAAAATTGCAAGTAAAAACGGTTATAATAATTGGAAAGACGTTTCAGAAATTAGTTTTACTTTCAATGTCTATCGTGGAGATAATCATTTTGAACGATCATGGGTTTGGAATCCTAAAACAGACGATGTTTTAATGATGTCTTTAAAAGATACGGTACATTACAACAGAGCAAATATTGATAGCTTAAACCAAAAAATTGACGCCTCATTTATTAATGATAAATATTGGTTACTGGCGCCTTTTAATTTGGTTTGGGATGTAGGTACCACTTTTTCAGTAAAACATAACGTAATCGCTCCTATTTCAAAAGACACTCTTAACCAATTAACCATTGTCTACAGTAATGTTGGGGGTTATACACCAGGTGATGCATACGATTTTTTCTACGGAAAAGATTTTTTGATCAAAGAGTGGACCTATAGAAAAAATAATGAAAGCATTCCATCCTTAAATACAACTTGGGAAGATTACGAAAATTTTAATGGAATTACCATATCAAAAACAAGAAAAGATAGTACTGGGCTTTTTAATATCATATTTACTAATATTTCTGTGAAAAGGTAATGGAAAATAGTTTAGCATACGCTCAACAACAAGACCATCAAGATCCATTAAAACATTTCAGAAATAAGTTTCTTATTCCTACAAATAATGAGGGTGAAGAACTAATTTATCTCTGCGGAAATTCTCTTGGATTACAACCCAAAAAAACTTCGGAATATCTAGAACAAGAACTTAATGATTGGGCAAAGCTTGGTGTTGAAGGGCATACCGATGCCAAATATCCCTGGTTTCCATATCACGAGTTTTTAACCAAGAGTATGGCAAATATTATTGGTGCTGAACCCAGCGAAGTGGTTATAATGAATAGCCTTACAGCCAACCTCCATTTTCTTATGGTTTCCTTTTACCAACCTACAAAAACTAAATTTAAAATAGTAATAGAAAGCGATGCTTTTCCTAGTGATAAATACGCGATGGAAAGTCAGTTAAAGTTTCATGGATTTGATCCTAAAGAGGGGCTTATTTTATGGAAACCAAGTAAGGGTGAGGACTTATGCAGATTTGAAGATCTGGAAAAACTCCTGGAAGAACAAGGAGATGAAATCGCTTTACTAATGATTGGCAATACCAATTATTATAGCGGACAGGCTTTTCACTTAAAAAAGATAACCGAACTCGGTCACAAACACAGCTGTATCGTAGGTTTCGACCTGGCTCACGGGGCTGGTAATATTCAGACAAATATCCACAATTCCGGAGCCGATTTTGCAGTTTGGTGTACCTATAAATATCTCAATAGTGGTCCCGGGAGTTTAGGAGGATGTTTTATACACGAACGACACGCTAATAATCCCGATATTAAACGATTTACAGGCTGGTGGGGACATAATAAGCAAACGCGTTTTAATATGCGTCAGGACTTTGATTTATTGCCAGGAGCAGAAGGTTGGCAACTTAGCAACCCATCCATACTTTCAATGGCAGCTATTCGAGCTTCTTTAGATGTATTTGAGGAAGCTGGAATGGAGAATTTAAGACAGAAATCGGTTAAATTAACAGGATATATGGAGTTTTTAATTAAAGAAATTAACGAAGATCGAATCAACATCATTACTCCTACAGATCAAAATGAAAGGGGTTGTCAATTATCTATTCAAGTAAATAATACTGATAAAAATTTACATACTCAATTAACGGAATCAGGCGTCATTAGTGATTGGCGTGAACCCGATGTAATACGTGTTGCCCCGGTCCCACTCTACAATACTTTTGAAGACGTTTTTAAATTTATTGAACGATTTAAAGAAGTATTGAATTAAATATGAAACAAAAGGAAAACATTTTGATTATTGGTGCAGGTCTTTGTGGAAGTCTCCTTGCATTACGATTAGGACAACGAGGTTACCAGGTAAAACTCGTAGAAAAACGCCCCGATCTACGAAAAGTAGAACAAGATGCCGGTCGCTCTATAAACTTAGCATTTTCAGATAGAGGAATGAAAGGTATAAAAATGGTAGGCCTAGAAGAGGAAGTGAAAAAACTCTGCCTTCCAATGCTTGGTAGGATGATTCACGATGCACTTGGCAATACATTTATGAGTCCATATAGCGGAAGAAATGAAGAATTCATTAATTCTATTTCACGTCCCGGACTTAATATTATATTACTTGATGGTGCTGAAAAATTATCTAATGTTACCCTTATTTTTAATCAGGGTTGTAAATCAGTGGATTTAGAAAATACTACAGCAAGATTTAAAAATTATGCAACAGGAGAGGACACAACACATTCTGCCGATATAATTTTTGGAACCGATGGAGCTGGAAGTACCCTCAGAAATAGCATGTATACAAATAAAAAATTCCTTTTCAATTATTCAATAGATTGGTTAACACATGGTTACAAAGAACTTACTATTCCTGCAACTAAAGATGGAGGTTTTCGTACAGTAAATAATGCCTTACACATATGGCCACGGGGTGAAGATATGCTAATTGCATTACCCAACCTCGATGGAAGTTTTACTGTCACTCTTTTCTTACCCTTTAAAAACAGCGATTTCTGTTTTGAAAATTTAAATTCACCTGAAAAAGTTTCAGAATACTTCACCAAAGAATTCCCTGAAGTAGCAGCTTTAATGCCAAATTTAATTGAAGAATTTTTTGAAAACCCCACCGGAAATCTTGGAACTGTTAAATGTTCTCCCTGGAGCACTTATGGAAAAACCCTTTTATTGGGAGATGCTGCCCACGCTATTGTACCTTTTTACGGACAGGGGATGAATGCCTCTTTTGAAGATGTGGTAGTGTTGGACACTTATATTGAAAAGTATGAAGGAGACTGGAAAATAATTTTTTCAGAATATCAAAAAGAAAGGAAAAAAGACACCGATGCTATTGCCGACTTAGCTATCGACAACTTTCACGAAATGAAGGAACATACCTCAAACCCCTTGTTTCAGGAAAAAAGAAAACTGGAAATTTCATTTGAAGAAAATTTTCCCAAACAATATAGTTCAAAATATTCTATGGTAACATTTAATGAGGATATTCCTTATTCCGAAGCAATGAAGAGAGGAAGAGCTCAGGATAAAGTAATTCTTAATCTTCTTGATGATGGTAATCTAACCGATACGATGACTTTAGAAGAAAAGCTTACATTAGTGCTACAAGAAACCAAGGGTATGTTACAAGATGATGATGTAGTGAAGAATTTGTGATGATATTTACGGTCGCTTACAAGTTCGGGGATCATTAAAAATAATCGTACGTTGAATTAGTGGAAACGTACACAGTAAAAAAAATTATGAAAAGTAGACTAATTGAAGGAAAAGCTACTCCCAGAGGAGCCTATCCCCACGTAAAACGTGTAGGAGATTTTATTTTTATTTCCGGAACCAGTTCCCGGCTATCCGATAATACATTTGCCGGCGTGCATCAAGTAGACGAAATGGGAAGTATGCATTTGGATATACGCGAACAAACCAAAGCTGTTTTAGAAAATATTAAAGACTACCTTGCCGCCGAAGGAGCTACCTTGGATGATATAGTAGACCTCACTACGTTCTTAGTTAATATGAACGACTTTGCAGGCTACAATGAAGTATATGCTCAATATTTTAAAGCAGAAACCGGGCCCACACGAACCACAGTAGCTGTACATCAACTTCCTCATCCTAATTTAGTGGTAGAGATCAAGGTAATGGCATATAAAAAGATTATGTGATAATTACCGGCAGTTTCAATGGAATAAATTATATGAAAAAAATTCTAAACTATATAAACGGCGAATACTGCGAACCTATTTCGGGAGCGTGGATTGACAATTTCGATCCATCTAAAGGAGAAGTGTATTCTAAAATTGCAGATTCCAACGCTGAAGATATAGAAAAAGCATACCAGGCGGCTAAGGCAGCATTCCCTTCCTGGTCCAATACTACCATCGAAAAACGAAGTAATATCCTTTTAAAAATCGCTTCGTTGATCGAAGAAAACTTAGATTCCCTTGCCTATGCCGAGTCTTTGGATAATGGTAAACCGTTAAGTTTGGCAAAAGCTGTCGACATCCCTAGAGCATCTAGTAACTTTCGATTTTTTGGGCATGCTATCACACAATTTGCCAGTGAAGCTCACGAAAGTGTTGGGCTCAACACAATGAACTTTACTTTAAGACAACCCATTGGAGTAGTAGGATGTATTTCGCCTTGGAACCTTCCTCTATATTTATTTACATGGAAAATTGCTCCCGCCCTGGCAGCAGGAAATACCTTAGTGGCAAAACCTAGTGAGGTAACACCAATGACAGCATATTTACTTGGTGATTTATGTACTAAAGCAGGATTGCCTAAAGGGGTTTTAAACATTGTTCAGGGTACAGGTCCTTCGGCAGGACAAGCTTTAGTTGCACATCCTAACATAAAAGCTATTTCATTTACCGGAGGCACCAAAACCGGGGAACATATTTCAAGAACTGCAGCTCCCATGTTTAAAAAACTATCTTTAGAATTGGGTGGAAAAAACCCTAATCTAATATTTGCAGATTGCAATTATGATTTGATGTTAGAGGTAACCTTAAAATCTTCCTTTGCCAATCAGGGTCAAATATGTCTTTGCGGCAGTCGGATATTTGTTGAAAAATCCCTTTATTCAACATTTAAAAATGATTTTGTAAAAAAAGTAAGAACCCTTAAAGTTGGTAATCCGTTTGATAAAGATACAAATATAGGAGCTTTAGTATCTAAACCCCATTTGGAAAAAGTAAAATCCTATATTGAACTTGCCAAAGAAGAAGGTGGAAAAATTCTATGTGGCGGAAATTTGGTTACTGTCGAAGGATCTGAAAATGGTTACTACTTGGAACCCACTATTATTGAAGTATTTGATAATCAATGTCGTGTAAATCAGGAAGAGATTTTTGGTCCAGTGGTTACAATAATGCCTTTTGAAACCGAAGAAGAGGCATTGCAAATGGCAAATAACGTAAAATATGGTCTTTCAGCAACCTTATGGACGAGTAACATAGATCGAACAATGCGGGTTTCAAAACAATTAGAAGTAGGAATTGTATGGGTAAACACTTGGCTAAACCGAGATTTACGAACACCTTTTGGTGGTGTAAAAAATAGTGGTATAGGACGTGAAGGTGGTTTTGAAGCTCTTAAATTTTTTACCGAAACTAAGAATGTTTGCATAAAGTATGAATAGTGAGTAGAAAAGTAAAAACATAAAATGAACCTCAACATTAACCATAAAAATGCTTTAATCTGCGGAAGTACTTCCGGTATAGGTAAAGCTTCTGCTATGGAGTTAGCATCTCTAGGTGCAAATATTACTTTGGTAGCTAGAAATGAAGATAAATTAAATCAAGTACTTTCAGAATTGCCTTCAGAAGATGGACAAGAACACAGGTACTTAATAGCAGATTTCGGCAATCCAGATTCCTTAAAACAAACTCTTTCAAAAGATGTAAAAAACAGAAACTACCACATATTAATAAACAATACCGGGGGTCCAAAAGGCGGCCCTATTTTTAATGCTGAACTTTCAGAATTTGTAAATACTTTTAAGCAACACTTACTTTGCAATCACGTTCTTGTGCAAGCTGTTGTCCCTCGCATGAAAAAAGAGGGCTATGGCAGGATTATAAATATAATTTCAACATCGGTAAAGCAGCCGATAGAAGGCTTAGGTGTTAGTAATACCATTCGTGGAGCAGTTGCCAGTTGGAGTAAAACCCTGGCTACAGAACTAGGACCATTTGGTATTACAGTAAACAATATATTACCTGGTGCTACTGCTACGGAACGCCTTTCAGAAATTATGATAAACGTAGGTAAGAAATTAGGAAAATCGGCTGAGGAATCAGAAGCATTTATGAAGAGCATTATTCCTGCCAAGCGTTTTGCCCAACCTGAAGAAATTGCCTTTGCAGTAGCATTTTTAGCAAGTGAAGCTGCGAGTTATATTAATGGAATTAACCTTCCCATTGATGGTGGACGTACTAAATCTTTGTAACTTTAGGCTATGAAAAGTAAACTACGAATTAACGGACATTCGCATTTGCTTCCCTATCCGGAAGAAATACCTGATTTCATGAAAGAAAAAGGTATTTTTTGGGTAGACAAGGATAGAAAATTTATGCTCCAAAAAAATTGGAAACGCCCTGTCACCGACTCTAGTTTTTTCTTAGATGACAAATTGGAATGGATGGAAAAATTTAATATTGACCATGCTGTGGTGTTAAATCTATCTCAATTATACGGCAACGGTTTACGCCTAGAAGAAATGAAACAAGCGTTACGTTTTCAAAATGATTTTAATGCCAAAGTGCAACATGATAATCCTACTAAATTTACTTGCGGATTTGTTGTACATCCAAGTTATAGTAGAGGAGCACTTTGGGAAATAGAGCGATGCGTAGAAGAGTTGGATATGAAATTATTATGCCTTCCAACACATTACATGGATACAATTGGTTCTTGGCGTTGTATTTTTGATGAAGAAAATGATCCTATTTTTGAATTGGCAAGTAATTATAATCTTGCGGTAGAAATTCACCCCTATGATGGAGAAAAGTTTATTAAACTTGAAAATACAGCATGGCGATTTCACTTAATTTGGATGCTTGCACAATGTGCAGATGCCTATCATTTTTTCACACTGAACGATTATGCTGATAAATTTCCCAATATGCGAACTTGTTTTGCTCATGGGGGACAATTAGCTCAAATAAATATAGGTCGCCGCATACAAGGTTTTGATGGTCGCCCAGATTTGTTTGAAGGTAAAACACATCCAAGAAAGTCTGTTGGACACAAGAACATCTTTTTTGATACCCTGGTACACGATACCGGTTCTTTAGAACTTCTTATAAAAAATCAAACTACAAAACAAATAATAATGGGTTTAGATGATCCCTATCCATTAGGAGAAATGGAGAGTGAAATGCAATCATCGTATCCTGGAAAAATTTTGGACTTAGCCTGTGAACAGAATATTATAAGTTCTGAAGATCGTGATGCTATATGGTATGATAATGTATTACAGTGGTTATTTGGAGATGATGAAAAAGGAAAACAAGAATTAGTAACAAAAATAAAAGGGTAATGAATTTTCTTCCCGAAAATTTAAACAAATATGTATTAGCCCACTCACAACCCGAACCCGAATTATTACAGCAACTCAACCACGAAACCTGGCAAAAAGTTAATGCTCCTCGTATGTTAAGCGGGCATTTTCAAGGAAGGGTATTGAGTATGATTTCAAAATTAATTCAGCCAAAATATATTTTGGAGATCGGTACTTATACAGGCTATTCGGCATTATGTTTGGCTGAAGGAATGCAAAAAGAGGGTGAATTGCATACTATAGACTGTAATGAAGAATTGTTAGATTTTCAGAAAAGGTATTTTGATAAATCGGAATACGGTTCACAAATTATTCAGCATTTAGGAAATGCTTTAGACATTATCCCAACCATAGATAAAACATTTGATCTGGTATTTATTGATGCAGATAAACATAATTACCCCAATTATTTAGAGGCTATTCTTCCCAAACTAAAAAAAGGTTCCGTACTATTAAGCGACAATGTGTTATGGGGTGGAAAGGTGTTAGAACCCATATCCAAAGGTGATAATGACACCAAAGCCTTAGTTCACTATAATAAATTACTCATTGAACATCCACAACTGGAAACCGTCTTATTGCCTATACGTGATGGATTAACTATTTCTAGGGTAAAATAAAAATGGTTTTACTTGAAGTTTGAATTACTTATTTTAAAACTTCCGCTTTATAGAGCCTGTAATTTTTTCGATATCTTCTTTTACCTTATTTACTTCTTTTTTGATATCTTTAGAAATATCTATATCCATTCCATGTTTTTCGGCACTTTTGGTAATTTCATTTTTTATATCGTTGGTAGCATCTTTTATCTGCCGCATCCCTTTTCCAAGTCCTCTGGCTATTTCGGGTACTTTATCGGCACCAAATACCAATAGTACGATAAAGAGAATAAAGAAAATCTCTGCACCACTTATAAACATGAAAAATGATAGTTGAATCATACTGCAAATATAGGAAAGATTGTGCTTGGACTTCGTTCAGCATCCAAAAAGGTTTAAAATGAAAAACCCTCTAAAAACAGTATAGCTAATAGAGGATTCTCAACTACTTTAATCTTTCCAAATTTTATCCTTTCACCTTTTCCTTAAACTTGTCGAATTCTCCAAGTTTTTTACGCTTTGGCCAACTGTTGTTTGAAGTATCAATATCTGCAGTTTCTTCATCTGGATCTACTACAATCTTAACGATTTCTAAATCAGAGGTAATAATCTTTCCAACAGAATCATCTCTGGTTTTCCAAATTTGTGCAGGATAGGTAACTCTTTCTGTAGAACCATCACTATAGGTATATTCAACAATAATAGGCATTGGAATTCCACCGGGTTTTACAAAAGTAATTTCGTAAAAATAATTCGGATTTTTAAGATTCGCTCGATCGGCAGGCTCAAAATTATCCATAATATATTCTTGAAGTGTACTTATATCCTCTAATGTTTCGGTACGCATGCTTTCATCAAAATCCTCACTATCTTCACTTACATAATAAACTAATGGTGGTAGGTCACTTTCAGTTAAACCCCTTGCTTCCATAATATCTTTAATACCTTGGTTCATCTTTGAAGTAACGTAATATTTCTTTACTTCTTTTATTCCTATATCAACATAATTAGTAGTGTAGAACCAACCCCTCCAGAACCAATCCAAATCTACTGCCGAAGCATCTTCCATAGTACGGAAGAAATCCTCTGGAGAAGGATGTTTAAACATCCAACGCTGAGCGTATATTTTAAAGGAATAATCAAACAGATCACGACCCATAATAGTTTCTCTTAGAATATTTAATCCGGTAGCAGGTTTTGAATATCCATTTGCTCCAAAATTGAAAGTATTTAATCCTTTAGTCATTATAGGTGCCATGCTTCCTTGGTCTCCAGACATATATCCTACTATATTATTTGCCGGACCCCGTCTTGAAGGGTATTTTTGGTTAGGAGAAATTGCCTCTGGGTAACTTTCGCCAAAATCTTGTTCAGCAACATATTGTACAAATGTGTTAATACCCTCGTCCATCCAGGTCCATTGACGCTCATCGCTGTTAACAATCATAGGAAAGAAGTTATGACCTATTTCATGAATTATTACACCAAACATTCCGTATTTGGTTCGTTCACTATAATGTCCATCTTCATCGGGTCTTCCATAATTCCAGCAAATCATAGGATATTCCATTCCTTGATTTTTGGCATGAACTGAGATTGCTTTTGGATAAGGATAATCAAAAGTCATTCTTGAGTAAGACTTTAAAGTACTGGCAACTACTTTAGTTGACCACTCTTCCCAAAGAGGATTACCTTCTTTTGGATAAAGAGAAACTGCCATAACTTCATTATTTCCAATTTTTACAGCCATCATATCCCAAATAAATCTTCGAGAGGTAGCAAAGGCATAATCCCTTACGTTTTCGGCTTTGAACTTCCAAGTCTTGGTTCCAGTTGCAAAACCACTAGAAGCTGCATCAGCTTCTTCTTGGGACACTATAATAACAGGAGTATCATACTCTTTTTTAGCTTGTTTATATCTTTTCATCATCTCCTTACTAAACACTTCTTTTCTGTTTTGAAGGGCTCCGGTACCATCTAAAATATGGTCTGCAGGAACTGTAATACTTACCTCATAATTTCCAAAAGGTAACGCAAACTCATCACGACCCCAAAACTGGCTGTTCTGCCACCCTTCTACATCATTATATACGGCCATACGAGGAAAGAACTGTGCTATTACATAAGCGCGATTTCCATCATCGAACTCCTCATAACCACTACGAGCACGGTTTGCTACATGATTATTTATATTATACCACCATTTTATAGAAAAGGTAAATTTTTCACCTGGCATTAATTTTTCAGACATTTCAACACGCATCATAGTACGGTTAATGGTATACTCTATATTATTGCCGTTTACATTTTTTACTTCTTGTAAATTGAAACCACCGTCAAATCCTTCGCTCATATATTCATTTACAAAGGCACCTACCCTATTGGCCGGAGTAGAATCACTAGATTTTATTAATGGAGATTTAGAATCCCTGGAACGCACGTTCTGATCTAATTGAACCCAAAGATATTCTAATACATCGGGAGAATTGTTTGTGTAAGTGATGGTTTCAAATCCAGATAGTATTTTGTTCTTGTCATCCAACACAATATCCATAACATAATCTGCTTGTTGTTGATAATAATTCGGTCCTGGGGCTCCACTTGCAGATCTGTATTGATTTGGAGTCGAGAATTCTTCATACAATTGTTTGAAAGAATTGTTGTTATAATGTCCAGGTTCGCGTTTTTCGTCTTCTTCCTGTGCAAAGGTCATTCCAGCTATAAGAAATACAGCAATTAAGGATAGGTGTTTTACTAATTTCATAGGTAATAATTTTAGTTTGGTATTTTTAAAGTTTTTAAAAATAGTTTTTATTCTGGAGTTAATTAATTCTTTACTAAAAGTTTAACACACCTTTAGGATTATCAAAGTCCAAAACAAGACTTCGGCGATTATTTGGTGTTTTTAAATGGATAATGTTTTGTTGTTCGGAGAACATATCCATCAATATTTTATTCTCAATTTCTATTGATTTTAATTCCTTAATATTTTCAATTTCTAAATAAACATTTACAATGTCTATATCGTATTCTTTACCTATGTATTGAATTGAAACCGGTGTTCCGTTTACTTTTATTTTTATTTTCTGAAGGATATATATTTTTAAATAAGCTATATCGCTTTCGGTTTCCTTAATAGAAGCTAGTGAAATAGAAGGATCATACCTTTCTTGAAGAGCTTGTTCTAAATCTTCAATAAATATTTTAGTGATTATTTGTAAGGTCTCTTTTTCTTTTACAAATTCAACTTTCGTAATACTTACATAGAATTTATGAGACGTAGAACCTGTTATAAGTACAAACAAAAAAACCAGAAAAGCAATTCTTAAAATCTTCATATAATTTAATAAGTTAAAATATCGCCTATATTTACATAAGACGATGTTAAAAAAGCAGCGTTACATGTTTTATTAAAAAAAATTAAATAATACATAGTTTTCTTTAAAAATCTTAAACTATTTGTGAAGGTTTGTTAAATTTATACCTTTCAAATTAATTATGAAAAACATTCTTATAGCGAGTACTTCAACACTCCACGGCGGAACTTTTTTATCATACTTATCTGAACAAATTACAAAGCTCTTTTCTGAAACCGAAGAAATACTCTTTATCCCTTATGCTCGTCCCGAAGGGATATCACACGATGCTTACACCAAAATTGCTTCCGAAGCATTTTCAAAACTAAACAAGCAAATAATAGGGATTCATGCTTTTGAAACCCCCGAAAAAGCCTTGAAAAATGCTAAAGGTATTTTTGTTGGTGGTGGTAATACATTTTTATTGGTTTCACAAATGTATCAAAATAAACTCATGCAACCCTTACGTAAAGCTATATTTAACGGTCTACATTATTTTGGAACTAGTGCGGGAAGTAATATTTGCGGAATTACCATGCAGAACACGAACGACATGCCTATTGTTTATCCTCCTTCATTTAAAACCCTTGGAGTAATTCCGTTCAATATCAATCCACATTATTTAGATTCCGATCCTTCAAACAAGCACATGGGTGAAACACGTGAAACACGAATTAAGGAGTATCATTCTCAAAATACAATTCCGGTAGTAGGTTTACGAGAGGGGAGTTGGCTTCGGGTAACAGGTGAATCTATTATATTAAGAGGAAAACAAACTGCAAGGGTTTTTGAAAAAGGTAAAGAGCCTGTGGAGATAGATAGCGGAACGGATTTTGGATATTATCATTAAAAATATGAAAAGAGTTAATTTTATAAAAACAACTTTATTAAGTGGGGTGGCATTTGCTGTTTTACCCCAACTTTCATTTACTCATTATCAATATATTTATACCCGTGACCAACTTATAGGTAAAGGAAATTTCGATTTTTCAGGCACCGATTTCAAAATGCAAAAGGATACGTTTAATAGTTTTATTAAAATGAAAGTGGCAGCAATTAAAGAGAATATTGATATTGAAGTAGTTTCTGCTTATCGCAGTTTTAAGCAACAAAAAATAATATTTGAAGATAAGTACCTACAATATACTGAACAAGGTCTCATTCCTTCTGAAGCCATTTCAAAAATAATCGAATATTCTACCATTCCCGGAACTTCTCGCCATCATTGGGGAACTGATGTAGACATTATCGATGCCAATACTCCTCGCCCAAAAAATGTTTTAGAAACCAAGCATTTCCATGGCGACGGACCCTATTGTAATCTAAAGGAATGGCTTAGCAGAAATGCAAATTCGTTTGGTTTTTATGAGGTATATACAGACACTCTAAATCGAAAAGGATTTAAATACGAGCCTTGGCATTTTAGCTATGCTCCTGCTTCAAAACCCATGCTTCAGGCCTACAAAAAATTAGATATTAAGAAAATTCTTCAGGAAGAAAATATTTCAGGTAGTGAATATTTTACAGATTCATTTATTTCAAAATACAAAAACGAAAACATTTTGGATATAAATCCCAAATTACTTTAGTGATTTTGTTTTTATCTTTGCGCCAGTAAATAAACTATGAATAAAAAAGTCCTATTACTTATACTCGATGGCTGGGGAGTTACCCAAGATCCAAAAGTTTCTGCTATTTCACAAGCCAATACACCCTTTATTGATTCCCTTTATAATACCTATCCCAATGCTCAATTACTTACCCACGAAATGAATGTAGGGTTGCCTAAAGGTCAAATGGGAAATAGCGAGGTAGGTCATATGAATCTTGGTGCCGGAAGGATAATACATCAAGATTTGATGAAAGTAAATTTTGCCTTACAGAATAACACTCTTAGAAAGGAACCGGTATTAAGAGAAGCTTTTAAATATGCTAAAGAAAATGATAAAAATATTCATTTTATGGGCCTGGTTTCTAACGGGGGAGTTCATTCTCATATAAATCATTTAAAAGGGTTGTTATCAGCTGCTCAAGAATATGGATTAGAAAAAGTATTCGTGCATGCTTTTATGGATGGTCGTGATGTTGATCCAAAATCGGGAATTGGTTTTATTAAAGAATTACAAGAACATCTTACTAATACAACTGGAAAATTAGCATCAGTAATAGGAAGATATTACGCAATGGATCGTGACAAACGATGGGAGCGTGTAAAAAAAGTGTATGATTTATTGGTCTTAGGAAAAGGGGAAACTTCAACAGATGTTATTAAAAGTATTGAAGAAAGTTATTATAAGGACATTACCGACGAATTTATAGAACCGATTGTGATTACTGAAAACAATATACCTATAGTAACAATTAAAAAAGATGACGTTATTATATTTTTCAATTTTAGAACCGATAGAGGGCGCCAACTTACCACTGTTCTTACACAACAAAGTTTTGAGGATTATAACATGAAACCTCTTTCTCTTTATTATGTAACTCTAACCAATTATGACGATTCTTTTAGGGGAATACTAGAAAGTTATAGTAAGGAAAACGTTAGTGAAACCTTGGGCGAAATTTTAGAACAGAACGGTAAAAAACAAATTCGAATTGCCGAAACCGAAAAATACCCACACGTAACATTCTTCTTTTCGGGAGGAAGAGAAACCCCTTTTGTAGGTGAAAAACGAATCCTTTGCCCATCTCCAAAAGTGGCTACATACGATTTACAACCTGAAATGAGCGCTTTCGAGATACGAGATAAAATTTTAACCGAGATAATCTCCAAATCTGCAGATTTTATATGCCTCAATTTTGCCAATACAGATATGGTGGGACATACCGGAGTTTTTGAAGCTGCTGTAAAAGCTTGTGAGACGATTGACTCCTGTACAAAAAGCGTAATTGAAGCAGCTTTAAATAATGGATATGCAACTATTTTACTTGCAGATCATGGAAATTGTGAAACTATGTTAAATCCCGATGGATCTCCAAATACTTCACATACAACCAATCCCGTTCCAATAATTATTATTGACAATGATATTACTGAAATAAAAAATGGTATTTTGGGTGACATAGCACCTACAATATTACATATCATGGGAATTAAAAAGCCGAATGTTATGACGCAAAATTCTTTAATTTTAAATATTTGATAATGAAAAAATCAGCTTTTCTTTTTTTTGTATTCCTTCAGTTTGGTTGTAATACCACTAAAGAAATTTCCAAGGATTCCATTGATATTTCTGATGCTAAAAAAGAAATGAAAGATGAAAAAGATTCGGAAAAAATAAATGCTACCGTACCTTACAAAGAAACGATTATATTATTGGGAAAAGCTAATCGGGTTGGTTTTGCTCAAACTCCCTTTCAAAGCTGGTTCGATAAAAATTTTGAATCTTACGAAATTGATAAGGCCATCATAGAAAAATTAAAGCCCCTTCTTAAAGATGTAACCATTAAAACTTTTATGGGAACTTGGTGTGGTGACAGCAAACGTGAAACTCCCAGATTGTACAAAATATTGGATGCAGTAAATTTTAATTATGACAATTTTACATTAATCACGGTTTCTCCCCAAAAAATCACACCTTCAGGTTTTGAAAAAGGTTTTAACATAATTCGTGTACCTACTATTATTTTTTATAAAAAAGGCAAAGAAATGGGGCGTTTTGTTGAATTTGCCCAAGAAAGTCTCGAAAAAGATATGCTTGCTATAGTTAGCGGAACAGGCTACAAACATTCTTACGAGGATTAAAAATCGAAAGAATTAGTATTCTTTGTAATTTTACAGTTTATTTGTGATTATGATACCTGAAACCTATACAATAGCGATAGATTTTGATGGGACCATTGTTGAAGATGAGTATCCTTATATTGGAAAGACCAAACTTTTTGCTTTTGAAACCTTAATAAAACTACAGGAAAATGGTCACAGACTTATTTTATGGACTTACCGTGATGGAAAAACCTTAAAAGAAGCTGTACTATTTTGTAAAGAGAATGGTGTTTCATTCTATGCAATAAATAAAAGTTTCCCAGAAGAAGAATTCGATTCGGGTTATAGCCGAAAGATTAATGCAGATATATTTATCGACGACCGAAACATAGGTGGTTTATTGGGTTGGGGAGAAATATATCAAATATTAATAGGTGAGGAAGAACTCATTTTAGAAACCCCAAAAAAGCAAAAAAGAGGATGGTTTTCTTTTTTTAAATAGCAGTATGATAATTCCAAAATCCAAAGAAGAAATAGAGTTAATGCGCGAAAGTGCTTTGGTTGTTTCTAAAACATTAGGGATGTTGGCGAAAGAAGTAAAACCAGGTGTAACTACCCTTTATTTAGACAAACTTGCCGATGAATTTATTAGAGATCACAATGCCGTGCCTGGATTTTTAGGCTTATACGATTTTCCAAATACATTGTGTATGAGTCCAAATGAGCAAGTAGTTCACGGTATTCCAAATGATATCCCACTAAAAGAAGGTGAAATTATCTCGATTGATTGTGGTGCTGTTAAAAACGAGTATTATGGAGATCATGCCTATACATTTCCAATAGGTGAAATCGCTCCAGAAGTGAAAAAATTACTAGAAGTAACTAAGGAATCTTTATATATTGGTATTCGTGAATTTAAAGTAGGAAATCGTGTTGGTGATGTGGGTTATGCCATACAACAATTCTGCGAAACACAGGGATATGGGGTTGTTCGAGAACTAGTGGGTCATGGAATAGGGAAAACTATGCACGAAGATCCAGAAATGCCTAACTTCGGTCGTAGAGGTAGAGGGAAAAAGTTTGTAGAAGGAATGACTGTTGCTATTGAACCTATGATAAATCTAGGCACAAAGCGTATAGAACATTTAGCTGATGGTTGGACTATTCTTACTAAAGATAGGATGCCAAGCGCTCATTTTGAACATAATGTAGCTATTATAAATGGTAAACCCGAAATACTTTCCACATTTGCTTATATTTATGAATCATTGGGGATTTCAAGTGATGAGGAGGATGAGTTTCGGGAAAAAGAGCTTGTTTTATAATGCAAAGGTTTTTTAAATTTATTCTGAATTTATTACCCCGCTATTTATTGATTAGGCTAAGTATTATAATGCGTCCTTTTATTTCTTTTTTTTTGAAAGGAAGTAAATACATGGATCCTATTGACGGAAAATCTTTCCGAATATTTTTACCCTACGGCTACGATAAAGTACGTGAAAATGTACTTTCTCCCAGCACTTTATCACTTGAACGCCATAGATTGTTTTGGCTATATCTTAAAAACGAAACTACATTTTTTTCAGAAAAGAATAAAGTCCTTCATTTTGCCCCCGAGCAAGCATTCTATAAGCGTTTCCGAAAAATGAAAAATTTGGATTACACTACAACCGATCTAAACTCTCCCATAGCCGATGTTAAAGCAGATATTTGTAATCTTCCTTTTGAAGATAATACCTATGATTATATTTTTTGTAATCACGTACTTGAACACATACCTGATGATCTAAAAGCTATGCAAGAATTGTACAGAGTTCTTGTTCCCGGAGGAACTGGAATTTTTCAAATTCCCCAAGACTTAACTAAAAATATCACATTTGAAGATAATAGTATTACAGACCAAAAAGTGCGTACCCAACTATTTGGACAATACGATCATGTTAGAATATATGGTAGGGATTATTTTGATAAACTTCGTTCGGTTGGATTTACTGTAATTGAAGAGAATTATACAAAATCCTTTTCAGATAAAGAAATTCAAAAATATCGATTGGCAAAAGGGGAGATAATTCCTATTTGCAAAAAACTAGTCTAATAATATCTTTTTAAACCCTTTAGTAATAAATATTTGCTGTGCATTTGAAGCGTCATTATAGGTTAAGTACGCATCAATATGATGAAGATTATCAAGTACTTTTATTGATTCTTCTATTCCCATAGCCATAAAAGCTGTTGCATATGCATCTGCCAAAGCACAAGTAGGTGCTAATACGGTGGCGCTTGTTACATCACTTTTTTCGGCAGAGCCTGTTATCGGATTTATGGTATGTACATACTTTTTGCCCGTGATGGAATCTATCCTAAACTTTCGATAGTTCCCCGATGAAGCCATTCCTATATTATATAAAGCAATGGTAGTATTATAGGTTCGATTTTCTAATTTTGAATCTATTGCTTCTATTCCAACTTCCCAGGCCTTTTCTAATGAAAGATTTTTTCCTTTAGCTAAAATTTCCCCACCCAATTCAATGAGGTAATTATTAATGCCTTTATTTTCAAGATAACGCCCTATACAATCAATTCCGTATCCCTTTGCCACCGCATTAAAATCTAAATAAATTTGTGGATACATCTTTATTATTTTATTTTCTGAAGTTAGTTTTACTTTCTGAAAACCTACGAAGCGAAGTAAAGAATCTAACGTTTTACTATCTAAATTCTGAAGTGGTTTTACCTCTCCAAAACCATATGCATTTCGAAGCACACCAATAGTTGGGTCAAAATAACCGTTGGTTTTGTGATAGACCTCTTCAGATATTAAAAAAACATCTTTAAATATTTTATCTACAATAATGGCAGAATCACCTCTATTAATTTTTGAAATATCACTATTAACTTGATAGGTACTCACCGATTTATTTACCATGTAAATCACAGAATCGATTCCCTTTTCAATATTAAAATCATTTTCAGAATAAAATTGAAGGGAATACGTAGTACCAAATGCATTTCCCCCTAGTTCTTTAACTTGATTTGTTTTATCTATACAAGAAACTATAAATAGTAAAATTGAGATATTGTAAAGTAGTTTCTTCATATAGCTTTAACTTGAATTCAAATTATTTATTTTAAGTTTTGAAAATTAAAAACCGCCTCCAAACTTGAAGACGGTCTTATTATTATAATGTGATAATTATCTATCTTTTAATCACCCGCTTAGTTATCGAACCAAGATCGGTATTAATTTTTACAAAATACAGTGCTGTTTCCAATTTGGACATATCTACCTGGTAGATACCCTGATCGTTGAAATCTACACTCACTACCTTTCTACCTCCCAGATCATATACTTCAACATTTCTCACCACTACTTGCGGGGACACAATGG
>JADFOK010000021.1 GCA_022562895.1 Bacteroidota bacterium | reverse complement strand
GGGAATACTTACTCTATCGGGCACTTTGTAGTACGCACGTTCGTAAGTGGAGGTACCTGGCATTTGGAGATAAGAAACATCGATCTTGATCTCGACGCGGACGATTCCATAGATTACTATATCACACTAATTGTCTACGACAAATCTTATTTTAGACATCTACCTCCCATCATTACAGATCTTGGAGGATCCAACACAGGCACAGCCTCTTCCATTCCCGACTTATATTAAACTTGAACATATGAAAAACATATACATCTTTCTGATAATCGTTTTAAGTTTCGAATCTAGCTTTACTCAGGTGGGAATCAATACTACTACTCCTTCAGCTACCCTGGAGGTAATTGGAGATGTAAAACTGGATTCTAGTTTATATTTGGAAAGCCCTGGAAACAATATTCAAATACGTGGATCAAAATTATTGATACGCTCTACCGCCAACGAAATATTGAAGTACGATATTACCATTAGTAAATACGGCCCAATTAATTATGCCGAGTTTTCATTTAACGATCTTTCTACCTATGGATTATATGATTATGATACTAAGATCTCAACAGCTGATTATATTGTATGCGTTGAGGGATATCGTTTCCATGACGAAACTCCTAGTGAAACCAGCGTGATGCCACATAGTCTAATCTACAACTACAACATAGAAGGATATCAAATATATGCTTACGAGAATACAACTACTCAAACCTGGTGGATGAGGGCTTTTGTAAATAATTCAGAGTTTATGGTGAGACAGGGCAGTGGTTATGATGTTACTACTATAGATATGATCCTGAACATTATCATATATCGAAGAGGATTTATCGCCAAATCACTAACCCCAATCAACGTTGATATGGGTGCTGTAGACTCTGGTACTGCACCATTGCCAACTGGGTTTTGATTTTATTAATGTACTAAATCATCGAAGATTTTTAATTAGTCTTCCCTCAATTTTACTTAACACCCGGACTGTATAACATTTTATTAATGCTTATCATTAAGAAAAAATCAATGGTGCCCTTTAGCAATCCTTTGAAGCATCTCGCTTGCATTTCTACCTGTAGCACCATTGGGATCCAAAGAAAGTGCTTTATTGTACAATTCAATTGCCTTTTCATTATCCCCTGCTTTTAGAAATCCTTCAGCCAAACTATCCCAGGCATTGGCCGATCCTAATACTTACAAATCAATTTTAAATGATGTTATAATATATGGTAATGAACTCGCTGGATGTTTTATGGGAAACATGCTCCAATATTTCTAGATCCAGTTGTTGTTCTAAGGACAAGAGCTGTTCTTCATCTTGTAAAAGTAAAAGTACTACTATTTAGTAAGTGATAATATAGACACAGGGAGAGACAATTAACCGACCCCCTATGCCATATTTATAAATCCACAGAACGTTAAAAAACGTTATGTGAACCTTTTATTCAATTTTTAAACTATTCAGGAGTTTATCTTGATTAGCCTATAAGGAATTAATCAACTAATATATTATTTGTTGCTATCGCAATTTTCTTTGACTCACATCCTTTAATTTAATTGATGAACAGTTTTCTTACGATACGTTTTTTACACTAAAAAATAAAGATAATATAGTGGATTTTTATTGAAATTAGAGATATAAAGCATTTTAGAAAAACAATATTTTTCCTACCATATTCTTACAAATAAATTACCATAACTCTAGTTTTTCGATGTAACGTATATTTTATACGGTATAAAACAGTCTCTAATTCATACTTTAACAAATTCCTATCGTTATTAATTTTACATTTGTAGTACCCCTTATTAATTAATAATGAAAACATATAATATCCAAACCATCCTGATTTTTACATTCTTTCTGTATAGTAGTTTTACTTTATTTTCTCAGGTTGGTATTAATACTAAAAATGCAAGAAAGACCTTAGAAGTTGGAGGCGATATGATAATTTCACAGACCATGGATGTGATGAACTATAATGATCTACTAGACACCGGGACCTCTACATTCTTGCTTCAGGAGTCAAATAACAGCATTAAGTCGATCGACGTAAGTAATCCATCCGGAGCAGCTTTGGGGTATATACAAGAGTATATCGTTGTTAATCCAAATTCAGACTGGATAAAAGATTTCGACACGGGCATTGACGCTTCCAATTTCACTCTAGTAGTAATTTCTGCTGTATACAATGCTGATTTACAATTAAGTAATGGAGGTAATAGAGATGAAATGTCCACTATACCCTATACCGCTACCTTCCTAAATGGGGGTACCTGGCATATTATTGCAGACTATCCTATGGCCGCTAATTCCAATAACAGTGAAGTGGGTATATGGATCCTTACAACATTGATCTTTTCTAACGACCTTTCCAAGCAATTTGGAACCATACAAATCCCCATGGCTGACGGGACTACAGGTTCGGCTTCTTCACCAATAATTAACTAAATACTAGCCCTATGAAACAATACACTCTCATTTTCTTATTTCTATCCCTCTTAGCGAACGCCCAAGTGGGTATTGGTACAACAACACCAGCTGCCGATTTACATGTTGTGGGAGATGTGCTTGTTCAGACTGGATTTTCTGTAGGAACACTGAATATCGTGACACCTACTGAAGAAGACTTTAAGCTTATTACCCGGGTTACGAACTCATTGCCGGTAGGTGAAATTTCTGATTTGGATGTAAGCACATTAGCCGTTGCTCCTATCAATACGATAGATTATCATTTCACTAATGTTTCTTTGGATAATCTGTCCGATGTTGATCTTCAATACGATGCGTCAAAGTATATAATAGCCGTATCCAATTTTCGCTATGTGGGAGATGCCATTAAAAAAAGAACTATAAACGGCAACAGGAAACAAATTGGGGTTTTTGTAGTACATGCCTTTGTCAGTGGTGGAACCTGGCATTTGGAAATACGAAACAGAAATCTCGATCTGGATGTTGGGGACTCCTTGGAGTATTACGTTACTCTGGTGGTCTATGATAAATCATTTTATAGACATTTAACACCCATTACCACCGATTTGAATGGTAACAACACAGGAACGGCTTCTTCGATCCCTATTTTATACTAAATCCCTCACTTATGAAAATATTTTACACTATACTTAATATCTTGTTTTATATTCATTTCCTTAATGCACAGGTGGGGATCAATAACACCTCGCCTTTGGCCACTTTAGATATAATTGGTGACGTGCTTATAGAAGGTAGTTTGTTCCTGGAGAACCCGGGAAACAACCTGGCAATACGAGGATCTAAGCTATTGGTCTTGACAACGGCTAACAGTGTTAAACAATACGACATTAATATTAGCAAATACGGGCCTATAAATTATGCCCAGTTCGAATTCAATAATCTTTCCAAAGACGGACTCCAGGATTATGATACTAAGATCTCTACAGCAAATTATATTGTTTCCATACAGGGATATTATTTTCTTGAAGCCGGAGTCGGTGATACCAATATTATGGTACATAGCCTTATTAATAATGAACATATTGAAGGATACCAAATCTATGCCTACCCCAATCCGGCTACCAACACCTGGTATTTGAGGGCTTTCATAAATAATTCCGAATTTATGGCCCCAGATAGTGGTGGAGGTAGTAATATGGTGCCTACTTCTGTAGATATGTACTTGAACGTTATTATTTATCGAAAAGGGTTTATAGCAAAATCACAATCCGATATTTCTGTTGATATGGGAGACTTGGAATCTGGTACTGCACCAATGCCAAGTGGTTTTTGATTTTATTAATGTACTAAATCATCGAAGATTTTTAATTAGTCTTCCCTCAATTTTACTTAACACCCGGACTGTATAACATTTTATTAATGCTTATCATTTAGAAAAAATCAATGGTGCCCTTTAGCAATCCTTTGAAGCATCTCACTTGCATTTCTTCCTGTAGCACCATTGGGATCCATAGAAAGTGCTTTATTATACAATTCAATTGCCTTTTCAGTATCCCCTGCTTTTAGAAATCCTTCAGCCAAACTATCCCAGGCATTGGCCGATTCGGGAAATAATTGTGTTACAAATCCAAACACAGCAATAGCTTCTTGATACTGTTTACGTCCCAATAGATTATAACCGGTATTGTTCAATTCACCCTCAAAATCAAAGAAGCGATATTTTGGGTCGTTGATCATTCTAACAGCTTCTTTCTCCAACTTCTCCATTTCTCCAGCCATGTATAGGTCTGTCATAAATTGCATGGGATCAAGTATGAAATTATCATCGGAAGATAATAATACCGCGTTTAGTACCGGGTCCTGGTTCGTTCTATAGTCCTCAAAACTCATGTCTACAGCAATGTGGGGAGCTGTCCAGGGTGCATTTTCCCATTGGGGTTTGTCTTGCCACCATGCAAACGACAGGCGTACAGGGATCTTACTGTTAGGTAATTCTACATTTCGATTATCTCCATAGAAATTTACATTTTCACCCGTGGGTTCTCCAATAAAAATTGCATTGGTATAATTATCTAATTCATTGACCAGATTTTGGCAGGCTGAAAATGTTCGCCTACCAATGATCACATATAAACTCCCCACTTTATTTATTTTTTTAGATTCAATGATTCGTGTAATAATGGCCTTATTCTTATAATTATTACCGCCACCATTTAAACGAACATCGATGACTAATTTTTCTACATCATTATGCTCAATAAATTCAAAAACGCGGGTATAAAATGCTGGAATATCTTCATCGGGGTCATCCTGAATCTGACTTTGTCGTACATAAACAGTCTTATGTTCAGGAAGGTATTCGTAATAATAGATCTTTTCAAGATGTTTAAGATACAGTGGGGTTTTATTTTGTTCACGAATATCCAGCCAATCTCCTTTTTGTTTTACAAAACCATAAACGGCTGGAATACTTTCACCATATTCCATAGCATTAAAATTAAGAGTAAAGGTACTCCCCTCTTTTTCGAAGGTCAGGGCAACATTTTTTGACAATTCAGGGATCACTCCTTGTGCATGCAATACTTCAGGGCTCACAAGGTAAAAGAAACCATAAGCTTTAAAAAATTGTTCATTTTCAACCGAAACAACAGGATAAATGGCCTTAAGAGCGTCTTTTATCGGAACATCCCCAACAGCTATTACTTTTGCGCCAAGTGCATCTGCATACTCTTTATGAACACCTTGAACATATACTCCATCATTAAATTGATATAAATTAATTGGCAATTGACTAAAAGTTCCCTCAATACCACCAAGTCTTAATGACGTATGACCATATTTAAATGAGGCAACTATTCGTGCCAATCCAATGATTATTTCATGTTCCTGTAAATTAGGAATATCGCTATAAAGAACTTCAACGGATTTATCAAATTCTTTAGTAGTTGTTTTTTTGAACAGGAAAGAATAATCTTTGTGAATGGTTTGCTGAAGGAATTTTAAATCTTCTTGCCACTGGGCAGAAGTTATTGTCGATTGTGCCGTTGTTTGCAATACAAAACAACTAAAAAGAAGGAGGATTAGATTTTTCATTTTGATTGATTTATTTGATGAATCATTGATTACTCATTACAATGAGTACCAAAATTTTTAAAATTGTTACATTTTTCGGGTGTTTGGTTTTGGATAGTTATCGCCGTACCTTATTTAAAAAAAGTTAGGATATCTTCCGAATTATTCTTTTAATAGTACATAAATAAAAAAAATTATTTTAATACCACTTTTAGCACTGACGTATTACTTCCAGCTTGTATGGATATAAAATACAATCCCGTACTTAGTTTTTGACCTCCACTGTTTCTTCCGTCCCAAGTTAGCCTGTAGTTTCCATAAACTTTCTTATCCAGTAATGTACCCAAGTTTTTACCTTGAAGATCAAATACTTCAATTTTTACATGTTCTTCATTTTTGATAAAAAATTCAATCGTAGTTTCGTCACTAAAGGGATTTGGGTAATTTAGAATCTTAAAATTACTTTCAGAGATTTCGTTGATTCCCAATATATCCTCTAATGGAGGAATGTGAGTATAATAAACATCTTGACCCCCATTAATGGTATTAGCCCAAGCTAAATGTGCCCCCTCATTATCGGAAACCATATCGAAATAATCTCCCATTTTATTTTGTTGGGGATAGCCAATGTTTGGATCAAAACCCATAGATATTATTTGATTATCACTCCATGTTTCCCCTTGATCTTCAGAAAAAGAAAAATAAAGTGCCGAATCATTGGTCCCTGCAGGAGCAAGACGCGTATCTAGCCATACTACATCAATGCGTCCATTAGGAGCAACAGACATGGTTCCAAACCATTGATAATTTTCTGTCCCGGTATCGGTGTTAATTTTAACAGGTGGCGAAAATGTTAATCCTCCATCGGTACTTTTGGCAAACATAACATCTCCGGGATCATTATTTGAATCACGATCTACCGAAGCCAATACGTAAACATTGCCATGTCCCGGACCTCCTGATATATCCACATCTACCCACAATTGTCCCAATAATCCCTGAGGATTCACAGACCCACCAATGCTTAGCTGTCCATCTAAATCCACAGGACTGATAAAATCAAAAGTTACCGGAAAATTAGGATCTTGTGCCGTAGTTGATTTAATTAATATAAGTCCTGAAGCACTAGTTCCAACTATATAAAGAGCACCATCGGCATCTACGGCAAGCGTACCCCAACGAGGTGCTCCAGAAACTGGTTCACAATCCTCAAAATTTAATGCACCATCAATAGATCGGGTAAAGTCGCCCGGAGAACAGACAGAAAATGATAAATTCCAATTTGAATAATTATTGCCGGCACCTATACCGTTTGTCCTGTCTATTCGCATCCATTGCTTATCGCCTCCAAAAGCAGCAGCAGGTCCCTGCCAAACTACTCCCCCATCGGTAATCCTATAAACCTCACAAGCAAAATTATTACCTGTAAGGGAATTATAATAAAAATTTCCATTGGCATCAAAATCGAGAACCGGATCTGAATGAAATTGACCGGGATCTATAGAGCCTGGAAAAGTCCAGGTCAATCCTCCATCTGTAGAATATCCATAACCTGCCTGACGGAAATTGCTGTTCACGGTATCAAATTGACGCCACCCTATTACAATTCTGTCAGGATTGGTAGGGTCCACTGCTATGGAAGGTTCATTTGCTGCATCGCCAAGGATATCGAGTCCATTTCCATCTACGTTTACCTGAGAGGTAAAGAAATCACCACCCCTAACATTATAGGCAGGACCTTTCTCCATACTTTCACGATCAACAGGGATATAAGAATCGTCTGGAACCTCTTTATGTATGTCTTGTGTATAGACGATACCAGACATCGTAAACAAAACGACAAACATTAAATAGTTGGCATTCTTTTTTTTCGGGATTGTAGTAATATTCTTTTTCATAGTTTTTATTTTTTTAAAAATACCGAAATTAGAATGATTATAAAAAATATTATAATTTCTTTAAGAGTTTTTCAGTAGTTAAATGTTTTGATACTTTTAAAAAAATCAGCACAGGAAAAATTAGATGGTGATTTTTAAGAATAATTGCATGAGAAATTAAACAAATTACGACAGCTATTCTATACACAATTATTCATTTTTTCATACAAAATCACAAAAATAATTTGTAATTTATAGGAGAAATTATTTTATGGATTTAAAATAGGTGTTATGGGTCAGTTTGCTGTATTATTAGGAGTACTTGTTGTTTTTCTACTATCGGGTATTCGTATCGTCTACGAATATAAAAGGGCTGTAAAATTCAGATTTGGAAAATATATAACATTACTAAAGCCAGGGTTTCGCTGGATCATTCCATTGGTCGACAGAATTCAAATAGTAGACATTCGGGTCATAACAATCAATATTAATAAGCAAGAAGTCATGACTAAAGATAATGTGCCTTGTCATATTAATGGAGTTGTATTTTTTAAGATCGAAAATGCTACCAAAGCAATTTTGGAAGTTGAGGATTATGAATTCGCCATTTCACAAATGTCACAGGCTTCATTACGAGATGTTTGCGGTAAAGTAGAATTGGATACGATACTTTCAAAAAGAGAAGAAATTGGACAAAACATAAAAAACATCGTTGAAAAAGAAACAGCAATATGGGGGGTTTCCATTCAGGATGTAAAAATAAAAGACATAGAATTACCTGAAAACATGAAGCGGTCTATGGCCAACCAGGCAGAGGCAGAACGTACCCGAAGGGCAAGAATAATTTTGGCGGAAGCGGAACAACAAGCAGCGGGAAAACTACTGGAAGCGGGAAAAATTATCGATCAGTCTCCTTCAGCAATAAAACTAAGATTATATCAAACCCTATCGAATATTGCCAGCGAGAAAAATTCAACCATTTTATTTCCGTTTCCTGAGGAAGTCCTATATCGTAAAAAATAGTCTGTACTCTTTAAAAAATTACCTACTCCAACCATTTAAAGTATTTCGCTTCCAAGTCTAAAAATATTTATGGTATATTTCAGACAATGAATTACCCTAATTTATCTCTATGAAAAAAATACTTTTATTTTTTGTATTCCTTTTTCTGAATCAAGTAAATGCACAAGAAATACCAATAGAAATTATAGATGAAAAAATTTCTAATCGTATAAGAATCTATGCTATTAACAGAAATGAAAAAGATTATGATGTGATGATAACCATTAAGGGAAGTAATTTCAGGCAAAGCAAATCCAAACCAAGATTAATTAGGGTTCCAGCTACCTCGAAAGTGCATTTAAAAGACCTTATCGTAACAAGAGGAGAACAAGCTGTTTATACTTATGACCTGATAGTTAACGATAGTTTGTCAAGACGTGCAATAAAAAAAGAATACAAACTAATAAAAATTAAACCGAAAAAACTAATAACTATTTACATTACCGACAATTGTACTAACTGTAATAGTTTTATAGATTCTCTGGCACAGAGTAGATATCTCTTTTCTGTTCTTACCCTTAACGAAAAACCTAAAGCCCGGGAAGCTCTGCAAAAAGCCTTTGAAAACAAGAACATTCCTTTAGATTCTATACACAATGCAATAGTAAGTCTGGGAGGTCATTTATATATTAATATAGAAAACTATCAACAGTTATTAGAAAAGCTTAATACAGAAGAATAGCTTTATGTTGCACTTTTCTTTAAATCACCTTAAGCAATAATTTTCCCATTTTATCGCCAGAAAATAAACGCTGAAAAACATCATGAAAATTTTCAATCCCATCATAAATGTCTTCCCTGCTTGAAAGTTTTCCCTGCATCATCCACGTTCCAATTTCTTTAGCAGCTTCACCATAATCATCGGTATAATCAAAAACCACCATTCCTTGCATACTGGCTCTATTCACCAATAATGAAAGGTAATTACCAGGCCCCTTTACATGACCTGTATTGTTGTACTGAGATATGGCACCACAAATAACGATACGAGCACGTTTGCGTAATATTGTAAGGGCTGCATCTAAAATGTCACCCCCTACATTATCAAAATATACATCGATCCCCTTAGGACATTTTTCTTTTAATGCCGTTAAAATATTTTCAGATTTATAATCGATGGCAACATCAAATCCCAGATCACTTAACAGATAATCACATTTTTGCTTCCCTCCTGCTACGCCAATTACTGTACAGCCTTTAATTTTAGCAATCTGGCCCACTACACTCCCCACTGCACCAGCTGCACCCGAAACTAAAACGATATCCCCTTCTTTAATCTTTCCCACTTCTAAAATACCAAAATAAGCAGTCATTCCAGGCATTCCCAATACGCCTAAATATTTTGGCATAGGGGCTATGCTATCATTTACTTTATAACAATTATCCCCGTTTGTGACCAAGTATTGTTGTACACCACCCCAACCCACAATACAATCGCCAATATTAAATTTAGGGTGATTGTTAGCTTTAACAACTTTACCTATAGAACCTGCTCTCATTACATCTCCTATAGCTACGGGTTCGATATACGACTTTGTATCATTCATCCAACCACGCATTGCAGGATCTAATGAGATGTAATGATTCTGTATTAATACCTCTCCATCTTTTAATTCTGGAATCTCATTGGTTTCCAAATTCCAGGTGTCAGCATCCGGAAGACCTACAGGTCTTTTTTTGAATATTAATTGTTTGTTCATGTGTTTATTTATAAATAATAATAATGTGTCTTTTTATTAAAAATCATTTTTTTATCGGGTATAATTCAAAAGTAAGAATTTATTTAATGTGAATTAAAATTAGTACAGTCTATGGCTATTTGTAAAAAACTCTTTTCCCATTAATTCCGAAACTAAAAATATCGACATATTTAAACTTATAAATACATAATATCCATAACTTGAACTTTTCAACTTTAAAGGGTTGAATAATCTAAATATCTATTTTGCCAATGCGTATTTTAAAAAAAATATTAAAAGTCCTTGCTGTTTTAGTTATCCTTGTTTTTATAATTGGATGGCTATACTACAACCATTTAAAACCCCGTTATTCCGGGGAAATAGAACTTTCAAATATTTCAGCTAAAACGACTGTTTATTTTGATGACTTTGGAATTCCTCATATTTATGCAGACAATCAGGAAGATGCGTTAACAGTTTTAGGGTATGTACATGCACAAGACCGGCTTTGGCAAATGGAATTATTGCGAAGGATATCACCTGGTCGCCTTTCGGAAATATTCGGTGAAAAGTTACTTAAAAATGACAAATTATATGTGAGTTTAGGAATAGAAGAAGCTTCTGAAAAGGCTATCAATGATCTTGATAAAAATAGTGAAGTCTATAAGCTTATGGTTGCTTATTTAGAAGGTATAAATCAGTTTATTAATGAAGGTCCCACACCTATAGAATTTACATTAATTGGTGTAGAAAAAGAACATTTTAAAATTGAAGATATATATAATATTATAGGATATATGTCTTTTAGTTTTGCAATGGCTCATAAAACCGATCCTATGTTAAGTTCAATAAAAGAAAAGCTGGGAGATGAGTATTTAAAAGAATTAAATATAGATATCAATCCAAACACAAGGCTCATAAAGAACTCTAAGAAGGATGTGGACAACTTTAAAATTATAATAGCTAGTGTCGATGAGATTTTAGACAACTCCCCTATTCCACCATTTATAGGTAGCAATAGTTGGGTAGTTTCTCCTGACAAAACTTCGACAGGAAATGTAATTTTTGCAAACGATCCACATATAGGTTTTTCACAACCAGCGGTATGGTATGAAGCCCATATCGTGACTCCCAACTACGAAATGTATGGATACCATTTAGCCGGAGTTCCCTTTCCGTTTTTAGGCCATAACCGTAATTATGCCTATGGAATAACCATGTTTGAAAATGATGATATCGATTTCTACAAAGAAGAAAATCACCCTACAGACACAAATAAATATAAAACATCTACAGGTTTTAAAGAATATAAAACGATAATAAAGACAATAAGGGTTAAAGACGCTGAAGATATAATTCTCAATATAAGGCATACTCAGCACGGACCTATAATAAATGATGTTATTGATGGAATTTCACAATCCAGTCCTATTTCGATGTCCTGGATTTACACCAAGCTTGATATTGAATTCCCAGAAGTAGTTTATAGGCTCTCCAGAGCTAATACGATGGAAGATTTTAAAAAGGGAGTTTCCAAAATTCATGCACCGGGACTAAATATAATGTATGGTGATGCCAAAGGAAATATTGCCTGGTGGGCTGCAGCCAATTTATACAAGCACAAACCCCATGTAAATACCAAATTTATTTTAGATGGCGTATCGGGGGAAGATGAAATTATCGAATATTTAGATTTTTCAGAAAATCCAATGGCTGAGAATCCTTCGTGGAATTACGTCTATTCTGCCAACAATCAACCCGATACTATTGACGGGAGGCTTTATCCCGGATACTATTTATCGGAAGACAGGGCAAGACGCATCGTGGAATTGTTAGAGCCTAAAAATAATTGGAACAAAGAGAGTATGGCGAGCATGATTAACGATGTAACTTCATCTGTATCCTCTGAAGTAATTAAAGAATTCACTTCTATTATGGATTATAGTTCATTCAATGAAAATGAACAAAAAGTCATTGATATATTACGGGTTTGGGATGGTTCAAATACGGTAGATGCAATAGCTCCTACCATTTACAACAAATTGGTTTATTTGTATTTAAAAAACACTTTTAAAGATGAAATGGGAGAAGATATATTCAACTTATTTATTAAAACACACCTACTTAAAAGAACTGTTGCTTATCAAATAAAAAAAGATGCTTCGATTTGGTGGGACGATATAAATACATCTGATATAATTGAAACCAAAAAGGATATTCTTTCCAAATCATTGGTTGAATCGGTTATTGCTTTAGAAAATCAACTGGGAAACGATATCAAAGAGTGGGTTTGGGGCAAAGTTCACACTTTAGAACACCCCCACCCCCTGGGGTCTATATCATTCTTACGCAAATACTTTAATGTTGGACCATTTTCAATCAAAGGAGCCAGAGAGGTTATAGATAACATGGGATATCATTTAAATGATACGGGATTATACGAAGTATACTCAGGTCCCTCAACAAGAAGGATCATAGATTTTAGTGATGTAGAAAATAGTATTAGTATTTTACCAACTGGACAATCGGGGAATCCTTTTAGTAATCATTACAGCGATCAGGCAGAGATGTTTAATAATGGGGAATTCAGGAAAATGAAACTCAATAAAGAAGAAATAATTAATGTTTCTACAAAATTGATCTTTGTCCCGAAGAAAAATTAATGCTTTGTAAAACCTGTGAAAATGAATTCGAAGTAATTTAAGATTGAGAGCGCTTGCTTTTAATCCTTGCATTTAAAATTGTTAAACCAAAACAAGCATAATATCAGCCTCACAAGTTCCGTAAATACCCTGATTATTAATTTTACTTTACTCTAAATAAACTATATTTTTAAAGAATATTAAATGATTAATGTTTAAAGATAAACTTTAGCAATTTCTCAATATAATCCATAAATTATTAAGAATTTAGCAGTGTGATTCTTTATTAATTAGTCATTTCGTAAAATCTAATCTACTCTATTACGTTGAAATCAAACCTTTTATTGTTAAAATATGTTAAATTATTACATTGTTATGCATAGTACTGTAACATTTTTACTTTTCTTTCGTCTATACAGTATAATCAACAAAATAATTTAAAAATGAGAACACTAAATAATAATCAGGTCACACAAAAATTAAGTGATACTAAAGCATTTGTATGGAACTCTAAAAGACGTTTCAGATAAGAATACTAGAAAACTATAAAACAATAATAAAAAACCAATAAATAAAAAAAACATGAGAACTTTAAACAGCGATCAGCTTACAGGAAAACTAAGTACAACTAAAGCCTATTTTTGGAATTCAAAAAGACGTTACAGATAATAAAGTACTAACAAACATCAATCAAAATCAATCAAAATCAATCAAAATCAATCAAAATCAATCAAAATCAATCAATCATGAAAACATTAGATAACATTCAACAAAGATTTTCAAGGATTACTATAAAGCAAATCAAATTAATACACTATCCAGGAAGTTTTTACAATTATGATGACACGATGTTTTTTGAAAACAAGCGTTATATTTACTAAGTATAGCGCAAAATTAAAAAAAGGCTGAATTATTAAATTCAGCCTTTTTTATGTTTACCCTTATTTGTAGAGCCTTTAGGCATAGGTCCTCTCAAATGGATGACTAATCCGTTTAAAAAATTACGCAATATCTGATCACCACATTCCATATATTTTGGATGTTTTTCATTTCTGAAAAAAGAACCTATTTCACTCTTAGATAATTTAAAATCAACTAATGCACAAATCTTTACAATCTCATCATCTCTTAATTTTAGTGCTACTCTAAGCTTTTTAAAAATGTCGTTGTTAGTTAATGCCATCGTATTAAATATAGGTTTCGTTAAAATGAATGCCTAAGGCATTTTGAATTTCATAAACTCTTTGTAATTCACTTGGAATTATCAGTGCTATAGATATTCCAGTTTTTCCGGCGCGAGCAGTTCTACCGCTTCTATGCGTGTAATACTCCAAAGTCTCAGGAATTTGATGATGAATAACAAATGCTAAATTATGTACATCGATTCCTCGTGCCGACACATCTGTAGATATCAGTATTTGTATCGTTCCCTTTCTAAAAGCTCTCATTACTTTATCACGTTCTCTTTGTTGCATGTCTCCCTCTAATGCTCCAACCGAAAAACCTTCCTTTTTCAACTCTTTTGTTAAACTTTGAGTTCCAAGCTTTGTGCGGCAAAAAATAATTCCCCTTTCTTCTTTTCTTTTTTTAATAAAACGCATTAATACTTCACTTTTTTCTTTTATGCTTGTCAAAACGAATTCATGCCTGATATTAGCATTCACCAGAGCATTTTTATTTACTTCAACACGAGAAGCATCATTAGACATATATTTTGAGATAATTTGACGAATTTCTACTGGCATTGTAGCCGAAAATAGCCAGGTATTTCGTTTTCCACTAGTATATTTTAGTATCGTATTTAATTCTTGTTTGAACCCCATACTAAGCATTTCATCAGCTTCGTCCAGCACTAAAGTAGAAATACTTCTTAGGTTGATCGATCCCTTTTCAATTAAATCTATCAATCTACCTGGTGTTGCTACAATAATATGTGTGGGTCGTTGCAAACGTTTTATTTGTATTTCAATTTTTTCTCCCCCATAAACGGCTTCCACAAATATTTTGTCACTTACATATTTTGTGAACTTAAACAACTGTTTTTTTATTTGCTGAGCCAACTCTCTGGTTGGCGATAAAATTAATGCCTGAATTACTGGTAAAGAGGCATCTATGCTATTCAAAATAGGAAGTCCATATGCTGCAGTTTTACCTGTTCCAGTCTGTGCTAAACCTATAAAATCGGTTTTTGAATGTAGTAATACAGGAATAGTTTTTTTCTGAATTTCGGTGGGAGTATTAATACCTAGCTCTTTTATCGCTTTAATATAATCACTTTGTACTCCTAATTCTATAAATGTGTGCATACTTCTTAAAAAAGCAAAGGTATGCATAGCTATTTGTTTTCTTATATGAATAAGGGAATTGTATTATTGGGTACTATCCGATTTAAAAAAATTGAGAACTAAAGGTTATTCCTTTACAATAATAATAGTAGCCTTTCTACCTGTGAGAAGATTCCATCTATTAGCAGAAATCAACACCTCATTGTCGTCATAAATGTGCAATTCGGCTGTGTTAGGTCCTGAAGAACCCTGATTTAAAGCCTGAAATTCTATACGATTAAAACCAATATCCAATTTTAATGTAAATCCATTAAACCCTCCATGAAGTGTAATATTTGATTGTACAATATCACCGTTTACAAATACTCTGATACGGTCGCCATCTACAAATTCATGATCTCTATATAATACATTGACAAAATTCGAATTGGTTTTAATATCTCCTAAATATTGATCTTCACCATATTCACCTTTTAAAGCTTTATCCTTGGTGAAGTACTTTGGAGCTGTATTTGTTCTAACATCGATAAAACCATCCTCTTTATTAATATCCAATTCTTTTGCTTGTTCTAATCCTAAATTAGCATATTTATTATTGGAATATGGATCTTTATCTTTTGAATTACTTAATCTTGGAGTTTTTAAGGCAGGAAGCTCTAGACCCTCAGGTGTCTCAAATTTATCATCTACAGTTTCAAAACGCACCGTAGTGTCCGGGTTCTCTATTTGTGCAATGAGTTGAGTACTTCCCATTATAAAAAAACATAAACCTAGTAACACTTTCATTTTTTAAATGTATTTACTGAAAATAACAGCAATAATTGCACCAAAAATACAACTTTTCATAGGTAAAATACTTAAAGCTTTATTAAAAGAAACTTAATATGTAATCAAATATAAACAGAAGTTTAACAAATAATATTTATTAAACTTCAATCACAGCTTGAATTAGATCTGGTTTTATCAGTATATTTAATTAAAAATGAACTTTCAATTATTAATTCCTATTATAATTCTTTCATTTAGTTTCTCATTTGAAGGGAACACACAGGTTTCTCTTATAGATATTTCGACATTATCCTCCGAGTTCACTTATGATATACGATATGCAACTCCTCACAATTTTATAGGTGAAGTACTATATGATTGTGCTAAATGTCTGCTACGGCCAAAAGTAGCACAAGCATTTCTGGAAGCAAATCAATTTTTCTTTGAAAGGGGATACCGCATTAAAATATTTGACTGTTATCGCCCACTCGATATTCAGAAAAAAATGTGGGATAAAGTACCTGAAGCAACCTACGTGGCAAATCCGTATGAGGGTGGATCTATTCATAACAAAGGAGCTGCTGTAGATATTACTCTGGAAACATTAGAGGGTCGTTATGTAGAAATGGGGACGGATTACGATTATTTTGGGTTGGAAGCTCATATCGATAATTATACTTTCTCTAACTTTTCTGCCTTGGAGACAGAAAAAATTCTTGAGAATAGAAATCTTCTGTTTGAAGGTATGCTAAAATTTGGTTTTCAGCCTATCAGTTCAGAATGGTGGCATTTTAGTTTTCGCAAAAATAAAAGCTATTCGTTATTAAATCAAGCATTGCCCTGCAATGATTAATTACCATGAAATCTATATAATTCTATTCTAATTAATATTGCTTGATGTATCTTTGCAGCTAAAATTTAATAGGTGAAAATTTCAATAAAAACATTTCGCAGAATTGGTATTTTAGAAGCTATATCATTTCTTACATTACTTGCCATTGCTATGCCTCTAAAATACATTTGGGGAATGCCCCAAATGGTGCAAATAGTAGGAATGGCCCATGGAGTATTATTTGTCATTTATATTTTGGGTGCTTTTATAATGCACCAAAAATTAAACTGGAACTTTCAAACATTAGTGATCGTTATCTCCTGTTCTGTAATTCCTTTTGGCCCTTTTTTTGTAGAACGTAAGTATTTGCGATGATAAGGGAAACCGTAGAATATTGGAGCTTTTGGTTTCAGGAATATTTCTTGAGCAAAGGAATGAATCCTGATTTGGCGATTATCCTCAATATTATTATTACCGGGCTCGTAGCCACTTTATCAATTTTTTTATTGGATTATATTTTAAGACGCATTATCATTAAAATATTCAAGTCATTAAGTAATAAAGCCAAAACTACTTTTGATGATTATCTGGTACTCAGCAATTTCCCAAAATACATTGCGCATAGTATTCCATTATACATTTCCTGGAAACTCGTCCCGATTCTATTTAGGGAATTCCCTTTTATTTCGAAAATTATTTTAATTATAATCAGTATTTACCTGATCATACTGGGCATTCTTGTTATAAGAAGTATCTTAAGAACTACTAAAAGATATTTAAGTAGAAAAGAAAAATATAAAGATAAACCACTTGACAGCTACTTGCAAGTTCTGATGCTTTTTACATGGGGAATAGGAATATTCTTTACAATAAGTCTGTTAACAGGATATTCTGCTATCAGTTTTGTTTCATTAGGAGCTGTTTCAGCGGTTATATTACTCATTTTTAAAGACACCATTCTTGGCTTTGTAGCTAGCGTTCAGATTTCTGTTAATGATATTATACGTATTGGAGACTGGATTACATTTAGTAAATACGGTGCCGATGGTTATGTAATTGAAATCAACCTTGCTACTGTACTCGTTCAAAATTTTGATAATACTTTTACCACCATTCCAACATACAGCTTAATTGCGGAATCTTTCCAAAACTGGCGCGGTATGCACGAATCTGACGGGCGAAGAATAAAGCGTTCCATATATATTAAGCAGAGTTCTATAAAGTTTTTAACTGAAGAAAATATTGCAGATCTTAAAAAAATAGAACTTATAAAACCATATTTGGAACATCGGCAAAAGGATATTATAAACTATAATGAAAAGAACGAGATAGACAAATCACTGCTAATTAATGGAAGAAACTTAACCAATCTAGGCGTATTTAGAAAATATGCCGATGCTCTATTGCACAAAAATCCTGCTATCAATAAAGATATGTTTTTAATGGTCCGTTATTTAGAGCCTACAGATAGAGGAATTCCTGTCGAGATATTTTGTTTTAGTTACGATAAAAAATGGGAGAATTACGAGCATATTCAAGCCGATATTCTAGATCATTTGCTAGCTGCTGTACCCTATCTTGGTCTTGAAGTTTTTGAATTACCTTCAGGTCAGGATTTCATTACAAAAGGATAGTTATTAAAAATACTTTGCGATATCTGTAACAATTAATATATACAAGCGTCATAAAATTACGTAAACCTTTAATGACACATTATGAAAACCATAAAAATACTATTCATTGCATTTTTACTCCTCTCTTTTGTACCACTTTCGGCACAGACTGCAGATGAAATTATTTCAAATTATTTTGAAAATACCGGAGGTATAGAAAACTGGAAAAACTTATCTGCAATTAAGTACACTGGAATAATAAATTTTGGAAATATGCAGTTACCCATAGTTATGATACAAACTGCCGATGGAAAAAATATGACTAAAGCCGATGTTCAAGGACAATCGTTTTATCAGGAAGTTTTCGATGGAGAAACACTTTGGAAAACTAATCAAATAACTATGGAGGCCGAAAAGAGTGATGCTGAAGCTACTTCAAATTATAAAAATAATATGAATGATTTTCCAGATCCCTTTTTAAATTATAAGGAAAAGGGATATACGGTAGAACTCATAGGCAATGAAACCATAGAAGGAACTGAAACCTATAAAATAAAATTAGTTAAAGAACCAATAACTGTTGATGGTCAGGAAGTGGAAGATGTTTCTTATTACTTTTTTGACACCGAAAATTTTGTGCCTATTGTGATGGAGGAAGAATTAAAGTCTGGTCAAAATAAAGGTATGATTATTCAAGTCACGTTTAGTGATTATGAAGAGGTGGATGGATTATATTTTCCATTTTCAATAAACCAAGGTGTAAAAGATCAACCGGGTGGTTCAGAGATTACTATTAATGAGATTACTTTGAACCCTGAAATAGATGACAAAATGTTTGCTTTCCCTGAAATTAAAGCAGACTCAGATGAAGAAAAAAAATAACATATTTACTTTTAATTCCCCTTATTAGGGGATTTTTTTAATAAAAAACCCGAAAAATGAAAAGATTAATCACCACAATTATTTGTGTTGCCATATTTCCTTTGGCAATACTGGGTCAAGATATTTCACTTAAAGGCAAAGAACTTTTTGGGGGAATGAAGGCTAGACATATTGGTCCTGCATTAATGAGCGGCCGAATTATCGATTTGGAAAGTCATCCCACTAATTCTCAAATATTATTTTTAGGTTCAGCCGGAGGAGGCGTTTGGAAATCCAGTGATGGAGGGGCTACTTTCTATCCTATTTTTGAGGACTATCCACAATCTATCGGTGTAGTTAAATTAGACCCTAAAAATCCCGATAAAGTTATATGGGTAGGTACCGGAGAAATCTGGACTCGTAATTCTGTTTCGATTGGATACGGGTTATTTAAATCTACAGACGGAGGTAGTAACTGGAAAAAAATAGGTTTTGAAAACTCAGAACGAATCGCATCTATTGCTATCAATCCCTCTAATACAGATGAAGTATATATCGGTATATTAGGTGCCCTTTGGGGAGATAGCGAAGATCGCGGTGTATATAAAACTACAGATGGTGGTAAAACCTGGGATAAAATTCTTTACATAAATAAGTCTACCGGGGCAACCGATGTGATCATGGATCCAAAAAATCCAAATATTCTTTATGCTTCTATGTGGGAGCATCGAAGAACCGCCTGGAGTTTTAATTCGGGTGGCGAAAATAGTGCCTTATATAAATCTACCGATAGCGGAAAGACTTGGAATAAAATTCATAATGGTTTCCCAGCTGGGAAATTAGGAAGAATTGCAGTTGCTGTTGCCCCAAGTGATAATAATATTCTTTACGCGGTATTGGAAACGGGAGAAAAGAGTACCAACGGTCTTTGGAAATCTATCAATGCAGGACAAAGCTGGGAACACCTTAACAACGATTTTGGATTAACCGTCAGGCCTTTTTACTTTTCGAGAATTACAATAGATCCCCGGGATCCGGATGTCGTAATTAAAGGGGGGCTAAATGGTTCTATAAGCAGAGATGGTGGTAAGACCTTTAAACCTCTTGGTAATATGCACCCTGATATACACGACATAATATTTGATATTAACAATTCAGATATAATTTACTCAGGAACCGATGGGGGTGTATATCGATCGTGGAATGGAGGAACAACTTTCGAAATTGTTGAAAATCTTCCTCTTTCACAATTCTATCATATTAGCGTAGACAATGAAACACCTTACAATGTGTACGGTGGCCTTCAGGATAATGGTTCCTGGTACGGGCCCTCCTCCTCTCCCGGAGGTGTAAATGCGCGTGATTGGAACAGTGTAGGATATGGTGATGGATTTAGAGTTTTAAAACATCCTACAAAGAATATTATTTATTCAGAAATGCAAGGGGCTGCAAATGTATGGCGTTATAATGTGGATAGAAACCGAACAAAAACGGTACAACCCCTTAAACGCAAAGGTGACCCCGATTTGCGTTTTAACTGGAACGCTCCTATGGCAGTAAGTGCACATCACCCAGATCGATTTTATATGGGCAGTCAGTTTTTGCATAAATCAGACGACATGGGGGATTCATGGACTATTATTTCACCCGATTTAACAACAAATGACCCCTCAAAACAAGATCAAACAAAATCTGGTGGGCTTTCGGTTGATAACAGTGGCGCAGAAAAGCATACTACTATTTTTACTATTGCTGAATCACCTCTGGATGAAAATATAATTTGGGTAGGTACCGATGATGGTAATGTACAAATAACTCGAGACGGAGGTAAAACCTGGATAAATGTTACTGATAACCTTGTAGGCATTCCTGCAAATACATGGGTTTATCACATTGAAGCAAGTGTTCATGGAAAAGGAATTGCTTACGCGGTTTTTGAAGGACATACCAGCGGAGATATGAAACCCTATACTTTGAAGACAAGTGATTTCGGACAAACATGGAAGAATATAATTTCTGAAGATGTTAAAAGTTTTGTTAGAAATATCCAGGAGGATTATGTAAATGAAAATCTGTTATTTCTGGGTACCGAAATTGGACTGTATATAACCATTGATGGTGGAAATAATTGGTCTAAATTTGAAAATAATATGCCTGCAACTGCAGTTCATTTTATTGACCTTCAGAAAACTACTAATGATCTGGTAATGGGTACTCACGGAAGAGGAGCTATTATTATTGATGATATAAGTCCTTTGAGGGAATTAAATCAAGAAGTGTTGGAAAAAAGTTTACACTTTTTTGAAACCAAACCATTTATTATGTTAGAGGATAGTGGTTTTTCAGGAAGATTTGGGACAGAAACCCAGTTTGTAGGTAGAAATAAAAATACCTCGGCACGCATCGTTTATTATCTTAAAAAGAGACACACTTTTGGTAAGATGAAGATGGTAGTTCAGGATATGGAAGGAAATGAAATCACTACCCTGACCCCCGGAAAATCTAAAGGAATAAATATAGTATTTTGGGGTTTTAACATGAAAACACCTAAAATGGCAGAAGGAAAAACGCTTTCATTTAGTGGTTTTACATCACCCCGTGTCCCTGCAGGTAAATACAAAATCGTGCTTACAAAAGGTAAAAAAACTTATGAGCACATAATAGAACTAATATATGACGACAAATCTATTACCACTCTTTCTGAAAGAAAAAAACAGGAAGAATTGACCATGATATTGTTTAATATGGTTGAAGATTTGGCATATATTGTATATGATATAAAGGGCACAATTTCAAAAGCACAAGAAGTTATTGATAATCATCCCAAAGGGAAAAAGACAGCTCAAAAAGCTTTTAAAGCTTTAAATTCATTGCTTGAGGACTTAGTAATTACAACAGGAGATAATTATGTTGCTTCGGCAGAACCTGAGTTACGTGAAAAAATGGGAAATTTATACAGCAGTGTTGCAACGAGTTATGATCGTGTTTCGGGTGCACAAAAACAAAACTTCGAATTAGTTTCAGAAAACTTTGAAAATGCTAAAAAAAGATATAATACCATTAAGGACAAGGAAGTTAAAAAGTTAATTTCCTTCCTTGTAAAAAATGAAATTGAACTTCCGAATATTAAAAGTAAAGAAGATTTTTTGAAAAAGAAATAATAATCATCTTTCAAATAAAACCCCCATCAAATAATATATGTAATGGGGGTTTTTTAATTATTACTTTTGAAAACTACACTATCCTAATAAAATTTCTCTTTAAATCAATAATTTTAGTAAAACAAGAAAAATATGGACTGCAGTGATCTTTCATTGCTAAACATCCTGAAACACCTTCGGTAAAAATAACGTACAGCTATTAGATTAGGAGTACAAGCATTAATCTTTAAGTAAGGATACACCATTCAAATCTGTAGTCAGAACTTCACTCATATAATCAAAATATGAGCGCAACAGCAGATAATGATTTACTAATATTGTATTAAAGTTTTCTGAAAACACTTCCGTATCAGAATAATTATGTACTACAAAAAAACTTTTTAGTCTAATTAAATCGATATTGGGATCTTCTTTATTAAACCCTTTAGGAGCAGTTTTAACAGTGTATGCTTGATTAAAGTTACCAAATGCTGTGATAAATTTTGGTTTTTTTAAAATATCTCTGATTTTTGTGGAATCCATTTCAAATTCTTTACGGATACGCAATAGATCTGAAGGTTCGGGTGAAAAAAAACCTCCCGCCATCAGAGAATTACCGGGTTCTAAGCGCAAATAATATCCGCCGCGACGATGTGCTCCTGCTCTACTAAAACTAACACTTCGATGAACATTATAAGGCGTTTTATCTTTGCTAAACCTTAAATCTCTGTTTATTCGAAAGACCTTAATCTTAGAGATTTCATCTGTTTTATTTAGATTATTCTCTACAGTGGCATAAAACTGCTTAAGGGTTTTCTCGTTTGCCAAGTATTCTTTTTTATGGGCTTGCATCCAGTCCCGGTTATTGTTTTTCTTTAATGCTTTTAGAAATGTAAAAACAGATTTAGGTATAGTACTCATAGTAAATATTAATTTTTCAATTTTTAAATATACTATAAAAATAGAAGATCTTCATAAGCCTCAACTAGTCAAAAATTTGTATTTCATTTACAATTCTCTTATCTTGAATGTTCAAAAAAATACTCTTTTATTAACGTAAATTAATTAAAAATGACATCGACAAACAAACCGACCGTTAGCTATTGGATTATAGCGGTAATTGCTCTTATTTGGAATATCATGAGAGTTATGTCCTATTTAGGACAAGTTTATATGACTGATGATATGAAGGCTTCAATGACCCCTGAACAACAAGAACTATTAGCAAACACACCTGCATGGTCAACCGGTCTTTTTGCAGTTGCAGTATTTGCAGGATTATTAGGTAGTTTTCTTCTTTTAATGAGAAAAAAATTGGCTACACCGGTTTTCTTGATATCTCTTATAGCAGTCTTGATAAATATGGGTTATTCTTTTTTTGCAACGAATCAATCCGAAGTTTTTGGCAAAATGCATGGTATCGTAATGCCAATAATGATTATAATAATAGCTGTTTTCCTATATATGTATAGTAAAAAATCTGGCGAAAATAGTTGGATGAAATAAGTTTAATTAAAAATACATTTTAAAATTTAAAGCTCGTTTCAATAGTTAGTTAACGGGCTTTTTTTTAGTGATTATTTATAAGGATATTTGTTCAAAATTATGTGGAAAACATATTTTTAAAATTCAGAAATAAATAAAATATTTTAATAGATTTGATTTGTAACGATAAATGTGTAAAAAAAAATATAAAACAGTGTTTAAAGGAGAATGAAAAATTTTATTATAGCTTTTGTGGTTTTTTTGATCTGGTCATTTTTTGGTTTATGGATATATTCATGGATTCAGCCCGAAGAAAATTCTTTAGAATCAAGAAATGGGATTATTGAAAACAACACTTTAGACTCTTTAAATTTTATATTAAAAAATAATTCCAATATTAAAACAGATTCCCTGCCGGTGGTATTTATTAATAAAGATACTATCATTGAAAATGAAATTCCGTCAGAAGAAATAAAGAATTATTTTGGGCTTAAAGCCCTAAGTGATAATGGAGATATTATTTTTATGTTCTCTGAAGGTATTTCAATTAAAAAAGATAATTCCAAAGTATTTATACCGCAAACAGCAATTGATTATAAATACAAGTTATATGATTATTTAAATGAACATACCGATCAAGAACTTCATATATATTCCTTATATAGTCCTGCCGAAAATATAGAATCTCCTAATCTGGGTATACAACGAGGTCAAAAAATAAAAGACCAACTTATTAGCATAGGATCACCGAGTTATAGGATTGTTATCAAGTCTATAATTAAAGATATTTCTTTTGATGCTGACGGCACCTATTATAATAATATTTCTTTTATATTTATGCCTTTAGACAATAAAAGAATTGTATTATTAAAAGAAAAGGTCCCTGAAAATAAAATTGTTTATCTTGAATTTAATAACTCGGGTTTAGCAGAAAATGAAGCATTAAAAAATTTATTAAGAGAAATTATTACTTTTAACAAAATTAACCCAAAATTAAAAATAAAAATTATAGGACATTCCGACAATATAGGTAATAGTACAGACAATTATACAACGGCATTAAGTTATGCTAGACAAGTGCGATGGTATTTAATTTCAAAGGGAAATCTTGATAGAAAACAAATTACAGCATCGTCTAGGGGTGAGTCCCAGCCTATAGCAGATAATAATACAAAAAGAGGTAGAAATACCAATTCAAGAATTGAAGTGATCTATAACTAAGATGAAAGAATTCATAGAATATTTTAATCAATTACCTGAATATAAAGGAGTTATGCTCTTAATGTTCAGTACTTTTCTGATTGGATATTTTTCTGCTTCTTGGTTGACAAAATCTAAATATAAATCTATTATTAAAAGGTTAAAGAAAAAAATTACCGTTTTAAAAAAAATAAATACTGATTATATAAAGCGTGAAAACATCAGTAATATCGATACAATTTTCACTGAAATTAAACCTAAAATCATTAAAGTTGTAAAAGAAGCACAAAAAAAACTAATCGAGACTAAAACTCCTCAAAGAGTAGCTCTAAAAGCTCGAACTAGTTATGTAACCTATACTAAATCGAAACCAAAACTTAATTTTGATACTTTTGGTCATGCCACAAGTAAAGAAAGAGACGATCTTACTCAATTAAATGGAATTGGTCCATATATTGAGCAAAAGCTAAATGAAATAGGTATTTATAACTACAAACAAATAAGTCGTTTATCTTATAAGGATATTAGGTCTATTACCGAACTTATAGATTTCTTTCCAGACAGAATTGAGCGTGACAACTGGGTAGGCCAAGCCAAATCTCTTACTTTAAATTAATTAAATTTCTCTATGCATTTAGCGACTCTGGATTGGATTTTCATTATTTCCTTTTTTGTTATTTTTCTAATAATTGGAATACTGGTCGCTAAAAAATCGGGTAAAAACTCTAAAGAGTTCTTTCTTTCGGGTAGAAATATGCCCTGGTGGTTATTGGGTATTTCAATGGTAGCTACTACTTTCTCTGCCGACACACCTAATTTAGTAACCGATATTATCAGACAAAATGGAGTTTCTGGAAATTGGGTATGGTGGACCTTTTTAATTACCGGAATGCTTACCGTATTTGTGTATGCGAAACTTTGGCGTCGCTCTGAAGTCTTAACAGACCTTCAATTCTATGAATTGCGTTATAGTGGAAAAGAAGCGGCATTTCTAAGGGGTTTTAGAGCCTTATACCTGGGTGTGTTCTTTAATGTTATGATCATGGCTTCCGTATGCCTGGCCGCCATAAAAATAGGTGGGGTTTTATTCGATCTTGACCCCTGGCAATCCGTGTTATATGCTTCTGTCGTTACTGTAATATATAGTTCAATTGGTGGATTAAGAGGAGTTATATTTACAGATTTTTTACAATTTATAGTGTCCATGGTAGGCTCTGTTTGGGCAGCCTATTATATCGTGAATATGCCCGAAATTGGTGGTTTACAAAATTTATTAGCTCACGAAAATGTTAGGGATAAATTAAATTTTCTACCTGATTTTAGTGATACTAAATCCTTGATCGTATTACTAATAATTCCTTTAGCTGTACAATGGTGGAGTGTTTGGTATCCGGGAGCTGAACCCGGAGGCGGTGGCTATATAGCACAAAGGATGCTTTCAGCAAAAGACGAAAAAAATGCCATAGGTGCTACCCTTATATTCAACATAATGCATTATGCGTTGCGTCCCTGGCCCTGGATTATTATAGCTTTAGCCTCACTAGTACTGTATCCAGAGTTATCAGATATAGGAAAGGAATTTCCTAATACAGTATTAGGACACGATTTAGGTTATCCGGCTATGCTAACCAATTTGCCAACCGGATTATTAGGATTGGTTGTTGCATCTCTAATCGCAGCCTTTATGAGCACAATTTCTACTCACTTAAATTGGGGTTCTTCATACATTTCTTTAGACTTTTATAAACGTTTTCTAAAACCCAAGGCATCAGAAAAGGAACTGGTTAATGTGGGGAGAATTTCGACCGTTGTATTGATGATTTTTTCCGCATTAATTGCACTGGCTTTAAGTAGTGCATTAAGTACTTTCGCTATATTACTACAAATTGGTGCAGGAACCGGGCTAATATTTATTCTAAGGTGGTTTTGGTGGCGTGTAAATGCATATAGCGAGATCACAGGAATGATCGTATCCTTTGTAGTTGCCCTGGTTTTCGAATTTACTGAATTAGGGTTGGAAATCCATGAAAAACTAGTCCTAGGTGTAGCCATTACAACGATAAGCTGGATCGCAGCTACTTTTATCACTCGGCCAACTGATACCAAAACATTAGCCTCCTTTTATAATGCGATAACACCCTATGGGAAAGGATGGAATAAATTCAGAGCCATAGCAGCGAGTAATAACATTGAGCTCAAAAAAACAAATGATGTCTTCACTATTGACTTTGCTTCCATGTTATTGGGAATTCTATTTGTGTATTCCTCACTTTTTGCTACTGGTTATGTTATCTATGGGAATGTTATAGGCGCTTCTGTACTAATTGCAATAGCATTATTTTCGGCTTTTATTATTTTTAAACTTTGGAAGATAAATCCAAATAGATCAGCCTGAAGTGTAACTCGGTAAATAAAACTTTTATAAAAAAACCGCTTCATTAATGAAGCGGTTTTTAAATATCTTTTAGATATTCTTTAATTATTTCCCAATATCAATGGCAATCCACTTTCACCGGATCCAATAACAATTACTTTAGAATTAGGTGATTGAGAAAGTCTTAAGGTAGCTTCTATCCCCTTGTCTCGAAGGATTTTATCTGTTAGAGAAGCACTTAATATCCTGTTTGCATCTGCTTTACCCCTTGCTTCAATAATTACTTTTTCAGCCTCTTTTGATGCAGTTACCAATCTAAACTCATATTCCAGTGATTCTTGTTCTTGCTTTAGTTTACGTTCAATAGCATCTTTAATTGTTCTTGGCAAGGTAACATCACGAATTAGAATTTCATTAAGCTGAATAAATTGATCTTCAACAATTTTTTTAGTTTCTTCATAAATTTCAACTTGAATAACATCACGCTTACTGGAGTATAATTGCTCAGGAGTATAGCGTCCCACAACACTTCTCGCAGCACTACGAAGAGCTGGTTGCAATATTCTTTGCACATAACTTTGTCCCTTTTCCTTATGAAGAAAGCCCAGGCTAGCATAAGAGGGTTGATACCAAGCTGTGGCTTCTAATTCTATTTCCAGTCCATTTGAAGAAAGTACTTGCATTTTTTCAAATATTTCCTGCTGTCTTACTTCATATATGATTACTTTATTCCAAGGTGCAATAAGATGAAAACCTTCACTTAGTGGTGGTTCATCGGTAACCACACCAACTCCAAAGGTCTTAAACAATACGCCTCCTTCTCCGGCATCAATAGTGACAGCAGATTTTGCAATTAATATAATAGCCAGAATGAGTATGACAATTAAGGGGATTCCAATTTTAGGTAATTTTTCCATTTTTGTTTTTATTTAATTTGTTATTTATTAATTTATATGAGTCCGTTATACTTACGAATAAACCATTCAAAAGTTAATGTAAGCACTATAAGAACAAGAAGGTATTTCCAATCTACTAAAGGTACAATTTTTTGTTCACTTTTTTGAATTTGATGAAATCTATCATCACTTAACAATTTTTCCAAAAGTAGTTCATTTTCTGAAATAAAATATGCTTTTCCGTTGGTATTAGTTGCAACACGCACTAGTTTTGTTACATTGGCATTTAAGAATTGTTGCTCTACATTAAAATCCAATATTGTAAATGATCCACTACGAGATACTGCTTCATTTTCTACAAAAATAGTATAATTATAATCACCTGCCATCAAACTATTTAAATAAACTTCATAAAAATTATTTTTAAGCAGCATTGGAAATTCTGTTGTTTCATTTGTTTCGGAATTGCTTACTGTAATAAACAATGAAACACGGGAATCAAAAGTAAAGCTTTTATCAAAATACTGTGCCGAAATACGTATGGAATTATTGTTGTAGTAAAAAGATTCACTGGAGACCTCTAACCTGCTACGGCGTTTATTTGAAGCCAGATATTGTATTATTTTTCCTATAAAATTATCGAATTCTTCAAAGCTTTCATTATCCAGATAGGATTGGGCTCTCCATCTCCAAAATCCCTCTCCATCTAAAATAGCATCTCGCCTGCCGTCTATTTCTGTGGTAGCCAATAAAGCACTTTCAGTAATAATTCCACCGATAGATTGAGCTAAAATCACTTCATGCGGAACTATTATTTCCAGATCTCCAAATAATGTCTTTAAGGGTCTGAAATCGTTAAATCCAATATCTTCAATTGCAAAGGTGCTATAATTCAGATTTAATATACCTGCCACATCTTCTGCCTGATCAATTACTTCTTTTCTGAAAATATCCTGAACCGAATTTAAATAATTCCAATCGGTTTGTAAACCTGAAATAATAAAAGTGTTCTTCTTTTGATTTCTTATTTCTGAAAAAACATTGGCAAAACTTCGATCGGGTTGATACAAAACAATCAACTGAAAGTCGAGTAAATTCGCTGAAGCTTCTAACGGTTTTTTAAATGTTACCCTTCGCTGTTCGTTACTGGTGATGGACTTTTTGAGCATCCCAAGATCTGGATGTATAATTTTACTTACAATCAATACATTGGTTGCCTGATCAATGACCTCTACAGCAAATTGTTTCTTGTTATTGTTTGTATTTTTTTCATCTTTGATGGGAATTAGTTGAGCAGTATATTTTTGAAGCCCAACACTGGAAGCCGGAAGTGTAAATGATAGTGTCTTTGTATTATTGTTTTCAGTAAAGGAAACGTTCTCCCGATACACTACGGAAGTACCTTGTCTTACTTCGAAATAGGAATTGACTTCATCGGTACCGTTAAATATCAAAATAGCCTCAATTGGGAACTGATTTTTTAAAAAAGCATAACGATTCGTATTCAGTTGTTCTATTTTCAGATCCACATACTTGATTGAATCTCCTACTATAATTGGGTATAAAGAGTTATTGAAAGTGCTTGAGCTAAATTCATAATCATTACCCAGCGTCTGATTGCCATCTGTAATTAAAATGGTAGGAGCAATTTCAGATTTGTACAATTCATTTACTGAAGATAATGCCTCAGAGAGATTTGTGTTTTTTTCTAAAAAGGTAAGTGAATCATAGACCTTAAAATTACTTCCGAAGGTATAATAAGAAATATTAAACTTATCGTTTAATTCTTTATTATTTTTAAGTGATTCTACAAAATCTAAAACGGTTTCGGATTGATTCAATTCATTAACAGAGGCCGAATTATCAATCAAAACCGGTAAATTAGGTTTCTCTATTGTATAGGTTTTACTTTTAAATTTAGGGTTTATCAGCAAGACTAAAATAGAAAACAAAGTAATAAACCGAAGGGTACCTAAAATCCAACGCAATGATCTGGAATATTTGGTTTTATATCCATACATAAATATTGCCAAAATAAGAGCTGTCGCCCCGGCAATGATCATATAAAGTATGGTTTCTGGTGTCATTTATTAAGTAAGCATTCCTCCATCAATATTCAGAACCTGTCCCGTAATGTAAGAGGACATATCGCTTGCTAGAAATACACAGGTATTTGCAATATCTTCCGGGGTTCCACCACGTTTCAAAGGAATGGCTTCACGCCATTTTTGTACCATGTCCTCATCGAGATTTCCGGTCATTTCAGTTTCAATAAATCCAGGGGCAATAGCATTGCTTCGTATGTTACGAGAACCCAACTCCAGGGCCATAGATTTGGTGAAACCTATTATCCCGGCTTTGGAAGCAGCATAATTACTCTGTCCCGCATTTCCTTTCACTCCCACCACAGAGCTCATATTAATGATAGAACCCTTACGCTGTTTTAACATGGTACGTTGAACAGCTTTGGTCATATTAAAAACCGATTTCAAATTTACCTCTATCACCCTATCGAAATCTTCTTCAGACATACGCAACAGTAAATTATCTTTTGTGATACCGGCATTGTTAACAAGAATATCAATACTGCCAAATTCATTTACAACTTCAGTGGCAAGTTCCTGAGCTTGTTCAAAATTTGATGCATCACTTTGATATGCTTTTACTTTTACACCTCTTTTAGAAATTTCATCTTCAATCGCTTTTGCCGCTTCAACCGACGAGCTATAAGTAAAAGCAATATTAGCACCATGATCCGCAAAAACTTCTACGATGGCTTTACCAATGCCACGGCTACCTCCGGTTATAATTGCTGTTTTTCCCTCTAATAATTTCATCTTAATTATTGTGTTTTCTGACTAAACTCAAATATAGCAAATCACTTCGTGTTCACCATAAATAAAATCTTGCTTATTAACATGGTTTTTAAAAATTTATTGCAATATTTTTTTTGCCTAAAACTTCGGCAACTTTTTTACCGATTTCGGCAGGTGAATCTACAACATAGATACCGTGCTCTCTCATAATTTTCTTTTTTGCCTGGGCAGTATCATCACTTCCACCTACAATAGCTCCGGCATGACCCATAGTGCGCCCTACGGGTGCAGTCTCACCGGCAATAAACCCAATAATTGGCTTTTTACTACCACTTTCTTTATACCATTTTGCAGCATCGGCTTCAGACTGTCCACCAATTTCTCCTATCATAACCACACATTCGGTTTCATCATCATTTATTAATAATTCTATTGCTTCTTTAGTAGTAGTACCAATAATAGGATCTCCTCCAATACCTATAGCCGTTGTAATACCATATCCCTGTTTTACTACCTGATCGGCAGCTTCATAAGTTAATGTACCGGATTTAGAGACCAAGCCTACTTTACCTTTTTTGAAAACAAAACCAGGCATGATCCCTACTTTAGCTTCTCCCGGGGTAATAACTCCCGGACAATTAGGACCTATCAAACGGCAGTCCTTATCTTTTATATAATCTGAAGTTTTAATCATATCGGCAATAGGAATACCTTCAGTAATTGTAATTATCACTTTAATGCCTGCATCAGCGGCTTCCATTATAGCGTCGGCGGCAAAAGCCGGTGGAACAAAAATGATAGAGGTATCTGCCCCAACTTGCCTGACCGCATCTTCAACGGTATTAAAAACCGGTTTATCAAGATGTGATTGACCCCCTTTTCCCGGCGTTACACCGCCTACAATATTGGTGCCATATTCAATCATTTGTTTGGAATGAAAAGTACCTTCACTACCCGTAAATCCCTGGACTATAATTTTTGATTTTTTATTAACTAAAACACTCATTCTGAATTGAATTTTTTGATGATATTCTGGTCTGATCCTATTTTGATAAACCGGTGCAAATATACTTTTTTTGTTTCAGCTTAAAAGAGAATTTAAACTTTAACCCTATGATTCGTCTTTCAATAAATTTGATTGGTAGAATGCTTTTACAATTTCCTTTGTATCATGACTCATTTTAGCTTATCTAATTTATCTATTATATCAGGAAGTTTTTTAAGATATGCCATTTCCCTGAGCTTATCTCTGGCTTCCATTGCAGGAGAACCAAAATAGGTCCTGTTTTCAATTGTGGATTGTCCTATACCTGATTGAGCGTAAATTTCGGTTCCTGTAGCTATTATTACATCACTTTTTACACCTACCTGTCCCCAAATAGTAACAAAGTCTTCGATAATAACGCAACCGGATATTCCCACTTGTGAGGCAACCAGACATCTTCTGCCAAGAATAGTATCATGACCAATATGTACTTGATTATCGAGTTTTGTACCTTCACAAATACGAGTAGAATCACTTACTCCTTTATCAATGGTGCAAAGAGCTCCAATATCAACATTATCTTCAATTACCACATTGCCTCCACTTAATAATTTATCATATTTTTCGGGTCTGTTTTTATAATAGAATGCATCTGCACCTAACACAGTTCCACAATGGATAGTAACATTATTCCCAATTACAGTATTGTCATAAATACAAACATTAGAGTGTATTGTACAGTCATCACCAATTTGAACATTGTTCCCTACAAATACATTGGGTTGTAAAATAGTGTTATTGCCAATAGTAGCAGTTTCAGCAATCATGGAATTTGCAGAAATAAATGGTTTAAAGTGGTTCGTAAGTTTATTAAAGTCGTTGAATGGATCTTTCGAAATCAACAAGGCCTTGCCTTCTGGGATATCTACTTTTTTATTCAAAAGAATAATAGTTGCTTTCGAATTTAATGCTTTGTCATAATATTTCGGGTGGTCTACAAAAACGATATCCCCTGGTTGCACTATATGGATCTCATTCATTCCCAATACGGGAAATTCGGCATTTCCAATATAATCGCAATCGATGATTCTAGCAATTTCTTCCAGGGTCTGTTGGCGGGGAAATTTCATAATTACATCAAATATAAAAAATCCTTCGAAAAGTAAGACTTATAATATTTATTCTTTGATCCGTTCTTGATAATTACCTTTATCGGTATCAATTCTAATTTTATCTCCCTCGTTAATAAAGAGTGGTACATTAACACTCGCACCTGTTTCAACAATGGCACGTTTGGTGGCATTTGTAGCTGTATTACCTCTCACTCCGGGTTCTGTTTTAGTTACTTCCAAGATAACATGAGGTGGTAATTCTACAGATAGTGGTAAATTATCTTCTGTATTAATTAAAATAGTAACCACTTCACTTTCCTTCATGAACTCTGGAGTATCCAGTGCTTCTTTTTGCAATTGTATTTGAGAGAAATCGTCTGTATTCATAAAATGATAGGTGTCCCCATCCTTGTATAAAAATTGAAATTTATGGGTTTCAATTCTAACAGCATCAATTTTATGTCCTGAAGAAAAAGTGTTATCTATTACTTTTCCTGTAGTAATACTTTTTAGTTTTGTACGCACAAAAGCAGGTCCTTTTCCGGGTTTCACATGTAAAAATTCGATTATTTTATAAATGTCGTGATTATATTTAATACACAATCCTTTTCTAATATCTGATGTGTTCGCCATAACCTATTAAGTTTTTTTTTAATTTGAGAAATACCCTTTCATTATTCCGCGTTTAGAATTTTTAATAAACTGAAGGATTTCATCTCTTTCGGGAGTGGCTTCCATTTCAGCTTCAATAATTCTTGAAGCTTGGGTATTATTATGATTATTTTGATATAGTATTCTATAAATATTTTGAATCTCACTTATTTTATCGGCTTTAAATCCTCTTCTTCTTAAACCAATTGAGTTGATGCCTACATACGATAATGGCTCTCTTGCCCCTTTTACATAGGGTGGTACATCTTTACGTACCAAGGAACCCCCGGTTACAAAGGAATGATCGCCTAGTGTGCAAAATTGATGTACTGCAGTCATTCCCGCTAAAATTACATATTTGCCCACTGTAACATGGCCTGCTAAAGTGCTATTATTCGAAAAAATAGAATTATCTCCTACAATACAATCATGAGCAATATGACAATAGGCCATAATTAAACAGTTATTACCTATAACTGTTTTGCCTCTATCGACAGTACCCCGGTTTATGGTTACATATTCACGAAGGGTAGTATTGTCGCCAATAACGGCAATGGTTTCCTCATCTTGAAATTTTAAATCCTGTGGTATCGCTGAAATTACTGCACCCGGATAAATATTACAATTCTTACCAATGCGAGCACCTTCCATGATGGTAACATTAGATCCAATCCAGGTACCTTCTCCTATTATTACATTGCTGTGAATTGTTGCGAATGGTTCAATTACCACATTTTTAGCAATTTTTGCACCCGGATGTACATATGCAAGAGGTTGATTCATTATATATTTTTTGTTTTAACAATCTTTGCCATAAGCTCAGCTTCGGTAACGATTACATTATTTACATATGCCTTTCCAGACATAAGAACTATACCTCTACGGATAGGCACATCAAGTTTAAGATCAAAAATTATGGTATCTCCGGGGATCACTTGTTTTTTAAATTTAACATTATTTATTCTTAAAAAAAATGTCAAATAATTTTCAGGGTCCGGCACTGTGCTCAATGCTAATATCCCGCCTGTTTGGGCCATAGCTTCAACAATAAGTACACCGGGCATTACAGGAGCTCCCGGAAAATGACCTTCAAAAAAGGGTTCATTCATGCTAACATTTTTAAGTCCTATTACATGATTTTTAGAAAGTTCTAAGATTTTATCGATCATTAAAAATGGAGACCTATGAGGCAACATTTCCATTATAGCATTTATATCTTTTACGGGTTTTTTATTTATATCGAATACTGGCATCTTGTTTCTTTTTTCTGCTTTAATAATTCTTGAGAGTTTTTTTGCGAACTGTGTGTTTACCATATGTCCGGGTTTATTAGCTATGACCTTACCTCGAATATGAGTACCTACCAATGCCAAATCACCTATTACATCTAAAAGTTTATGACGTGCTGCTTCATTGGGTTGATGGAGGGTTAAATTATCTAAAATTCCGTTTGGTTTTACTGAAATATCATTTCTTCCAAAGGCTATCCGAAGTTTTTCCATTGTTTCAGAAGACAGTTCCTTATCTACATATACAATAGCATTGTTAAGGTCACCCCCTTTTATCAGTCCTTCATCCAATAACATTTCTATCTCGTGCAAAAAAGTAAAAGTACGAGCATTTGATATTTCATCTTTAAATTCTGAAATATGATTGATAGATGCATTTTGTGTACCCAATACATTTGTCCCAAAATCTACCATGGTCGTAAGTTGGTACTCATCGGCAGGCAAGACAATAATTTCACTTCCAGATTCTTCATCCAGATATGAAATATTCTCTTTAACTACATATTCTTCCCGAAGTGCATCTTGTTCTACAATACCGGCTTTTTCTAATATTTCTACAAAAGATTTAGATGAACCATCCATTATTGGAGGTTCAGAAGCATTTAATTCTATAATACAATTATCCACTTGCATTCCCACTAATGATGCCAAAACATGCTCAGAAGTGTTTATACTTACACCTTGCTTTTCCAGGTTGGTTCCCCTTTGTGTATTTACCACATAAATTACATCGGCTTCTATTATTGGAGATCCTTCTAAATCTATACGAACGAACGAGTATCCATGATTTTCAGGAGCCGGTTTAAAAGTAATAGTTACCTCTTTACCAGTATGTAACCCTACTCCGGTAAGCGAAACTTTTTTGCCAATTGTGCGTTGTTTTACAAAGAAATCAATCATTTTTATTTTTTTCTATTGTATTTAACCTTTCTATAATTTTAGGTAGATTTTTAAAATGCACGTAGCTCTTATTATAATCACCATAATTTAAAGCAGGAGATCCTTGCAGCATTTCGCCGTCTTTCACATTTCTGCCTATACCACTTTGAGCTTGTATTCGCACATTATTTCCTATAGTGATATGTCCCACAATTCCAACCTGACCACCAATCATACAATTTTTGCCGATTTTGGTTGAACCGGCAATACCCGATTGTGCAGCAATAACCGTGTTCTCACCAATTTCGACATTATGAGCAATTTGTATTTGATTATCTAATTTAACTCCTTTTCTTATAATTGTAGATCCCAGTGTTGCACGATCTATAGTTGTTCCTGCTCCTATATCTACATTATCTTCTATTAATACGTTACCGGTTTGAGGTATTTTGACGAATTCTCCTTTTTCATTAGGAGTATATCCAAATCCATCAGCACCCACTATTGCTCCACTGTGTATCACACAATCATTACCAATTATAGTGTCCGAATATATCTTAGATCCAGCAAAGACTATTACATTATTCCCTAAAATAACATTATCACCTATATATACATTGGGATAAATTTTAACTTTATCTCCAAGAGTAACGCTTTCACCTAAATAAGAAAAAGCTCCTATATATATGTTATCTCCTAACTTTGCACTTTTAGAAATAAAAACCGGTTCTTCTATTCCTGTTTTATTCATTTTTACCTGATTATAATATTCTAAAAGTTTAGAAAAAGCTTTATATGGGTTTTTCACACGGATAAGAGTCGTTTGTAATTCATTTTCAGCAACAAAATTATTTTCTACAATAGTAATAGATGCATTTGTGGTATAAATGTATTGAGTGTACTTAGGGTTGGCTAAAAAAGTAAGAGTTCCGTTACTCCCTTCTTCAATTTTTGCAAGCTTAGAAACTTCTACATCGGGATTTCCTTCTACTTTACCATCTAATATCTCTGCTATTTGTGTCGCTGTGAATTTCACGCCTAAAGTTTATAAAAATTAATTTTATTTCTGCAAAAGTAGAAAAAAAGGATCACTAATTGGTTTTTGGGAAACACATATAATATTTTACAACTTTTGTGGAAAGTGCTTTTAGGTTCAAGTGGTCACTTGCCTTAGCCACATCAATAACTTTTCCTGTTTTGGTTAACAGATTAATTGTATCCTTATCCATACTGTATGCTTGATTTATAATCTTCCCTTGAAAGACAAAATACGATGCTTCATTTTGAGTAATCCCATGTTTTTTCATAAACTCTGCTCTTGTCTTGACGATTTTTTCTTCTGAAAATGGCTCCGATTTCATTTTTATTTTAAGTAAATCTCTATTAAGCAACATTTTTGAAAGGTTACTAAGCACAAAATCATCTTCATTTACCCAAGTCTTCATCCCCGAAAAAATATCGTAATCGTCCAATTGCGCAAAAGTGGAAAGAACCTTATTGCTAAAATTTTTAGTAGTTATGGATGTATTCAGAAAAAAAGATAGAGCATCACTAGCTGGAATTTTAATACCTTCTATGCTTAGCTCTTTAGCTCTTTTAAGAACTCTAAGCAATAATTGCTCTGCTACCAAACCCGTTTTATGCAGATATACCTGCCAATACATTAATCTACGTGCAATGATAAATTTTTCTACTGAATAAATCCCTTTCTCCTCCACAACCAAACTATCGTGATGAACATTGAGCATACTAATTAAACGCTGGGAATTTATAGCACCTTCTGAAACACCCGTATAAAAACCATCTCGTTTTAAATAATCCAGGCGATCCATATCTAATTGACCCGAAATAAGCTGATAAAAGAATTTTCTCTTATACTTATTTTTAAAAATATGGATAGCTAACGTTAATCTATTATCAAAGACACCATTCAATGCTTCCATAAACAGAAGCGATATATGTTCGTGGCTTACGTTTTCAACTATACTTTGTTCCATCGCATGCGAAAACGGACCGTGGCCAATATCATGTAACAGGATAGCTATATATAATGCTTCAGCTTCGTCATCATCAATTTTTACACCCTTAAACCGAAGTACTTGAACAGCTTTTTGCATTAAATGCATGGCTCCTAATGCATGATGAAATCGAGTGTGATGTGCCCCGGGAAACACCAGATAAGACATCCCCATTTGTAATATTCTCCTCAGGCGTTGAAAATATCTATGCTCTACAAGTTCAAAAATGAGAATACTAGGAATAGTAATAAAACCATAGATTGGGTCGTTTATAATTTTGAGTTTGTTTTGTGAATTCAAACTTTAACTTTTAATTAATACTCAGATAATACATTTTGAAGTATTTCGGGATTATTTTTGTAATATTCCAGAAATTGATTTTTATAATTACTTCATTTTAAAACAAACAAATATACATATATGAACGACATTAAGGTTCTTTGGGTAGACGATGAAATAGATTTATTAAAACCACATATTATTTTTCTTGAAAAAAGAAATTATAAAGTAACTACAGCACAAAGTGGTACTGAAGCTCTTGAGGAAATAAAAAAAGAAAATTTTGATATTGTATTCTTAGATGAAAATATGCCGGGCTTAACTGGCCTGGAAACACTTTCAGAAATAAAAGAACAAAAAGCATCGCTTCCGGTGGTAATGATCACTAAAAGTGAGGAGGAATCTATAATGGATGAAGCTATAGGATCAAAAATTGCTGATTACCTTATTAAACCCGTTAATCCCAATCAAATTTTATTAAGCTTAAAGAAGAACTTAGATTATTCTCGTTTAATTTCAGAAAAGACCACCTCTAATTACCAACAGGAATTTAGAAAGATAGCAATGGATCTGTCTATGGTAAACACTCATGAAGAATGGGCAGTGTTGTATAAAAAACTTGTGTATTGGGAGTTAGAATTAGAAAATATCGATGATTTTAGTATGATTGAGATATTGGAATCTCAAAAAAATGAAGCCAATAAACTGTTTTGTAAATTCATAGAAAAGAATTACCGCAATTGGTTTATTAACAGTGAAGATGCCCCTACGATGTCGCATAGACTTTTCAAAAATAATGTAGTGCCACATTTAAAGGAACAGAAAACGCTAATGATCGTTATTGACAATTTACGATACGACCAATGGAAGGCCTTTGAACCATTTTTAAGCTCCAGCTACAAAAAAGCAAGTGAGGAATTGTATTACAGTATACTGCCCACTGCAACGCAATATGCCCGTAATGCTATCTTTTCAGGTTTAATGCCAAGTGAAATGGAAAAAACACATCCAACACTTTGGCTAAATGATACCGAAGAAGGGGGTAAAAACCTGTATGAAAAAGAATTTCTGGAAGCACAGTTAAACCGTCTTGAACTAAAACTGAATTGGAGTTATCATAAAATTTCAAATTTAAAACAAGGCAAACGTCTTTCTGAAAATTTTAAAAGTCACAAAAATGAAGATCTAATAGTTATGGTTTACAATTTTGTGGACATACTCTCGCATTCTAAAACTGAAATGGAAGTAATTAAAGAGTTGGCCTCTACAGATAAATCTTATAGATCATTAACACAAAGCTGGTTTAAAAATTCACAATTGCTTCAAATTATTCAACAAGCTTCAAGATTGGGCTTTAAATTAATAATAACTACCGACCATGGAACTATAAATGTCAAAAACCCTTCCAGGGTAATTGGGGATAAAAACACAAGTTTGAATCTTAGGTATAAAACAGGGAGAAGCCTTACCTATGAAGAAAAAGATGTTTTGGTGGTAAATGACCCAAAAGACATAAAACTTCCATCAATCAATATGAGTAGTTTATTTATTTTTGCAAAAAATGATATGTTCTTTGCTTATCCAAATAACTACAACCATTACGTGGGTTATTATCGAAATACATACCAACATGGCGGGGTTTCACTGGAAGAAATTATTATACCCTTCGTAGTATTGGATCCAAGATAAATTATTTGTAAGTTTATTCCTACATAATAGCATATAATCGTATTTTTTAGTTAATAAACGACAAATAAGTATATATTTGCTAACTAGCGTATTATGGAATACACCTTTACTTTACATGAACTAGGCGATATAGCCGAAAAAGTGATAAAGGACGTTTCAAATAAAACATTATTGTTTTATGGCGATATGGGAGTTGGCAAAACAACGCTGATAAAGGAAATAGCCAAGAAACTAGGTGTCAAGGAGACTTTGAACAGTCCAACATATTCCATTATTAACGAATATGAATTTAATAATGAAAAACTCTTTCATTTCGACTTTTACAGAATTAAGGAAGAAAAAGAGGCCTTTGATATAGGATTTGAAGAATATTTTTACTCGGACCACTGGAGTTTTATAGAGTGGCCACAAATAATAGAGCATTTAATTGCTGTGAATAAAACAAAAATCGAATTAACTAAAAATCCAGACGGAAGTAGGACAATAAACATTTTGCCGATGAATTAAATTGCAATGAGATCACTTTATATGCATTAGATACTTTTAAATTTTAGAATCCCGGATCGTAATTTTTAAGAGTATTTCTTTTGTGAATAGAGCAACCTATAAAGATACGGCTATCTTAAATGATAAACTTGTCTTTTTCTATACTAGGTTTGTACTATTAACCTCACAAAAGAAAAGATTATGAAACTTACAAAGTATCTATTTATCGTTGCAATATTCGGTGCTTGTTTATTTGTGTCTTGTACACCAGAAGGAATAGATGATGGACAAACAGAACAGCAAGTCGACAAAACCCTACCACCATTACAAAACGGGTAAGAGAGCCTTATTTATTGGCGGTCTTGTTGTATTGTTTATTGCAGTAACACCGTTTTTATTTTATTCATATGAAAGTTTCCCAGACTCACAGGTTTGGGAGACTTCCCTATTTACAATAGAGACATCGTTTCCTTCCTGGTATGCATTTGCTTGGTATTTTACTGGAAAATTTATACCTCTTTATCTTTTATTAATGTGGTTTTTCACATGCAAGCATTGGTGGCACTGGATTATCTTAGTGCCCATTACTATGTATGCTTTTCAACTTTGGGGAGTACTCAACGAAAGTAATAATCTTGATGAATTAGAACTTATATATTTACTACCATTGATGCTTGTTGTAGTGCCAGTTGTTTATGTTATTCGCGCTAAATTATTTGATAAAGTACGGGGAGATGATCTTAAGTCCTTTGAAGAGGAACTGGCATTAAATAAATCTACCTGGCAGCAAATTAAAGATTTGTTTCGTTAAACATTTATTTTAATTTATCTCCTCCTTACTTTCTAATTGTTTTAAGTAGAATGAAGGATAAATTCCATATACTTTATAAAAGGATTTTGAAAAGGATTCCGCACTTTTAAATCCACTTTCTTTTGCTATTGCTTTTATAGTGTATTTCCTAAATTTTGAATTTATCTTTAATTCTTGAAAGGCATACTCTACACGTAGATTATTGATATAATCAGAATATCGCTTTCCCTTATATAAATTAATAACCTTTGAAAGATAATTATAATTTGTATTAAATGATTTTGCTAGATCCTGTAAAGAAATTATTTGTGATAAATATTTTTTATTTTTTTCAAATAGATTTAAATGCTCTAATATACCATCAATAATATTTTTTGAAATTTCATTTTTGGGATGTTCCTTTCCATCTATAACAATTTCATTCTCTTTCTGTGACATAAGAACATTAAATCGTTTTACATAAAGTTCTTGTTTTATATAATAATGTACTAGAAGTATAACACTTATACCAAAAAATCCCAAGACCCACCAGATCGTAGTAGATTTTATTTTATTTCTCTGTTCAAGTGTTGAAATTAGTTGTTCTCTTTCTTTTAATAATATTGGAGTTTCAAAGTTTTTAATTAAAGTTGGTTCGAAATATTGATAGTTCTTTTTTATAATACTGTCAGCAGAAATTAATTTATTTAAATACTCTATCTTTTTTTCAATATTATTTTTCGAATTATAATAAACAAGCAATTTTTCAAATAAAATTCTTTGGTAAGGTTGTTTAATTGAAAAGTTTTCTGATACAAAAATTGAATCAGATCTTTTTAAATAGCTAATACCAACTTCATGTTTCCCCATTTTAATTAACGATAAACCCTTGAATAAAAAGATATTTTGAATTGTCCTTTTGTTGCTTTTGACATCTAAAGTTGACAATAGGTTGTCACTAGTTTTTATCGCATTTTCATAATCATTAGTGTAATAATCAATTTCAATAGAACATTCTAAAAACCAGTAATAAAACCCCCTACTTCCATATCCCTTGAAGTCATTAGATTTTTGAAGACCTTTTTTTAAAAATATATTTGCAGAATCTAATTTTTTTAAATTAAGATAACAAAAAACAAAATTTTCTATAGATGATAATTCATAATTAAGATGCAAATCATCAAAATAAGCTTTAGCTCCCTCTCTAGTGGTTTTATTAACTTTTTTAATATAGTTTTTGTCTTTAATTAATTCATGTCTTTTCTTTTGTAATTCAAGTGCCTCTCTCTTATTTCCCCAAACTGATTTTAAAAATATCAAATTATCTAAAATATGCATTTTTTGTATAATGTTGTCATTAGCTAATGCAATATTATATGCTTTTAGATAATTTTCAGTTTCGAGTTCTAAATTCTCAATTATGCCATAATAGTAGCCTCTTAGTATATATCCTTGAGCAGGATAGGTTATATGATTTAAACCTCTAGTAAGATTTATTAATGTGTCAACAAATTTTAAATTCTTTTCAGGATGAAATATTCTAGCTAATCTATCGTAACCCCTAGCCATTTTAATGGTGTCATTTTCTTTTCTGGCTCTATCTAAATATATTCGCGCAGCTTTTTCTGCTATAATAGAGTCATTTTTAACCTCATTAAATAGAGATAATAATTCTTCATCACTTAACTTTTGTAGGTTTTCTTTTGAAAAATCTTGAGCATGGATTATTGTAGAAAGAAAAATAAATCCCAATAAATAATATAATGTTTTTAGTTCTAAAATTTTTTCAATGCTAAATTATTTTTTATTACACTTTTGCAGGTGATAAAAAGATTATTATATATTAAACAAATTGAT
>JADFOK010000060.1 GCA_022562895.1 Bacteroidota bacterium | reverse complement strand
TTGGCCATTTTCTCCAATTGAAACAGTCGCGCATAGCCCATCTCCGGATCCATCATTAGTTAAGACTAATATTTTTTCTTTTAGCTTGCCCCAGCTATAATAGGCGGTGGCGGCGTGAGCCGTGTGATGATCAACCAGTACTAGTGGACTATTAAGCTTTCTTTCTTTTAAAAGTTTTTTAATTTGTTTAGTTCTATTTTGACGGATTTTATGATATTTCTGATTACGTAATTTTTTAAGAAAAGAGGGTGTGATTTTTTTGAATATAAGGTGCAATCTGACTCGAAAATAGAATTTTTTTAAGTTGATAAATCCTTTAAACCCAAAACTGGATTTTAACTCGCGACGATACATATTTAAAATAAATTCCCGGTTAATTATATTCGTTCCTTCAGCGCTTTTTTTAGTGGCCAAAGCTATTAAGTCAAGATTTTCAGTATTTAGTTTATTAAGAGCATGTTTGGGCCAGCCGCCTATATTTTTTTCTCTAACAATCCTTTCTTCTTGAATAGCTTCTATGATCTGGCCATCTTTTAAAATAGCAGCGGAAGAATTATGACCGTCATGGATACCTAAAATTTTCATAGTATTTTTTTATTAAATTTTATTTTTTAAAAATTCTAAATCTTATGAAATAAACGGAGATAAGGCAAAATGGAAAGCATTTAAAGAAATGATAATTAAATAATTAACAAATTGATTTTGTGAATTATACACTATACATAACAATGGCTATAATTCATTGTGGTTTAAATTTCCTATTGTAAATCCAACCTAAAATTACTGTTTTTGGCAATAATATGTACCCTATTTGTACCTCAACCATACTAATCCCTTATAGATATTTTTTTAGTACTTTTTGTATCAAGCCCTACTTATTAATCAATTATACAGTAAACATTTTAAAAAATTCTACGCTGGTAAGCCAACAAAACGGTATTTAAATGAGATAATTACAAGAATCGCCACAAGGTGCGCTTATCCCGTAATATTATTAGATAAACATTACCTTTAGTGATGATATAGCAAGTTGGCAATAATTAAAACCTAAATTCAATAATATGAAAAATATTACAACAGTTTTGTTGTTCATTCTTTTGTTCTCGTGTAATCAAAAAGAAAATGGACAATTAGAGAAAACCGATAGCACTATTGATATAAAAGCCGAATTAGCAGCTATTGAAGAAACGCGGGCTGGATTTCAACTTGCCATAAAAGAGAAGCGATACTCTGATTTAAGGAATTATGGAACAAAAGACATTATATCGCTAACACCAATCTGTGGCGAATGGGAAGAATATAAAAGATTAAGAAGTAATCCAGTTGGATTATTTAGCTATGACAGTTTAATTATGAAGCCACAAGAAACTATTATTGTTAGTGATAGTATTGCATACGATTTTGGTACGAGTTCTGTGTTTTATACGAATGAAGAGGGAAAGCCAGTAGAAATTTCCGATACTTTTCTGGCTATACTTAAAAAGGATAAGAAAGATGGAAAATGGAAGCTACACAGGGAGGTAGCCACTACGAATAAATTGGAATAAAAAACTATTGCCAACAATGGCTATAATCCATTGCGTAGTTTCCTACATATCCAAACTTTGTGTATATTTACTCGGCTTCTGATTCCCACTCTGAAATTCTCCCGAATTTCCTCGCAACGGAATCATAGCCTAAACGTTAGGCACAATATAGAAATACCATAGTAACAAAAAGAGTGTTGTGTCGTCTGATTTAAATCACCCTTAAATACAACTAATGAAAAAAAGAAAAATATTATTATTGATTGTTCTTATTCTAACGGTAGGAGTTACTTGGATTATTGAACCCCTATCATTCAATCCCTTCAGTCGAGTCGAAATTCCTGAAGCCAAAAGTGAAATTGATTTTAACTGTGAAGAACCCCATTTAGCCGTAAATAGTGAATTGGAAAGTAAAGCGAATGAAATAATCAATGAACATATGGCTTCCAACAACTTTTTGGGAGTTACAGTAGGATTGTATATAGAAAATTGCGGAACTTATCTAAGTGGAGCGGGTTTTACTGATAAAGGTGACCAAAAAAGAACAAATAGCGACATGTTGGGAAGAATAGCTTCTATTACTAAACCAATGACTGCTATTGCAATTATGCAACTGTACGAAAAAGGAATGCTTGACTTAGATAAACCTATTCAAACTTATATAAAGGAATTTCCAAAAAAAGTTAAAGGGGACATCACAATAAGACATCTGCTAAAGCACACCTCTGGAATTTCTCATTATTCATCAAAATGGGATGCGCTTTCGTTCACCCATTATCCGACGTTAGTAAATGCACTGGATGCTTTTAAGGATAAAGAGCTTGACTTTGTACCTGGTACTCAATACATGTATTCTTCTTATGGATATACTGTCTTAGGCGCAATAATTGAAAAAGTATCCCAAATGGGTTATGGGGAATATATGAGAAAAAACATTTGGGATAAAGCAGGAATGTCAAATACAAGCCTAGAAGAAGATAAACAAAAATATAACAACAAATCACGACTCTATCTTAAAGTAAAATCTACATATATAAAAAGCCCAAAAACCGATTTAAGCATCATATATTCAGCAGGAGGTGTACAATCCACAGTAAAGGACTTGCTCAAATTTGGAGAAGCTGTTCTGCATAATAAACTCATTGAAAGTACTACTTTGGAAATGATGATAAATGCAACTGATGAAATGGCGCCAGCAATAGGTGATGACCCTTATGGTTTTGGTTGGGCTGTATATGATGATCCAAAATATGGCAGAATTATCCAGCACGGTGGAACACAACCAGGAGCTAGTTCCTTCTTTTCTATTTATATAGACCATAAAATTGTGACTGTTGTTTTATCCAACAGTTTTGGAAGTCGTCAAAACGCATTTTCTCTTTCAAGAGATATCACATATTTGGCTTTGGAAGAATAAAAATAAAGTGCCTAACATTGCATAAAAGCCATAGCCGCCCAAAGGCTATCGCACTACCGAAGCTACGGCTCTTATGCTGATCGTTGTAACTAATTAAATAAAACAAGTTGTAGCATTTGGGCTTAAGTGTCGTCTTTCAAATAGAATGTTTAATAAATTTATAAAAATGAACAAACCAATCCTGATTATTTTACTAATAACCGTTTTTACTACGAGTTGCTTACATGAATCGAAAAAGCA
>JADFOK010000020.1 GCA_022562895.1 Bacteroidota bacterium | reverse complement strand
AGAGTGGTTTCCTTTGGTAAGTTCTGCCAGAACTTTCAATTTAAAGCTTTCGCTATATCGTCTTACATATCCATCATTTTTATACATATACTTGTTGTTTTGTGTATACATATTTCAGGACGGGTCATCATTAATGTCAACGGTAGACGATATGTTTACCTGGCAAGAAGCCATAAAAAATAATCTTTTAATTAGTAAAGGAGCTACTGAAAAAGCTTTTACAAATTACAAATTAAATACCGGAGAATTGATAAATTACGGTTATGGTTGGCATATTAAAACAATAGACGGAATAGCCAGTAGAGAACACGGTGGATCAATTTTTGGGTTTAAATCAATGGGTGTATATGTTCCTGGTGAAGATATTTATGTTATTGGACTGAATAACTGCGATTGTAATTCACCAACACAAATTACAAGAGAAATTGCCGAATTTGTAATTAAAAACTAAACGCTCAAATAACGTTGTACAACAACGCCTATAATTCATTGCGCCTGCTAGTTAAGCGAGGGAAATATTCTTACAATTTGTATGTTTAACCAATTGAAAAATATTAACTTTAAAATCGCAACGAAATAATAGCCCTACCGTTGTGGCACATTAGTAAATATGAAAGCATATAATATTAAAAATTACGGAGAACCTGACAAAGTTCTTAGGCTTATAGAAGCCGAACAACCTGAACCTAAAAATACCGAGTTTCAGGTTAAAGTTTGTGCAACAACGATCAATGATTACAATTGGTGCCTTACCACCGGAAAGCCTTTTGCTTATCTAAACTAGTAAATTCCTGATATTAAATAAAGATAAAAGTGCATAAGGAAAAAAAACATATCTTTATTTAAGATAATCCTTATATCATATACTTTTAGAGGTAGAATTTTATTAAACTAGGCATTTTAAATAACCCTGATAAATAAAAATAGAGTGAAAAAATATATATTTTATTTTCTTGTCTTTTGCATCCCGTTTGTTGCTTTTTGTCAAACCGAATCATCTCAGAATGAATCAAAATCAGACTGGGAATTTGATGTAACACCCTATGTATGGGTTTCCAGCCTCGTGGGTGATATCTCATTTTTGTCACAAACAATTCCTGTGGAAGTAAGCTTTTTGTATTATGATTTAAGTACGTTCTTTTACCTCTCGAATTATTAATCTTATTCCCTTATCATAACTGAAATAACTCCAGCTCCAATTTGCAAAAACAATCAGCCTGTTTCTGAAATCGACTAATAACATAAGGTGTAAAAACATCCAGACAAACCAGGCAATCGTTCCTCCGAATTTTAAAAAAGGAAGATCTACTACTGCCCTGTTTCTTCCTATTGTTGCCATAGTGCCTCTGTCCTTATAATGAAAGGGTTTCATTTTAGGATTTTTAATAATAGCATTTAAGTTTTTACCCAAGTGTTTCCCCTGTTGCCCGGCAACTGAAGCAAGCATGGCATGTCCTTTACCATTCTGTTCCGATTCAATACAGGCAACATCCCCAATTGCAAAAATTTTGGAATAGCCTATAACCTTGTTTTGATCATCTACAATTATCCTATTGTCTCGGGTTAATCTGGCTTTTAGGTTTTCGATAGGTGCTCCTTTTACTCCTGCTGACCATATCAGAGTTTTAGTATTGAAATCGTTTATATTCGTAGTAACTGTTTTACCGTCATAGTCCCTTACTACTGTATTTAACCACACTTTAATTCCTAAATCTTCTAAGAATTTTAGAGATTTCGTAGAAGCCTTTTTACTCATATTTGAAAGAACTCTGTCTGTTGCTTCAATAATGTGAATTTGCATAAGTGTGATATCCAAGTCGGGATAATCTTTGGGAAGAATATTATTTTTCAGCTCGGCTAAAGCTCCGGCTAATTCTACACCTGTTGGACCAGCACCCACTATTACAAAACTCATATACCTTTCTCTTTCCTTAGGATCGGATGTATTTAAAGCTTTTTCAAAGTTTTGCAGAATAACACTTCTTAGATCTAAAGATTCCAGAAGAGTCTTCATGGTAAAAGCATATTTTTCAATATTATTCATACCAAAGAAATTGGAAATGGCCCCTGTAGCAATGATCAAATAATCATATTTCAAAGATCCTATATTGGTAAAAATTTCTTTAATTTCATTATTTATACCCTGAATGAGTGCCATTCGGAAATAAAAATTCTTTTTCCCTTTAAAAACTTTTCGTACCGGGTAAACAATCGAATCGGGTTCAATTCCCGAACTGGCAACTTGATACATTAAAGGTTGAAACGTGTGGTAATTATTCTTATCCAGAAGAACAACTTGATACTTTTTACTATCTAAGGTTTTGGCAAGCTTAAGACCTGCGAAACCACAGCCAATTATCACTACTCTTGGCAATTCTATATGGGGGATATTCATATCCATTACTATTAATCAGGAGTTTTTCATGACCTGCCTATACTGACTAAACCTGAGTATTTGAGTTGTACCATACCATAAGAGTCTAAATTTTCATGCATTGTTAAACAGCGTAAATTAAATTCCAGCATAGTTAATTCCCGTCATTTTATGAATATCATAATTCAAAGTGGACAGGTCTTTTAGGTTAAATTTGTCAACATTATCGTGACCACAAGCACGAGCAATAACTTTGATTAATGAGTTTGATGCATTAAAAAAATTGTTTAATTGTTTGGCTGATTCGTTAATTATCAATCTACTTCTCAAACTCTCCTTTTGCGTAGCGATACCTACAGGACAATTATTAGTATTACAAGCTCTCATCCCCAGACATCCGATGGCTTGCAGAGCTGAGTTTGCTACAGCAATAGCATCTGCTCCAAGCATCATGGCTTTTGCAAAATCCTCAGGAACCCGCAATCCTCCTGTAATTATTAGGGTAATATTTTTTGCTCCAACCTTATCAAGATGTTTTCTTGCTCTGGCTAATGCAGGAATGGTAGGAACGTTAATATTATCTCTCAAAATAGTAGGAGCCGAACCCGTTCCTCCACCACGACCATCCAAAATAATATAGTCTACCCCTACCTCGAGGGCAAAATCGATATCAGCTTCAATATGACTGGCTGCTATTTTATACCCAATTGGAATGCCACCTGTTTTCTCACGTACTTCATTGGCAAAAGTTTTAAAATCCTCTGCGTTAAACATATCCGGGAAAGCAGCCGGTGATATGGCATTTTCACCTTCTTTTAACCCACGGACTTCTGCTATTTCCTCTGTTACTTTAGTACCGGGTAAGTGCCCTCCTGTTCCCGTTTTAGCACCTTGACCCCCTTTAAAGTGAAAGGCTTGAGTCTTTACTACTTTATCCCAGGAAAAACCAAACTTACCCGAAGCCAATTCGTAGAAATATCGAGAGTTATTAGCCTGTTCTTCATTTAACATTCCTCCTTCTCCACTACAAATACCTGTTCCGGACATTTCTGCACCTTTGGCAAGAGATATTTTAGCTTCTTTGGACAAAGCACCAAAACTCATATCAGATACAAACATGGGCATATCCAAATGAAGAGGTTTTTTAGCGTTTGGGCCAATAATTACACCGGTACTTACTTCTTCCTCATCCAGTAAAGGACGGTATGCCATCTGAGCGGGTAAGAACTGTATGTTTTCCCATTTTGGCAGAAGATTCCTATCGACGCCCATTGCCGCCGAGGGGCCATGTTGTCCAAAATTTTTCAATCCATTTTGAGATAATTCTTTAATATATCCCGTGTAAGGTTCTGTCTCCTGAGGATGGGTGTCGGCATATTGACCCAGGTATTGATCTCTGCTGAAGGGTTGTGGATGGTCGAATAAATACTGATCGATCTCATTTTCATCAATCCAAACCCAGTCATCGTCTATTTCTGAATAGAATTTGTGCAAGACTTCTTTGTTGTTGTACTCGCTTACACCTGTATCATACCGGTAGTCCCAGCCATGTACCCCACAGATAATATTATTCCCTTCAATAGATCCATCCGCCATGAGAGCACCTCTATGAAGACATCTGCCATATAAAACAGATACTTCTTCACCATATTTTATAAGTACTAAATCAAGCCCATTTACTTGTTTGGCCATAGGTTGTTTTTCCGATAATTCCTGAATATTAATCAATTGATTCTATTCATAATTTTATTTTTTTAATGCTTTCAATGTCATCATTTTGCTTAAATGTCTAATTCCTGATGCAACGTACTGAATAACCATATGCTTTACTTATCTCAACCCTGGAAACATCATCACTGGAGTTATTCATCGACCGCATCCAGGCAAAGGTTGTACTACGCGTTGAAGCAGAACTCAACCCGTAACCACCGTAAAGGTTTTCGGATGTGCGTAATTCCGTAGAACTCCACCAGCTACCGTAGTAACCCATCAGGTAGAAATCAAGGGAGTCTTTGTAACCGCCATAATCTCGGCGACCCCCCGGAAGGCCTGAAAAGCCACTTTCGTTGGTGCCATTGCCATCATTTTTCCAACCACTGGTGTTTTTCATTTTGGTTCCGTGACCACTTGCTCCTAAATAATCCTCAAGGTCATTCCATTCCTCATCACTCGGAATATGCCATCCCTTAGGTGCTAAACCCCTGGAATCATTTGTTGCATACCAATTATACAACTTACCATACTTTTCTCCATTAAATCCTTCATTTTTGTAATAACACCAGGCGGGTTGTCCATTATCACCAGCTTTTTTCCATTCCTCGTTTGTTTTAGCTTCGGGTATAGGATCACCATTCCTGAAATGACTTACATTTAAGTTTTCGGCCATCCATGACATATTACCTATTGTTATAGTATTATAAGTGTAGCCATCCTGGTCGGTTATCTGTGCAATAGATTGTAAACTTATTACAAGTGCCAAACCAAAAAATAAAATTGTTTTCATGTTTTTTAATTTTTAATGAACACTAATTTGTTATATCATATTATTAATTATTACTTATAATATTTGCTTAATACTATATCTATACTATCCGACAAATCGGTTATTCACAATAAATATACTTGGCATTTTTTAAAGATACATAATTTTAAAAATACAATTAGTAACTTAGTGGAAAGAATTCCAAATCCAAAAATGCTTAGAAGAAATGTAAAAATAAATACTGAAAAGACGTAATAAAACGACATATTCCTTTTAAAAAAACATTAACATTTAATAAACTAAAAACAGAAAAACCAAGAAGATGAAATCAAACAGATTAGAAGCCTTTAGTGATGGTGTTATCGCCATTATCATTACTATCATGGTATTGGAGATGGAAGTGCCAGAAGAAGTAACCTTAGAAGCGTTAATTCAATTATTACCTGTATTTATCAGTTATTTGATAAGTTTTATTTACCTCGGAATCTATTGGATTAACCACCATCATTTACTACATACTGTAAAAAGAGTAAATGGTAAAATACTATGGGCTAACTTACATCTATTATTTTGGCTTTCATTGATACCATTTGCCACATCCTGGGTTGGTGAAAATCATACTAACACTGCCCCTTTAGCATTTTATGGCTTTTTATTACTTATTGTGCCATTGCCTATTTAGTACTGAGAAGTGTCATTATTAAACAACACTATGAAGATTTTCTATTACGCAAAGTTGTTGGTAAAGACATAAAAGGAAAGCTCTCTATAGTATTCTATATAATAGGAATCTTAGTAAGCTTTTTAAATCCGTGGTTATCTATTTCGTGTTATGTTATTGTAGCTATTATGTGGGTCGTTCCAGACAAACGTCTTGAAAAAAATGTGGATTAATAATTATATTAAAAAAATGAATAATATGAATACAGATAAAATAATAGAAGTAAAACCTTTAGGATTTCCATGGGAAACGCAGGACCCATTCTTGTTTTGTGCCCATCATAGAGATGAATATCCTAAAGGGGATGACCAAATGGGACTTACAGCCGATGAACTTAAAGGAAGAAATATCGGGCAGGATTTTACTATAAAAGATGGATATAGAATGTATCACGGGAGTCATATACCGGGATTTCCATACCATCCACACAGAGGGTTCGAAACCATTACCATCATTAAAGAAGGTTTTGTAGACCATGCAGATTCCTTAGGTGCGGCAGGAAGATTTGGTGCAGGTGACATACAATGGATGACTGCCGGTAAAGGAATTCAACATTCTGAAATGTTTCCTTTGGTAAATAAAATCAAAGAAAATCCATTAGAAATATTTCAAATCTGGCTCAACCTTCCGAAAGAAAGTAAATTTGTAGATCCCCACTTTAAAATGCTGTGGGAGGATATGGTACCTTTGGTTAAAGAAACCGATGAACTTGGCAAGACTACCGAGATCAACGTAATTGCGGGAAGTTTAAACGAAGTACAGGCACCTGATCCTACTCCGGATTCCTGGGCTGCAAATCCAGAAAACGGCGTTGCTGTCTTTACAATAAAAATGGAGGCCAATGCGAAATGGAAATTACCAGCAACTATTAAGGAAGTAAATAAAACTTTGTACTTTTATAGAGGAGAAAGAGTTGTGGTAAGTGGAGAAACGGTAAATAAGTACCATCTAATTCAAGTAAAACCAGATGAAGATATCATTCTTGAAAATGGTAATACAGATGGGTATCTATTATTATTACAAGGTAAACCCATCAATGAACCTGTTGCACAATACGGTCCTTTTGTGATGAATACTGAAACAGAAATTCAGGAAGCTTTTGCTGACTTTCAAAAAACACAATTTGGAGGTTGGCCCTGGCCAGAGAAAGAACAAGTACATGATAGAACTAAAGGCCGGTTTGCTTTGCACTCTGATGGTAAAGAAGAGATAAAATAAATACATATAACCATTATGAGTTACCAATTAATTGATAACGAAGAACTTAAGCAATATGAATTTCACATTGATGAATTTATTCCCAGAATAGAATATATTAAAGCTCAAAACCAGATCTTTCTAACACATACTGAAATACCAAACTTTTTAGCAGGCAAAGGTGTTGGTGCTGAATTAGTAAAACAGGCTTTAGAGGATATTAAACAAAAAGACTTGACCCTTGTGCCGCTTTGTCCATTTGTAGCACTGTATATAAAGCGTCATCAAAAATGGAGAAAATTAGTATTAAAAGGAGTAATTATATCGTAGTTATGGAAAGAGAAATAACAAAAAAGTACAGCAATGGAGAATTAACCGTTGTTTGGAAATCACAAAAATGTATTCACTCAGGAGTATGCGTAAAGACATTACCAATGGTTTATGACCCTGAAGCAAAACCCTGGATAAATGTTGAAAATGCTTCAACAGAAGAATTAAAAGAGCAAATTATGAAGTGTCCTTCCGGGGCATTGAGCTATTTTATGAACGCTGAGGATAATCAGGAAAAAGAAACTCTGGAAACCAAAATAGAAATACTTGAAAATGGACCATTGCTGGTGTATGGAACACTTAAGGTAACCGACAAGGACGGCAATATAGAAACTAAAAACAAAACAACCGCTTTTTGCAGATGCGGAGAATCTAATAACAAACCCTATTGTGATGGTTCACACATAAAAGCAGATTTTAAGGGTTAAAAAGGTTAACGTATTGGTCAAAAAAACACTTCAAGAATATAAAAATAAAAAGGCAATCTAACCAAATAGACGACCTTTTTGCACAAATAATCTAAATAATTATAAATGTTAGCAATTGTCAGAAAATCTTATTTATTATAGTCGGAATAATTATTAACCATGTAATATCGATTCTTAAAATTTACTTTTCTTCTCCATAGCAATTTTTTAAAAAAAACAGGATTCTCATCAAACAACTTTATTGATTAAAATAAATGTTTTTATTTCAATATTAAATAAGACCCGATAATGATTTACCGATAAATTCAGATTGCCATATTTTATAAATATTATTTTTCACAAAACTTTCACAATAACCCTAATGAGTTCATGTATATTTAAGCCTTAATAAAAAAGACTATGAAATACCTAATTCTAATTATCATTACAATCTTAGCTGTTTCCTGTAATTCGGCGCAAAATGCTATTTCCACAAAAATAATGACACGGGTGGACTATGCAAATACCATTACTGCTGAAGAATTAAAGACTCACTTATACATTTTTGCAGGCGATGCTATGGAAGGTAGAATGACTGGAACTAAGGGTAATAATCTTGCTGCAGAGTACCTGCGAAATTATTATATAGACCAAGGCATTTCTTCGCCTATAGAAGAAAATAATTATTATCAGTCTATCCCTTCAGATTATTTTGGGAGAATGGAAAACCCCCAACCTTCACAAAATGTGGTAGCTTTTATTAGAGGATCTGAAAAACCAGATGAAGTCATAGTAATTTCTGCTCATTACGATCACATTGGAATCAAAGACGGGAATATTTATAATGGTGCAGACGACGATGGTAGTGGTACCGTATCACTACTTGAAATAGCTCAGGCTTTTCACGAAGCTGTAAAAAATGGAAATGGCCCGAAACGATCTATTTTATTTCTTCATGTCACAGGAGAAGAAATAGGTCTTTATGGTTCTAAATATTATACCGAAAATCCTCTCTTTCCATTAGAAAACACGGTATGCAATTTAAATGTAGATATGATAGGGCGTATAGACCCTACTAAAGAAGAAAATCCTAATTACATATATTTAATAGGTAGTGATAAACTTAGTCAGGAATTACATGACCTTTCTGAGGAGGTGAATAAAAACTACATAAATCTGGAATTTGATTATACGTTTAATGCCGATAACGATCCAAATCGTTTCTATTACAGAAGTGACCATTACAATTTTGCGAAGAACAACATTCCTATTATATTTTACTTTAACGGCGTACATGCCGATTACCACAGGCATACCGATACACCCGATAAAATTGAATACGAGCTCATGGCAAAAAGAGCTCAATTAATATTTCATACCGCCTGGGAAATTGCAAACCGGGAAGATCGCATTACAGCCGATAAGCTATAAATAAAATAAAGCCTTCAAATAAATTTACAGGTTTTTTTGGGTGAAAGACCGGTTTAGCTTCACCGAACCGGGAAAAGAAAACCTGCTAATAAAAGTATTCGGGCTATACCCGAAAACACTTTTTTTATTTTCAGATCGAAAGCAAGCTTCCTTCTGAAAATAAAAAAAGCCTTCAAATTTCTTTGAAGACTTTTATTGGGTGGAAGACCGGTTTCGAACCGGCGACCTCCTGAACCACAATCAGGCGCTCTAACCAGCTGAGCTACAACCACCATTTGGAAGCGCAAATATAAAGCATTTACTATTGCTTCACAATAGACTTTTTAAAGATATTTTAAATTAAATCGAATAATGATTTTACTGCAACAAACCGTTCTGCGGTAAAGCCTTCCCCGTGTTCAGTGCCAATTAATCGTCCCATATCTTGAGCTCTGTAGGTGATACTATCTCTAAAGTTAACCGTTGAAATAGGGGTTACGGGTTCGTTAGATTCTTGCTTGTGAAACTGACTCTCGTATGCGAAAACCGTTTCTAGTTTCTTTTCTAAATAACCAGAAACATCTACTACAAAATCGGGTTCCAGATTTTTCCACTGTATATAATGATATACATTTTTTGGACGCCAGGGATCTTGCCAACCATCCTCATTGTCTAACTTTGTGTTTATTTTGATCAAACCACTTAAAAAACAAACATCACTAACCAACTGACTCCCTTTTCCGTGGTCAATATGCCTGTCATCAATAGCATTGCAAAGCACAATATCGGGTTGATACTTACGTATCATTTTTATAAGTTCTATCTGGTGTTTTTTATCATTTATAAAAAACCCATCTGAGAATTCCATATTTATTCTTAATGTAATACCAAGTATATCAGCTGCATTTTCAGCTTCCTTATCACGTGTCTCGGCAGTTCCCCGAGTTCCTAACTCTCCACGAGTTAGATCGATGATACCAACTTTCTTTCCGTTGTCTATTTCTTTGGCTATGGTAGCACCACAACTTAATTCCACATCATCCGGATGTGCCCCTATGGCAAGTATATCTAATTTTATCATACTTCAATATTACTGTTTTTTTATACTATTCAAAACTAAACCCTTTAACTTTTCGCTTTATCAAACCCATATTTCAGATCTGCAATTAGATCTTCTGTCTCCTCTATCCCTACCGAAAATCTAATCAAACCATCACTTATACCCTGAAGTTTACGCTCTTCTCTATCAAGCATAGAATGCGAAGTATTGGCAGGTGAAACCATGGTTGATTCTACTCCCGCAAAACTTTGAGACTGTTTTATAAGCTCCATCGATTTCATAAAAATATTGGCGTCCAATGATTCAACCAATTCAAATGATAACATCCCTGTATATCCCTTCATTTGTTTCCTGGCAATTTTATAATCGGGATGATCTTTCAGACCAGGATAATATACCTGTAATACCAAAGGATGTTTTTGTAACCATATTGCAATTTTCTCAGCATTTCGATTTTGCGCTTTTACACGTATTGCCAGAGTTTTCATACTACGCTCCAAAAGCCATACCGTATAATCGCTTAAGCTTCCTCCCAAGTTCTTAGCAACACGCCAGATTTGTTGAATATGCTCCTGTGATGCAGCTACAGCTCCTGCGCAAATATCACTATGTCCACTCAAATATTTAGTTGCACTATGAATGCTTATGTCTATACCAAAATCTAAAGGGTTTTGATTGATGGGAGAAGCAAAAGTATTATCAATTATGCTCAGTATCCCATGCTGTTTTGCTATTCGGGCAATCATTTCGAGATCGGTGATCTGTAACAATGGATTTGAAGGAGTTTCTATATAAATTACTTTAGTGTTGGTCTGTATTGTTGAAGTAAAATTTTCTTCAGAGAAACCCGCGGTAAAAGAATATTCAATTCCAAATTTATTAAGTTCCTCTACCATAAAATTATAAGCCCCTCCATAGATTGTTTTTTGAATAACAATATGATCTCCTTTTCCTAAAAAAGCTAATAATGTTGTACTAATCGCTGCCATGCCACTACCAAAAATCAATGCCTTCTCTGCATGTTCCAGCATTGCAATTTTCTTGCATAAGCCTTCCTGGTTAGGTGTATTAAAATACCGTGGATATCTTATTACATCGACATCTTCATAAGCATAGGAGGAAGCCATAAATAAAGGAGAAATTGCCCCTTTAAACTGGGTGTCTTCTATTTCACCAACGTGAGTACAAATGGTATTAATACCGAGTTTTTTGCTTTTCATTTTTAAATTGTTTTTTAAAACTCTAAAGTACTGTTTACTTTTTATCCGTACTAATAAATAATTTTATCACAAAGAAGACACATAACCCAGAACCAAATCTTTATATTTTAAAATCCTGTCAAAAGAAGTAAGATTTAGAAAGGAAATCATTCTTCTTTTATAATAAGTATCTTTTTTTATTATTATTAGACCACATACAAAATGCAAATATATTATTTGTGAATTGTGTATGTATGTTTTTCCATTAAGCAATTACGATTTCCTAAATCTGGATTATAAATGGCATTTTCATTTTGAATTCAATGCGTATTACAGTACCTTTAATGGCGTTTATATTCATATGATAATGAACAAGTTAATACTCATATTTATTCTTATTACCACTCTGTGTATTCAAGATGATGGCTATAAGGTTCTGAGAGAGAAAATGGTAAACACCCAGATAATTGCAAGAGGTGTACAAGATGCCTCTACCCTTGCTGCCTTACGTAGTGTGCCCAGACACAAATTTGTTCCAAAAAGATATAAAGTATATGCCTATCAAGATTCACCGTTACAAATTGGTTACGGTCAAACCATATCTCAGCCCTATATAGTTGCCTTTATGACTGAGATTATAAAGCCTCAAAAAGATTTTAAAATATTGGAAATAGGAACAGGGTCAGGATATCAGGCAGCCGTTTTAGCTAAAATTGTCGATTCGGTTTATACCATTGAGATTATTGAAGAGTTATATATCAATGCAAAAAAAAGACTGGAAGATCTGAATTATGATAATATTTCCGTAAAAAATGCTGATGGCTATTATGGCTGGGAAGAGAAGGGTCCTTTTGATGCTATTATAGTAACCGCTGCTGCGGAATTTGTTCCACCTCCTTTGTTGGAACAGTTAAAAAACGGTGGGCGAATGATTATCCCTGTTGGAACTCCTTTTACAACTCAACAGCTATTACTTGTTCAGAAAAAAAAGGGTAAAATAAAAACGAAAAATCTGATGTTTGTACGTTTCGTTCCTTTTACCAGATCAGCAACAAAAGGAAAGTGATTCATTAACAAAAGAAAATGTTTGGTCGTCAAAAAATCGATTTTTTTCATATCAGATTGATCCTTGCTCTAGCTGTTCTATCTGCTGCTATCATTAGTTATGAAATACAATTAATACATTTTTTTACAATTGTGCAATGGCACCACTTTGCTTTTATGGTTATCTCCATAGCCATGTTGGGATTTGGTGCCAGCGGAACTATAATATCCATTTTTAGAAAGTGGCTTCTTGAAAGAAAAGATACATTACTACCATTTTTAATGATTAGTAGTGGATTGCTTATGACCGTGGTTATAAGATTATCTCGTTCTGATTTTTTTATTTTTGATTCATACACACTTTTCGTTGACCGTTCACAATTTTCGCGACTATTAGGCACCTATTTTCTATTCTTCCTTCCTTTTTTTTCAGGAGCCTTAGCCATAGGCCTTATCTTTGTTAAAAAAGTATCCAAAATTGGAACCTACTATTTTTCAGATTTAGTCGGAGCCGGCATGGGAGGCATCCTGACAATTTTCCTTTTTTGGAAATTTACACCTCAAGAAATTCCATCCATAATTGCTTTCCTACCCATTTTTGCCGGTGTTGTCATTATACGTAAAAAAGCACGTTTGGTCTTGATCTCTTTTACAATACTGTGTTTAAGTGTCGTAGTGTATCAATTAAATCGGCCATTTGATTTAGCACCTTCTCAATTTAAAGGGGTTAGTTATGCTATGAATCTACCCGATGCAAAAATTAATCATGAAATAAGTAGTCCTTATGGACTCCTTCAAGTAGTTTCGTCACCGGTTTTACGCTATGCTCCCGGTTTAAGTTTAACCTATACCGAAGTTGTACCTCCCAGTTCTGTCATTTTCAACAATGGAGATTGGTACGCTTCCATTCCCCCCTGGTCAAAAAAGGATACCACTCATCTGTTAAATTTTACTACTATGGCACTTCCATATGCTCTTGGACCTCAAAATAGTGTCTTATTGTTTAATTCAGGTGCCGGATTAGAAATTTCACAAGCCTTGTTCAATGGAGCTCAACAAATTACTGCAATTGAACCCAATGAAATAGTCATTTCCCTACTAAAGAACGATTATGCTACGATAACCGACTCACTCTTTTTCCATCCTAATGTACAAGTGCATGCCCTGGAATCGAGGACATTTTTAAATCAAACTCACAAAAAATATGATTTGATTCAGTTGCCCTTGCTGGGAACTTTTGGAGGTACTGTAGGACTTAACGCATTGCAGGAAGAAAATTTACTCACCGAAGAGGCTTTTACGGAAATGTGGTATAAACTTAACCAAAATGGGTTGATCGCTATATCATCATGGATAGATTACCCATCTAAAATTTCTCTAAAAAATGCCGCTACTATTGCTTCAAGCCTGGAGTCCAGTAAAATAATCGACCCCTTAAGTCATATTGCTGCAATAAGAAGTTGGGGTACCATCACTTTTATTGTAAAACGAAGCTCTCTTAATAAAACAGATATTGAAAATATCAAAATATTTTGCGATAAATATAATTTTGATCCAATCTTGTTGCCGGAAATAAAAACGGTAGACAGGGTACAATACAACACCATGGAAGATGGTAATTTCTTCTTTAATCTGGAGGGAATGTTCAGTGCTCAGCGGAAAAAAATAATCAATACTTACGATTTTAATATACACCCCGCAACCGACAATAAACCTTACTTTTATCAATTTTTACGTTGGAAAAAATTTCCAAACCTGATTAAATCTTTAGGACAAAAGTCTACCGCTTATATTGAATTGGGTTATTTTATAGTAGTGGTAACCTTTATCCAGGTCATTATATTAGCACTTCTATTTATTATCCTACCGCTTTTTCGTTTGGGGTGGAAAGGAGGAAACAAGACCTGGGTAGCACTTTATTTTTGTGCCTTGGGCTTTGGTTATATATTTCTGGAAATTGTTTTTATTAAATATTTTATACTCTACCTGGGTCATCCTATTTATTCGGTAGCTACTGTAATTTCAGTAATGCTTATAAGTTCGGGTTTGGGGAGTTACTACTCGTCTCGACTTAAAGCACAACGTAAAACATTATTGAAAATAACCGGAATAATTGCGGGTTTTATATTAGCATATTCATTTTTCATTGGTGATTTTTTAAGTAGCACCGTTGGATTAAACATCGAATTTAAGATAGGGATTTCTTGTTTGTTAATTGCTTTGCCCGCATTTTTTATGGGAATGCCTTTTCCTATAGGATTAAAAATCGTTTATAAAATGAAAAAAAGTAATGTCCCCTGGGCATGGGGTATAAATGGATGTGTATCTGTAATTAGTACTTCGCTGGCAGCAATCATTGCCCTAGAATTGGGGTTTATGGTGGTAATGTTGTTTGCCTCGGCAGCTTATACCATCGCTTTCCTGTCCAACTACATATTAATCCGAAAATATTAATTAACAACAAAAGATGAAATTTAAATATTCTAATTTACCTGACTAAAAATATAGTTGTCTTATCAGCGCATTAATTTTAATATGGGAGGTAATATTTATTGTCTTTTGTTCTTCGTTTTCTTTTTTGGGTAATGCAAAAAAGAAAAGAATCTCTTTTCTATCTTTACACAATGAAATTATTAATCATAAACATTAAGCAACTCCTTCAAGTCCGTGACATCGCTCCGGCCATGGTGATTGGCTCACAAATGAAGCAACTTCCAATACTCAAAAATGCTTGGTTACTTATCGAAAACGATAAAATAAAAGACTATGGTACTATGAAATCCCAAGCAATTTTAGAAGTGGATAAAACCATAGATGCCACAGGTAAAATTGTACTCCCCGCTTGGTGTGATTCTCATTCTCACCTGGTCTATGCCGGAAACCGTGAACAGGAATTTGTAGATCGTATTAACGGACTTTCCTATCAAGAAATAGCAGAACGTGGTGGAGGAATTCTTAATTCGGCTAAAAAATTACAAAAAACCAGCGAGGAGGATCTATACCAACAATCGTTGGTGCGAATAAAAGAAGTCATGCTTCTTGGTACAGGAGCCATAGAAATAAAAAGTGGTTACGGACTTACTACAGATGCAGAACTTAAAATGCTTCGCGTTGCAAAACGTTTGGGAGAGGATTTTCCCATAACAATAAAGACAACTTTTTTAGGGGCACATGCTGTACCCAATGAATTTAAAGATAATAAAGAGGGCTACCTGGACCTTATTATTAACGAAATGCTTCCTAAAGTTGCTGAACAAGGGATTGCCTCTTTTATAGATATCTTTTGTGAAAAGGGATATTTTTCAGTAGCAGATACCAATAGGTTACTTTCTGAAGCCCAACAATATAATCTAGTTCCTAAAATTCATGTGAATCAGTTTAATGCTCTCGGAGGTGTGCAAACCGGAGTCGATCATAATGCATTGAGTGTAGATCATCTGGAGGTATTGACTAAAGAAGATATTGAAGCACTCAAAGGCTCTAACACAATGCCAGTAGCACTCCCCTCTTGTTCTTACTTTTTGAGTATTCCCTATACTCCGGGACGTGAACTTATAAATGCCGGACTTCCGTTAGCACTTGCAACAGATTATAATCCGGGTTCTACTCCCAGTGGAAATATGAACTTTGTAGTTTCCACAGCCTGCATTAAAATGAATCTTACCCCCGAAGAAGCAATTAACGGTGCAACCATCAATGGCGCATATGCTATGGGAATAAGTGATTCACACGGATCTATCACGAAAGGGAAAGTTGCAAGTCTTATTATTACAAAAGACATTCCCTCTTATAATTATCTTCCCTATGCTTTTGGTAGTGATATGATCGATAAAGTGATTGTAAATGGAGAATTAATTTAAATCTATACAGTACATTAATCAATATATTCATAGAAAAAATTCCCCCTCATTGAGGAGGGAGGTTTGCAGGGAGATATTTCTAATTGCATTAAGATTATTTTATAGGATCAATTAAACCCCTTCTTCTTCAATAATGGTCCAATTTCAGGTGTTCTTCCTAAAAAATCCATATATAGGTCCATTCCAGATTTTGATCCTCCGGCGGCTAACATAGCACGGTATTTTTTCGCCAGGTCCGGATCAAAGATATCACCTGTTTTTTTAAATTCGTTGAAAGTATCGGCATCCAATACTTCACTCCACAAATAACTGTAATACCCAGCAGAATACCCTCCTGAAAAAATGTGAGCATAATAGGTGCTACGATAACGAGGAATAATTTCACTTATGAGTCCAATTTTGTCCATGGCTTCTTTTTCAAAAGATCTCACATCTTTTTCCGTAGATTTAGTTAACGAATGCCAATTCATATCCAAATAGGCAGCAGCCATATATTCTACCGTTCTAAACCCTTCATTAAAACTGTTGGCATCATTCATTTTCCGGATTATTTCAGCAGGAATCACTTCTCCCGTTTTATAATGCTTTGCATATAAAGCCAACACTTCGGGTTCACTCATCCAATTCTCCATCACCTGAGATGGAAACTCTACAAAATCTCTGGGTACATTTGTACCGGATAGGGAGCGGTATTTTACACGAGATAATAATCCGTGTAAAGCATGACCAAACTCATGGAATAAGGTTTGCGCTTCTCCAAAGGACAACAGCGAAGGCGTATCTTTTGTAGGTGGTGGAAAGTTGAAATTATTGGTAACTATTGGAGTTACAAAATCATCCATATTGGATTGCATACGCAATTCATTCATCCAGGCACCACCCCTTTTACTTTCACGAGTAAAGAAATCCATATAAATGACTCCAACATGAGTTCCATCTGCTTCTAATACTTCAAAAACTTGTTGATCTTCATGCCATTTTGGAGCATCATCTATTGGTTTAAACTTCAATCCAAATAATTTATCCGCCAACATGAAGACACCTTCACGAACTGCTGTAAATTCAAAATAAGGACGTGTTTCATCTTCATTAAAATTAAAGCGTTGGGCTCTGATTTTTTCTACATAATAACGCCAATCACTTCCTCTAAATTCACCTTCAACGCCTTCATTTCTCATCATTTCAGCCAATGCTTCTCGATCTTTCTTTGCCATGTTTATAGCTGAAGTCCATAGTTTTCCCATTAATTCATAAACAGCTTCGGGGGTTTCAGACATAGAATTTGAAAGCACGTAATTGGCATGAGATTTATATCCCAAGAGGTTTGCTTTCTCGACTCGCAAAGAAGTCATTTCCTTTATAATCGCCTTATTGTCTTTTTCATTATCGTTATCGCCTCGCAATGCATAACCCTGAAAAAGTTTTTCTCTGTATTCCCTATTGGTTGATGTTTGCAGAAATGGGTTAATACTAGGTCTTTGTAATGTAAATGACCAACCCGATTTGCGACCTCTTTTTTTTGCTTCTTCTGCCGAAGAGGCCATCAAGCTAACAGACATATTTCCAAGATCATTTTTATCTGAAACATACAATTCAAAATCGTTGGTTTCATCCAATAAGTTATCTCCGAATTTTGTAGAAAGTTCAGATAACCTTTTGTTGATAGCTTTGAGTCGATCCTTCTTTCCTTCTTCTAAATTAACTCCTGCCCTAACATATTTCTTATAGGTCTCTTCCAAAAGAAATAATTCTTCAGCCTCAAGATCAATTGTTTCTCTTTGACTATAAACTGATTTTATTCGATTAAAAAGTTCAGTATTCAATATAATATCATCTCTATGAGCGGCTAATTCCGGAGAAATTATTTTTCTTGTTTCTTTTAAAACATCATTTGTATTTGCAGAACTTACCGCAAAAAACGTATTTTCAATTCTATTCAATAATAACCCACTAGCTTCTAAAGTTTCTATGGTATTCTCAAAAGTTGCCTCATCTTTATTATAGATAATGGCATCAATTTCTTTATTATGAATTTTCATGGCCTCTCTGCAAGCTGGTAAATAATTTTCACTCTTTATTTTATCAAACGGTGGTACACCAAAAGGCGTATCCCATTCCGCTAATAAAGGATTGTTTGACATATCAACTTCCATCGGTGTATTATTCTCTGAATTAGGTTCGTTTTTACAAGAAAGGAGTAGAAAAATACTCAACAATACTACTACTGATATTTTATTCATTTTAAATAATTTTTATTTTTGAAAATACAATTTTTCCATTAAACTTTACTCTTATTGAAAAACAAACTCTAATTTTGAAATTCAAATATTAAACCATGGGAAAACAACTCATAGAATGTGTGCCAAATATTAGTGAGGGTCGTGATTTAGATAAAATCCAGGCAATTGCAAAAACAGTGGAAACTGTTGAAGGTGTAAAACTGCTTGATATAGATTCTGGGAAGGCAACCAACAGAACGGTCATTACTTTTGTGGGAGAACCCGAAGCCGTAATCGAAGCGGCTTTTAGATTGATTAAAAAAGCTTCTGAACTCATCGAAATGAGTAAACACAGTGGCGAACATCCCCGTTTTGGAGCTACCGATGTTTGTCCCTTAGTGCCTATTTCCGGGATAACAATGAATGAAACGGTTGAATACGCTCACAGGCTTGGTGAGCGCGTTGGGAAAGAACTCAATATTCCTGGATATTATTATGAAAATGCTGCCAAACAAGAAGAGAGAATAAATTTGGCAAATTGTCGTGCTGGTGAATATGAAGGCTTAGCTAATAAATTATCAGATCCTAATTGGAAACCCGATTTTGGCCCATCGGAATATACAGATGGTGTTTCCAAAACTGGTGTTACGGCTATTTCGGCTCGTGATTTTCTTATCGCTTATAATATAAATTTAAATACAACCTCAATACGTAGGGCCAATGCAATAGCTTTCGATATACGAGAAGCAGGACGAATAAAACGTGAAGGGAATCCCATTACAGGGAAAAAAGTGTTAGATAAAGACGGAGAGCCTGTTCGTATCCCCGGTAAACTAAAAGCTGTTAAAGGTATTGGATGGTATATTGAAGAATATGGAATTGCACAAATCTCCTACAATCTTACTAATATTTCCATTACCCCTATGCATATTGCTTTCGATGAAAGCTGTAAATCTGCCCGGGAACGAGGCATACGAGTAACAGGATCTGAATTGGTTGGATTGGTTCCACTGAAAGCCATGCTGGATGCCGCCGATTATTTTTTAGTGAAACAAGAACGTTCTTTAGGAATTTCGGAAAGTGAAAAGATAAAAATTGCTGTAAAATCTTTAGGACTGGATGATTTAAAACCCTTTATTCCTTCGGAAAAAATTATTGAGTATATACTTGCTGATGGAGAGAAAAAACTTGTCGATTTTAATTTAAACGATTTTGCAGATGAGACTGCCGGGGAATCTATGGCTCCCGGAGGAGGTTCTATTGCTGCTTATGTAGGTACTTTAGGCGTTTCATTAGGGACTATGGTCGCTAATCTTTCCTGTCATAAAGCCGGTTGGGACGATAAATGGGAATTCTATTCAAAATGGGCAGAGAAAGGACAAGCATATAAAAATAGGCTTTTGTATTTGGTTGATGAAGACACCAATGCGTTTAATAAGATCATTGATGGCTTCAGAATGCCAAAGAATTCTGAAGATGAAAAAGAAATTAGAAAACAAGCTATTGAAGATGCTACTAAATATGCTACTGAAATCCCATTCCAGGTAATGGAAACTGCATACCAATCTATGGAAGTTATGCAAGCTATGTTAAAAGAAGGCCTTCAAAGTTCTCTGTCGGATACTGGTGTAGGAGTCCTCTGTGCAAGAACTGCGGTTTTAGGGGCATATTTTAATGTAAGGATCAATGCAAAAGAAATCAAAGACAGAGCCTTTGCCGATAAAATACTTACCAAAGCAAAGAAGATTTATCAAGCTACTCTAAAAATAGAAGAAGAAACTATGATCTATATTGATGGGAAGATGTAAACTTTAACTTCTTTATTTGATAATTCTCAGGTTATTAAAACCTATCAAAAATCATATTTAAGGAATAAAAACTCATAAATATTTAATTTATTATTTAAAATGTAATTTAAATGTTTTATATTTGCATAAGCACTTATATAACTACTTATATGGATATATTACAAACTTTGGGAGAAATAGGCTTAGGATCACGTCTTAAACGCTTAAGTGAAATTTTGATGAAGGAAATTCAAATTATTTATAACGAACAAAACATTGATTTTGATCCCTATCTATTTCCTGCTTTTTATAACATTGCTACTGTAAAAAGCACAACCAATACAGAACTTAAAGAAACCTTACTTACCTCTCAACCCGCAGTAACACAAACCGTAAACAAACTTTTAAAAAAAGAGTTGATAAAGTTGAAAATCATTGCATCCGACAGGCGAAAAAAAAATATTACTCTATCAACAAAAGGGTCAAAATTATTTTTACAATTACAGCCATTATGGGCAATTATGGACGAAACTGTCAAGGAATATACCAGGGTACCCTCTCTATCTTTACTTGAATATATTCAAAAATTTGAGGACGTTTTAAAAAATGGATCTTTCAGAAAAAAAATCAAAGAAAAGATAGATCATAAGCTAGTCATTAATATTGTGCCTTACAAAAATGAATATTTACAAGATTTTTATGATTTAAATATAGAGTGGCTTGAGACTTTTTTCTATGTTGAAGACCTTGATAAAGAAGTATTGAGCAAGGCTCATAAATACATCATCGAACCCGGTGGATATATCTTTTTTGCCAAAGAAGGAGATACCGTGGTAGGTACAGTAGCATTGATGAAAATTAATGAGGAAGTATATGAACTTACAAAAATGGCAGTCTCTCCAAAACACAGGGGTAAAAAAATTGGACAAAAGCTCATGCAATATTGTATCGATTTTTCTAATCAACATCAATTTTCTAAACTTATATTATACTCTAATACCAAGTTGGAAAATGCCATTTATATCTATCGTAAGTACGGTTTTATTGAAATTGATTTAGAACCCGATACTCCTTATGACCGCTGTGATATAAAAATGGAGTTAATTTTAAAAGACTGAGGGTTTTTGAAATTTTATAATGCAATAAACATTTAACCCTTATTTAAACTTCTCAAACCAAGCTAATGTGTGAGCGACCTTAGTAATGAGGTTACTGGGTCGGGCTGCTATATTGTGTGATACTTCGGGGATTTCAACCAATACCGTTTCGATCTTTCTAAGCTTTAATGCATGATATAATTGTTTTGCTTCGCTTGGTGGAGTTCTCAAATCGTTCATTCCCACCATGACCATCGTTGGTGTTTCAACATTCCCAACTAGAGAAATCGGGGAGAATTTCCAATAGCCTTCAAAATTTTCCCAGGGTTGTCCGGGATAACGATAATTTGCATAACTGTAATAATTATCGGCTGTCAATGTCTTACTTATCCAATTCATAACAGGTTTTACTACCACTGCTGCCTTAAATCGATTGGTTTTACCAATAATCCAGGCGGTCATAATTCCACCCGCACTTCCACCGGTTACATATAGCCTGTTTTTGTCTACTTTTCCTCTTTCAATTACCGCATCTACTCCATCCATAACATCATTATAATCTTCTCCCGGATAATTGTTGTAAAGTAAATTTGCAAACTCCTCACCATAGCCTGTGCTTCCTCTGGGATTAGGGTAAAATACTATATATCCAGCAGCTGCATAGAGTTGTATTTCAGTTGAAAAACGGTTTCCATAATTTAAAATGGGACCTCCATGATTTTCAACCAGTAGTGGGTATTTTTTTCGTTTTTCGAAATTTGGCGGATAAACGATCCACCCCTGAATATCTCTTCCATCTACGGAAGATTTATACCATATTTCCTGCATAGCTCCCATAATTCGATATGCCAGAAATTCTTCATTGATTTCGGTAATAATAACAGGGGTTTTTGTGTTTTTATCCACTACGGCTACATCTGCCGGACGATCTGGGTAAGATATCGTATATGCTATACTTCCACTATTAGAAACTGTAAAACTTCCACTGGGATAGGGTCTTCCTAAAGTTGTTCCTCCAACATTATCAACAATATCGGTTAGGTTTCCGTTTAAATCGATATAAGCAATTTTGGTTCTTCCCTTATCGTCATACATAATATAGAGCCCTTTACTATCTGAAGCCCAAGTTGCATTTTTAATACTTCTGTCCAGATCACCTGAAAGTACTTGTTTGTTATTTCCGTTAAATTCCATAAGTTGCAATTGGCTTACCTGATAGGCTTGTACCTTGTCTTGATACCCTATATAAGCAATTTGCTTTCCATCTGGTGAAACTTTAGGTGAATGGTCAGGACCATTTCGGGTAGTATGTGTACTAACTAATTCTGTATAAACATTTACCGAATAAACCTCACTATTTCTAAATTCGTATTGCCAATCTGCATTTCGATTCCCCGAAAAAAATATATGGTGTCCATCCGGTGACCAGGATAGATCTCCTCCGTGTTTATAATCACCGTGGGTGAGTTGTCGAGGAGTACCCCCTTCAGCAGGTATTAAAAAAATATGTGTAAATCCCGGTTTTAGATATCCTGTTCCATCTGCCTCATGCTTTAAACGATCAGTAATACGAGGTTCTTTAGCCCATTCTGCATCTTTGGGCTTAACAGGCATTTTTACAATTACCGGAGGTTTTACATTCACTTTCATCGTAAACGCAATAGATTTTCCATCGGGAGACCAGGTTAAAGAAGACGGATTGTTTTCTAATTGAGTTAGTTTGGCGATTGCACCATTTTTCATCCAATACACAAAGATTTCACTTCCCCCGTCTGTTTTACTAACAAATGTAATTCGATCTCCACTGGGTGACCATCGTGCCCGACTTTCATCTACTTCTCGATTCGTTAGCTTATGGTGGTTATTTCCGTCACGGTTTAAAATCCAAATATTTCCCTTAGATCGATCTTTCATTATGTCGAAACTTGTTCGGCGATAAATGATAAAATTACCATCGGAAGAAATTTGCGGATCACCTGTATATTCTAATTGAAAAACATCGAGGTAACTAAACTTTTTTTGTAATTGTGCTGAGGCTGGAAAATTGAATAATATTAAAACAAGTGTGAATAAAAGAAAATGAAAATGTTTTTGCATAACACTATTTTTTTGTGGGTTAAAGGTAGGGGTTTTTGAAAAGACTCTTCAAATGATGTATTATTTAAAAACAATTATATTTGGTAAAAAATACGATGAAAACGATTTACCTTCAAATAACAACGGTAATTATAGTAATACTACTTTCAGTTTTTATATTATTGCCAAAAGACCATACATCAACCACTTTTAAAGCACAACTAGATCTCTTTAAAGAATATCCCAACGAATGGATGTATAACCAAAGAGCTTATCCCAACAACTTTATTAACGCCGAAGCTATAAAAAATGCAATAGAACAATCTTTAAATATTATTAAAAACAGACAGGGACAAGGAACAGGAGATTGGGAATTAGAAGGTCCAATCAATACCGGTGGAAGGATAACAGACGTTGCTATTTCGCCCGATAATGATGATATTCTTTATGTTGGCACCGCTACTGGAGGTATTTTCAAAACTACGGATAGAGGTGATAATTGGACTCCAATTTTTGATGCTGTTGTAAAACCTTCTATTGGAAACATTGCTATAGCTCCTTCCAACTCACAACGAATTTATGTAGGGACAGGCGAAGCAAATGGAAGTGCTACCGATGGCGCTTATTTTGGCGATGGAATATATCGGTCAGATGATGGTGGTGATACCTGGAACAATATGGGATTGGAAGAAAGTAATCATATTGGTCGAATTATAATTGACCCTACAGATTCTGATAGAGTATTTGTTGCTGCTACAGGAAAATTATATGGATATAATGAGGAGAGAGGCATTTATAGAAGTACGAATGGTGGCAATGACTGGGAGAGAGTGTTATTTATAACAGACTCCACAAGTGCTATTGATGTAATTATGAATCCAGTAAATACGGATATTATTTTTGCAGCTATGTGGGAACGCACCCGAAAACCCTGGCAGAGAGATTACGGAGGGATTACTTCGGCAATTCATAGATCTATTGACGGAGGAGATAATTGGGAAATACTTACCAATGGACTCCCGGCTGTATCTCCAAATACAGGCAGAATAAGCTTGGCGATTTCTGAATCTGAACCGTCCACTATTTATGCAAGATATACCACTAATGAAATTACAAACGTTTTTGACGGTTTGTATAAGTCAACCGACAATGGTGATTCCTGGACTTTGGTGGCTCTAGGTGATATAAGTGGTGTTGATTCTTCTTTTGGCTGGTACTTCGGAAACATTCGGATAAACCCTTTAGACCCTGATGAAGTGTATGTACTAGGACAACAACTGGTTAAAACTTCAAATAGTGGTTCGAGTTGGCAGACTGTTTCGGGTATGCATGTAGATCATCATGCTATGGAATATTCTAAAAATAATAACAATTTTATCTTAGCAGGAAATGACGGAGGAGCTTATATTTCTGAAAATGGGGGAAACTCCTGGACTCATTTTAATAACCTTCCTATTACTCAATTTTATAACATTGAAGTAGATTTTCAACAACCAGAAAGATTATATGGAGGCACACAAGATAATAATACCATTAGAACTCTTACAGGAAGTAATGATGATTGGAGTTCTATTTGGGGTGGTGATGGATTTCATGTAAATGTAGATCCCAACGATAATAATTTTGTGTATGCCGAATCACAATTTGGGGGATTAGGAAGATCTACAAATGGAGGTACATCATTTCAGGGAGCCACAGATGGTATTGATTTTAATGACAGAAGAAATTGGAATACACCTGTTGTTTTATCACCATTTGATTCGGAAATTGTTTTCTATGGAAGTAATAAATTATATACCTCTGACAAAGCAGTTTTCTGGACGGCCATTAGTCCTGACTTAACCGATGGACAACATCCAAGCGGGTCACTATCTTATGGAACACTTACAGCTATTGCTCCATCATATTTAAACTTGGATACTGTTTATGTGGGTAGTGATGATGGTAATGTAAACGTTACTTTTAACGGTGGCAATACCTGGGAAAATATCACCAATGGTTTACCAGATCGATATATAACCTCGATTGCCATTTCACACAATGATGACCAAATTGCTTATATAACCTTTTCTGGATTTAGCGTTTTAGACTATACTCCCCACATATTTAAAACGGAAGATGGAGGTCAAAATTGGTCTGATATTTCTTCAAACTTACCCAGTATTCCTGTTAATGACATTATACTTTTTACAAATTCAATTTTTGTAGCAACAGATCTAAACGTATGGTATTCAGAAAATGATGGTGTAAGCTGGGATATCGTAGGAAATGATCTTCCCTTTACTATAATACGAGATTTAAAACTTCATGAACCCTCAAATATGCTCTTTGCAGGTACTTTTGGAAGATCGTTGCATAGTTATGATTTGGATAATTTAATATTGGGTACAATAGAGAATTCTTTTCAAGAAACTTCAATAAAAATCTATCCAATTCCTTCAAAAACTAATATTACTATAGTGCATAATTTTGATTCAGAAGGGGCTATATATCTGTATGATATAACGGGTAAAAAAATAAAATCACTTTTCAATGGAAATCTTTTAGAATCGCAAGAACTCTCTTTTTCTATAGAAGATATTCCAGCAGGTATTTACTTTGTGAAATTTGAAACTAACAATAGATCTATTACGAAGAAGATCATTAAGAGGTAAAAATTAATTCTATAAGTAATTTAATAAATCTGAAGCATTTTCTATTTCATGAAATTTTGAATGGCTAATCTTTTCTGACACTACTTCGTAAGCCCAGGTGGTATGATAGGGAATATGAAATGCATAGGCTCCCATATCGAGAACAGGAAGAATATCTGATTTTAAAGAGTTCCCGACCATTAAGAATTCTTCAGGCAAAATATCGAGGTGTTTTACCAGTTTTTTATAATGCTTAGGTGTTTTATCTGAAACTATTTCAATATGATGAAAATAGTTTTCCAATCCCGATTTTATAAGCTTTCTTTCCTGATCCAATAAATCGCCTTTGGATGCCATAACAAGGCGGTATTTTTCTGAAAGTATTTTTAAAGTATTTTCTATACCATCAAGTAATTCAATGGGTTCATTGCACATTTGTTTCGCTTTATCTATAAGTGTTGAAACCACTGAAATTGGAATTTCATGATTAGAAATAGTAATTGCCGCTTCAATTAATGATAATACAAAAGGCTTGATACCATAACCATACAATGCAAGGTTTTTAATTTCAATTTCAAAAAGGATTTTATTACATTCTTTTTCTGGTAAAAAATCTTTGAGAAGCTCACAAAATTCTTTTTCTGCTTTTCTGAAATAAGGTTCATTAACCCAAAGGGTATCATCGGCATCAAATGCAATCGCTTTAATTCCGTTTAGTTTCATTAACGAATTAATTTTTTGTATTTAATACGCTTAGGAAGCAAGTCGACTCCTAATCGTTTTTTCTTATTTTCTTCATAATCGCTAAAACTTCCTTCGAAGAAATACACTTGACTATTGCTTTCAAAAGCAAGGATGTGAGTGCAAACACGGTCTAAGAACCAACGGTCATGGGATATTACCACGGCACAACCTGCAAAGTTTTCCAGACCTTCTTCCAAAGCACGTAGTGTATTAATATCCAAATCGTTAGTAGGCTCATCAAGTAACAGGACATTGCCTTCTTCTTTTAAAGTCATGGCTAGATATAATCGATTACGTTCACCTCCTGAGATTTTATCAACTTTCTTATTTTGCTCACCTCCACCAAAATTAAACCTGCTTAGATATGCTCTTGAATTTACCTGCTTACCCCCCATCATAACGAGTTCCTGTCCGTCACTGAAATTTTCCCAAATAGATTTATTAAGGTCAATATTCGAATGAGCTTGATCTACATAGCCGATTTTTACGGTTTCTCCTACTTCAAAAATTCCCTTATCGGGTGATTCTTCTCCCATGATCATTTTAAAAATCGTCGTTTTACCCGCACCGTTTGGACCAATGATTCCTACAATACCGGCTTGAGGTAGTTTAAAGTTTAAATCTTCAAATAATAATTTATCCCCAAATGCCTTGGAAACCCCTTTAGCTTCAATCACATTAGTACCCAATCGAGGACCATTTGGAATATATATTTCGAGCTTTTCGTTTAATTTTTTCTGGTCTTGACTTAGAAGTTTATCGTAATTACTTAATCGTGCTTTCTGCTTTGCCCGACGTCCTTTAGGAGCCATTCGTACCCATTCTAATTCACGTTCTAAAGTCTTTTGACGTTTGCTGGCTTGTTTTTGTTCCAGTGCCAATCGTTTGGATTTTTGCTCTAACCATGAGGAATAATTTCCCTTCCAGGGAATACCCTCTCCCCGATCCAGTTCCAGAATCCAACCCGCAACATTATCCAGAAAATAACGGTCGTGCGTTACGGCAATGACGGTACCCTTATATTGAGAAAGATGGTGTTCTAACCAATGCACACTTTCAGCATCCAGATGATTGGTAGGCTCATCCAATAGTAAAACATCGGGTTCCTGTAATAAAAGTCTGCATAAAGCCACTCGACGACGTTCTCCTCCCGAAAGAATATTGATAGGTGTATCTGCTTCAGGTGTACGTAATGCGTCCATTGCTATTTCAAGCTTGGTATCTAGTTCCCAGGCATTAGAGGCATCTATCTTATCTTGAAGTATAGCTTGTTTATCCATGAGTTTCTGCATTTTATCGGGGTTCTCATAGACTTCAGGTAAGCCAAACATATCGTTTATTTTATTGTACTCCTCCAGTATATCTACAACGTCCTGTACGCCTCCTTTTACTATTTCCAAAACCGTTTTGGAATCATCCAGTTTAGGTTCTTGTTCTAACAATCCCACAGTAAAACCCGGAGAGAAAATAACATCGCCCAGATGATTAGTATCGACACCGGAAATAATATTAAGCAGGGTTGATTTTCCGCTTCCATTAAGCCCTAAAATTCCAATTTTTGCACCGTAGAAAAAACTTAGATATATATTTTTAAGAACCGGGGTCTGTGCGTTTTGAAAGGTTTTTGTAATCCCGGACATGGAGAAAATTACTTTTTTATCGTCACTCATTATTATTTAAAAAAAATTAAATATTAAAAGATTGAAAGATTTTATACTCTCCCTTTAAGAGCGTTAAATACCCATGCATTCGCCAAAAAACCAATTCCTACGGCTCCAAAACCAAACCCTGCAATTTCTTCATATCTAAAAGCTCCGAGGGCAATTAAGCCAAATCCCACTATTAACATAATAAAAGTGGCCCAAGCCAGTACTGTATTTTTATTCATTCCCGTGGTATTTTCCATATTTAATTGAGGCATTCCCTATGAAGGTTGGTGAAGGCCTTTTTTTGGTGAAAAGCAAATATCGGTAATAATAATTGTTTTATGGTATCAAAAAGATATACTTTCCAGTATATTTAAAAAATATAAGGCATTTTGTATTTTAGCCCAAACTTATTTAAACAATGGATTTAACCTTCAATAAAAACGAAGATCATAATAAAATATTAGTTTCCGAATTACGTAAAAAACTAGCTAAAGTAAAATTGGGTGGTGGGAAGAGTCGTATTGAAAAACACCATGCTAAAGGAAAACTTACTGCCCGTGAACGTATAGATTACCTGCTCGATTCAAAAAAACCGAGCTTAGAAATTGCTGCTTTTGCTGGTGAAGGGATGTATGAAGAGCATGGAGGGTGTCCTTGTGGCGGGGTTGTTATAAAGATAGGTTTTATAAGTGGCAAACAATGTATTGTTGTTGCAAACGATGCAACAGTAAAAGCCGGAGCCTGGTTTCCGATTACCGTAAAAAAGAATTTAAGAGCACAGGAAATTGCTATAGAAAACAGATTGCCCATCATTTATTTAGTAGATAGTGCCGGTGTGTATCTTCCAATGCAAGAGGAAATATTCCCCGATAAAGAACATTTTGGCAGGATTTTTAGAAATAATGCCGTTATGAGTAGTATGGGTATCACTCAAATCGCTGCTGTAATGGGAAGCTGTGTAGCCGGGGGTGCTTATCTGCCTATTATGAGTGATGAAGCCATCATTGTAGATAAAACCGGAAGTATTTTTCTTGCCGGAAGTTACCTGGTAAAAGCAGCCATTGGTGAAAATGTTGATAATGAAACCCTTGGTGGTGCAACGACCCATTCAGAAATAAGTGGTGTAATCGACTACAAAGCCAAAGACGATCATGATGCATTGGATACAATTAAAAATATAGTTTCTAAAATTGGGGATTTTGAAAAGGCCGGATTTAATCGTGAACAATCCTCAAAACCTTCTGAAGATCCCAATGAAATTTATGGTATACTATCTAAATCTCGTGCCGAGCAATACGATATGAGAGAAATAATAAAAAGATTGGTAGACAAAAGTGTGTTTGAGGAATACAAAAAAGGCTATGGCAAAACTATTCTTACCGGTTATGCGCGCATTGATGGCTGGGCTGTAGGAATCGTAGCTAACCAACGTATTTTGGTAAAAACAAAAAAGGGTGAAATGCAGTTTGGAGGAGTTATTTATAGTGACAGTGCTGATAAAGCTACCCGTTTTATAGCAAACTGCAACCAAAAGAAAATTCCGTTGGTGTTTTTACAGGATGTCACCGGATTCATGGTAGGTAGTAAAAGTGAGCAAGGCGGAATTATAAAAGACGGTGCTAAAATGGTGAATGCTGTAAGCAACAGTGTAGTGCCTAAGTTTACCATTATTATAGGAAACTCCTATGGTGCAGGAAATTATGCAATGTGTGGAAAAGCTTACGACCCAAGGCTCATCGTTGCCTGGCCAAGTGCAGCGTTAGCAGTTATGAGTGGAAATAGTGCCGCTAAAGTGTTATTACAAATTGAAACCGCTTCGCTAAAAAAAGCAGGAAAGAAAATTACCAAAAAAGAAGAAGAAGATCTTTTTAATAAAATAAAAACCCGATACGACATGCAAATATCTCCTTATTATGCCGCATCAAGAATTTGGACAGATGCAATAATAGATCCATTAGACACTCGTTCTTGGATTTCGATGGGAATAGAAGCTGCCAATCATGCTCCTATTAAGAAACCTTTTAATTTAGGGGTCATTCAGGTATGATAGTTTCCCAAAAACCTAAGCAACCCATATTTGTAATTCTAATACTCATTTTGTCTGGAGAGGCTGTATTCATTCTCCCCTTTGTACTCGCCCGTGTTTTTCGTCCAACTTTTTTAGAGGTCTTCAATCTCAACAACCTTGAACTAGGCACTTGCTTTTCAATTTATGGTATCGTTGCTTTTATTTCATATCTCTTTGGAGGTACTCTCGCAGACAAATTTAAACCCAAAGTGCTAATCGCTATTGCATTATTTTTAACAGCATTGGGAGGAATTGTTCTGGCTTCATATCCATCGTATACGACCTTAAAATTTCTCTACGGCTATTGGGGATTTACAACTATTTTCTTGTTCTGGGCAGCAATGATAAAAGCAACACGTGTTTGGGGGGGCATCAAAAGACAGGGGCGTGCTTTCGGATTCTTAGATGGAGGTCGTGGATTGGTTGCCGCCGGTTTTGCATCACTGGGGATATTAATTTTTTCGCTACTTATTACTACTGAAATTGCTGAAGCCACTTTCACTGAACGAAAAGAGGCTTTCCGTTATGTAATCATTATCTCTTCGGTAATTGTTGGTAGTATCGGTTTATTGGTGATTTTATTTTTGAATAATAATCCTTCAGAAGAAAATAATAACACAAGAAAGAGCTGGAGTGAAACACTTTCAAATTTTCGAATAGTTATAAAAATCCCCTACGTATGGCTATTGATGATCATCATTTTATGTGCATATGTAGGATACAAAATCACCGACATTTTTTCTCTTTACGCAAATGAAGTTATGTTGTATGATGAAATTGAATCGGCTAAAGTAGGTGCTTATTTGCTTTACATTCGTCCTGTTATTGGAGTTGCTATTGGTTTTTTGGCAGACCGCACGAGAACTTCACTAATGATGATTCTTGGGTTTATCACCATGTTAGTAGGTGCCTTGATTTTTTCTTCGGGAGTTATTGAGCCTTCTATGAATCTGATCTTTTTGTTGTCCTTATTGATTACTGCTACGGGTGTGTATGCCTTTAGAACTCTTTATTTCGCTGCGATGCAGGAAGGACATATTCCGCTTGCGGTTACCGGAACAGCTGTTGGATTAATTTCACTCATTGGATATACTCCCGACATCTTTATGGGACCGGCGATGGGTTATTTGCTAGATAGTTATACTGGCGAAACAGGACATCAATATGTGTTTATGATGCTTTCGGTTTTTTCGTTGGTTGGATTAATCGCTTCTATTGTCTTCTATCGTATTCCTAAAAGAAAAGTTAATGTTCCGATTAAAAATTCATAGCTTTCAAACCCGGGACCATTTCACTTAGTAAGAATGTTTAAATTAAAACATCGAGAGGGGTGTTTCAGAATGGATTGATTACTAAATGTATTTTTACTATTTTTTACATGTCACTAAAAATAAGTACCTTTTGAATGTAAAACAAACAACTTTTTAAATCATGGGAACAATAAAGTCTTTAAACAAATGGGCTAATGCTCATTCCTATTATCCGCTTGATCTATTACGAATTGCCTTAGGAGTGTTTTTATTTATTAAGGGTATTGATTTTATGGGAAATAGTGAAATACTAATGGAACTCATAAAACCCATAAAAAGTTATGCCGGTGGTATGCTAACGATCCATTATGTGGCACCTGCCCATTTTGTTGGCGGGGTCTTAATTACATTTGGACTATTAACACGTTTGGCAATTATTACACAACTTCCTATATTAATTGGTGCAGTACTCATTAATTTTATTGGAGAAATGAACAATACAAATTTAATAATGTCGGCTATTGTATTAATCCTTTGTGTTTTCTTCCTGTTTTATGGATCTGGAAAACATTCTGTCGACTATAGATTGAAAATGCAGAAATAGTTGTTTTATTAATTTATTTTATTTTTAATTACTGTAATGGCTAATTGTCTTCCATTTACATATCTGAATCCATCTTTACCATAAAATCCTGCTTCTTCAAGCATAATACGGATGTCCTTTTCCCATTCTAAAAGGTGTACGGTTGTGTTTAACTCAATAGCATAAACTGTGTTTCTGTGAAGGGGATACTCCCCATTTACCGGCACACCTTCCTGTGAATCCCACATTCCAATCGTAGTACCGGCACTATGTCCAAATAACCCTAATGGATGGGTATAAATTGAAGGTTGTAGTCCTTCGGATTTTGCTTCAGAAAGAGATTTTAATAGTATCTGATTTCCGGTTTTGCCTTCTTCAAAATTAGCCGTAAAAATATCCTGTAAACGATTCCCTTTATTAAAAGCTTCAGAAAGAAATGATGGTACTTTATCCTCATTCTCATTTAATACATAGGCATGTTGCTGACAGTCGGTGTTTAGACCCAGATAGGTGATTCCGAAATCACAATGCAACAGATCGCCAGGCATAATTACTTTCTCTATATCGGCTTTTGTAAACGAATAAATATGGCTTTTTAATTTTTCATTGCTTCGCTGTATATCTATCGTGGGATGAAACCAAGTTTCTAAACCCATATCGGTCACCTTTTGACGCATCCACCAAACCACATCATCTGTAGTGGTTTTTCCGGGGGTAATTACCCTGTTTGAAAAAGCTTCATCTATAATATCATGTGTGATTTGAACCAGGGTTTTATAGAGTTCCATTTCCTTTTGAGTACGAGTCTCTATCCAGGCTATAGCCAATTTTTCAGCTGAAATCAATTTTTCTTGAATGTCGGTAGGGAGTGCTTTAATTAACTCATCATAATCGGTTTTTACCAAACCATCGGCAATTCCAAAGTATTCAGAAATATTGATCCCAATTTTTTTTGGGTTTCGCTCTATAATAATATTCACCAACGCTTGCCATTGATCTGGTTGTAATTCTTTATCCCAAGCAGAAGTTATATTTTCACCTACATCATATCGTGCGACGGCAAGTTTCTCTATGGTATTTTCTTTCTTATTTCTATAAAATATTAAAATAGTTCTACGTCGGGCATTTAACCAAAGTGCAGGTAACATGGTTCGCAACACAGGATCTTCATTATATTCACGAGATATCACTAGCCACATATCGATACCTGTTCTATCCATCAAAACAGGAAGAAGACTATTAAAACGATCGGCAAGAATCTCATCTTTTAGTCCAGCCTGCTCTCTTTCAGATAAAATTTGAGCTGAAGTTGAAAAAGTAATTACAAAAATAATAAAGAGTATTTTTTTCATGAATGGGATGTTTATAGATTTAAATGTACCTAATTTCTGCAAATAATAAAACAACAATCTATTTAATATTGTGCGTCGATAAGTAAACCCTATATTTTTCTATTTAACAAAATCTGAAGTATTTTATCGCGTTTTATTTTTCCGGTTTCGGTAAAGGGAAATTCCGAGAAGGTGTAGATTTTTTTTGGACGTTCATACCTTTCTAATTTAGAAATAGCTTCAGATAAATCAAGTTTGTCATTTTTATCCTTGGTCTCTATAATAAGAATAACCCGTTCGCCAAGTTGTTCATCTTTTTCCGAAGTGATAATAAAGGGATGTTGAATGAAAGCGGATAGTTTTTCTTCTACTTTTTCAGGAAAGATCTTAATTCCGCCACTATTGATAACATTATCATATCTCCCTAACCACTCAAATGAAGTTGGCGAAACCAGTGTTATAATATCGTTTGTAATTACCTCTTTTTCAGAAATATCGGGAGCAGAAATAATTAAACAACCCCTATCATCTTTAGAAAATTTTACATTGGGAAGAGCTGTATAATATGCTGATTTTGCCAGTCCGTTAAGACGTTTTACAGCAATATGGGTAATGGTTTCTGTCATTCCGTAGGTTGCGAAAACCTCGGTGTCAACATTTATTAATTTCGCTTCTAATTCCTTTGATATGCTACCTCCACCAATAATTAATTTTTTAACTTTTTTAAGAGCATCAATTGAATGAAGTACTTGAAAAGGAACCATTGCCACAAAATCATAATCATTATCATATTGTGTCAAGGCATCTTTTTCGGGAGCGGTAATATGAAGATCCCAGCCCAATATCATAGCTCTTACCAGCATCATTTTCCCAGCTATAAAATTTGAAGGAAGACATAATAATGCTGTGGTATTTTCAGCTAACTTAAAAAATATTCCGGTGGCGTTAGCACTATTTACCATATTGTCTTTGTTGAGCAAAATGTCCTTTGGTTTTCCGGTAGATCCGGATGTTTTTACCATTACCGTAGGATCTTCATTAAGCCATTGTATAAGAAAATTGCCAATACTAATTTCGTAATTAGTGCCTTTATCTTCCAGATCCTTAGCAAATTCACATAATTCAGTCGAGCTGTATTTTAAGCCATTAAGCTTAAAGGCTGGATGAATATTTTGCCAAGTAGTATTCAAAACATTCAATTAAAAGTTTTCTTCAATCGTGACCGTTTCAGGAGGTGGAATTACCTTTCCGAAAAGTTTCTCTCCCCAATTCTTCCATTTATAACGCCAGGCCATGATGCCTATTAATATAGGATATAAAACTACGACAGGAATCAACACATCCACTCCTGCTCCCGGTTCAGAAATATCTTTTAATATAGAGTTAGTTTGAAATACCGTCCAATCGGCTGTTACCAATAATGCTCCAACAAGATTAGTGGCTGCATGAAATCCTAATGCCAGCTCTAATCCATCGTCCATTAGTGTAATAATTCCTAAGAAAAATCCAGTGCCTATGTAGTAGATCATAATGATATTCCCAATTTTATCAACTTCAGGATTAAAGATATGAAGGCCACCAAATATAACAGATGTAATGATTAAAGGAGTCCATTTATTTCGAACTAAGATTCCTATTCCTTGCATTAAATAACCGCGAAAAAAGTATTCTTCAAAGCTTGTCTGAAGTGGAATAAAGACCACAGAAATAAGGGCCATAATTAAAAAGGGTATCGCTTCAAACTGCAATTCATAACTCTCTGGATTTGATTTATAGTCTAATAATGTAAATACAATTGTAATCACTGCAATAATAATAAAACCAAAGAAAATTCTTCCCCAATCTATTTTTTTTCTCGATGTAGTAAGCTGTCGAAGAGATTGCTGGTGTATGAATTTAACTGTAATTATTAAACCAATAAGACCGCCTAAAAAAGTAGATAATATTAAAAACAAATAAAGGTTACTTTTTGCAGGATATAAGGAAGCAAAATTTGTTAGGCCTGAATCCATAAACTCAGTTAGGTTTTCAGCTCTAAGAAATGAAACAATCATTATAGGCATGACACCAATCAATTGCCAACCTACTATAAAAATAAGTATGACACCAATTAGATAACGCCACCATTCATGCTTCCATTTAAACGCTTGTGTTATGTACATAGATAATTTATATTAAGATAATTCGCTAATAGATCAAATAGAATCGGAATTAGATTTTAGATCAAGTATATTTAAATCCCATTTGCTATTTGTATTAAAATTTAAACTTCCGTTACATACTTCTAACGGAGAGGGAACATTGTTGGTAAATAAACTTCCTGTACCTAAGCCTTGTGGCAATTTACTATTTTTTGAGAAGGTATATTGCGAAATTGCATTTAATCCAATATTACTTTCCAGAGCCGAAGTAATCCACCATCCTATCTTCTTTTTTTCTGCAAGAGAAATCCAGGAGTCACTTCCCCGGAAACCTCCAATCAAGCTAGGTTTTAAAATAATGTATTGAGGATTGATGGTATTTAGCATTTGTTTCTTTTTTTCAGAAGAAAATATACCTATCAATTCTTCGTCTAAGGCAATAGATAAAGGAGTTTCTTCACAAAGACGTGCCATTTCATCCCACTGTCCTTGTTTGATAGGCTGTTCGATGGAATGTATTTTTAATTCTGAAATAATTTTTAATTTCTCTAATGCTTCTGAAGGGGAAAATGCGCCGTTAGCATCTACTCGTAATTCTAAATCTGAAACAGAAAACTCATTCCGGATCGACTGAAGTAAATCTATTTCTGAATTGAAATCAATTGCACCGATCTTCATCTTAATACATCGGAATCCTTGTTTTAACTTTTCGGTGATTTGCTGCTTCATAAATGCTTTATCGCCCATCCAAACCAATCCATTAATAGGAATCACCTTTTCTCCATTAGTAAATTCTGACGGAAATAATTTAAATGGATCTTCAGAATTAAAAGATCTAAAAACCATTTCAACACCAAATTGTATAGAAGGAAATTCGATCAAATCATGGTATAGTTTTGATTCTCCTAAATGGATATTATCACAAACCCAGGCAAGTTTTTTATCATAATCTTTTCGATCATCTATGCTTAATCCACGGAAAAGCCCACATTCTCCTATGCCCCAGTTCTCAGCATCTTTAAGGGTAATAAACCATGTTTCTTTGGTATGCAGAACACCACGTGAAGTGCTGCCGGGACGTTTGAAGTTTAAAATATATTTTTGGAAGTTTGCTTTTAGCATTTATAACAAGGCCCCTCGACTGTGCTCAGGAAAATATTTTAATTTATAATTCTATTGATTCCCCAATTTCTAGAAGCATTAGATCTTTCCCGGCATCATAGAATTTTTTCTTAGCTACCTCATGATCAATTTCAATGTAACCAAAGGTATCGTAATGTACCCCTAAAACCTTATCGCATTCCACAAAATCACTGGCAATTATTGCGTCCTCAATCCCCATTGTAAAATTATCACCGATGGGTAAAATAGCCAAATCTAGTTTTGTAATCATTGGTATTAATTTCATATCCATAGTTAATGCTGTATCTCCGGCTATGTAAATGTTCTTATGCTCACCTTCAATAACAAATCCTCCGGGTTGACCTCCGTTGCTTCCATCGGGAAATGAGCTGGTGTGAATTGCATTTACATACTTGACATTTCCAAAATCAAATTTCCAATTCCCCCCATGATTCATAGGGTGAACATTAAATCCCTTGTCTTGGAAATGCATCGCTATTTCATAATTACTCACAATAGTTGCATTCGTGTTTTTTGCTAAAGTTTCTGCATCTAATATATGATCCTCATGGGCATGTGTAAGGAGAATATAATCAGCTTTAAGTGAGTTAACATCAACCTTATCCTTTGATAAAGGGTTCCCTGAAATAAATGGGTCAATAACAATATACTTTCCGGAAACTTCTATGGCCAATGTATTTTGTCCGTAAAATGTGATCTTCATGATTTTATTAATTAATTCTTCTAATGCAACAAGCTAAATAGTATAGCAAATAAAAATGTGCTTAATGCCACCTTTTTTAATTCGGAATCCATAAGCCTTGGTTCTTTATTGTAATATACAGCTTTCATATTAAGTAATAAAGGAATAAAAGCAATGCTATAAATAAACTGTTCAGGCGAACGATAATGTAAAAGAGTATATATAAAGGCAGATAACATAGCTATAATTAGCAATGAATAATGATATATTTTAGCTTTTTTCATGCCAATCTTCACAACCATGGTACGTTTATTATGCCTGGCGTCATTTTCAAAATCGCGCATATTATTTAAATTAAGTACAGCCATACTCAATAAGCCTATGCAAGTTGCAGGAAGAATTAGTTCCCATTGAATGTTGTGTGTGAATATAAAGTAAGATCCCAACACACTTATTACACCAAAGAAAAGAAATACAAAAACATCGCCTAATCCAGAATAACCATAGGCATTTTTACCCACAGTATATTTAATAGCAGCTACAACTGAAGCCACACCTAAACTAAAAAACAATAGGGAAAGCATAATATCCTCTCTTCCAAATGCTTTATAAATTAGTGCTATGGCTACCCCTAAAGTAATTACTGTTGTAAGTACCATAGCATGTTTCATCTGTTTTGGTAAAATAATTCCCGAAGCAATTAAACGTTTTTCTCCTTCTCTTTTATCATCGGTTCCCTTTAGGCCATCTCCGTAATCATTCGCGAAATTAGATAGCACCTGAAAGCCTATGGTTGTAAGAATTGCCAGCCAAAACAAGGATAGCCCCCATACACCATGATTTACAAAACTTATAAGTCCGTCGTATTTTGATTCCGAATATTCTGTCAACTCAAGTATTTGCTGTCTATTTCCCAGGGAAGCTCCAACAATTATACCCGATACGGAAAGTGGAAGTGTTCGTAATCGTGCAGCTGAAATCCAAGCTTTAAATTTACTCATAGGGTAGAATTACTCTCACAAAAATACATTTAATAATTGTTTTTATTTTTTATCGATTCAATTTAATAAATGAATTATGAATACCTCTAACAGTATTTTTTAGATCGGAATTAATTAGTCAAATACTTTAATAAGTAGTTCCTTTAAAAGGTCTCCATGAGGTAGGTTAGCAGCCCCTACTCCCTTGCTTTTCATATCGATCTCGCGAATGGAAGTTATAATACCACTAATCTTTTTCATCGTATAATTTTGTGCCGCAGTTTCATAGTCTTTTACAAAATATGGATTTACACCCAATACTTTAGACGCCAGTGATTTATTACTTAGTGCATGATATTTAAGCACTTTAGAAAAGAAACTAAATAGTAAAGCAACTGTCAATACTATAGGGTGGATTTTAGGATTGTGTGAAAAATACTGAATAATACTATAGGCCTTTTTCACATCTCTTTTACTAATGGCATTATGCAATTCGAAGTTGTTATAGTCTTTGCTTATTCCAATATTTTCTTCAACTATGTCTGGTGTAATTTGCTCTCCGGGTTTGATAATAAGCTGTAATTTTTCAAGTTCATTATTTACTTTCCCCAAATCATTACCCAAAAATTCCACAAGCATTTGTGCTGCTTTCGGAGTTATGGTATAACCACGAGTGACTAGTACACGTCGAATCCAATCCGGCACTTGATCGTCATATAATTTCTTACTTTCAAATAAGACCCCTTTTTTACTAATTTCTTTATATAATTTCTTGCGTCTATCCAGTGTTTTGTATTTATAACAAATTACAAGTACTGTGGAGGGTTGGGGGTTTTCAACATACGAAATTAGGTCTTCAATAGTCCTGGAAAGATCTTGTGCTTCTTTTACGATAACAACTTGTCGTTCTGCCATCATCGGAAATCGTTTTGCTGTGCTTACTATATCTTCAATTTTAACATCCCTGCCATACAAAACAATCTGGTTAAATCCCTTTTCTTCCTCTGTTAAAATTGTTTTTCCGATATACTTTGCAATTGCATCAATATAATATGCTTCTTCGCCCATTAAAAAGTAAATGGGCTTTATGTCTCCATTTTTTATACTTGCTACGATGTTTTTTGCTTTGTCTAAGGACACGGTTTATCTTAACTTATTGGAAAACATTCTTGTCATCTCTCAACTACGCCTGAGTGGAAAATAAATATTAGTATTGGAATATTTTTAAATATCCCTTTGGATTCTGTTACTTTGTTTTATGTTGAAACTCAACTTTTCGAATTACGAATTCAGATTCAAAAGTAACGAAAATAAAACGTTGATTTTTGATATCATCCGAAAAAAATTCGTGGTACTTACTTCTGAAGAATGGGTACGACAACATATTCTTCAATTTTTAGTTTCCGAAAAAAAATATCCTCTCTCCCATATTAATGTTGAAAAACAAATAAAACTCCTCAACACAAACAAGCGTTATGATATTGTAGTTTTCAACCCCAACGGTAGCATACATATTATTGTGGAATGCAAAGCTCCAACTATAGCGATCAGCCAAAGGGTTTTTGACCAAATTGCACGGTATAATTTTGTTTTACATTCCGATTATTTATTTGTTTCCAACGGCTTAGACCATTATTATTGTAAAATGGATTATGAAAAGGAGAAGTATATATTCCTGAAAGAAATTCCTGTGTATTCGGTAAAAAGAGAAGTGTGAACTGTGAATAGTCTTGGCGAAAGAAAAATAAAGTTTACTTTGCACCCATGAACGTAGCTGTTGTAATACTCAATTGGAACGGAAGACAATTGCTTGAACAATTTTTACCTTCAGTGGTAAGATATTCCTCAACCCAGGCTACTATTTATGTTGTCGATAATGCTTCAACCGATGATTCTGTAGCCTATATAAAAGAAAACTTTCCGAGTATAGAAATTATTCAGAATAGAAGTAACGGAGGTTACGCCAAGGGGTATAATGATGCTTTGAAAACAAATTCCGAAGATATTTTCGTTTTGCTTAACAGTGACGTTGAAGTTACACGCAATTGGCTCACTCCTATTATTTCAGAATTTAAAAAAGATAAAACGCTAGTGGCGGCACAACCAAAAATTCTGGATTATAACAACAGAGCATATTTTGAATATGCCGGTGCTGCCGGGGGTTTTATAGACAAACTCGGCTATCCTTATTGCCGGGGTCGGATCTTCAATACTGTGGAAGAGGACATCGGGCAATACAACGACACCAAAAAAATATTTTGGGCAACCGGAGCTTGTCTTTTTGTTAAAAGCAAAGCTTTTTGGAAAGTCGGTGGATTTGATGAAGATTTATTTACACACCAAGAAGAAATAGATCTTTGTTGGCGATTACAATCCCAGGGTGGTAATGTTAACTATATTGGAAGCGCTACGGTGTACCATGTGGGTGGGGCAACTTTGGCTTCTGCGAATCCTGAGAAAACGTTTTATAACTTCAGGAATACCTTATTGGTAATATTAAAAAACGTGAAAAGTAACAGGGTTTGGTGGTTATTATTTATTCGTTTTATGTTAGATGGAGCGGCTGCTATTATGTTTTTGTTTCAGGGAAAACCTAAGCATTTTATCGCTGTTGCAAAAGCACATTATAGTTTTTTTGTGTTGTTTCCAACTTTTTTAAAGAAACGAAAAAAATATGCATCCAGAATAAAATATTATTCTACAAAGTCTATTGTGTGGGATTATTTCATTAGAAAAAATCGTACTTTTAAAAACTTAATTAATTTATACTAAAATTATATTAATACTTTTTTTACTATACATTCTTTTAATAATTTTGATTAACTAAAAATTTACACTTAATTATGAAAAAACTTTTATTACTAGTTGCTTGCTTTGGTTTGATACTCACTTCCTGTGTTTCAAAAAAGCAGTTTACAGATCTTGAAGCAAGACAAAAAACAACCCAGGATTTATTGAATACGGCTACCGTTAAATTAAATTCCTGTTTGGAAGAAAGATCTGGTTTAAGAGCCGAAAACATTGGTTTAAAAACTCAGGTAGCCTCTCTAAATGCTACCAATGGTGATTTGATTAAACAAATTGGTGACTTTACAGATCTAACCATAAAAGGAGCAGAAAACCTTGAAATGTCTCTTGAGAGCATGAGAGAAAAAGATCTTGTTATTAACAAATTAAGAGATGCAATTACCCGTCGAGATTCGGTTAACCTTGCCTTGGTACAAAGTTTGAAAGGTGTTTTAGGAAATCTTGACGATTCAGATATTGAGATAAATGTTGAAAAAGGAGTGGTTTACGTAAGCATTTCAGATAAACTTTTATTTAAAAGTGGAAGCACTTCTGTTACAACCAGAGCTAAAGAGGTACTTGGCAAAGTTGCTATGGTGGTTAATAACAAACCGGATTTTGAATTCTTAGTTGAGGGACATACAGATTCAAAAGCTATTAATACTGCCTGTATAAAAGACAATTGGGATCTAAGTGTACTTCGTGCTACTACTATTGTAAGAATTCTTCAAAATGACTTTGGTGTTTTACCTTCCAGGATGACGGCGGGTGGTAGAGGTGAATATATGCCAAAGGCTTCTAATGAAACCACTGAAGGAAGAGCTAAAAATAGAAGAACTCGTATTGTGATACTTCCAAAATTAGATCAATTCTATTCCATGATTGAAGAAGGGCTTAAAGACCCTAAGATCAATTAGTTAATAGAAACATATATTAATAAACCTCCCCAGTACATTGGTATAGTTCGGTGTAAGTTGAGGAGGTTTTTTTATATAAGTTAGCAGTGAGATATGCAAAAAGTAACTTTAAATAGTATTAATCATAAAGTATAAGATTGGTGGGATGAGAAAAAGAAGAATTCTTGAAAAAATACCAAAATATGACCGCCAAACAAAATATAAAAAAAATAAGCATGATATTAGTAGAATTAAAGTTTAGCCATTTCAACATCCTTATAACTTAAAATATTTGTGCTTCGAAATCGCTTACTTTTAATATTCTTAACATTAGGGGGTCATTATTAACTAAACTACAGATTTATAAAATGAAAAAAGTATTGATTCTTGGTGCTGGAATGGTTACAAAACCAATGGCTGATTATTTTCTTGATAAGTGTAAATATCATGTAGTAATGGCAACCCGCACAATTTCCAAAGCAGAACAAATAATAAACAACAGATCAAATGCAAAAACCATCAGTTGGACCACCGATGATGACACGTTGCTTGATAAACTTGTAAATGATGTAGATATCGTGATAAGTATGCTTCCACCCACTCAGCACATACCTGTCGCAAAAGCATGTTTAAAATACAAGAAGAACATGGTAACAACTTCATATCTCAATCCCGAGATGTTGGCGCTTGATAAAGACGCAAAGGAGCAAAACATAATCATTCTTAATGAAATTGGAGAAGACCCGGGAATTGACCACATGGGGGCTAAAAGAATGATTGACGAGATTAAAAATGAAGGTGGCCGCATTGTCAGCCTGACTTCTTATGGGGCAGGGCTTCCCTCATTTGAGTATAACAGGAATCCCTTTGGATATAAATTCTCTTGGAGTCCCAAAGGAGTTTTGATGGCTGCAAGAACACCTGCTGCATATTTAAAAGAGGGAAAGAGAATTGATATCCCGGCAGAACTGCTGTTTGATCATCACTGGCTTGTTGATATTGAAGGGCTCGGAACTTTTGAGACTTAT
>JADFOK010000004.1 GCA_022562895.1 Bacteroidota bacterium | reverse complement strand
AATGCAATTAAATTGTACAACACTAAAAGATTACATTTATCTTTAGACTATAAAACACCTAATTACGTGCACCTAAATGCCGCATAAATTTAAGTATTAACCTGTAGCCGTATTTTAGGACGTGACATTTTAAAATAAAAAATGGCAGAACAAAAAGATTTAGATTTTACGTATACTACTATCGACGAGATATTCCGTTTGAGTATGGGGGAAACAGGAGATTATAGCGGAGCGAAATACGATGGTGATTTTTCGATGACCCTTGAAGACGCCCAAAAAGAAAAACACAAATTCATAGCCGACAGCCTCAACATCGTCAAAGGCAGCAAAGTGCTTGACATGGCCTGTGGTTGGGCGCCTTTCACGCGATATATTACGCATGAAAGAGATGCAGAAAGTATAGGTTTGACGCTCTCACAAGGGCAGGCGGATGCCTGCCGAAAGAATGGTTATAAGGTGATGGTGAAAGATTGTCGCTATGTAAAACCCGACGACTTTGGTATTTTTGATGCCATCACCTGTATTGGAGGATTGGAGCATTTCTGCTCAGTAGAAGAATGGCAGGCAGGCAAGCAGGAGCAAGTTTATCGAGATTTTTTTAAAACGCTTTATGATCTGTTGCCCATTGGTGGGCGGTTTTATATGCAGACAATGACCTTCAGTAAGAATATGATCGAATTTGAGGAATTGGACGTAAATGCCGAAAAAGGATCAACGGCCTATATTATGGCACTCATGATAAAACAGTTCCCCGGTTCCTGGCTTCCAAATGGCCCCGAAATGGTCATCAAATGTGCGGAACCCAGATTTAAACTAATTTCCCAAAGTAGTGGAAGGCTAGATTATATTGAAACCATTGCTCAATGGCGGAAGAAATTCAGAAAATTTCATCTTAAAAAATATTGGCTCTACCTATCACTCATTCCAAGATATTTTATAGATAGGGAATTCAGGCATCTGGTCGCTATTTTCAAAGTAAGCCCCAACAGGATCTGCTTTGAAAAAGAGGTCATGGATCATTACCGTTTAGTATTTGAAAAAACAGCAAATACAGCCTGTAATTAACAATTGAATCTTTCATTCAATTAAGTCGGTATAATTTTGCTTATCTTTCTATCGTTAAATTAACGGGTACCTTTCTTTGTATTAATCTTTTCAAGTTTAATTGATTTTTTGTTTACCCAAATATGTTAGCCGCAATAGCGCATTAAAATTTTATAAACTAAAACATAGGCAATATCAAACATCCAAAATTTTCAAAAGATACAGGCGTTGAATTTTCAAAAGCCTTAAGAAAAAAGGTGAAAATCTATTTCAAAACTAATGAACTTAACAGACATGCTAATAACAGTATGATTGGTAAGACTATTTTAATGCTTGTAACATTTTTTCTTCCATTAATTATTATAAATTTAGGAATCATCACAAGTCCGTGGCTGCTTTTTTCACTATATATTACAAGTGGTCTTGGAATGGCTGGAATTGGAATGAGCGTTTCGCATGATGCGATTCATGGGTCGTACTCCAATAAACAAAAAATCAATACACTTATAGGATACACTATTAATCTCATTGGAGCAAACGCGACTGTGTGGAAAATCCAACACAATGTACTTCATCATACCTTTACGAATATTGAACATGCCGATGATGATATTAATGCACCATTTTTCCTGCGATTTTCACCGCATGCTAAAAAATACTGGTCGCATCAATATCAGCATATCTATATCTGGTTTTTTTATGGGTTAGCCACTTTATCGTGGGTCACAACAAAAGATTTTGTTAGAATAAATCGATATCGTAAAATGGGGTTTTTAAATGAAAAAAATGAATTCAGAAATGCCATTATTGGTATTATAGGATGGAAATTGTTATACTATTCTTACGCGTTAATTTTACCATTAATTATGGTAAACTTACCCTGGTGGCTCATTTTATCGGCATTTTTAAGTATGCATTTTGTTACAGGACTTTTAATAAGTACTGTATTTCAGGTTTCGCATATAATACCTGGCGCCGAGTTCCCGCGTACTGATAAAAATGGACTTATAGCAGGAGACTGGTATATGCATCAATTCGCTACAACAATTAATTATTCTCCACGAAGTAAACTTTTTACATGGCTCATAGGAGGGTTGAATTATCAAATTGAGCACCATTTATTACCCGGAATTTGTCACGTACATTATAAGAAATTGTCCAAAATTGTGATCGATACAGCCAAAGAATACGGTATGCCTTACCGTTCCAACCGAACTTTTTTTACAGCGATACGGGCTCACGTTACTATGCTTCGTCAGTTAGGAAATATGCCGCAAATTCCTGAATAGCTCTGATAAATCCGATAAAATACTTGATTCGAAGGAATTTTCATTGTTGACGAGTTTATATAAACTCTACGTATATTATAACCTTACTCTGCTCTTTTGTTCTTTCTATTAAACAGTTAATTTAGTAGAAATCAAACTTAGGACGTATATAAATAATAGCGGACAATTAGCTTAATTTTATAATTCCAGAGCATAATAAACAATCAATAAATCTGAAAAATACGTAGCTTTAACACCGCTACTTTTCATATACAATATTAAACAAACAACTAAAAAAACAGAATAATAATGATACTTGGAATTGTGATTTACTCAAGCGACAGTGAGACCGTTTGGAATGTGTTCTGACTTGGAAATCTTTCACTTGACAATGGAGGACAAATTCTTGCTTGCGGTACTTGCAACTCAGACACACAGACGGGACAGAACTATGCCCCTTGTCTACTATGGCCAACCTTTATAAACTGATAAATGAATCGGACAAGATTATTAGTATTTAAATTAATTTACAGCTAGAGAACTCCTTCATCGTATGCTTTCTCACCGTGAACAGAGTAATCGATTCCACTTGTTTCCTGCTCTTCGGAAACCCTCACAGGAGTGATATAATTTATCAGTGCTAACATACCGTAAGTGAATATAAAAGCATAAACCGATGCAATAGCAACAGCTCCAACTTGTATCATGAAAAATCCAGAGTTTCCCTCAAGTAATCCACTTTGAAAATTTACTGTAGTCGAAGCGAATATGCCTAAAGAAATAATGCCTATAAAACCGCCAACTCCATGAACACCCCACACATCCAGGGCATCATCCCAACCAAGTCTATTCTTGAGTCGAACCGCCATATAACATCCAAGTCCTGCTAATATACCGATGATCATTGCCGCCCAAAGAGGTACAAAACCTGCTGCAGGGGTAATGGTTGCAAGACCGGCAATTGCACCTGTCAGGAAACCTACAAACTTTGGTTTTCCTTCTCTGATCCATTCGATAATCATCCAGGTGACCGCTGCAAAAGAAGCTGCAATATCAGTATTCAAGAATGCCAGCGTAGAAACACTATCAGCAGACAATTGACTTCCAGCATTAAATCCATACCATCCAAACCATAGCAATGCTGTACCAATAGCAATTAAAGGAATACTATTGGGTGGCGATTTTTGATCTCTTCTTTTACCCACATAAATGACAGAGGCAAGAGCAGCAAATCCTGCCGTTGCATGTACTACAATACCCCCGGCAAAATCAAGAACGCCCCATTGGGCCATAATACCACCGCCCCAAATCATGTGAACAAATGGATAATAAACCAGTAATTGCCAGAACACTAAGAAAATCAGAAATGCCTTAAAAGTAATTCGATTGATGAATGCACCGGTTATCAGTACTGGTGTAATAACGGCAAACATCATCTGATAGGCTATAAATATATAGGTAGGGAATGAACCATCATCTCCCCATGCCTCATCAAAGGCTATTCCTTTCAAAAAACCAGATCAAGATTGCCTATAACACCTCCAATGTCACCACTGAAACATAGTGAATAACCTACTACAACCCATAATATTGTAGTGATTCCTAATGACACAAAAGTTTGCATCATTATGCCTAAAATGTTTCTCTTGCCAGCTAAACCACCGTAAAAGAAAGCAAGTCCTGGTGTCATTAACATCACCAAACTTGTACATAAGATCATGAAGACAATATTTCCTGAGTCCATAGTATATATTTTAGTTAATAATGATAGTATGAAAGTCTGTGTTTTCTACAATGAAAATCCAAAGACCATATATATTTTTTCCGCTACTGGATTGGTAATCAATGAAGCCATTACTGGCAAACTGAAATTTTCTGTTATCTTAATATCTTTTGATACAGTAATCCCTAAATTCACAATTCCTACATAGTCACCATAATAACCGGTTTCACCCTCATAGCCAGTACCTGAAAGATCTGCTGCTCGAGGATCGGTTAGATTGAAGCCGAGAAAGGTTTCTAAATCAACACTTTTAAGAGTGGTAATATAGCCCAGCTCTAAGTAGGTTGAATATTGTATACCATCCTCACTGTTTAAAGTGGCAGGGTCATCAGAAATTCTTTTTGCATCAGCTCCGAATAAGTTAACAGCAATCATAACTGAAAACGGTATTTTTTCGGTACCATTAAAACTGGCCGACGCTTCGATCACATGACCCGTTGTTTTTTCATCAAAATCAAAATAATTATAATCCGATGATTCATCCGGAAAAAAATAATCGGTTACAGTAATGGATACCTTATCATCTAATAAGCTATATGCAGCATAAAAATCAAACTCCTGAAATGGATTTACACCTCCCAGTGAGTAGGACCCCCAAGCTCCTAGAACAAAATTTCCAATTCCCATTTCCACAAATGGCTGAATATTAGCTGATGATCCTCCAAGCTGTGTCCCCCGCCAAATATACCTGCTCACCATATCAAGGCCAAAATCTAAACTTACTTTGGAAGAATCCTGACTTACTTTTGAAGATTCCTGAGCAAAGCAAGTATTGAATGAAAATACAACTGATACAATAATTATTACAATGTGATTGATTGAATTTTTGGTTTTCATATTTTTGTCCTTTTTATTGATGGGTCAAACTAACAAGGATGTATTAAGATAAAAATCAATGTGCAAGATACCTTTTTTTAACAATTGACAATAAAAACGCCCTAAACGAGAACTTTCACCCAGATTAATGAAGAATCACCTAAAACAAAGTGAAAGTATTATTAGCTACAAAAAATGGTTTTAGAATTAGTTTATTCCGCTAAGTTTTTTTAGAATCATTTGAAATGTTACTAATAGAAATTGTACTGTTAACTACCTGAGTGCTCTCAGTAATTTGAGTATTATTTTTTTGAGCATGTATTCCAAAAATAAAGAGAAGAATAAAGAAAAAGAATAGGAAAGTGAGATTATATAAAATCGCCATATAGCTTTGTTTTATCTTATTCGTAATATGACAAACAATATACTTATTTTTTAAAATTACCTTATGTCCAATTGACCGATATTTTCTGAAGATTGCATTTTCTTACTTTTTTAAATTTTCAATCATAATCTTGGTCATTTCATCCAGTGAATAGGAATGCTTCCACCCCCAATCATTTCTTGCATCACTATCATCAATACTTTGTGGCCAGGAATCTGCTATTTTTTGTCTAAAATCAGGTTCATATGAAATTTCAAACTCAGGAATGTGTTTTTTTATACTTTCAGCAATTTCTTTTGGGTTAAAACTCATCGCAGAAAGGTTGTAGGAGCTTCTTATTCTTATTGAATCTTTGGGTGCTTTCATTATTCCAATGGTAGCATTAATTGCATCGTCCATATACATCATGGGAAGCGTTGTTTCCGCATTAAGAAAGCTAATATATTTTCCGTGTTTCAGTGCTTTATGAAATATATCAACAGCGTAATCGGTAGTTCCTCCACCAGGAATGGTAGTATAACTAATTAATCCGGGATACCTAATACTCCTTATATCTACTCCATAATTATTATAGTAATATTCGCACCATCGTTCACCGGTTTGTTTACTTATTCCATAAACCGTTGAAGGTTCCATAATGGCCTTCTGTGGAGTTTTAATTGTTGGTGTAGTTGGTCCAAAAACGGCAATACTCGATGGCCAAAATACTTTCTCGATCTTTCCTTCTTTTGCAAGGTTAAGAACATTAAATAATGAATTCATATTTAAATTCCAGGCCTTCATAGGGAATTTCTCAGCAGTAGCTGATAACATAGCCGCCATTAGATAAACATCTGTTATTTCATTACGCATAATAATATCCTCTACAGCTTCATAATCCATAGCATCTAAAATTTCAAAATAACCTTCTTTCATCATTGCTTCATCCCCTACAATTATATCGCTAGCAATCACTTTGTAATTTCCATACACACTTCTTAGTCGTACAGAAAGCTCGGTTCCTATTTGACCAGATGCTCCAATAATAAGTATTCTCTTTTTCATTAAGGGATTTTAAAAATGAGAGGTAAAGATAAAGATATTCTACACTTTTTCTTTCAGAAATATTTAACTTTCAAATGTTTGCAAAACTTGTATATTTGCGAAAAATTTATAAACAGTAATGAAGTTTGTATTTTCCTTTTATATAAGTTTTCTGATCTTGAATTTTGGAATGGTTTCTTGTGGAGATTCTAATGAAAAATCTCAGTCTGAAATACAAACAACAAATAACAGCAGTACTCTATTCGGAAATCAAAAGTTTGTTTTCCCCGAACTTTCCGATAAAGCCAAAATTTATGTTTCCAATTGGGCCGTCTTCGATGATTTTGAAAAAGAAGTAAAAACCCTTAACGGAAACACTATTGAAGTCTTACTAAATAAATCTGAACTTTTGGTGTCTCATTTAGATTCTCTGTCAAAAAATATACCCGATACTCTTTTTAATCAGGCTATTCTATCAAGAGTAATTGTAGTTAAAACCCGCATTAACTTATTGCATCAAGAGTTAAAAAAATCTAAGATAGATTCTATTCAACTTCAGAACTACATGAATGAGATGAATGCGTCTGTATCGAATTTAATCATTCAGATAAATGAGAAATTTCAGAAGGATGCCATCGATTTAAAACGAGTAGAAGACGAAAAAAAGGAATTGGAAAACCAAAAACGATTTTTAGATTCGGTATATAAAATTGAGCTTCAGGATAAAAAGAATAATGAATTGTAACTTTTAAATTTAAAATCAACTTATACTAAGGAGCCTTTTGGCTCCTTTTTTTTAGACATTAATCAACTATAGGAGGTATTATTGAATCTGTTGCTTTAAGTTGCAACGAATCAATGTAAATGGTTTTTTTAACTACAACTGCATCTGTTACAACAAATGGTTTGGGCATCATGTTTTTTGGCCGGGGTGTAATAGAAATTTGAGCGTGATTTAAAAGATCGAACGAATATTCCAACACTATAAAATTTACCCTATTGTCTTTTGGGATGCTGTAGGCAACCTCCAAAGTATCATTATCCGATACAAAATATTTAATTAATTCCTTACTTCCGATCGTTTTAGAATCACCTTTATAAGTAGCGACTGGCATATTTTCACCATTAAAACTAAGTGTGTTAAAAGTGGTTTCTTCAATCGTATATAGGCTTATCAGATTAACATCGCGCTTTGGTATAATTGTGAAAGTTACATTTCGAATACCATTGTTAATGATATCTTCTTTTAATTCCACATTAAAAAGTGGCAGGTTTATCTTGGGAGCTTTAGTGGCAAATTGGTAACCTTTTTTGTATTTATTCCCTGAAGCGTTCTCTATATTTTTTGAAGCCTCTTCTGGCGAATCGCCTAAATACTCCTGAGTCCAAACATCTAGGATTTTATCATAAGTCGCCCAATAATTCTCACCACTATCAGCATTTTGATAGTAAATCAAACTATTTGGTTTTGGTCTATCAGAGCTAAAATCACTGGTAAAATGAGTGTTTATTAAAAACCCCAAGGCCAATAGTAAGAAAAGAATAGAAATTGTTTTTCTTAATCTATAAAACCCAAATACGGATAAGAACAGCCCAAATATTAAAACGGTAAATACACAACTTATCACCAGCATTTTTAATCCCAATGCTATAGGAAAAAACTGCACTAGAGGTGCAAATAGGAATATAGCCGGGGCTCCCAAAATTGTCATTACTATCAGGTTAGGTTTTTCTTGCCGGATCAACAACCAAAGTGATAGTAATCCAAAATATACAGGAATAATAAAAAAGGCTCCTCCTTTTAAATAAATTGCAATAGCTGCATTGATGATCAGCCAAATGGTTAGAGGAGCAATTAAAAGGTTAATAGCATTTTCCTTTTTATTAAATCTATAATAAATACAAAAGAGAATCCCTAATGTTAAAAACACAAAGAAGGCAATATAAGAATGTCCGTTATAAGTAAATCCTTGTTGAATTTCATTGTACTGTGGGTAGATTTTAAGTAACAATTGCCAACCAAAATACCCTATCAAACCACAAACAACCAGAGAAAGTAAAAAAGGAACAAATCCTTTTACAATACCTTGTAATTGTAATTTTCTTTTTTTTATTCCGAAGAAAATAAGTCCAAAAAACATTATAATAGCAACGATCAGCATAGGTGAAATCCAAGAAAACGGATAACTTATCATTCTAAATGCAGGAATATTAACATACACGTAGTCTTCATCACTTTTAAGAGAAGATAAATCGGCATTTGCAAAATAATGTATAAGTGGTAATAAATATTCCCCTTGATGCTGGAGCGAGTTTCTATCTAAATTTTCATAGGTGTCATTTGCTGTATGATAATCATAATGATCATCTATAAAGGCAAAGAAAAAACTGTCGATATTTCCGTCTTCTCTAAACACTGTAGAATCTGTATCGGAAGGTAACATCTTATAAACACTATACATCAATGAAGAGGTTAGTGGATATTCCGGGTTAGCGTCTATAAATGCTTTAATGAGGTTTTTATTCCCACCATTGGTTTCCACAATCATATTACTTGGACCACCACTACCCCTGGCTTCAAAATTAAGTACTAATCCAACCTCTTTTGCCCAGAGATGCTTTTTTACAAACAATTTTGCTCCGTTCAAGCCTAACTCTTCGGCATCTGTAAATAATATAATAATATCATTTTTAGGAATTTTCCCACTCGCTAAATAAGCTCTGAGACTCTCAAGTATTGTAACAACCCCACTTCCTGCATCGCTAGCTCCAAATGAAGGTGTTAAAGCACTATCATAATGTGTAAGTAACAACAAAGCTTTTCCATTTTCAGATCCTTTAATCTTAGCTAGTATGTTCTTTGAATTGTTCAGACTTATCCACTTGGTATTTATAACAAACCCCTCTTGGGTCTCCACATTTAATCCTAATTGTTCTAATTGTTCAATAAGATATAAACGTACTCTTTCATGATCCTCAGTGCCAACAAAATGGGGGGCTTTTGTAATTTCCTTAAGTTGAATTAAGGCACGTGCTGTTGAAAATTCGGTTTCTGGTATGGATGCAGAAGTACCGCTTTGTGGCATCAAATTATAAAAACTATAATAGGTAAACCCAATAATTATAAGAAGAGAAAATATGGTTCTAAGTCGTTTCATAGATTGTTATTGTTTTTGATTTTTTAAAAATACGATTTAATACGAATAGTTAATTCTTTTAAATAAATTGAAAGGATTTTATTAGAATATTGACTATATTAGAATTCCTCTTAAATATGCTATTATGGGAATCAAAAGTTACATTGGAAAGAGGGCTAAGCCCGAAAAAGGCCCTTCGGAACTGATAAAAGTTTCCGATTACATGACCAGGAACCTCATCACATTTAGACAAGACCAATCGGTATTAGAAGTAATGGATATATTGATAAAGCATAAAATTTCGGGCGGACCAGTAGTAAATGATGATAATGAATTGGTTGGGATAATCTCTGAAGGGGATTGTATCAAACAAATTAGTGAAAGTCGCTATTACAATCAACCAGTTGAGAATATAAATGTATCTGCACATATGATCAAAAATGTAGAGACCATTGATGGGGACTTGAATATATTTGATGCTGCAGAAAAATTTTTGAATTCCCGCAGGCGTAGATTTCCCATTGTTGAAGATGGAAAATTGGTGGGACAAATAAGCCAGAAGGATATACTTAAAGCTGCTTTAGAACTTAAAGGGTATACGTGGTAAAAATTATTTGCTTGAATTAAAATGAACTAATTTATTCCAATCAATTTCACCGGAATTTGAACAATAATTATCACTAAATTGTTTGGTGAACACATTTATCATTTTTGAATATGATATTAAAAATTCATCATTCTTTTCCTTAGCCATATATCCTAATGGTTCTATAATTTCTTGATAAAATTCTGAACGACCAGATATGAAATCCCAAAATTCTTGACCACAATATTTAAAGTAATCTCCTTTATCAACTTTTTTGTTTTGACCATAACAGCAACCATTTACAGCGATAATATTTAAATTGGAATTGCTTGTCCTTAATGTTCTTCGAGCTTTAGTAAAATCGGCAATCATTTTTTTTATTTGACTACTGTTTCCCCAGTTTGGACCTGACTTAATATTTACTATATATCGTTTTTCATCTTTATCAAATTCTAAATCTACTCCTACTATTCCAGATTTCCAACCACCGTACACTTTATTATTTATGAAAATAGCTAATCCCTCTAACCAATCTCCGAAAATTGTTTCTTCTTTAGATGAAATAAACGCATCAGTAAGGCTTTTGACTATTGCCTCTGATGTTAATAAATACTTTGCTTTAAATAGATATGGGTTTTTCCTTTTAAGAACGGTTGTCAATTTTAATTTGTTTAACCCTTCAATTCTTTTTTGATGAAATATTCCAATATTCTTTTCAACGTACTGCGAGACGTCCTTCTGCTTGAGTATGGCCATAATTCTTATTAGGTTCTAATATATATAATTCAATAGGTTTTATATTACTTTTCACCATTTTATAATACTCTTTTTTAATCTCTATACCTATCGAATGTCTTTTCATTCGATTAGCAACAAAATTTGTAGTTCCAGATCCCATAAAAGGATCGAGTACAGTATCACCTTCTTTTGTAAAAAGTTTTATAAACCACTCTGGTAAAGCCTCTGGAAAAGCAGCACTGTGATTTTTATTGTTACATTCTGTAGCTAAATGAAGAACATTTGTTGGGAAAGCTTTATCTCTTTCTACCCAATTTGAAATTTTTTTACCAAATCCGCTACCTACTTTAGACTCATCCCTATTTTTGTCTGTATTGCTTAAGTTTTTTAATCTAGTTTTAGCCCAATCTCCCATAGGTACCATAACTTCTTCTTGATACATCGTGAATTTTTTATCTTTATTAAAATGAAGTAATCTTTCCCAAGAGTCACGAAATCGATTTGGCCATTTACCAGGATAACAATTTTTCTTATGCCAGATATATTCTTCTGTCCATAGCCATCCTTGTTTTCTCATTGCTAAGATTAACTCCATTACATAAGTACTTCTCTGCCCATTTATTACACGTTCTTTTATATTTAAAACAAATGAACCTGTTGGTTTTAAAACTCTCAATAATTGGTAACTTATTGGGAGAAACCAATCCACATATTTATCAGGATGAATTCCACCATAGGTGTTTTTTCTTTGATCTGCATATGGAGGTGAAGTAAAAATTAAATCGACAGAGTTGTCGAGTATTTTTATTAATACTGTTTTACTATCACCTAAAAATAATTTTGTTTTTACTTCCATCTAACAAATATAGAAAATTGAAAAATCAAATTTAAAATTGAAAATATTAGTTTTCAACATTAGTCCCTAATAGTTATAATATTTATTATCGTTTGTTTGAAAATGTCTTTATATCTTTTTAGTAAAATAAATGAAACTAATTTTTAGTTTGAATTGATTACAATTTCATCAAACTCATAGGTTCCATCAAACCCTTTATCTCCACTGCCAACATATTTTAATGCAATGTGACCGGTTCCTGTGATACAATCCAAGTTTACATTTCCAGAAGCGATCCAATCTCCAAAGAAGTCGTCATCATTAACAATAGTCGCCGAAATAAGGAGGTCCCAAGTTGCAGAAGTTATACTGTTGGGATTACCATCCCAATCATTTGAGAATAATAATTCAAGTGTACTTCCGTCTGAAAAGCTATTAGAGGTTTTAAAGTTTAAAGTTTCTCCATTTTGTGTGTCAAAGTTAAATTGAGGGGTAATTAACCAGGCTATAGAACTTGTATCACCAGACATAAATGAACCTACTCTAGCCGAAATACCTAAAGAAGCATTAGTCCCGTCATCAAAATAAGCTTCCCATTGTGCAGTGCCAGCTTCTATGTAATTAGTCCAGCCATTCCCGCTTATTAAATCTCCTACGGTTTGAGTTTCAAAGAAATCACTAAACATTTCATTTGTACCTGTCGTGGCAGCTATACCACAATCTATTTCTGTTGGATCACAACGATCTGGATTATCAAGATTAATAGAGGTTGGACTATTAACAACAATATTAAATTCTTCGCCAAAGAAATTTAAAGTAAGAATCCCCTCTATGCTACCTTTACCTTGGGGCAACAATAACGCTTTAAAATCTGCAAAGGTACTTGTGCTAAAAATAGTACTTAATCCATTAGTACAACTTTCTAAAATGCGTTCTCCATCAAATTCATCTTCTGGTTCTGCAGCAAATGTTTTACGATTTTCTCCTAGCACATCATTACGATTAAATTGTACTTCATTTAATCGAATAAATAGGTTCGTTTTATCTATTGAAAATTCAGAAATACCAATTGGCATTGCTACTATTTCTGCTACTTCAATATCTCTTATCAGGTATTTATTCATTTGTGAGGAAGCTATTTTTTCAATACTGTTCCCCTCCCGAACCCCTAGTGTTAAAACCCCATTTTCATAACCTAAGGATAAGCCGTCTAATCTTATGAATGTTTTTCTTCCAAATTCAAAAGTTGTAAATAAAGGATTAACATCAATTAATACTTTCACCCCTATTGAAGGATTTGAAGCTTCATTTTGTAATAATAGTTCTTCAAAAAAGTTTCCAGCTTCATCCACAGATATCACATATCCTTCAGTATAAAGTGTGTTATCTACATCAAAGGAGAAAATAAAAGTTTGTTTTAAAGCGTGTATAGCTGCTTCATCATTTGGATCAATTCCAAGATCATCTGCTTCAGCAAATAAAGCCTGTTCATAAATACTAAACATAGAATTTAGATTTATTGGTTCGGTTTCCAATTCAGGTTCAATAACTGAAGTGTCGGGGGTATCAAATTCATCATCTTCAATACAAGAAGCAGAAATTGTCATAGCAAAAAGGACTATAATTAGTTTATTAAAGTCTAACATTTTCATCTTTTTTTAATTTATTATTTCTATACACTAAAATCTCAAATAAAGGTTTAGGTAATATGTAGTTCCATTTCCAAAGAAATACCGAGGTCCAAAAACAGGTCCATATTCATTTGATTTGTCTTTTTTCAGATCTCTAAATGTTGTTTTTCTTCCTTGCTCAAAACCACCTGTTTTATATTTTTCATCAAGTATATTATTTATGGTAGCAAAGAATCCAACATAGTAATTGTTAATTTTCCAAGATTTCCCGCCTATAGCGTTTACCAGAAAATAATCCTTGAATTCTTCTTGCTTCAACAATTCTTTTGCTACTTCTTCATCATAATCATTAAAGGTTAATCCATCAAAATCTAAACTAAAATTTGCTGATCTCGCTAAGTTATTTACATCTATATAAGCATTTGAAAAATAGTTGGTTGTAATTCCAATCAACCAAAATTCAGGATCCCGATAATCAAACCCTATTTGAAATGCTCGTTCTGGTCCTCCGGAAATATGATAGTTTTTTAAATAGGTTGTACCATCACCAAATGTGAGTATGCCTTCAAAGTCGTCACTTGTTAGATACAATTTGGGGTTGTTATTATAGGTATATTGTCCTACAGATGCTGCTCCTTTTAATCTTATAGTTGATGTAACTTGTGTTTCTATTCCAATTTCTACCCCTAATCGTTGGGTTTCAACGTCTGTAAGTATCTCCTGTACAAATGCATCTTCTTCAATCCCGAGTCCTGTCAAGTTTTCTGTAAAATAAAATCCCAGATCATTTCCCTCTTGAGAATTAGAATAAAACCCCGTAATTCTTGCCTTAAGGATTGGAGATCTGAAAATATAGCCAATATCCGCGTTTTGAATTTTTTCTTCTTCCAGGCCTATCACAACATCATTGTTTTGACGAGCGTTACTGAAAGAATTTCGGAGTATTGGCGCTTTTGTAAAATAACCGGTATTTAGATCGATTAAATGACGACCTGTAATTTTATAGGTTACCCCACCTTTTACACCAAATCCAGTGAATTTTAATTCTTCACTATCTCCAAAAGAACGAACTCCGGGATAATTCCCATTTTCATAAAATCCCGATCTTTGATATTGTGTTTGTGAAATTTTTGCTCCTAAATAGAAATCTACCGTTTTATATTTAAATTGTGCTTGTGCAAATCCTGAAATTACATTGGCTTTAAGTTCATAATTATATTTATAACGATCTCCTTCAATTACAATTCGGTTACGATTGCGAAGGTCACTTTGTGCAAGGGTTCCAACAACTTCATTTTCATCACCTTCCGAAAAGAAATCTACATCTAAAAACCCTGTACCTCCTAATAAATCTTTCAGTTCTGCAAAATTTTCACTTTTTAAATTTCTATAATTAAAATTACCGTTCAACCAAACATTATCAGAAATTAGTGTATTCATTATAATATTGATAGTTAATTGTGTATCGTCAATCCTATCTTCCTGTATTGCATAAATAGAATTCCCTCCCTGAGAGGTTGAAATTGCATTCCCACGATACATTGCTTCCCAGTCTAATTGCCCGTTATTAACGAATTCTTGTTGGGCTAAGAATGCATTTTGAAAATCTATTGTAGTAGGATTCTCATCTTGTAAAAAGAAACTCGGAAGACGTTGATAATAATTAGGAAATGGATTACGTGCACCCCCTATATATGCTTCTTGACCACTTATTAAAATAAGACGTGTTCCCCCATTATCGATACGGGTATTCCCTATTTTACCAATCTGATATGCAAAATTAGTATTTATGGTCGTGTTTTCACTTATGCCCCAATAGTGATTTAACATAATTATGGGTTCTTCTATTTTACGAATACGGCTATTACGAATTTTCCCGTCTTGGTAACCCCAATTAGGATTATATTTCCTTCCTTTTAGATCTTTTACTTCTTGTGATATTGCAGTAGAACGCCCTCTGCGGTTTGGGGTATAAAAAGCTGAAATATTTAAATAATGATTATTATTAAGTTTTTTCTCTACAGATGCAAAAAAAGAGTTAGCATCGTATAATGTACCTTTTATAAATCCACTACTTCCAAATCGTTTTGAGATTAAGATCGAATATGCCCATCCTTCTCTTGAGAGTCCACTATGATAAGACCCCATTACACGACCATTATAGCTGCGGTTCGCAGATGCAAATGAAATACGCCCACTCTTACGATATTGTGATGCCCGCATGATAATATTTGTAGTTCCGGCTAAATCTCCAAAGGTGTAATCATTAGCTTTAAGCCCCATGGTAAACTCCCGATTTCGTTGTGCATCATTTAACCCTCCCCAGTTTCCCCACAGTGGACGACCGTTAAACTGTTTATTCATTTCAATACCATTTATAAGAACCTTACCATAGGCATTATCTAAACCTCTGGGTCTGAAAAAAGTAATGCTAAAATCATAGGCCGCAGCATTTAAAAACACATCATTTGATGCCTGTAGCAATCCCGATATGTTAAATGATGTTCCCTCGTCTTGATCAAGCTCGTTATCCGAAAGACTAATAACCCCAATTTGAGCCTCTAATTCGGTTAAATCTATTTCAAATAAAATTGGGTCAAGATTAATTGTTTTTCCGTTTTGGATATTTATTTGAATAAGCTGGGTAACATAACCATTTTTGCTAACTACTAATACTTGATCTCCCTGCGGAAGATTTGTGCTGGAAATTTCAAACAATCCCTGCGCATTAGTTTTGGTATTAAAGTTGTTTGTAATGATTCGTATTTCTACATCCTGAATGGCTTCACTTGAGTAAGTATCCAGCACCCTTCCTTTTACAATTGCCTCTTGGGCAAGTATTGAAAAACCACTCAATATCATAATGCACAAAACAAATATGATTTGTTTCATCATGAAATTTTATGTTTGATTTGAAATAAAGTAGGGGAGTATCTTTTACAAAAGTACATTTTTTTATCCGAATTTCGTACTTTTATCATCTCTCCCTAGTTAAGAAAATCACATAACCCTATTAATAAGTCTATTATGAAGCTTCGGTATTTTCTTTTAACTTTTTTTATTCTTTCTATTTCCATTGTCTTTGCTCAGCAAAAAAAATCGTATAAAATAATTACCATTGCATTTTATAATCTCGAAAATTTATATGACTTTGAAGATGATCCTTTGACTTTTGATGACGACAGGACACCAGATGGAAAAGACCATTGGACCGAAGAAATTTATAATGCTAAATTAAAAAATATGGCCGAAGTTATTTCTAAAATAGGAAGTGAGATTACCGGTACTAGCCCTGTTATTATAGGTGTTTGTGAAATTGAAAACCGGAAAGTATTAGAAGATCTTGTTAATCAAGAACCATTATTGCAAAAAGACTATGGCATAATTCAATTTGATTCTCCAGATAGAAGAGGAATAGATGTGGCTCTTTTATACCAAAAAAAACTTTTCACACCTACCCACTACAAAGCTCATGAACTTTTAATTTATAATGACAATGATATCACTAAAAGAATCTTTACACGTGACCAATTGTTGGTTAGTGGTATGCTAGACGGAGAAAAAATACATTTAATTGTAAACCATTGGCCCTCACGTAGTGGAGGGGAAGCAAGAAGCAGACCAAAACGCATTAAAGCCGCTAAGCTTAATAAGCGAATTATTGATTCGTTATTTAGTGAAGACCCCTATGCTAAAATAATTACAATGGGAGACCTCAATGACGATCCTACAAGTACAAGTGTAAAAGAATATTTGAAAACTAAAAAAAAAAGAGAGGAAATAAAACTCAAAGAATTATACAACCCCATGGAAGATATGTACAAAAAAGGATTAGGTACTCTTGCTTGGCGTGATGGATGGAACTTGTTTGACCAAATGATAATTTCTACAGAATTGCTTAAAAAAGATTACACTACTTATCGTTTTTATAAAGCAGGTATCTATAACAAATCTTATTTAGTAAATACTAGTGGTCGATATAAAGGGTATCCATATCGTAGCTTTGTAAATGGAGCCTATATAGGTGGGTATAGTGACCATTTCCCTGTTTACATTTATTTAGTTAAAGAAAAGTAAAAATTAAAATAAATCTTTAATAATATTATTGTCTAATTAAACCACTCTCCCCAAGGAATTCTGCTTAGTATTAACAGTAAAGCAAGAGTATAAAAAATAGCTAATGTTTTAAACTTAGCCTCAGAAGTGTTTTTCTTTTTGTGTTTAGAAAACCCTATGGTTATTAATATCACAGCAATTATCATAATTAAGGGGTGTTCTATTGATGAAAATCTAAGAGCCGAGTCTTTCATTACTTCACCCATCCCCCTATTTTTAATAGCCATCATAGCACTAGGTGAAACTAAATACAGCACCAGGCCTAAAATAATTTGAATATGCGTTATTATTAAGGCAAAAAGAAAAATCCTAAGATTCTTAGGGCTAAAATTTTTATTTGAAAAGAATCCCACCAATGCATTAAGAGTTGCTATTAAAACAATAAGTAAAGTTAAATACGCCCAATAGGAATGCAAAAATTGCAAGGAACTATACATGATAAAGTTATTTAGTTATTTCAAAGGTAATAATTATTAAAAAAAACGCCTCGTTTTTCAACGAGGCGTTCTTAGTTCTATAACAGTTATAAGTTATTAAAATTCATAACGCAAGCTGGCATTCCAGGTTCTACCAACTCCAAGTTGGTAACCAAACCGGTCTCTATTGCTTATATAAAAATCGTTGAATACATTATAAACGTTTCCTCTAAATGTGAAATCATTATCTCCAAAAACGAATTTATATGTAAGACCAACATCTCCCAATAGATAAGCATCAAGTCTTTCAGCTTGATAAACTTCGCCTGCTTGAGCAGCTTCTATTACATCGTCAACGTCAACAAAACCATAAAGGTCTGTATATAATATATAATTTCCGTCTAAAGTAATATTTTCACATACATAGAAATTCAATCCAATCCCCGCTGTAGTTTGTGGAGCAAGACCTACTTTAGTCCCTGTTAGATCAAGGGTTCCGCTATCAAAGAATTCACCTGAATCATCATCTTGTCGAGTAAATGGTGTTTCACCGTCATATTTCCAGTTTCCTATAGAAGTCATCCAATGCATACCCCATTTACGATCATCTGGTCTAAATGAAATATCCACTTCAACTCCCTGATGTATTTGAGTTACATCTGTAAATCTATCGGTGAAGAATATTTCACAATCACCTCCACCTTCTTTACAATTGGGAATTATTAATGAACCACCGGCAGCTACGAATCTGTTACCCCATTCGGTTCTGTAAACATCCACATTAATTCTCCATTTACCACCCTTGTAACGGTATCCGGCTTCATAACCTGTAATTTCTTCGTTATCTACATCCGGACTCACAAGAACATTTGAATTTCTAATATCAACAAAAATATTATCTAAGTAAGGTTGACGAGAATAATACCCTGCATTTCCAAAAAAAGTATGATGTCCATCGATAGAATATCCTAAACCACCTTTTACATTATAACCTGTCTTGTCAACTTTTTCAGATGTTCCTAACCCATCATCATTATCATTATTATTTGAATCATTACCAGAAAAACGTCCTTGTCTTTCGTAAGACTGTGTAGAAAAGGCTCCCTGAATGAATGCTGAAAAACTATCATCAGCATATTCAATTTGTCCAGATCCACCTAAATAGTTAATATCTTCTGAATAGTCATATTGAGTACGATTGGCTTCATCTGCAAAATCGGTAAGCGATTTCCATGGATTTGCTTCAAACTCTTGAGAGAATACATAATCATCTGGTCTATCGGTATTTCGATTATCATTAAACCCGCTAAGTCCCAATAGGTCATTAACTTGTCTAAAGTGATCTCCAGAATACAATCTACTATCAAATCCTACATTAAATGTCCAATTTTCACCAGACTCTATAGTAAGGCTTGAAAGCAATCCATACCAGTTATGGTTATTAACAGAAGCTCTTCTAATATAAGAATCACTAAAATTCCCTATCCCATTTTCAGCTGAGGCTATGTTATTTAAAACGATCTGGTCAAAATCTATCTCATCATTAAATTTCCTCACTCTATTACTACTGCTTCCTAATGATCCTGTTCCTCCACCGCGGCCCCAAGAAGCATATAAAACAGTAGATAGGTTTGTAGATTCATTTATTTCGAAATCCCAGTTTAAGTTTGATACCGGTTTATGATAATAATTTCTTCTTTCGGTAAAACGTTCTCCGTTAAGAAACCCTGAGTTAGCATTTTGTTTCTGACCATGTTCTTCATAATCTTCAAGACTATCAGAGAAATTTTGGTCGTGCCATTGTGGCGCTCCGGTAATTAAAAAGTTGAAGGCGTGTTTGTCATTTGGTCTATAACCAACCGAAAACAGATAGTTTTGGCCTTGTCCGGCAGTACCAATAGAATATTTTCTATGTGCCTGCCAGTGATCTATCATAAAAGAGAAAGCCCATCCACTTTCATTTAATCCAGAATTATAACCAAAAGTACCTTTAATATAACTGTCATTACCACCTAATAATCGCACAAAACCACCTTGTTTTTTTTCAGTAGATTTGGAAATGATATTTACAGTTCCCCCTACCGATGAAATAGCTAATTTTGAGGCTCCAAGCCCTCTTTGAACCTGAACTGCAGTAGCAACATCTGCCATTCCTGCCCAGTTTGACCAGAACATCCTACCATCTTCAACACTATTGATAGGCTGACCATTTAATAAAAATGCTGTGTTAGAATCATCAAACCCTCTTAAATAGATTGCGCTGTCACCAAATCCTCCATTTTGATTAGAAACATATACCGAAGGCATATTCTTTAAAGCCTCGGTAAACTCAACATTCCCTGCCACCTTTAACTGAATTTCACTGGCAGTAATTGTAGACACCGCCATAGGAGTCCTTCTGTCTCCAGCAAGGTCAATAATACCATTCCCAATAATTACTATTTCACCAAGAGCATCGGCATCTAAATCTAACGTAATTGTGCCTAAGTTTGCCGATCCATTTGATAGTGTGAAGGAAATACTTTGAGAAGAATACCCTAAATAAGTGATGGAGATAGCTCCACTATTATTACTAACGTTTAACGAAAAGTTTCCGTCAAAATCTGATACCGCACCATTATTTGTGCCTTCTTCTATAATGTTCGCTCCCGATAATGGACCGCCTAAATCGCTATCCGTAATCGTACCTGTAACCGTTCCCTGTGCAAATGAAAATGCACTGATAAATAAAAAGGAAACCACTAAATAGAAAGTAATTTTTTTCATCATAAATAAATGTTTTTTGGTTAATGTAAAGTTTTATCTTTAGTTTGATTTTCAACTAAAATACCAAGTTTAAAATAACTATTAAGGAATTTTTATTTTATTTTATAAAAATCTTATTAACAAACTTATTATTAAGATGTTAGAAATTAATGCAGTCTAATTGCTCTTGTAGAGGAATAATAAAATTAAAATAACTTTTGTGTAATTCTATGGGTAGTGGCTTTGAAGGAGGTAAATTTGCTTTTAATGGATCTACTTGTTTTCCGTTTTTCCAGAATCTATAACATACGTGAGGTCCGCCGGTATTACCAGTCATTCCTATCCAACCAATTACATCGCCTTGACTTACATAATCTCCGACTTTTACATTTCTCTTTTTCATATGAAGATATTGAGTGTCATAGGCACTATTATGACGTATTTTCACATAATTCCCATTGCCTCGGTTTCTTTCAGATTTTGAAACAGTGCCGTCAGCAGTTGCTAAAATAGGAGTCCCAATAGGTGCAGCAAAATCAGTGCCTTTGTGTGCTCTAATTTTATACCCATAGTATTTTATTCTACGGTTTAAATTAAATCGTGATGATATTCTACTAAACTTTACCGGAGCTTTTAAAAATGCCCGACGTAAATTATTGGCTTTTTCATCAAAATAATCTGAAGTTCCATGAATGGTATCATCTTCAAAGTTAAAAGCTAAAAGAGCTTTACCCCGATGTTCAAAATATACCGCTTTAATTTCATGTAAACCGGCTGGAATAGTGTCATTAATAAACTTTTCAGTATAGACAACTTTAAATCTATCACCCTTCTGAAGCCTAAAGAAATCAATCGTCCAAGCATATATACTAGCAAGCTCATCAGTCATATATGGACTTAAATGTTGTTCTTCCATAGTTTCTGAAAGAGAACTGGTAATAATACCTGACGCCGTATTTTTTATGATTGAGATTGGCTTTTGTTGGTTATAAGAAGTGATACGATCTCTGATGTCTATAACTGCATAGTCAACTTTATTTTTTTCATAAATAAAAACTTGTGTTCTGTTGAGGCTGTCTTTCGAATTTAATAAAACATAGGGTCTTCCTATTTTTACTTTTCTAACATCAAAACTATCTTTAATCTTACTTACAACTTCAAAGATTTTACTCTGTGAAACATGATTAGCATCAAGAATAGCACCAAATGTATCTCCTGGGCGAATAGTATCCCTAATAACATTATAGTTATTTAAAATATAACCATATTCTTTAATAATCTTAGGTGTACTATTTATTCTTGTTGAATCTTCATTATCTTTTATATTATTTGTACAAGAAAAAAATGTATTAAAAATGAGAATTATATACAGAAACTTTTTCAATTTTTTTAATTTCAATAGTAAGAGTTACACATCTTTTCCCCAATCTTTCAATTCTTGATCGGTCCAAACATCGGGGAAAAATATTCTTCGTTGGTATTTTGGGTGCATATATTTTTGCCAATCACTTCCTCCTGTTGCTTCGATACTTTCGTTTTTATCATTGCCTTTGGATAAATAATAATTTGCAGCGTTATAATGTGCCATTACCCAAGTAACATTTACCGTATAATCGTAATGCCGCATTGCTTTAAGAAGTTTCGGATCTTCTTTAACCTTTTTTGGAAGTTCTTTAAATTTTGCATACAAATTTATAGTATTATACTCTTTTGTAAAAGCTATAAATTCATTTTTATATTTTTCTTCAAAAGCTTTTAAGAGGTAGGTCTTCTTCCCTGTTTTATAATCTTTCCCTGCAGCCTGCCAATACAAATGATCTAACGCATGCTCATAGGGAGTATTTCTGTCTATAGTTTCTCTAAATCTGGCATCGATCAAGTTGATAAGATCTGTAGAGGCAAACTCTATCAATCTATATTGTGCACTTTGAAAACCACTCGCTGGAGTTAAAGTATTTCTGAATTTTAAATACTGCTCCACTTCCATTCCATTTTGCATTATAACAAAAGAAGAGGTGAGCATATCGAAATATCTGCTTATTCGCATAAGTCGTGAAGAAAAGAAGGCAGTAGTAATTTTTTTATGATGTGCTATTTGATCTATTTCCCAAAGTATCATTTTAAAAAGTAGCTCATTAACTTGATGGTACAAAATAAAAACCATCTCATCGGGCAGAGTAGTTCTTTGTGTTTGGAGATTGAGAAGTGCGTCTGTTTGTATATAATCCCAATAAGTCAGGGGTTCGCTATATAGTAGTCCTTCTAAATGGGTTTCTAAATTTTGACCAATAGCGTCATATTTTTTTTCTAGTTTATTTAGAAGTTTTTCAATTTCCGGTTTAATAGCCATAATTTAATTTAAAATAATTTTAAATGAATGTTTAAGTCCCTTAAATTCAATTAATGATGCCTTTAAAGAACCAACTGTTAGATCGGCTTTAATAAGTAAGGGTATTTTATTGTCATCATCACTAATCCAAACTGTTAAACTTTCTTTTTCTTTAAATACTCTTCCTGACTGTACATAGGGGCGAAAAATCAAACAAGAAACTTTTCCAAATTTAGTTTTTATGATTTCCCTTCCCAAAAATTTAAGTTTAAATTTATAGTTTTTTTTATCAAAAAACATATTCATCTTAAACTCATCTCCTTTTTTTAAATTTTTTATATCCAGATTATTTCGCAAAAAATAAAGTGCCGATAACATATCCTGAGCATCTTTAGGAAAGGAGACAATATCTTTTGTATTGTGTTTTTTGTTGAAAACTAAAGCATTATAGGTATCGTGATCAAAATCTATTTGAATATCCTTGGTGTATCCGCCCTCATTTATTTTTCTTATAAATCGATATGGAATGTCTTTTTCTTTATCGATATAGGTTTGGTAGAAATCTTCAACTTTAAAGAACCATCTTGATATCCCAGTTGTCCTGCCTTCACCTATTACATGATATACTTCTTTCCCGTTTATAAAGGAGTTTTCCACTTCAAGTGTTGCATAACCCGCAGTTAAAAACCCATAATGCACCCTAAAGTTAAACCATTCACCTTCTCCGTATGCTTTTTTTTGTGCAGTAAGAACCAATACATTACATACAAATAATAAAGTAAACAGCTTATTCATAAGTAGGATTTTTTATGTATTCTTTTCTAAATATAAATTTGTTCCAAAAAACAAACCCTCCAACATGGTAACGATAGAGTTTATTAAATGTTACGCTTCACATTATACAGTCCCTCGATTAGCTTGTTCAAGTTCTATTGCTTCAAACAACGCTTTAAAATTACCTTTTCCAAATGATTGAGCTCCTTTTCTTTGTATGATTTCAAAAAACATTGTGGGTCTGTCAACCACTGGTTTGGTAAATAATTGTAATAAATAGCCTTCGTCATCTCTATCAATTAAAACCCCGTGTTTTTTAAGTACTTCTACATCTTCATCTATCTGACCCACCCGTTCTAATAAATTATCATAATAATTTTCGGGAACATATAAAAACTCAACTCCTCTTTCTCGCATAGCTGTAACCGTTTTAACTATATCATTAGTTGCAACTGCTATATGCTGTACTCCAGGGCCTTTATAATATTCTATATATTCTTCAATTTGTGATTTTTTCTTTCCTTTAGCAGGTTCGTTAATAGGGAATTTTATACGTCCATTACCGTTAGACATTACTTTACTCATCAAGGCGGTAAATTCTGTAGAGATATCATTATCATCAAAGGAGATTATTTGAGCAAAGCCCATAACTTTAGCATAAAATTCACACCATTTGTTCATTTCTCCCCAATCTACATTCCCAACCATATGATCTATATAACGCAAACCTACAGGTTCTGGGTTGTAGTGAGATTCCCATTTTTTATAACCTGGTAAGAAAACACCACGATAGTTTTTACGTTCGACAAAAATGTGAACAGTTTCTCCATAAGTATATATTCCAGATCGAATTACTTCTCCATCTTCATCTTTTTCTGCCTTTGGTTCAAAATAGGATCTTGCTCCTCGTTTGGTTGTTTCTTCCCATGCCTTAGTGGCATCGTCTACCCATAAAGCTATAACTTTTACTCCATCCCCGTGTTCATTAATATGTTCATTTATTTTTCCTCCTTTAACTAATGGTGTCGTTAATACCAAACGTATTTTATTTTGTTTTAAAACATAGGAAACCCGATCTTTAATTCCTGTTTCTAGACCAGCATAGGCTTCAGATTGAAAACCAAAGGCAGTTTTATAGAAATGAGCAGATTGTTTTGCATTTCCAACGTATAGCTCTACATAATCTGTCCCCATCAAAGGAAGAAAATCTTCTGCATCTTCAAATAATTTTTTTAATCCGTATGTCACGTTTTGAATATTCTCTAAGTTTCTTATTTTAGTTGACATAATATTTTATTTTTTAATCGATACTATTAATTTATTTTTAATCAAGCCATGAACTATGATAGTCATTATCGGCTATTTTCAAAGCTTCTTCTGTTACTTGTAATGGTTTAAAGGTATCAACCATTACTGCTAATTCTTCCGTTTTAGATTTTCCTATACTTCTTTCAGTTGCACCTGGATGAGGGCCATGAGGAATACCACCAGGATGTAAAGTTATATGTCCAGGTTCTATCTCGTTTCGGCTCATAAAATCTCCATCAACATAATAAATAACTTCATCACTATCAATATTACTATGGTTATAGGGTACTGGAATTGACTCTGGATGATAATCGAACAATCGAGGAACAAAACTACATACTACTAAGGCCTTTGTTTCGAAGGTTTGATGAACAGGAGGCGGTTGATGGATTCTCCCTGTTATTGGTTCAAAATCGTGAATTGAAAAAGCATAGGGATAGTTAAAGCCATCATAACCAACCACATCAAAGGGATGAGTAGCATATATCATTTCAATGATCTCATTTTGCTTTTTAATTTTAATTAAAAAATCTCCTTTTTCGTTATTGGTCTCCAACTCATAGGGTACTCTAATATCTCTTTCACAAAAAGGAGAATGTTCAAGTAACTGACCAAAGTCATTCCTATATCTCTTAGGAGTATATATAGGAGAGTAGGATTCTACTATAAAAAGTCTATTGTCTTCATCGTCGAAATCAATTTTATAAATTACTCCTCTTGGAATTAATAAATAATCTCCATATTTAAAATCCAAATTCCCAAGCATAGTTCTTAATTTTCCAGTTCCCTTGTGCACAAAGATCAACTCATCTGCATCTCCATTTTTATAGAAATAATCTTTCATAGAATGTTTTGGTGCGGCTAAAATGATATTACAATCTGAATTGGTAAGCACAACTTTCCGGCTTTCCAGATAATCGTTTGTTTTTGGTACTTGAAATCCTTTAAAAATATAGGATTTTAAATTGTTAGCCTTAGAAATTTTTGGTGCAACATTATATTGGCTTTTAATTTCTTTAACTTGTGTAGGTCGATGTTCGTGATACATATTGGTTGACATCCCATCAAAACCTATGGTACCAAACAATTGTTCATAATACAAACTTCCGTCGGATTTTCTAAATTGTATATGTCTTTTGGGTGGTATTTTTCCAAGTTTATGATACATTGGCATATTAGTAAGATTTACGTTAGTACTTATTTAAAAACAAAAAAAGACACGTATTATTCTGGGTTTCTTTTATTAAGAAACTTTACATCGAGAAGTGTATATTTCCAACTTGCATTTGCCATAGTACAAATATCGGAAAATTTTATGGCTTTTTCTTTAAGATAAAGCTAAAAGCTAAAACCAACATTAACATACCATTCGCCCTGATCCCTTTCGGGTGAAAACGAATACTTCGCTTCTATAGGGCCTATAAAGGTTTCGAAACCATAACCTATAGCATACCCTGTATTATCTATACTATTTATCCAGCCTTTTGTTATAAATAATTGATCTCCTATATTGGCAATATTACCGGAAATATTAATATGGTTTTTTCTGAATATTTCATAATCAAAGGTCAATGTTGATTTCAAATAAGTATCTCCTCTTAAACTCAGCGCGTCATAACCATAAAAAGGAATAATGTTATTTATTTGCTTAAAGCCATAGCCTCCCAAAAAGAAATCAAGTGAGTTGGTCGAAGAACCCCCTATTTTAAGACCTCCTTCAGCAGATAGTATAGTCGTAAACTTTTTAAAAAATGTTTTAGCAAAGCCAAATTTTGCCTTAGCTATAGAATATTGATCGAAATCTTGATTATTGCTACCAGAAAAAATATAAAAATGAAAATCTCCTTCAAAGTAAAAACCTTTTTTAGGATAAAATTTATTATCGTAAGTATCGAACTTTAAAAATCCATAGGTGCTTATATAGTTATTGTCCTCAAAAATGGTTCTCGGATTTTCATTTTCGTCAATTCCTATGGTATTTGAGAAATATCGAAGCCATTTATGTTCTACTCCTATCCCCAATAAATAACTTCTTTTAAATAGTGTTTGTACAAATATTTGATTGGTTAAATCACCATATTCCAACTCAATCTGGTTAAGCTCTAAAACCCCTGGGGGAGGTTCGGTTAGATAAATAAAATCTATGGTCACATCTGTATCAAACGAACTGAATCTAGAGTTAAGACCCACACTCCAATAAAATCCTTTATCTATATAATAATTAAAATTGTAGCGAATATTATCGCCTACAATAAAATCAAAAGAGGTTACATCATTATTTGTAAAAATACGTTTACGGGTAATATTTACCAACGCTGCTGTACGAAATAAATCGTCATAGTGTATCCCTAAACGCAGTAACATTTTTGAATCACTTTCACGTAAATTGAATTTTACGATGATCTCTTCATTTTCATCCACAACAAAACGATAATTTATATCTTGAAAATTACCGGTAGCAGATAGGTTGTTGACACCTTCATTAAACTTCGCATAAGATATTTTTGCTGGAGTTTTCAATTTCAATTTTCCTAATACATAGGCCCGAGTATAATATTTATTTCCTTCAATTTCAACACTTTTTATATAAAATGAATTACTTGTTACAATTTTAACTTGTTTTCTTGGCGATTGTTTTTGTCTCGCTGCAACAGCCTTTAATTCATTTTTAAAAAGAAGGGCTTTTTCTGTTCCTGATTCAATAATTTTCAGCGCTTCAGCAAAAGAAACCACTGAAAAATTTTCTATATTTGGTTGAATATAAATATCTGTTTTTTTACGTTTCCCCGTCATATTTTCAATGGATTTATAACTATTTATCTGCACTAATATATCAAACACAGTTTTTAAATTTTCGCGCATTTTAAGTGTATCTTGAACATCTACCCCTATAATAATATCAGCTCCCATGGCACGGACCTCATCTACAGGATAATTATTTACCACTCCTCCATCAACATAAATTGAATCGTTTATTTTAACAGGGCTAAACAAATATGGGATCGCTCCGCTTGCTGTAATTGCCCGTGGAAGATATCCTTTGTTTAAAATCTTTTCTTTCCCTGTTTCAATGTTCGTCGCTACACAAAAAAACGGAATAGGTAGATCATTAAAATCATCTATGTTATTTACATGCGAAGTAAGTTTAGAAATTAAATTATACACGTTTTGTCCCTTAGATAGGCCTGAAGGAAATTGTATTTTAAACTTATCAAAAGAAAGTGATAGTGCATATTTTTCGGCATCATCCTTTTCGTAAAATGTTTTTGCATTTCGAGGTATTTCATCCGTAATTAAAGAATTAAAATCTAGATTATTAAAAATAGAATCCAATTGCCTGGCCGTATAACCCGAAGCATATAAGGCTCCAATAATTGCTCCCATGCTTGTACCGCCTATATAATCTATACGTACTCCTGCATCTTCAATAACTTTCAATACACCAATGTGTGCAAGTCCCTTTGCACCACCCCCGCTAAGTACCAAGCCTACCTTAATGTCTTCTTTCTCGGTTTCCTGAGAAAAAACAAGCCCCGAAAACAATATTAATAATATTAAAACTTTTCTTTTCATTGAATTTCCTGAAAATAAGTTACAATTTTCTTTGCTTTGCTAGGGCCAACTACTTTAGTGAGCTCATCAAAACCAGCTTGGGTTATACGCTTTGTGCTTTTAAAATGCTTTAATAATTCGATGACTGTTTTTTCTCCTATCCCTGGAATGGTTTCCAAAGAAGTATTTAAAGCTTCTTTGCTTCGTTTATTTCTGTGAAACTCAATTCCAAAACGGTGTGCTTCATTCCTTAATTGTTGAATCACTTTTAAAGTTTCAGACTTTTTATCTAAATATAACGGTATGGGATCCTCTGGATAAAACAATTCTTCCAATCTTTTAGCAATACCAATAATGGCGATTTTTCCTCTTAATTGTAGTTTATCTAAACTCTTTAATGAAGAAGATAACTGGCCCTTTCCTCCATCTATGATGATGAGTTGTGGTAATGGTTGCTTCTCATCCAACATTCTTTTATACCTCCTGAAAACAACTTCTTCCATAGATGCAAAATCATCTGGCCCCTTTACTGTTTTAATGTTGAATTTCCGATACTCTTTTTTACTGGGTTTGCCATTTCTAAAAACCACACAGGCTGCTACTGGGTTCGTTCCCTGAATATTACTATTATCAAAACATTCTATATGCCGAGGTTCTTCATTTAAACGTAAGTCTTTTTTCATCTGGGCCATAATCCTATTTTCATGTCGGTTTGGATCTAAAATCCTTACTTGTTTAAAGCGCTCCATTCTATAATACTTGGCGTTGCGAAATGAAAGTTCAAGGATTCGTTTTTTATCCCCTGTTTTTGGCACATTTACTTTTACTTCTTCTCCAACATTCACATAAAATGGAACATATATTTCTTTACATTGTGATTGAAACCTTTGTCGTAGTTCAACTATGGCTAATTGCAATAAATCTTCATCTTTTTCTTCCATTTTTTTCTTTATCTCTAATGTGTGTGATCGTACTATGGCTCCAAATGAAATTTGAAGATAATTTACATAAGCATAGGTCTCATCAGATATAAGTGAAAAAACATCTACATTATTTATTTTGGGATTCACAACAGTAGATCTAGACTGGTAGTTTTCTAAAACGTCTATCTTTTCCTTTATTCGATAAGCATCTTCAAATTGTAATTTAGCTGCAAGATCCTTCATTTTCTCTTTAAAGGTTCTTAGCGATTCTTTAAAATTCCCTTTCAATATATTTCTGATGGCAACTATACTTTCTTGATATTCAATTTCAGTGTATTTATCCTCACAGGGTGCAAAACAATTACCTAAATGATATTCTAAACACAATTTATATTTTTGGGCTTTAATGTTTTTTTCTGAAAGATCATAGGTACAATTACGCAAAGGATACAATCCGGTTATTAGTTCTAATAAAGTATGTACCGTTTTCATACTGGTGTAGGGTCCGAAATATTCAGAGCCATCTTTTATTATTTTTCGGGTTGAAAAAACCCTGGGAAAACGCTCCTTTTTTATACAAATCCAAGGATAGGTTTTATCATCTTTAAGCATCACGTTATATCGAGGCTGGTATTTTTTTATAAGGTTATTTTCGAGTAATAAGGCATCGGTCTCGGTGACGACAACAATATGTTTAATAGCGTGTATCTTTTTTACTAATAAACGGGTACGGCCATTATCGTGTTTTTTGGTAAAATAAGAGGAAACTCTTTTTTTTAAATTTTTAGCCTTGCCCACATACAGCAATTTTCCGTCTTTATCATAATATTGATATACCCCGGGTTTATTGGGAAGTGTTGAAGTCTGAAGAGCCACTGATGGTTTTGCCATACATCAAAGATAATTGATGTTTTGTAAAAAGTAAAAAAAATCAAGAACTAAGAATCAAGAAAAATTTTAAATTCCCGGACACTAAAACCTTTTTACTAAATTAGCCATAACGAATTCCAATAAATGAATATTGCCATCTTATCTCGAGGAGAAAAACTCTATTCTACTCAAAGTATTTTAAGAGCTGGATTAGAACATAATCATGTCATGGAAGTGTTAGACCCATTGCAATGCGTTCTATCTATAGAAAATGATCAAACAGTAGTACGTTATCAAAACGATACTATAGATGATCTTCATGCAATTATACCAAGAATTGGAGCTTCCAATACGTATTATGGAGCTTCATTAGTTAGGCACTTTAATACAATTGGAGTTTTTTCGGTTGTGCCGGCAGAGGCAATTCTTCAATCCAGAGATAAATGGACTTGTTCACAGTTGCTATCTAAAGCCAATGTTCCTATTCCTAGAACTATTTTAGGAGGTACTCCAAATATTGAATCTTTACTTAGTAATTTTGAAAATAATACTGTAATAATTAAAGTTCTGGAAGGCACTCATGGAAATGGTGTTATCCTGGCAGAGACCTTTCTAAATGCTTTGTCAACAATTGAAACATTAAATGCTACAGGGATTAAATTTTTACTTCAAGAATATATTGCCGAGTCAAAAGGAACCGATCTTCGTATCATCGTAGTAGATGGAGTGGTAGTTGCGGCAATGAAACGACAAAGTAAAGAAGGTGATTTTCGGTCTAATTTACATCGTGGAGGATCTTCAGAAAAAATTACACTTACCCATGATGAGGAAATTGTTGCTTTACGTGCTGCAAAGGCTTTACGACTTGGGGTTTGCGGTGTCGATATATTACAATCTAACAGAGGCCCCCTGGTACTTGAAGTAAACTCAACACCTGGTCTTGAGGGAATAGAAAATACTACGGGAAAGAATATTTCAAAATGTATTATAAGCTATATTGAAAGAAACCGATGAATCAAGTATTAAAAAATGGTAAAAAAGAAAGAAGATATTCTTGTAATTTTAGGTGAAAAAATTGGTTTAGGTGAAAGTAAAACCATCGATTTTAACATCGCTAAGCTATATACAACAACTAAAATTGAAATCCCAATTATAATAGAAAGAGCATTAAAACCGGGGCCAACTATATTATTAACTGCGGCTATTCATGGGGATGAAATAAATGGGGTTGAAATAGTTCGTCAAATTATTGCGCGTAAAATAAATAAACCTATAAGAGGTACCATAATTTGCATTCCAATTTTAAATATTTTCGGTTTTTTAAATGCGAGTCGTGACTTCCCGGATGGCCGTGATTTAAACCGAAGATTTCCCGGTACACGAACCGGTTCCTTAGCAAGTAGAGTAGCCTATCATTTTACAAATAAAATTCTACCCCATGCAGATTATTGTCTTGATTTCCATACTGGGGGGTCCAGTAGATTCAATGCAGCACAAGTTCGTATTAATCCTGATAATCCTAAACAATTAAAATTAGCAAGAATATTTAATGCCCCATTTACTGTTCTTTCCAGGAATATTAAAAAATCCTATCGTGCATTATGTGATTCTAAAGGAATCCCTATTATCCTATTTGAAGGTGGAAAATCGCTAAACAGCAATAAACAGATCATTAGATATGGTGTGTCGGGAGTGATGCGTTTCTTAGATCATTTAAAAATGCTAAATAAAAAATATAAGGTACCGCAATCTATTACAAACACAGTTATCATAGAAAAAAGTAAATGGATACGTGCTCAAAAAAGCGGGTTACTTCACTTAAAGGTAAGATGTAATAAAAAAGTTGAAAAAGGTGAAATTTTAGCCACCATAACAGATCCCTATGGTAAAATGCTTTTTAACGTTCTTGCCCCTAATGATGGTTTTATTTTAAATGTAAATCAAGCACCCATTGTTCATCAGGGAGATGCTATTTTTTATATTTCTACAAAAAACAAATTTATTGAAATCCATGAATAAATAGAGCATTAGGAAGGTAGGAAAACAAAGACTATTAATTTTATTTTTAACACTCAATTTCGTATAAAACTTTTTTACAGCAATCTGTTTATCTACTGTTACTTTGGATTAGCTATTTTATTTTGGGTACTAAGAAATCTACCCTATTATCCCTTTAATTTGCTTACCCCTACTGATTGATTAAATAACATTTATTCTTCCCTCTTTTTCTTGGGAAATGCCCTTTTACTAAAGATAATAAGTAAAGAAACCCCAACACTTATTGAAGTATCCGCTATATTGAAAACAGGCTCAAAAAAAGTGAAATAGTCTCCTCCTTTAAAAGGAATCCACTCAGGCAAATATCCTTTCCAAATTGGGAAATATAACATATCAACTACCTTCCCGTGAAACAATGTGCCATAGCTTCCTCCATCAGAGAATAATGAAGCAACTTGATGATGACTGTCTTCAAATATAACTCCATAGAAAACCGAATCGATAATATTACCCATGGCTCCAGCAAAAATTAAGGCAATTGATAACACCAGTAACCTAGATGAATTTTTTCGAATTGAATCCCATAACCAATATCCAATTCCCACTATAGCGAACAATCTAAAAAGAGTCAGGAAAAGTTTTCCGTATTGACCAGGAATCTTAGCACCCCAAGCCATTCCCTCGTTTTCTACAAAATATATTCGAAACCAATCCAACAATAGAATCTCTTCTCCTAAAGTAAAATGGGTTTTTATGTAGATTTTCGAAATTTGATCTATCATTAAGATCAAGATGATTATACCTGTAGCTTTTTTAAGAGACATATAATGCTTAGTTGGTCGTCAAAAATAACATTAATATTTGGTTTGCAAGAGTGAAATATTTCCTTCGACACTTTCAGCAATAATTAAATATTTCCCTTTTTCAGGAAATGTATTAATAACCTTCCCTTTTTTTGAAACAGCACGACCCGACAAATCTCCTGAAGTTTCGGGATGGGCATATACAGTTATGGAGCCCAGATTTGTTTTTATTATAGCATTTCCGAGGAAGTTATTTAATATACAGTTTCCGTTTCCTAATTGGGCAAAAAAAGAAGCATAGTTCCCTTTTGCAGTAACAGAAGCAATATCGGACGAAATCTCAATATCAATATTCTCCGGATGAATTATTTCCATTTCTATCGCTAAGACCTTATGGGCTGCAAGTTTATCGTTTATAACTTTAAAATAAGGTGAATATTCTGTATTCAGCGTAAGTACACCATTTACTTCAAGTACACTTAATACAACATTTTCATAGGTCTCTCCTTCAATTTTGATATGAATTTTAATTATATCTGTTTTTTCTGAAGAAAGGTTGATTTGATAAACCTCACTAGAGGCAATTATTATTTTTTCAATCTTTGACCCATTTAATTCTCTCTCTATTATTTTTTGAGAATAAGTAGTGCTTATAATTCCTATAAACAATGTTATAAAAGGTATGTATTTCAGCATAAAAACCTTTAGTCCGGATTTTGAAAATTAAATATTGGAGTTTATTCTTGAATTCTATTTCTGCAAGTTCTTAGCTTCTATACTAAGAGTAGCATGAGGCACCAATTTTAAACGCTCTTTATTAATTAATTTCTTGGTGACACGGCAAATACCGTAGGTTTTATTTTCTATACGGATAAGCGCATTTTTAAGATCGCGAATAAATTTTTCTTGTCGAATCGCCAATTGAGAATTGGCTTCTTTACTCATTACTTCACTACCTTCATCAAAAGCTTTAAATGTAGGCGAGGTGTCTTCTGTACCATTATCGCTATCATTTCTATATGCACTTTCAATAAGATTTAACTGGATTTGTGCTTTTTCGATCTTTTCCAGAATTAGTTTTCTGAATTGTCCTAATTCTTTGTCGCTATATTTTATTTTTAAGCCTTGTGTCATTTCTAAATTTTTTAATACTCAACTTGGTTGCAATATCTTCAAAAGCAATCTCGATTCCTTTGCTTATCTTCTTTTCAAATTGCAATACTTCTGTTAAGGTTTCTCTTTTTATATAATCTATATTTTGGTTTACTGCTGTTCTTAATTTAGTATTTTCCTGTAGGGTAATTTCTACCTTGTCCATCACTTCAAAACCAGAGTCTTTACGAATGTTCTGAATACGATTTACCAACTCACGTGCTATGCCTTCATTTTTCAACTCTGGTGTTATGGTTATATCTAGTGCAACGGTTATGCCTTCACTATTGGCAACCAACCAACCTTCAATATCTTGTGAACTTATGATGACATCATCAATCCACAATGTAGTATTTTTTTCGTTAACTGAAATATTAATTTCTCCTTCTTTTTCTATTTTTGAAATCTCTTCCTGTCCAAAAGAATCTATGATTTGGGCAACTTTTTTCATTTCCTTCCCAAAGTGAGGACCCAGTTTCTTAAAATCTGGTTTTATTTTTTTTACCAGAATTCCAGACCCTTCATCGATTAATTCGATTTCTTTTACATTGACCTCAGATTTTATTAATTCCGAAACAGCTAAAATTTCATCCCGCTGCGCTTTATCCAGCACTGGTATTATAATCTTTTGTAAAGGTTGACGAACTTTTATCTTCTCCCGCTGTCGTAACGATAAAACTAAAGAAGATATTGTTTGGGCCTTTTGCATTTTATGTTCCAATGCGCTATCCACATAAGACGAATCATATTTAGGAAAGTTACTCAAGTGCACTGAAATTTCTTCAGATTTAATAGTTCCCTGCAATAAATCACTATATAACCTATCCATAAAAAACGGAGCTACTGGAGCACTGAGCTTTGCAATAGTAATTAAACAGGTATATAAAGTTTGATATGCCGAAATTTTATCTTCCTGGTAACTTCCCTTCCAGAATCGCCTTCTGCTTAAACGTACAAACCAATTACTAAGGTTTTCCTGTACAAATTCTGAAATGCTTCTCGTTGCTTTGGTGGGCTCATAATCTGTATAATATGCATCTACTTTTTTTATAAGCGTATGCAATTCTGATAGTATCCAACGGTCTATTTCTGAACGTTTCTTTAATGGAATGTCTGCTTCTTCGTATTTAAAATTATCAAGATTTGCATATAAACTAAAGAAACTATAGGTATTATAAAGTGTTCCGAAGAATTTATTACGCACCTCAGCAATTCCGTTACTATCAAATTTTAGATTATCCCAGGGGTTGGTATTACTAATCATATACCACCTTGTAGCATCGGGGCCGTATTTGTTTAGGGTCTCAAAAGGATCAACAACGTTCCCAATACGTTTGGACATTTTTTGTCCGTTTTTATCGAGTACAAGTCCATTAGAAACCACATTTTTATATGCTACATCATCAAAAATCATGGTTGCAATAACATGCAATGTATAGAACCAACCTCTGGTTTGATCAATACCCTCTGCTATAAAATCGGCTTTACGCCATATTTTTTCAACTTTCTCTTTATTCTCAAAAGGGTAATGCCATTGTGCATAGGGCATACTTCCACTGTCGAACCAAACATCGATTAGATCGGCTTCACGTTTCATGGGTTTTCCGCTTTCTGAAACCAGTTTTATTTCATCAACAATATTTTTATGAAGATCTACTTTATCGTAATTTTCTTCAGAAAAATCTCCAGCATTAAAAGATTCGAAAATATCATTCTCCATGAATCCTGCATCTATTGATTTTTGCATTTCAGTTTTTAACTCTTCGATGGAACCTATCACTTTTTCTTCTTTACCATCTTCGGTGCGCCAAATGGGTAAGGGTATTCCCCAAAAACGAGAACGTGAAAGATTCCAGTCATTAGCACTGGCAAGCCAGTTTCCAAAGCGTTTTTCCCCGGTAGCTTTTGGCTTCCAGTTTATACCAATATTTAGATCATACATCCGGTCTTTAAAATTGGTAACTTTTATAAACCAGGAATCTAATGGATAATATAAAATCGGTTTATCGGTTCGCCAGCAATTTGGGTAACTGTGTGTGTATTTTTCAACCTTAAAAGCCTTGTTTTCAATCTTTAATTTGATTGCAATTTCAACATCTACAGACTTATCTGGAGCTTCGCCATCTGCATAGTATTCGTTTTTTACGTATTTGCCAGCTAACTCATCCATTTCAGGACGAAATCTGCCTTGTAAATCCACTAAGGGCACCAATTTGTCATTCTCGTCCATAACAAGCATTGGTGGTACTTCCGGAATTGTTTCTTTAGCTACTTTTGCATCATCTGCACCAAAAGTTGGAGCTGTATGAACGATTCCTGTACCCTCATCGGTAGTCACAAAATCCCCGGAAATTATTCTAAAAGCATTTTCGGGATTATCATGGGGTAGCGTATAGGGTAATAACTGTTCATATCTACTTTCAACTAATTCTTTCCCTTTAAATTCTTCTATTATAAGATAAGGTAATTTGGTATCATCTTGTGAATGATATTTTAAATCTACTTCAGTTTCAGTTTCAATAAACTTTCCTTCAAACTGCTTTTCGACTAAGTTTTTAGCGAGGATAACCTGAATGGGGTCGAAAGTATATTGATTAAATGTCTTGATTAAAACATAATCGATCTTCTTCCCGATGGTTAAAGCTGTATTGGAAGGCAATGTCCAGGGTGTGGTTGTCCATGCTAAGAAATAAATATCTCCCTCAACCTCTTTTAAAAAAGCAGGTAAGGTTTCTTTTTTAGCTTTAAACTGTGCTACAACGGTAGTATCGGTTATATCTTGATAGGTCCCCGGTTGATTGAGTTCGTGAGAACTTAAACCTGTTCCTGCTTTTGGAGAATAAGGCTGGATCGAATATCCTTTATATAGCAATCCCTTATCATATATTTGTTTTAATATCCACCATACAGTTTCCATGTATTTAGACTTATAGGTAATATAGGGGTCTTCCATATCTACCCAATAACCAATACGTTTGGTTAGGTCGTTCCAAACATCGGTATAACGCATTACTGCAATTTTACACGCCTCATTATAATCTTTGATAGAAATTTTCTTGCCTATATCTTCTTTGGTAATTCCTAATTCTTTTTCAACTCCCAATTCGATAGGCAACCCATGAGTATCCCAACCCGCTTTACGTTTTACCTGAAATCCTTTCATGGTCTTAAAACGCGAAAATATATCTTTTATAGTACGGGATAATACATGATGTACTCCCGGCAGGCCATTGGCTGAAGGAGGTCCTTCAAAAAACACAAAAGGAGGTTTCCCTTCACGACTGGAAATACTCTTTTCAAAAATGCTTTCAACATCCCAAAAATCGAGTACTTCATCAGCCAGTTTAGGAAGGTTTAAGCCCTTGTATTCCTTAAATTTTGTGCTCATAAAGTATTGCTGTTCAATAAGGTTGCGAAAGTAATAAATTTTAAAGAAATAGTTAAGGAAATCAAGTGTTTAGAAAGTGGTTTTTTTTATTTCCCCCTGAATTATACAAGAAACCTGTAACTAGAACCTTCTATAGTATTTTTCTTAAAATAGTTTATCTTTATGTCTGTCTAAACTAACCCTTTGAAAAATCTATTCTTCTTATTATTACTATTGCCCTTATATAGTACTTCGCAGGAGTATGTCGATATTATTAAGATGGGTTATTCAAATACTTTCGATGCTGAGTTTAAAGGCACCAATAGTTCTACAGATGTAAAAACGTTTGAGATTGAACTTACTTTTCCTCTGGTTATAAATGAAAAGAATGCCATCATTACCGGAGTAAATTTCAATACACATAAGCTACAATTATTTCCTAATGTTGCCTATACAAAACTTTATAGCACCCTTTTAAAATTGGGGCTGGCTACAACGTATTCTGAGAAATGGAGTAGTACTATTGTTTTTTTACCTAAAATAGCTTCGGATTATAAAAATATCTCGGGAGATGATTTTTATTATGGGGGCCTTGTATTATTAAAACTTCAGAAAAAAGAAAACCTGAAATATCGTTTTGGGTTTTATGCCTCATCAGAAGCTTTTGGGCTTTTTGCCACACCTATTATTGGAGGCTATTATCTAAGTCCGAACAAAAACTTTGAAGTAGATGCTTCGCTGCCCATTTCAGTAGATATCAATTATAGTTTTGGTACAACTGCCTTGGGGTTTGATTATTTTGGTATTGGCCGTAGCTTCAACATTAGTCAGGTTAATTTACCAAATGTTTATGTGGAACAAAGACCTTTAGAGTTTTCTACTTATGTACAATTCAATGTGCTTCAAAAAAGTGTATTGCTGCGAGCTAAAGTTGGTTATACCAGTAATGAATATGATGTATATGCCGATGGGGACGATTTGGATTTTAGATTATCTGCATTTAGTTTTGGGGATGACCGCACCCAGCTCAATCCGGAATTAAGCGGAGGAGTATTTTTAAAATTTGAGGCGATATATCGTATTCATTTTAAAAAAGATGATACGGAACATATAGATTAGTTAAAATTAAATCATGGAAAAGAATTGTCCCGAATGTGGTGATAAAATTATTGGCAGAGCCGATAAAAAGTTCTGTAGTGATGCTTGTCGTAATGAATATAACAATGCACTAAATAAAGACCATAAAAACTTAATTAGGAACATTAACAATCGATTAAGAAAAAACTACCGTATACTGGAATCTTTAAACCCCACCGATAAAACCAAAACCACCAAAGAAAGATTATTGCGGTTAGGGTTCAATTTTGAATACTTTACCAGCACTTATACAACGAAAGCAGGTGCTGTTTACTATTACTTATACGACCAGGGATATCTGCCTCTTGATAATGATTTTTATTTATTGGTGAAAAAGGAAATTATATAATTAATGAAACATTTACTTTTTTATAATTTTCTTAGTAATGCTGTTGTTGATGGATAGAAAATACAACCTCTTTAATCCACTTTAAACATTTCTGAATTTTTGGAACTGATAATTAAAGAATAATTATTTTCTTGGTTAAGGTGCCCCTGTCAGTTATAAATTTAAGGAAATAGATGCCGGTTTTAGTAAAATCTCTTATATCCAGATTAATATGCAGCACGTTACTTAGCAATTCATCATTGGAAATTGTTTTAAGTAAAACGCCACTAATAGTATAAACTTCTATGGTAACATAAGTGTTTTTCACAGCATCTATGGTAATATTCATAACACCATTATTAGGGTTGGGATAAATACTGATCATTTCATTAAAATTTGGATTCTCAACGGAGAGTATAGGCTCTTGAACAAAGATTTTATAACCATCACAAGTTCCAAGGATAATATCCATAAATCCATCATTATTAATATCTATATAATCGTGGTCGTAGGTAGAAAGGTTCCATTCATTCATAGTTGCCCCATATGGATGTATTAAGTTACCGCTATGGTCTCCCTGATTTTCAAAAATTATAAATCTTCTGTTCGGTCCCGTTTCACAAGGAGGTAGATCTGTATCGACACTGGAAAGTCCTACATCCAGATCGCCATCACCATCCAGATCGATCATTTTTACATTTCCTCCAAATTCATCGGTTCTGTTGGTGGGTAGAAATTCCTGGGTAACCGTTAAGCTCAGGTCGACAACAAAATCGGTAATGGAGTCTACATAATCCTGATCATCATCCACTATATAAAAATCTAGCATTCCGTTATCGCTCAGGTCTCCTCCGGTAAACATATATGATTCATTTCCCGGGAGTTTAAAAAAATTGGTAAAACTTCCATCACCGTTGTTAAATAGAACAATGGAACCTTTAACATTAAAAGGAGGAACACTTGATAGTCCTAAATTTTTGATAATATCCAGATCATTGTCATTATCTACATCATGAAACTCCACGCCCGTGCCAAAGCTAGAATTTCTTAAGTCTCCCATTCGTGCCTGGGTCTCCTCTGTAAAATTACCAGTACCATCATTAATCAATAATATATCCAGAGCTATTCCAGAACTAACATAATTTACCATGTATAAATCGGGTGAACCATTTCCGGTAAGATCACCCCCCCAACCAGCACAAAACTGAACAGGATTAACCGTAATTAATGGTAATCTTGTACTTGACTCATCAACAAAGCCAATCCAATTACCATCTATGTCGTTACCTTGATTGATAAATAATTTTGGTTGATCCGAAAATGTACTAATAATAAACAGATCCAGCCAACCATCGTTATTTACATCTATACAAATTACGTCTCTCGAATCGGTTGGATCCGATAGGAATTCGGGAGCATAAATATCGGTTTCGTCTCTTAAGACCCCATTTCTGTTCATAAATAAAAGATCGGTTCTTGCACCCTGATTTGAAAAAGGGGCCTTTCTTACCACAACTAAATCTATAAATGAATCATTATCAAAGTCTCCTACTGCCAAATCTTTTTCTTGATCGTCTACAGCAGTAGGATCGTCATTCCCGGTTGCATTTAAAACTACTATTCTAAAATTGGTTTGATCATTAAAATTAATCCATTGTGAAAACATATTCCCACAGAGAAATAATACGATAATTGTTGCTATATACTTTATTTTCATTTTATATATTTTTCTTGACCTATCTGTTTAAAATTTGGTTTTTTGGTTTTTACCTTTATAAAAAAATTTCTTAACAGTGCTTAAGTTACTAAACATTTGGAATACTATTTCTACATTTTTATAAAAAATATTATTTAGTAAATGACATAAATATAGATAATGGTGTCAGATGTTTTAAAAACCAAAAAATCCAACCTAATACATAGATTGGATTTCTCTTCTTGTTCCTTCTCTTAGACTCCCTTCAACAGGCTCAGTGCAGCGCTTTGACTCATTTTTTGTGAGTAAAATAAATAAGAGTAGGGTTTTTAGCCTGTTAATTGTTATATAACTATTAACCCCCTAAATTTAAGACTATGTATAAATTATTTTTTTTAATTATATTGTCGCTTAATTTTGTTTTTAATGGTTGTTCCAGCGACGACAATCGCTTTGAAGGGACCATTAGTTTCTATATAAGTGCAGTAAACCCCAATTCGCTTAGGTCGCCAATTGGCCTAAACAGGATTCCTGTTGAGGTGATATTTACAGATTTTAGAATTTCTATACGTGATGTTGTCTTCAAAAATGATGATGACGATTCAAATGACTTTAATAACGACGAAATTCATTTTAGAGGGCCCTATCAAATTGATTTGTTGGATGGTTCTGATGCTTTGTCACAAACTATAGGTAACGTATTTGTTCCAGATGGTCTATATAAAGAATTACGATTTAAATTACACAAAGATGATGACTTGCCATTAACAGACAATCTTTTTGATCGTTCTATATATATGGAAGGTACAATTGATGGTGTTCCATTCATTTTTTGGCATGATACCGGCGAGAATTTAGATGTGGGTAGAAGCACCGGTGTTTTGGTAGAAGGCAATGTTGTGAATTTCACCGTAGAATTTGATATTTCACAATTTCTGAATTCTCTTCATGAAATAGATTTAAGTCTGGCTACAGATAATAATAATGATGGATTGATTGAAATCAATCCTCATGATAATGATGGAAATCAAGATATTGCCGATCAGTTGAAGGATAATATTAAAATGGCAGCCGATTTGTTGAATTAGTTTACTCTTGGAAGATAGATAGTAAATAAGGGAATCTTTTGAGTATGCAATTTAATTAAAAAAGGCTTATATTTTCATATAAGCCTTTCTTTACTTGCTCCTCCTCTTGGCCTCATAATAAATCCAAAATCCTTATCTCAATTTAAAATATTAATTTAATTTGGTATAAGACAAATATTATATATACATAAACTGCCAAAAAAGGGAGTTTATAGATTAATGGGTGTTACTGACATTCTTACTGAGTTTTTCATAAACAAGCCCCACAAGAACACCTGCAATAACATAGAACACAAGATTTAGCCCCAGATTTATAAATGCACCTGTTAAATCGGTAAAATTACTAAAGGCCAAATCGTACCATCGTTCTCCCAAACCAATGAGTATTCCAACCCACAACCCATAAGTTGCGCCATGGGAAATACCTGCCGATCCAGATAATTTTGAGTAAATCGTTGAGAATGCAAAAGCCAAAAAGACACTCGCTATAACCACGTGAAGATAATCTGGTGTCTCTTTCCAAACACCTGTTGCGGATCCTCCATGTCCTTCAAAGAGGAAACCCCCAATCACATCCCATAATAAATATCCTCCTAAATAAGCCCAAACAGCTATTACTAAGGTGGAAATCAAGTTTGTTTTTGAAAACATAATCGTTGTTTTTTGGTTAATAAAACTAAATTTAATGAAAAAAAATAACTTCGGTTGATTATACTAAAATTTTATTAAATATTAACGTTCCACGCCTTGAAAAGCATCCTTGTTTAGAATTTAAATCTACTATTTCAGAAAAAACAATTCTATTAACCATCAAAGCCGTTATTGTTTTTATACGTTGTTGTAACACGTTATTTCTCGGTTCTATTGCCATTCGTATCTATGTAATACCTACCGTTTGCTAGAAAAGTGTTTTGTCCACTAGAAGTTTTAATTTTAGTGATTCTGTCTAATTCATTAAGTTACTCTCCGTCCTCTTTTAATGGTGTGAACATAATGTGTGCTTTATGTGAACCAGGGTTCATTAACCAAGGATGATTTGGCGCCTTGGGTACTTCTGGTAAACCGGTAGATTCGGAAGTAGCCCAAGGCATATAAACTACATAGCGGTATTGAGCCCCTGCAACAACAGATGTTTCAGGGTCGTATAATGTTTCTGATCCAAAGTAAATATGTAAAGTCGATCCAAGTTTTCCCATTACAAGTTTACCTGACTTCACTTCTTCCTCCCGGATATCAAATATTTCTTTTGCTGTCTTCCCTTCCGATTTCAATTCTCTTCCTCTTGCCATAAATGGTTCAAGGTCTTTGTGATAACAAGCTGAACTAAATCCATCCTGATTAGGATTATCCGCCAGACAAATAAATTCATTGTCTCCTTCTTTCAACGTGACAAATTCACCAGCCATATTGTATCCAATGACTTTACATCCCATTCTGCTTTTTTTTGGAGCTGCCATTAATGCAGTTGCAATCAAAGCTTTGTCTGAATCAATTATCTCAAATCGTTCTTTTACTTCTTTCGATACACTGTCGATTAATTCTGTTTCACTTTCAGTTGATTTTAGATTCGTATTTTTAGTTTTATCAGCTGAATTACAAGAAACCAAAATTGCGGTAAAAACAAATGCTGTAATTATTTTTTTCATATTAGTTGGTTTTTAATGTGTTACAACTTGTTATATCGTCACTAAAGGTAATGTTTATCAGATTAAAGTACTGAAAACCATTTTAAAATATTCATAAATAAGAAGTAAATCTATCATTGTGGGAGAGAATGTGGGATAATATTTTATTCTCTTAAACAGAAAAACCTGTATATCAATATTATACAGGCTTATTTTGCTCCTCCTCTTGGACCCGCCTACCGGCAGGCAGGCTCGAACAAATTCTCGCCCAGAAAATATAAAAAAGAAAATGCCACTCGAAAGTGGCATTTTCTTTTTGAAGCTCCTCCTCTTGGACTCGAACCAAGGACACCCTGATTAACAGTCAGGTGCTCTAACCAACTGAGCTAAGGAGGAATTTATCATTACTATTTTTCTAAGAATTCTTATAAAACCCTGTATTGTGTTGTGCTATTCTTTCGTCTAAACTCTGGGTTTCTCCAACATAGTAGGAGTCTAAAGTAGTAGAATGCAAAATATAAACATAATACATTTCAAAATTTTAAGAACTTTTATTCCCGATGCTCTAACCTCCCGATAGCTATCGGGATGAGCTAATGAGGATTTTCTTTTCTTTTTCGGGCTTGTTTCCGAAGTTCCCAAACATTATCTGTGAAGGCGGGTGCAAATATAAATTTATTTTTTATCTGCTACAAACGAATTAATAACTTTTTAGGTTATTTAAATAGCCACCTATAAATATCATTCCCGTTTGCAAATAATACCAAAGCTATCAGTAAAAAGAATCCTATCATTTGTGCATATTCCATTACTTTATCCTTGGGTTTACGTCCGGAAACCATTTCGTATAGTAAAAACACGACGTGACCTCCATCTAATGCGGGAATAGGAAGTATATTCATAAAGGCCAGGATGATAGATATAAATGCAGTTGTATGCCAAAAACTAAGCCAATTCCAAGTATCGGGAAATAAATTGCCGATCGCACCAAATCCACCAATCTGTGTAGCGCCCTTTTTAGTAAATACGTATTTGAACTGTTTTACATAATCTTTTAAGATATTAAATCCGTAACCAATTCCTCCTATTATACTTTCCCCAAAACCGTATTGTAAATGTGTGGCTTTTCCTATGTGTTCTTTGCCATAGTTAGAAACTCCAATTTGGCCGGTATCTGCTTTTGGGGTAACTGAAATAGTATGTGAAATTCCGTCTCTATCCACAATTAATGTGATCTCCTCCCCTTTACTGTTTTTTACAATATTGGTAAATTCATGCCAATAACGAATTTGTATCCCGTTAACTGAAAGTATACTATCTCCCTTTTTTATACCCGCTGCAATAGCCGGAAAATCTACAGCTACAGTATCGACAATAGGGTTTCGCATTCGATCAAAAGGTTTATACAGATCCTGTTTAAACATTTCCGACCCTATATCTTCGGGTAATGAAATTGTTTCGATACTTCCATTACTATGCTTTACTTCAATTGTTGATACATCTCTTAAAAACAGGTACTTATTTATTTCGGTTACATTTTCAAAATCTTTCCCATTCACTTTTAAAATATGGTCACCATCTTTAAACCCATATTCCTTAAATGATTCTGCTACAACAAATCCTTTAGGAAGGTCGTCATTTGTTACAATATCTCTTCCGTAGAAATATAAAATACTCATGTAAATAACAAAGCCTACAATTATATTTACAGTCACTCCCCCTAACATAATTATTAATCGTTGCCAGGTAGGTTTACTTCTAAACTCCCAGGGTTGTGGTGGCCCTGCCATTTGTTCTTTATCCATACTTTCATCGATCATACCGGCAATTTTTACATACCCTCCTAAAGGTAACCAGCCAATACCATAAACGGTCTCGCCAATTTTCTTTTTAAAAAGGGCAAATTTTATGTCAAAAAAGAGGAAGAACCTTTCTACCCGTGTTTTAAATATTTTTGCAGGGATAAAATGTCCTAATTCATGGAGAACAATTAATAAAGACAGGCTTAATAATAGTTGAATCGCCTTAACAGCAAATGGACTCATAATTTATAAAATTAACGCACAAAAGTAACCTTTTATAGTGTGCTAAAAAAATTTAGTATGGGCTTAGCATTTGTTTAACAAAATTAATAGTTGTTACAAGGTGTGAAATAATTTTTAGGTAGTAGTTTTGCTGAAATTTACTATTGAATATGTTTCAGTTTTTTTCTAAATACAAGATCTTAGGTGTAGTAATCTTAATCCTTTCTGTTATTATTATCACTATTATATACCTAATCCTGAAACCTAAAGAAATACTCCCTGTATATCAACCTGCAGAAGTGAATACTGAACTTGTGGATAGTACCGTCCAACATGTTAAAAAATACCATACCATCGCAGATTTTTCTCTTACCAATCAAAATGGAATAACCATCACTCAAAAAGATTATAAAGATAAAATCTATGTGGCAGATTTCTTTTTTACTACCTGCCAGACTATTTGTCCGGTAATGACGGATCATATGTTAATTATTCAAGAAAAAATTAAAGACGACCCCGAAATACTGTTGCTTTCTTATACTGTAACCCCCACTATAGACTCCGTTGCACAACTAAAAAAATATGCTGTTGACAAAGGTGTGAATGATGCAAAATGGAATTTGGTTACTGGGGATAAAAAACAGATTTATGACCTTGCCCGTAAGTCATACCTTGCTGCCAAAGACGTCCCATATAATCCATATGATCTTATTCATACCGAAAATTTTATACTGATCGATAAAAAGAAACGAATTCGGGGATTTTATGATGGAACTAAAATGGCAGCTATTGAACAATTACTATATGATATTGAAATTCTGAAAAAAGAAGATTAGGTTTATTTTAGACGTTCATTTTCTCATGTCCTACAGATGTACTATTTTTGTTGTTTAAAATCAATCTAAATAACGTTTATGGCTTCTATCGTTTCTTTAAAAATTGGGCAACGTGCTATTATCAAAGATTTTTCAGTAGATGTTGTCCCTTTAAAACTTCTTGAAATGGGTTGTCTTCCCGGGAATGAAGTGTCTTTGGTCCAGGAAGCTCCTTTTAAAGACCCATTATATCTCATTATTAACGGAAGTCATCTAGCCATTCGTAAAGAAACTGCAGCCCAGATAGAAATTGAATTAATTGATGGCTAAACAAATAAATGTCGCGCTTTTAGGAAATCCAAATACCGGAAAAACATCTGTTTTTAATAGGCTTACCGGACTTAACCAAAAAGTAGGGAATTACCCGGGGATTACCGTTGAAAAAAAACAGGGAATTTGTAAGTTAGATCGCAATATTAAAGCCTTTATTTTAGATCTGCCAGGCACCTATAGTCTTAATGCCTCTTCTATTGACGAAAATTTAGTCATTGAATTACTCTTAAATAAAAATGACAAAGATTTTCCGGATGTTGCAATTGTAATTTCTGAAATAGAAAACCTAAAACGCAACCTATTACTCTTTACACAGATCAAAGATCTGGGTATTCCAGCGATCCTGGTAATAAATATGTCGGATCGAATGAAACGGAAAGCCATATCGCTAGATGTGGAATTGTTGGAATCAATATTAGAAACTAAGATTGCCCTTATTAGTTGCCGGAAGAATTTAGGTTTTGAAGAATTAAAAGAACTAATTTCCAACTACAATCAGCTTTCTTTAAAACCCTGTTTAGATGCTTCGGTTATTGCTCCTGAATATTTTGATCGACTTCGGAAAGCTTTTCCTAACCAGGATTTATACAAACTATGGTTGGTGATAACACAGGATGTGAACTTCGGAAAACTTGACCGGAAAGTGCTAAAAGGTGTTGCATCATTTCAAATCGAATCCATAAGTAACCTGAAGCGTCTTCAGCAAAAAGAAACAATAATAAGGTATCAGTTCATCAATAATGTATTAGGGAAAACACTTAAAATCGATACAGAAAACGCCAAAGATCTACGTAGCCGATTTGATCGGGTTCTTACACATAAGTTCTGGGGATACGTGATATTCTTTGCAATTCTGTTGGTTATTTTTCAATCAATTTTCGATTGGAGTAGCTACCCTATGAACTTTATAGATAATTCTTTTGCTTCCTTAAGTAAATGGTTTAAAACCACATTACCACCGGGTGATTTTTCAAATTTAATTTCTGAAGGTGTCATCCCCGGACTGGCAGGAATAGCAATTTTCATACCACAAATCGCATTTTTATTTCTCTTTATTTCAATTTTAGAAGAAAGTGGCTATATGAGTCGTGTGGTATTTTTAATGGATCGTATTATGCGCAAATTTGGATTAAGCGGAAAGAGTGTTGTTCCATTAATAGCTGGAACTGCCTGTGCAATACCGGCCATTATGGCAACAAGAAATATTGAAAATTGGAAAGAACGTCTTATCACTATTTTAGTAACACCCTTTACAACCTGTTCTGCAAGGCTTCCCGTTTACCTTATTATAATTGCATTAGTGATCCCTGAGGGGAGGGTATTAGGTGTTTTTAGTCTTCAAGGATTAACACTGCTGGTATTATACTCAATAGGATTCGGGGCAGCTATTCTTGCAGCTTATATTTTAGATAAATTTCTGGATATACCAAGTAAATCATTTTTTGTCATTGAAATGCCCAATTACAAACTTCCAATGTTAAAAAATGTAGTAATTAATGTAATTGAAAAAACTAAAGCCTTTGTGGTTGGAGCAGGTAAAATAATATTAGCTATATCAATTATTTTATGGGTTTTAGCATCCTATGGTCCTGGAGATTTTAATACAGCAGAAGAAATTGTTAGACAACAAACCATTTCACAAAACCTCACTAAAGATGAGATTGAAACTAAAATAGCCTCATTTAAACTAGAACATTCGTATATTGGTATCGTAGGAAAAGGGATTGAACCGGCGGTAAAACCTTTGGGCTATGATTGGAAGATTGGGATCGCTCTTATAAGTTCGTTTGCTGCAAGAGAGGTATTTGTGGGTACCCTTGCTACAATTTACAGTGTGGGAAATGATGATGTAGAGACCATAAAAAATAAAATGGCCGCCGAAATAAATCCGGTCTCCGGGGAACCACTTTTTAATTTGGCAAGTGGAGTGTCTCTTTTATTGTTTTATGCCTTTGCCATGCAATGTATGAGTACCCTGGCAATAGTAAAAAGAGAAACAAATTCCTGGAAATGGCCTTTATGGCAGTTGTTTTCTATGAGTGCATTTGCTTATGTAGTAGCGTTAATCGCTTATCAAATTTTGAAATAAATAAAATGCAAACAATATTAGTAATTCTTACATTTTGTGTAGCGGCAGGCTTCTTGCTTAAAAAGTTTGTCTGGAACACTATTTTTGAAGGGAAACAAAAAACTATCGGAACCCTGGACGGTGATAAAACAAAATGTGGTAATAATGATTGTGGATGCCATTAAATTAACTAATGCCTATCTATATAAATCAACAGAATAAAAGGATCTTTATCTTCTACAATTTCTGAATTGGGATGAGGTTTAAGTGTCATTCCTTTTATTTCAGAATCTTCGGTAGTAAACAATATATTATTAATTATTTCTCCCTTTTTAGTTTGTCCAAATAAAAGTTCTTTTTGTTGAACGTGATTTCCGTTTTCTGTAACTTCAACCAATACTCTTGCTCGTCCAGCCCATACACAGGTAACATTCTTAGGGCAACGAGAATCTTCTAATACCTCCACAAACTTTATGGAAACATTTTCTAGGTGAATGGATTCTCCCAGTGGGATCTTAATAACAATTTTTGGTACTTCAACCGAATTCTCTTGTGAAAAAATTATAGTAGATACCAGTATAAAAATTAAGAAAATTGTTTTTTTCATATTAAATTTATTTTGTTTTTAAAGTTATAGAAAAAATGGTGCCAAAACCTAATTATTGTCAATTTGAAAGCAGACAGATTTTATAAAATGAGTTGTTTTTCGATGAGAATTTAATTTTGCTGTATCTCCTGCCAGGTACTAAACAACTATTCTCCAAATTTGGGCGATTAAAAATGTGATAACAAATCCCATAATCACGGGTAATAAAGAAGCAACAACAGTCCATTTTACACTTTTTGTTTCTTTGTAAATAGTATAAATGGTGGTACTACACGGATTGTGTAACAGGCTGAATAGCATTAAGTTGACAGCTGTTAACAAGGTCCATCCACCCGCTTTTAAAATAGTTGCTGTTTCGCTAGCTGAATCTAGTTCAAACATAACACCAACCCCTTCACCTCCTGCAATTCCGGTTGCCATAACCGTTAGCATCAAAATAGTTGGAATCACTATTTCATTTGCAGGTATAGCAACAATATATGCAAGTAAAATAACTCCGTTTAAGCCCAAAAGAAAACCAAAACCGTCTAAGGAATTAATGGTCCAGGATGCGATACTTAGATCTCCAATATATATGTTTGAAATCAACCAAATTACCGCTCCGGCAGGTGCAGCAAAAAATATGGCTCGCCATAAAACTATTATAGTCCTGTCGATTAACGAAGTGTAAACCGTTTTCCAAAATCTTGGAGGGCGATAAGGTGGTAATTCTAAATTAAATGTCGAAACTTCCCCTTTCAATACAGTTTTGGAAAGTGCCCAAGAAACAAAAAACGTAAAAAAGATGCCTAATATTGCAATTCCAATGACGGCTGATAAGGATGCAATTCCCGAAAAAGAAGCAGGAACAACAGCCCCTATAAAAATAGTAGCAATTAATATTTGGGTAGGCCAACGCCCATTACATAAAGAAAAATTATTAGTGATAATTGCAATTAATCGCTCTCTCGGACTGTCAATTATTCGCGTTGCAACAACTCCTGCAGCATTACAACCAAATCCCATACTCATAGTTAAAGCTTGCTTGCCATGAGCTCCGGATTTTTTAAACAAATAATCTAAATTAAAGGCGACTCTAGGTAAATACCCAAAATCTTCCAAAAGTGTAAATAAAGGAAAAAATATTGCCATGGGTGGCAACATTACGGCGATTACCCATGCAACTGCCAGATAAACTCCGTCGATTAAAAACCCATCTAACCACCAAGGCATTCCTATACTTGCTGCTAAGGTTTTTAATATTGGATGGAAGTTGTTTAATAATAAATTAGCTAGCATCGATGAGGGATAATTTGCTCCCTCTATGGTAATCCAGAGAATGACACCTAATATTAAAAACATGATAGGAAATCCCCACGTTTTACTTGTAACTATTTTGTCTATTTTGGTGTCTAGCCTAAAACGTTTCTTCTTATTATTGCTAATAACAGAATTTTTTGCAATTTCAGAGGCATCTGCATAAATCCCCTCAGCGAGGTTATCATGAAAATCATCGCCAATTTGCCAACGCAAATCACTGGATAAGGCTATTATTTTTTCAATAGATTTTTGACTCATTTTTTTTATACTAATTCCCCTGTTCGTAATGCATTTATGATTCTGTTATCGCCTTCTAATAATCGAAAAGCTATCCATCTACTATTTGATATCGTGGGTATTTCTTTTTCAATTTCATCGCTTAATTTTTTTATGGCCTTATCGATATTTCCGTTTACATTTTTAATCCGGTATGATTTGCAAATTATCTTGCCGGTTGCCACATCGTTTATGGTTTGAATAAGTTCGGGGATTCCTTCTTTAAATCGTGCACTAGTTGGCACAACCGGTATTCCTAGATCCCGGGCCAATGTTCTTATCTCAATTTTAATATTATTTCGATTAGCTTCATCCATTAAGTTTAAGCACAAAACAGCTTTATTGGTGATCTCTAAAATTTGCAAAACTAAATTTAGATTTCTTTCCAATCTGCTTGCGTCAACCACAATTACGGTAACATCGGGTTTCCCAAAAAGAATAAAATTTCTTGCCACTTCTTCGTCCTGTGAAGTGGAAAGTAAAGAATAGGTGCCTGGTAAATCAACCAATTTGAATTTTTGGCCATCATATTCAAATGCTCCCTCAGCTCTTACTACTGTTTTTCCAGGCCAATTCCCTGTATGTTGACGTAAACCTGTTAATGCATTAAAAACCGTACTCTTTCCAGTATTTGGATTGCCTGCAATAGCCACAACAAAATCAAAATTAGAAATATTAACTCCTAATTTTTTTAGGCCTTTAATGTTATATTGTGAACAACTTCCACAAACACTGTTTACTTTATTTTCCATGGTTTAATCTTTTTTAATGAGTATTTTTGAGGCTTGGTCCTTTCGTAAAGCAATAGAAGTTCCCTTAACCAAATAAGCTGTCGGATTTCTTAGTGGACTCATTAAATCGATACTAATTTGAGTTCCTTTTACAAATCCTAAATCTAACAGTCTTCTTCTGCTTTCTCCCCTGCTTTCTTTTGAAATTCCAACAATTTTAGCTGTTTCATTTTCCTGTAAACTTGATAACCTAAGCGTGATTTCTTTATCCAATACAGTGGGGTCTAAAATAGCTACTGTAAGGTTTGCAGCGACAATTGGAGCTAATTTAAACTCTTCCCCTTCGGAATAAAAAACTATACGTTTCGTATTATTTTCCACAACTCTAATTTGAGAACCTATGTGAATATTTTCTGCGATAATTTGTTTGTAAATAATATCAGGCTCATCTTCAATGTGAGTGATTTTTCCAATAGAATTTACCGCTAAAGAAGATAAGGCGACTCCTTTTACTTTTGCTATCTTACCTGAATTTGTAGGGATTGGATCTCCGTGGGGATCATAAACGGGATTTCCTAATTGAGATGCCAAAGAATTGGTTTCTTCCAGACTTAATTTATGTTCCATAAATTCTGCTCTATCGTGCCATTCCAACTTGTCAATTCCAGTTTTTTCTGCCAAATACTTTTCCCATAATCTGTGCACTCTTACAATTCTTAAAGAATAATCTCTTCCCGACTTTGTAAGTTTTAAAACATCCCCTTCAAAATAAATTAATTTGCTGATTGTCATCAATTTAACAACCTCAATTACCAAACTATCCTTAAATTTTAATACTCCTGTTAAACTGCTGATGTTTGCGTCTTTCCCTGAGTTTTCAAAATGATAAAGTTGTTTTAAAATGTCTTCAATTGCCGTTTTTTCATTGAATATAAAACTATTTTTTATCAACCAAAACCATCCTTTTGCAGGTCTGAATATCAAGTAAATTAATACTGATATAGAAACAAATATTATTAAAGCATTTACCGGGTTATACGTATTCATTATAGGTTTTATATATCATTTTTAATTTTTTTATAATTCTAAAAATAAGTGCTAAATCCAAATAACCAAGATGCTTTTTTAGCAGCGGGATTATTAAGAATGTCTTTTTGCCATTGATAACGGTAATTTAACCTGAATACAGTTTGAGCAGAAGGCCTAAAACTTATGGCCGGAGTAATAGCGATTAACTCTTCGCCAATATCAGTATTAGTTTCATTAAATGTGCCAACATTCCAGTCTACATAATCAAGTCGGGCCGCCAGGTTGAAGGTAGCGTCATTCCAATTTAGAATTTTCCTTTTCAAAACAGGTTGAACAACATCAACAAAAGCTCCCCATTGCCTAGTACCATATTGTTGAGTAAAGGTTACTGGCACATCTACATTTATGAAGGCTACCTCTCCCACTATATAAGTTCCTGTTTTTTTGATTGTTGTATTAAAATCTATAGCAAAAATATCAACTCTTCTTTTTTTATCAAGAATTAATCCATCTTCTTCAAACTTATTATACACCCCTCCCATATATGAAAACCCTATTTCAGCATTATTTCTATTTTGAATAGTAATTTTTCCTGTAATAAGTGCCTTTCCGCTGTTACTTTCTTCAAAGCGTTCTTCATTTTCTTTAGCAGCGGGTAAAAATGTTTTATTTTCTTCATTATCAATTATGCTGTTATCAAAACCATTGGTTAAATAGATTTCATAGCCTACTATCCAATTTCCCCTGTTGGTCTTCCCATATAAACCAAATCCAACATTTGACCAGGTTGCAGGTAACAGGTTCACGGCAACATCCGGGCGTTCGATAAATTCCCATTTTGGCCCATCATGATTCTGATTAAAAGCACCAATAGGATTCATTATTATACCCCCTCTGAAAATAAATGCAGGATGAAAAGTTACATCTAAAGCTGCAAATTCTATCCCTATTTCTTTAGTGCCATCTTCAAACTCAATTTCTGTTAAGAATTTAATTTGATTTGTTATAGATGCTGACATAAAAATAGTTAATCTCCTGGCTTGAAAAGATAATCCTTCTGATATACCATCTTCTGTACTGTAAATTGAATTTGCTTCCAGATAGCCACCTAAAGCAACCGGTGTTTTTTTTATTGCTAAAAATGGACGATTATATACTGCATCCATATTTAACAAAGTTTTGCTAGTGTCTATGGGAATTCGTTTAACCAAAGGATCCGTATCCTGTGCTTTTAAAGCCCCTATGATTACTAAAAACAATATTCCAAATAGAAATTGTCTAGGATAACGAAAGATAAATATATTCATTGTCTGTTTCAATTTTATACGTTTTTAAATCCCTGTCTGCAGGACCATTCAGTACTTTCCCAGTAATTGTAAACTCACTCCCATGACATGGACAACTATAAATTCCCCCACCTACATTTAATTCACATTCTCTATGTGTACACTTAAGTAATGAAGCGATATATTTATCTTCTTCGAATTTATATATACAAATAGGGAACTGGTCATCTTCTATTCTTACCAATACAAAGGATCGATTAACTTTTTTATTTTTTTTGACCTTCCAGAATTCAGATTTTGCAACTATCAAACTATTTGCATTACGCGTGGATGTCGCATAGTAAATTAATCCACATGATTGTAAAACACTTACTAACATTGGTAAACCAATAGTAGTATAACAGCAAGTTCTAATAAATTTTCTGCGTTCCATATTCTTTACAGTGACTCCAAAAATTTAATGAGTTGTTGTTTTTCGGTTTCAGAAAGTTGAGAGTAATTAATTTTGGATTGTTCAGCTTCACCTCCATGAATTAATATAGCCGATTGGATACTCAAGGAACGTCCATCGTGCATTAAAAAATAACTACCTCCCTGTGCATCTTTAGATAGACCAAGCCCCCAAAGGGGTGGAGTTCTCCATTCAGAAGTTAAGGCAAAGCCTTCTGTATAATCATCATTTAATCCCTGACCCATATCATGTAATAGTAAATCTGTATAAGGATAAAATACTTTGTAAGATAATACCTCAATAGGTGAATATCCAGTTTGTAAAGTCGGCATATGACATGAAGCACATTGTATTTGTGAAAAAATTTGATTCCCGGCTAATATATCATTATCATTCACGTCTCTCGGAATAGGTGCTTTTAATGTTTTAAGATAAAAAACAACATCATTTACTGTTTGAGTACTGACTTCAGGATCCTCTACCAATCCACTAAATGGGTCAAAAGGTTCAAATAAGGTAGTAATTCCGATATCTTGATTATATGCTCCTGAGGTTTGATGAAGCAAATCATAAGCGGCACCTTTTTTACCGAATCGACTAATATATTTTCCGTTTTTGGAAATACTATTAGGTCTGAGTTCAACATAATCCGGAATGTTGTTCCAGTGTGGCCTTCCACTTATACCATCCCCATCGATGTCATTTGGATCTGAAAGTGCTATAAGGTCTGCATCGCTAACTGCATCTAAAAATCCTAGTCCGGTAACAGCCGGAGCGATTAAATTTGTAAATGTAGCACCGGCAGGAAGTTGTTCGGGCTCAAACCCCGGGATAGCTTTATGCTGAAGTTGGGGAGCTCCAAAATCTAAATACTGGTTCCCTAAGGTATCTGATTGACCAAATCGGGTAAACCTGACAAAGGGACTTCCTTTACCATCACCAGGATGACAACTGGCACATTGATTTGCTACAAAAATTGGCCCCAATCCTTTTTCAATAGTAAAGACATCGCTAAAAGCTTCATCTCCTCTTAAAAATCTAATCTGCTGTTCAATAGTAAGCCCCTCTATAGGACCATCCAAAAGCTCATTTTCAACAGGAGATAGTGGCATTGTTTTTTCGCAGGATATAGCTAATAACATTACAGTGAAAATGCCAATTATAAGATTGAAGGAGATTTTCATATTATATAATATTTATATAAAGATTGTCTGCTATTTTATTGGATATAAAAAGTTGATTACCTCCCACTTGAATCATCATTGAACCATCAAAATATTCTTTTCTCAATACCGTGATTTTGACACCTATACCAATTTTTCTTTTATCGAGATATTGAAGAAATTCTGTGCTTGATTCTTTCACTCCCACGCAGATTCCTTGTTGGTTTTTTTCTAATTCTGAAAGTGTTTTCTTTTCAGTAGGGTAAACATTTCCTTGTTCATCAGGGATAGGATCGCCATGGGGATCGAAATTGGGGTGCTCTAAAAATTCATCCAATCGAATAATGAGTTCCTCAGACTGAATATGCTCGAGTTGTTCTGCAATGTCATGCACTTCATCCCAATGAAAATTTAGTTTAGCAACCAAAAAAACTTCCCATAACCTGTGTTTTCTAATTACATTGGCAGCGATGGCTTTTCCAGATTTAGTTAGCAGGGTTCCCTTATATTTTTTGTAGGAAAGCACTTCCTTTTCAGCAAGTTTCTGTACCATATCAGTTACCGAAGAGGGCTTTGTATCCATCTTGTCAGCAATGGCACTAGTACTCACACCACTGCGATATTCCTGCTCAAGATGAAATATTGTCTTTAAGTAATTTTCTTCTGCTAATGAAAACATAGAGCAAAAGTAATCAATTTTTTATAATTATCTAATTTTATTTTTAGACAAGCCTAAATATTAAATAATCTGATGCTTTAATGTCTGTAAAAAATTTGACTAAATGATTAAAACCCTCTTTCTTTCTGAAGTTGTTCATAGGCTTCTTGTACTTTCCTGAATTTATCTTCAGCACCGTTACGATACACCTCATCCATATGAACTAATTTATCGGGATGGTACTTTTTAACCATAATCCGATAGGCCTTTTTAATTTCTGTATCGGTTGCGGTGTTATCAATTTCTAAAATCTTATAAGCCCTGTCAGGGTTACTGAAAAACATCGCTTTAATGCTTTCAAAATCACGATGGTTTATTCCGAGATAACCGTTGATTTTATTTATCTCACTAACTTCGGGTTCACTTACATGACCATCGGCATTGGCAACACTAAATAGAAAATGAATTATTTGCAACCGAGATTCGTAACGCATTCCCTGCCGTAATAGCGTACAAATATTTAAGGCTGAAATCTGCCTTTTTTTTATTACATCATTAAAAACCTTAAAAGTAGCACTGGCATGCTCTTTACCGTACGCCTGTACAAAATATTTTCGAACATAATCTAATTCGTTTTGGCTTACTTTACCATCAGCTTTGATAACTAAAGAGGCCAATGAAAGTAAATTTAATTCGAATTCGGCCGGTGATACCTGACCTCTTGGTTGATTAAAAATAGTTCTGTAAGACCTTTTTTTACCCCCCATATTCTCAAAAACACTTCCCAATAAAAACCCTAAGATAGCTCCGGGAAACCTAAAAAAAGCATAGCCTATTATTGCGGCAATCCAACGAATCATATTATAATAGTTTTTGTTTATGAATAGTATTCAAAGATAATTTTAATTCTGAATACATAAATTAAGATTCTAAACTTTGTTACTCCTTAAATTAGTTATCTTTGTAAAAAAATTGTTACACATTTAAACACATATATTATGTATCCACCCGAATTAGTTAAACCCATGCGTGAAGACCTTACAAAAATAGGTTTTAAGGAGTTATATACTGCAGATGATGTAAACCAGGCCCTTGGTAAAGAAGGCACTACCCTGGTAGTAATTAACTCTGTATGTGGCTGTGCTGCCGCCAATGCACGCCCAGCAGCAGGATTGTCCTTACAAAATGATAAAATCCCTGATAACCTGGTTACTGTTTTTGCAGGAGTTGATAGTGAAGCTGTTGATACTGCCCGATCGTTTATGACACCATTCCCTCCAAGCTCGCCCTCTATGGCTTTGTTTAAAAACGGAGAATTAGTGCATATGTTAGAGCGTCACCATATTGAAGGAAGAGATGCAGAGATGATTTCTGAAAACCTTAAAGGTGCATACAATGATTTTTGCTAGGCATTGTATTTTTAAATTTTATTAAATAGTCCCCAAGATAACTTAGGGACTTTTTTTATCTTTAATCTTTATGAAAAAACTCTCTCTAATTTTTAGTTATCCTTTGTCAGTGTTATTTTATCTGCTTTTTGGATTAACCTTAGTTGTCTTTCATCCTATACAATGGGTTTGTTTTAAGGTTTTCGGTTACTTAGCCCACAAAAAAAGTGTAGATTACTTGAATTTTTTTATTCTGATGTGTCTTCGTGTTTTGGGAACTACTTTTAAAATAAATAAACCAAAAGACATTCCCGAAAATATTCCATTAATAATTGTCTCTAATCACCAAAGTTTATGGGACATTCCTCCTCTTATTTGGTATTTACGAAAGCATCACCCAAAATTTGTTTCCAAAAAAGAATTGGGAAAAGGTATTCCGTCAATATCATTTAATTTAAAAAACGGCGGCTCTGTTTTAATAGACAGAAATAATCCGAGGCAAGCCCTTGAGAAAATGATCCGCTTCGCTAAATATCTTGAACAAAACAATCGAAGTGGAGTTATTTTTCCTGAAGGTACGAGAGGTAAAACAGGTATCCCTAAAAGATTTCAACTCAAAGGATTAGTTCTTTTATTTAAAAAAATTCCGGAAGCTTATGTTCTCCCGTTAACTATTAATAATTCATGGAAATTACAGCGTTATGGTATGTTTCCTATTCCTATGGGTGTGCAATTAAAATTTACAATTCACCCCATTTTAAAAGTTTCAGATTTCTCTACGGATGTACTAACCCATATGGTTGAAAAACAAATTATAGATGCTGTAGTAAATAATTAATTTTTGGGAAGATTACTATTATTTCCCTGGAAACTCAGCCTTTCTTTTATTCAGAAATGCTGTGGTGCCTTCTTTAAAATCTGCCGTTCCAAAACATTTTCCAAATTGTATAACCTCGGTATCAAATCCATTTTCTCCTTCTTCATAATTGGCATTTATAGCAGTGATTGCTGCAGCGATGGCCACAGAGGAATTTATTTGAATTTTTGAAGCTATTTTTTTGGCCAAATCTAAAAGTTCATCTTGATTTGTTACATGATTTACCAATCCATAATCTAGAGCTTTTTGAGCATCAATCATTCCGGCTGTCAATATCATTTCCATGGCTTTTCCTTTGCCAACTAGTTGTGGTAGACGTTGGGTCCCTCCATAACCAGGAATTAACCCCAAAGATACTTCTGGTAAACCCATTTTGGCATTATCACTTGCAATTCGAAAGTGTGCAGCCATAGCCAATTCAAGGCCACCACCTAATGCAAATCCATTAATAGCAGCTATTACAGGTGTAGAAAGATTAGCTATAAAGTCGAAAAGTATTGCTTGTCCTTCAGCAGCAAGGTGTTCTCCTTCTGCTACCGAAAAATCTGCAAATTCACTGATATCGGCTCCCGCAACAAAAGCTTTTTCACCACTTCCGGTAAGGATAATTACCTTGGTTTTAGTGTCTTCATCTGCCATTTTAAAAGCATCGTGCAACTCCTTTATAGTAGAACGATTTAAAGCGTTAAGTTTAGAAGGTCTATCGATTGTTATAGTGGTAATTCCACCCTTTGTAATTGTAAGTATATTTTCGAAATTCATAATCTAATGATTATTAATTAATTGAGGTTTGAAGTTAAAACAAAGCTACAAAAATCGTTATTATTACATAGGAAATCTCACTTTAAAAGTGGTACCATCCACTTCCGAGGAAATAAAAGTTATGCTTCCCCCATAGGTTTCTACAATCTTTTTTATCATGGCTAGTCCTAATCCCATTCCACTGGTTTTAGTTGTGAATTTAGGTTCGAATACCTTATCCATATTTTCTTTTGAAATCCCAATTCCATTATCCATCACTGTTATGACAACCGAGGTGTCTTCAGAAAAAACATTAACTTCGATTTTTGGAGTTTCAGTTTTCTTTTCGTGTATAGCCTGAATACTATTTTTAATTAGATTAGTTATTACACGAATAAGTTGGGTGCGATCAAACTTGGCAATAATTTCTTTTTCTTCAGAAAAGAAGAAAATATATTCTTCATTAAAAATATCGAGTGCAAGCTTAATGATCTTAACCACATTAAGTGTTTCAATCTTTTGTGCAGGCATTTGTGCATAGGTAGAAAACGCTGAAGCAATGGAACTCATTGTATCAATTTGCTGAATAAGGCTATTGCTGTACTCTTTCATTTTTTTTTGGATTTCAGGATCCTCAGGGTTAAAATTTCTCTGAAAGCTTTGTACAGTAAGGCGCATAGGCGTTAAAGGGTTTTTTATCTCATGGGCTACTTGCTTGGCCATTTCACGCCAAGCTGCTTCTCGCTCATTCGTTGCAAGTTGTGCTGCACTACTCTCTAATTCATCAATCATTCCATTATACGCACTTACTAATGTTGATATTTCTAAAAAAGTGTCATCGATGATTATTTTTTGATTGCGTTTGTCGAGTCGGGTTTCAGTTATTTTTTGACTAATTGTATTTAATGAACGAGTAATATATTTTGAAAGAAAATAAGCTAGAACAACCGCAATTAGTAACATAAACAAATAAGCATATCCTAATCTGGTAAGATTTTCTTTAAGCTCCTTATTTATTAATCCGTCGTCTTCAATATAAGGTAGATTGAGAATTGCCAAAGGTTTGAAATGCCTATCTGTGACATAAGTATAAGAGGATCGATAATCTTGACCACTTTCTTCAAATTTTTCAATAAACCTTCTGTTTGAAGAATTTTTAATCCCTTCCAATGCTTTAAAGGACATTTTAAGATTGGTCAAGTCTTTAATAAAAGATGCCTTAGAAGTTATCAAGAGATTTCCTTCTAAATCATAGAGATAGATTTCGAGTTTGTGAATGTCTTTAATTTCATAGATTTTTTCTTTAAATATTAACGGGATTTCTTCTGTTACAACGGGGTAGGTTGTTGTTTTTAAAACATAATTTATATTTTCTCTAATTGCAGCTTCCTTTCTGATTAATCGTTCCCTATGGTAATCCTGAGCTTCTTCTTTGTATTGAAAAATAGTGACTAATGCAATAAGTATAGAAGCACCTATTACCAATAGAATCATTGATAAAAATATACGAGACCTAAGCGATCTATTGTAAAAACTCATTTATTTCGATTTAAGATTGGCAGATAACAATTATTGCTCCATATTAATCATTCCTATTATTTTTGTTGACTTCAATAAATAAATAGTTTAGGTTTAATGCCTTAAACTCCTCATTAAAATCTTTAATTTCGATGGAGATTAATTTATCGAATTTTTCTAATTCCAAATTAATTTTTTTAGTTAACTCGTTTTTTACAGCTATATCCTGTGTTGTTGGCGGAAAATCATCCATTCCTACCAAACTATTTAAGTGAGCTAATTTGTTGGTAAGCCTAATTGGAAAATTAAGTGGATCTTGTTTGCTTTTATTTTTTGTTTGATACAATGCTTTTTCAATCTCTGAAAAATCATCACTTAACTTTTTAGCTTTTTCAAGGAGTGATTTCACACGCTCATCATCCTTATATTCTTCTTGAAAGGTCTTTAATTGTTTATTGATTTTTCTTATTTTTTTGATTGATAAATGTGCTATATCTACCGTTTCATTTATTTTAGTTATAAAATCGAATTGCTTTTGCATTTCTGCAATATTGGTTTCTCCATTTTTTGCTGCTACAATTAAAAAGTTTTGTATAAAATTATCCTCTCCAACGCTTAGAACAACTTTATATTCACCCGGAACGGCTTTTGGTGCATTTGTACTTCCCCACCAAAAAATCATGCCTTCCAGTTTTTCAGCACTTTTTCCTCGTGTATTCCATACAAACATATTCGCTCCTTCCTTTACTTTAAATTTATCCTTTTTGTTCTTTGTACTTACCGTTTTTATGGTATCGTTTTTTAAGCTGAGATAACTTAGTTTTATTTCCTTCTCGCCTGGGTCTTTTACATAAAAATACGTTATAACTCCTGAAGGGTGATTAGTTCCCGAAGTTAAAGACTCTTTGTTTGAACTTCCTCCCATACGATAGGTGTCTTTAGGTTTAAAAAGTATAATCTCCTCGTTTTTTATACTTGAAAGTTGATGCAATAGGCTTAGATCATCTAATATCCAAAGGCTTCTTCCTTGAGTTGCAACGATTAGATTATTCTCCTTTACTTTTAAATCTGTAATAGGAACTATAGGTAAATTTAACTGAAGTGGTTGCCAGTTATTACCATCATTAAACGAAACATACAATCCTGTTTCGGTGCCAGCATATAATATTCCTTTCTTTATTGGGTCTTCTCTTAATACTCGAGTAAAATGCTCACTCGGAATTCCATTGGTTATCTTTTTCCAAGACTTTCCAAAGTCACTCGTTTTATATAAGTAAGGTGCAAAATCTCCTGTTTTGTATTTGGTTCCGGCAATGTAGCAAGTTGCTTCATCATAAACCGAAGGTTCCACGCTATTTATCATCATCCAATTTGGCATTTCGCTTGGAGTAACGTTGTCCCATGTTGATCCGCCATCACGAGTAAGGTATACCAATCCATCATCACTTCCTGTCCAAATTACTCCTGAGGTTACAGGAGATTCCGCAGCTGCAAAAATAGTACAATAATATTCCACCGATGTATTATCTTGAGTGATAGGCCCCCCCGAAGATTTTAATTTAGTAGTGTCATTTCTTGTTAAGTCCGGACTTATTACCTTCCAACTTTCTCCTTCGTTAGTAGTTACATGAACAAAGTTAGAAAATGAATACAGTTTATTAGCATCGTGATATGAAAAGAAAATAGGGAAATTCCATTGAAAACGATATTTCAAGTCTTCTGCACCATGTCCCATTGGGTTATCTGGCCATACGCTAACACTTCTTATCGTTCCGGTTTTATGATTATAACGCGTTAAAAAACCACCGTAACTCCCACCAAAAACAATATCATTATTCTTAGGGTCTATAGTAATATGGGCACTTTCTCCACCTGCAGTTGACTCCCAGTCATCCTCATCTAATCTCCTACCTTCATTTCTATGTGATATCCGTATTGTAGAATTATCTTGTTGTGCTGCATAAATCCTGTATGGGAAAAAATTATCTGTGGTCACCCGATAAAATTGAGCTGTAGGTTGATTATGGTAAGTACTCCAAGTTTCTCCACCATCGTAGGTTATTTGTGCACCTCCATCATCTCCCATGATCATGCGTTTTGGGTTTTCCGGAGCAATCCAAAGATCGTGATGGTCTCCATGAGGAGCATTAAAAGTGTTAAATGTTTTCCCTCCGTCCGAACTTTTATGGTAGTTTACATTGAGTACATAAACAATATTTTCATTATATGGGTCGGCATAAATACGTGTATAATACCAAGCCCGTTGGCGCAATTTTCGTTCGCTATTTACTTCTTTCCATGTTTCTCCTCCATCATCACTTTTATAAACACCCCCCTTTTCTTTATTCTCTACTATTACCCAAACTCTTTCATTATTTACAGGTGAAACGGTTACACCAATATTACCAAGAGTCCCTGTCGGAAACCCTTCATTTTTTGAAATCTCTTTCCAGGTTTCACCGTTATCATTACTTTTCCAAAGAGCAGAACCTTCTCCCCCGCTACTAAGACTATAGGGTGTTCTTCTAACATTCCAGGTAGATGCATATAAAATTCGGGGGTTTGTAGGATCCATGATTAAATCCACAGCACCTGCATTCTGATTTACAAATAATTTTTGTTCCCAGGTTTTTCCACCATCTGTACTTTTGTATATCCCTCTTTCCGAAGTAGGTTTGTATATATTCCCCAATACTGCTGCGAAAATAATATTGTGATCTCTGGGATGAACAACCAATCTTGGGATATGGCGGCTTTTTTTTAAGCCTATTTGATTCCAGGTTTTACCTGCATTTTCAGTTTTCCATACTCCATAACCCGAAGAAACATTTCCTCTCACAGTAGTTTCACCACCCCCAACATAAATCACATTTGGGTCGTCAACACTTACAACAATAGATCCTATTGAACCTCCAAAAAAACCATCAGAAATATTCTCCCAAGTTCTTCCCCCGTCTTCAGTTTTCCAAACTCCTCCACCTGTAGCTCCAAAATAAAATAAATTGGGCTTATTTGGAACACCTGTAACTGCTGCGCTTCTACCACCTCGAAACGGTCCTAAAAGACGATACTCCAGGGCATCGTATAACTCCTCGTTATAGGTTTGTGAATGGGTGGATTCTGAATTAATTCCAAAGAAAAAAAGGATAAGAACCCCAATAATATTCATATAAAAATATCTCATAATATTAAATAATTTTAATAAAGATATGGGTTTTCGTTCTGGATTTGGATAGGAAAATGAATATCAACAGGCTATTCATTAAAATCTATAGGCTCAATATCTGCATTTTTCTTAATTTCATAGGGAATCTCGTCTAAAATATGTTCAATAGCTTTTATTCTAGCTGTCGTTTTTCTATTGGCCTTAATTACTATCCAGGGTGCTACTTTAGTATTTGTTTTGTTAAACATCTTCTTATTATACTCTGTATAATCATCCCAAAGTTCTAAGGCTTTTTCATCAACAGCACTAAATTTCCATTTTTTTACAGGACTCGATTTAATGTTTTCAAAACGTTTTTTTTGTTCTTCTTTTGAAATTGAAAAATAAAGTTTAATAAGTCGTATTCCAGACTCGGTTATCATACTCTCAAAATAATTTATCTGGTTCATAAATATTTTATACTCTTTTAATGTACAAAACTTATTTACAGGTTCTACAACAGCTCTGTTATACCAACTTCTATCAAAAAATATAATCTTACCCTCTCTTGGTAATTGGTTAATATAGCGTTGAAAATACCATTGTCCTTTTTCTACATCGGTTGGCTTAGGCAATGCAACCACCTTAAATTCTCTTGGATTTAAATATTGGGTTGCTCTTCTTATAGCTCCCCCTTTTCCTGCTGCATCACGTCCTTCAAAAATGATTACTACCTTTTCTTTATTATCAACAACCCAACTTTGAAGATTAATGAGCTCCTCTTGCAGAGTCTTTAGTCGTTCCTCATAATTTAAATAATTAAGAACTCTTCTGATCGTAGTATTATCCCGAGATAATAATTGTTTTATTCCTCTTCTCTTATTAAGCGGTATTAAATCTTCTTCTGTTATTTTTTCAATCATTATTTTTCATTTGTTATTATAGTTCTATGGTATCGTAGTACAATATTTGGATCTGGCATTAATGTGGTCTGTGGATCCTTTTTGCTATCATAATTAAACCTTGAAAGCACATAACGTATACTCTCCAACCGGGCTTCTTTTTTATTGTTCGTTTTAATAATAATCCAAGGACTAAAGCTTGTATGCGTTTTAACAAACATTTGATCTTTGTAAAAGGTGAAATTATCCCATTTTTTTTGTCCTTCCATATCAACCGAACTGAATTTCCAACGTTTTAACGGGTTTGTTAATCTAGAATTAAATCTTTTAAGCTGCTCTTTTTTTGAAATTGAGAACCATAACTTTATTAAATGTACTCCATCTTCATAAAGCATATGTTCAAACTCAGGAACCTGAATCATAAATTTATTGTATTCCTCATCATTGCAAAATTCCATTACAGGTTCCAATACAGCACGGTTATACCAACTTCTGTCAAAAAAAACAAGCTCTCCAAGATTGGGTAATTCTTTAATATATCTTCTAAAATACCATTGCCCCTTTTCTACCTTTGTTGGTTTTGTTAAAGCTACAATTCTCAAAGCACGGGGATTTAAATGTTCTGCCATTCTTCGAATAGCACCTCCCTTTCCTGCTGCATCTCTTCCCTCAAATATTATACAAACACGTCTGTTATTCTTTACCACCCAATGTTGTAAGTTTACTAATTCCGCCTGAAGAAGAAGTAATTCTTTTTCATACTGTACATCGTAAAGTATTCTGGATAATCTTTTTTTACCTAATTTAGACTTAAGTATTTTTAAAAATTCTTTTGGGTTTTTAAATTTCTGAAAATCTTCTAATGTTAACATACATTTTTTAATTGTAATCTATAAAGGTCTAATTTTTTTGTTATTTATAAATGATAAATAACAACTTTTAATATAGGTAATAAACAAAACCAATAATCTGGGGCAATAAAACAATCATTTATAAGAAATCTACTTTCCCATGGAGTACTAAATTTGGTAAATCTTATTACAATGTAAATCTTTGTCTTAGAAAATAACCCCCTGAACTGGTTTATATTTTATATAGAATGATAAAAAATATTTTTAGTGGCATCAAAGCTTACGGTGATAGTCTATAACTAATTAACACACTAGGATTATGGAAGTATTTTGGAATCCCTATGATCATAAGTTTATAAACTGCATTAGGTTTTGGGTTTTATGCTTGGGTTTTTCTGATGACATTGGGAAGTTGATTTCCAATATCTGTGTTTGGGAATATGGACTACACTCTGGAGAGGCATTTATCCTATAAACAAAGTATCCAATTTGTAAATAAATATAGGGGTGTCGCGATTGGTAATGGTATATTTTTTATGTTAATGCTTTTAATTCCAGTAATAGGGATTATTTTTGTATTACCACTTTCGGTAACTGCTGCTATTACTGAAAAAAACCTGTGTTATGAAAAAACAAATTGCTTTTATACTATTAACGGCCTTATTTCATTCGTCTTTATCAGCCCAAACATCCACACCAAAAGAAGCTTTTATAGAAAAATGGGAGAATTCTAAAAATTACCTTTTGGAAGTCGCTGAAGCAATGCCCGAAAATGCATATAATTTTAAACCCACTGAACGACAAATGAGTTTTAAAGAACAGCTCATTCATATTAAAGGAAATATGGATTGGCTGAGTAATTTTTATTTTTCTAATATTGAATACAAGAGGGTAGAAACCCCTTTACCATCTTCAAAAGCTGAAACTATAATTTTATTGGAAATTGCTTTCAACTCAGTTGCAGAATTAATTAAAAATACCCCTGACGATAACTTGAAGGTTACTGTAGATTTCTTATCTGAACCCAAAAGCAAACTTCAAATTCTTAATCTTTTGCAGGATCATGTTACCCATCATCGTGGACAACTTGTAGTTTATCTCAACCTAAATAGCATTATACCTCCAAAATATATCGGCTGGTAATTATGGAAACTATCTATCTAAATACGCCTGTAGGAACACTAGAAATTAAAGGAGATATTGATGGTTTAGCTTTTGTTAATTTTATCGATCCTGAAGAAAGTGAAAGCAAAATAATTTCTGAATCTCTTCAAAATACAGTACAACAACTTTCAGAATACTTTGAAGGAAATCGTATAAATTTCAAATTAAAACTAAACCCTGAAGGAACCTTTTTTCAAAAAAAAGTATGGCAGCAAATAAAGGATATTCCGTTTGGTAAAACTGCTTCTTACCAAGATATTGCAAACCAATTGGGGGATCCAAAAGCGATTCGTGCAGCTGCTTCTGCAAATGGCAAAAATCCAATAGCTATTATCATTCCCTGTCATCGAGTAATTGGTAGTGATGGTTCTTTAATTGGTTATGCAGGAGGTTTACATCGTAAAAAATGGTTGTTGGAACACGAAAACCCCGTTAAGCAACAATCTCTCTTTAATTAAACTTATTGTATCTTTAACCATCTCCCCGATTATAATTTTAGTATATGCTTAAAAGAATAAATCTGGATACGATCCTGTTTCTGGATATTGAGACCGTTCCCTTATTTTCTGAATATGACCATCTGGAAAATGATGCCAAAAGCTTGTGGGAGCAAAAAACAAAATATCAACGTAAAGAAGATTTCACTCCAGAAGAATTCTATGACCGTGCCGGAATTTGGGCTGAGTTTGGAAAGATAATTTGTATTTCAGTAGGATATTTTGTATTTAAAGGAGACTCGCGTAAATTTAGGGTAACTACTTATCAGGGCGAAGAAACTAAGATTTTAAATGAATTTAAGACCCTTTTAGAAACACATTTTAACAAACCTCAACATCTTCTTTGTGCACATAATGGTAAGGAATTTGATTTCCCGTATATTGCTCGAAGGATGATTATTAATAGTATTGATATTCCATTCAAATTGAATCTCTTCGGGAAAAAACCTTGGGAAATACCACATCTTGACACCTTAGAATTATGGAAATTTGGGGATTATAAAACCTTTACTTCTTTAAAACTTATGACCCATGCATTAGGAATTCCATCTCCCAAGGATGATATCGATGGTAGTGATGTTTACCAGATTTTTTATAAAGAAAACGACTTAGACAGAATTATTAAATATTGTGAAAAAGACACTATTGCAGTTGCTCAAATTATATTAAGATTACGTAATGAAGAATTACTTACTGAAAGTGAAATTCTCATGGTCTAAAGGGTAAGCCACTGATATTATTTGTATGTTTGTTATATGCTTACCAAAACAATACATAACATTTCTGAAATGCCCTGGGTTCTGATCCCAGGATTGTAAGTATCTCTTCAAATCTATTCTGGATAATTTTTTATTTATCAATTTTTCAGAAATTATAGTTAATGTAAACTCAGTATTGAGCCTGCAGTAATTTAAACCTAATATACATGCCCTTACAAACTCCTTTTCATCCGAGAACCTCGGAACTAAACCATAACCTTGACTGGAAGGAATGGGCAGGCTACTTTGCTGCTAATTCCTACAATGTGGTTAATGATTTCGAATATTTTGCCTTCAGGCATTCGGCAGGATTAGTCGATATTACCCCTCTTTTTAAATATAAAGTAACGGGCAAGGATGCTTCGATGTTTTTATCTCGCATTATTGTTAAAGACATAAGAAAATTGAAGTTAAATCAGGCAACCTACTGTTGTTGGTGTGATGATCGGGGTATGGTCATAGATGACGGAACCGTTATGCATTTCGGAGAGAACGAATATTTTGTGACCTCAGCAGATCCTTCCTACTCTTGGTTTTCAAGATTTATTAAAAATCTTGATGTCCAAATTGAAGACATCACTGACAGTTACTGTGGATTGGCCCTTCAAGGTCCCAAATCAAGAGATATCTTGAAAAATATGTGTGATGCAGATTTAGATAGATTGAAATTTTTCTGGACAACGAGTGCTAAAGGTAATGGTTTCGAATTTAAAATTTCACGCACAGGATATACCGGGGATTTAGGGTATGAGTTATGGATAAAAAATGAAGATGCATTGAAATTGTTTGATGCGATTTGGAGTGCAGGACAAGATTATAATATAAGAATGTCGGGAATTGCTGCTCTGGATATTGCCAGAATTGAAGCGGGTTTGATAATGAATGGTGTTGATTATCACAGTTCTTTACATGCACTTATTCCCGAACAAATGAGTTCACCCTATGAACTTGGACTTGGTTGGACAGTCCATTTGGACCGGGAACCATTTATGGGGCAAAGGGCCTTGAGGGCAGAAAAGAAAAAGGGCTCAAGATGGGCAATCGTAGGAATTGATATCAATTGGCCCGATTTAGAAGTGTTATACAAAAAACACGGATTACCACCCCATACAGAGGCTGGTGCCTGGCGACACTCTGTCCCAATATACCATAAGCAACACAGGTCCAAACAAATTGGATACGCAACTAGTGGAACATGGTCCCCTATATTAAAAAAGAATATAGCACTTGCGACGATAGGGATAGATTATGGCAGGCCTGGAACTGAAGTTAACTTTGAAGTAATGGTGGAACACCAAAGAGAGATCGTACAGGCCATTGTAGGCAAACCTCAATTTTTTAATCCGGAAAGGAAACGATCAATCCTTAAAAAATAACAAGATGAATAATAAATACGATGCAATAATAATAGGTGGCGGTCATAATGGATTGGTCAATGCCGCATATTTAGCTAAAGCAGGTAAGAAGGTTTTAGTATTAGAAAAAAGGCATGTCCTTGGTGGTGCAGCTGTTTCAGAGGAGGTGTATCCTGGATTTACTTATTCGGTGTGTAGCTATGTTGTGAGCCTTTTTCGACCACATATCATTAGGGAGTTAAACCTTACAAAACACGGATATGACATCATTCCTATGGATGCGTCATTTCAGCCCCTTCCCGATGGAGATCTAGGACTTTGCAAATGGGGAGACGCTTCTCTTACGAGAAGGGAAATTGCAAGATTTAGTAAAAAGGACTCTGAAGTTTATGGAGAGTTTAGCAATGTAATGACCCATATGGCAAAACTGGCTAAAGAGGTAATAGACCATCCAGCACCTGATGTAGCCTCAATTAATCCAAAAGAACTTTCATCTCTTTTGAGAATGGGTAAGGTTTTCAAAAATCTCGGCTCCGAATTACTTCATATGAATATCAAGTTACTTACCATGAGCAGTGCAGATTTTCTCGATCTCTGGTTTGAATCGGAGGTTTTAAAAGGACCCATGGCAGTAAGTGGTATTATTGGGACATTTTTAGGTGTACGTTCCCCCGGAACGGCTTATGTACTTCTTCACCACTATATGGGTGAATTGGATGGTGCTTTTAGATCATGGGGATTTTCAAAAGGTGGAACAGGTGGCGTAAGCATGGCCTGTGCCAATGCCGCTAAAAGTTTTGGAGCAGAAATAAGAACCAATGTGGATGTTGCACATGTTAAAATTATTAATGGGAAAGCAACAGGTGTGGTTTTAGCCAATGGAGATGAAATAGATTCCAAAATAGTTGTTTCTAACCTGGATCCAAACCGAACTTACCTCAAGATGATCGGGGAAGATAATCTTACATCAGATATTACCACAGAGATCAAAAGGTTTAAGCTAAGAGGTAGCTCTGGAAAAGTCAATTTTGCACTCAGTGGAGTACCAAATTTTTGTAAAAAAAGAAAGGGTCTTGAGTACATGAAAGGAGATATTGCCATTGTTCCTAATATCGATTACGTTGAGAAAGCTTATGATCAGGCAAAATATGGAGAGTTTTCAGAAAAACCCTTTATAAATATAGTTGTTCCATCGCTAACTGACCCGACATTGGCTCCTCCTGGTAAACACGTGATGTCATGTTTTATACAATATGCTCCGTTTGATATTAAAGAAGGTCCTGAATATTGGCCAAAACTGGCTGAGAAATTCGGAGATGCGGTGCAAAATACGATCAAAGAGTATGTGCCGGATATTGACAGCTTGGTACTACACCGGCAAGTGATTACTCCCTGGGATTTACAAGAAACTTTCGGACTAACGGAAGGTAATATATTTCAAGGCGAACTTACTCTGGAACAACTTTTATTTCAACGTCCCATATCAGGGTTCGCCAAATATAAAACCCCAATAAGAAATTTATGGATGTCCGGTTCTGGCACACACCCTGGAGGTGGGATCATGGGATCGGGAGGCGAATTGTCGGCAAAATCAATCTTAAAAGAAAAAGTGATATGAGTAAGTATGATGTAATAGTAATTGGTGGTGGTCATAATGGACTCACTGCCGCCACCATTCTTGCCAAAAAGGGAAAGAAAGTACTTGTTGTCGAAAAAAGAAATGTACTGGGTGGCATTGCAGCAGGAGAAGAATTTTCCCCGGGTTATTCAACTACAGGATTATTGCACGATACCAGCGGTGTCCGATCACAAGTAATTAATACTCTTCAACTCGAAAAACATGGATTGGTGATTGATAATAATCGTGCCGATGTGACAATTCTTTCTAAAGATGGAAAAAGTGTCATAATTCATTCAGACGTTAATAGAACTGCTGATGCAATCAGTAAATTTTCCGAAAATGATGCCAAAGCATACAAAGAATATCGGGTATTTCTTAAAAAGATTAGTAAGGTTATCAATGATTTGATGGACAATCCTCCTCCAAATATTGAAATTGAAAATTTGACCATGGCGAGTCTTGTAGTGTTAGCTAAAAAGGGACTAATGCTCAAAGGATTAGGTAATAAGACCATGATGGAATTGCTCAAGGTTGCTCCCATGTGCTTGTCAGATTATTTAAATGAAAAATTTGAAACCGATTTTCTTAAAGCTGGCTTAGCTGCTCCTGCGTTATATGGATCTTATGCTGGTCCAAGGTCGGCATATTCCACTATTAACCTGATGCTTTGGGAATGCGCTTCCAGAAATAATATTAAAGGCGGACCGCAAGCTCTTGTTGATGCATTACGAAAGGCCGCGGAAAAAGCGGGTGTTGATATTCGAACCAGCGCAGAAGTAGAAAAAATATTGTTGGATGCTGAAGGAGTTGTGAGGGGTGTGAGATTAAAAGGTGGCGAAGAAATAAACGCTATGAAAGTGGCAGCATCCTGCACACCGAAAGAAACGTTTCTTAATTTATTTGATGATTTCGAACTTGAATACAAATTGGATTATTGGATTGAAAAAATACGAAGCAGAGGAACAACTGCAAAGGTTAATCTGGCAATAAATAAAGTGGTCGAATTAAATGGCCAACTTGTTGAATTTGCAAGGACTGGAAATTCCTTTGATGAAATGGAAAAAGCTTTTGATCCTGTAAAGTACAAGAATGTAACAGATACACCTTTTCTGGATATTAATATTCCTACTTACACTAATACTTCTTTGGCACCAAAGGGTCACAGTGTTCTTTCAGTATTAATTCATCAAATTCCTTATAATTTTAAAGCCCGATGGTCTGTAGAAGCTAAAAAGAAACTAGGTGAGGACGTACTCAATGAACTTGAAATATATTCGCCAGGACTTTCTAAAGCAGTGGTAAGTATGGAAGTACTTTCGCCTTTAGATTTTGAAAAACGATATAACTTAACTGAAGGCCATATTTATCATGGTGAGCATTTTGTGGATCAACTTATTACAAGACCGATTCCTATTTGCTCAAAATATAATACTCCAGTTTCTGGTTTGTATCTTTGTGGCAGTGGATCTCACCCTGGAGGAGGTATTACCTGTATGCCGGGATATTTGGGTGCGAAAATGATTTTAAACTAATACAAAATTGATATGGATAAAGGAAAATTTCGAAAAAGAGGAGTTGATTATCCCATATTTGATGGAACCAGGACTTTACCTGGAAAGTATTATCATAGCGAAGAAATCTATGAAGAGGAGGTAGAAAAAATTTTCTATAAGTTTTGGGTTTATGCCTGCCGTGCAGAAGAAATTTCATCGGTTGGTGATTACAAACTAATCAAAGTAGCGAACGAGAGTCTTATATTGGTAAGAGACAAATCTCATGAAGTCAAAGCTCTTTTTAATGTTTGCAGACACAGAGGAACACAGCTTTGTGATAAACCAAAAGGAATTTTCAAATCCAAATCCATACAATGTCCTTATCACGCATGGACCTATGCGTTAGACGGCAAACTATTAAATGCACCTTTGATGAAAGAGGGCCATGGATTCCAAAAAGACGATTGTGCGCTTCATCAGGCCAGTGTTCACATATGGGAAGGTTTTGTATTTATAAACCTGGACAAAAATCCTGCACCCTTTGAAGTCCAAATGGAAGCACTCATGGGAAAATTTACAGATTGGAAAATTGATGAATTAAGAATAGCACATCATTTAAGATACGAACTGAATTGTAACTGGAAACTTATACTCCAGAATTACCAGGAATGTTATCATTGTCCCGGTGTGCATCCCTTGCTTACCGAACTTACTCCAGTCCAGTCAGCTCAGCATGACTATAGTAAAGGTGCAGTAATTGGTGGATTTATGGATCTCAGTAAAGATGGAGGAAGTATGACCATGACCGGCGAAGCGGCTGCCCCTTCTATTTGCAACGTTTCCGGTGATGATTTGAAAAGAATTTACTACTATTCTGTTTTTCCAAATATGTTACTCACTCCACATCCAGATTTTGTTTTATTCCATCATATCACACCACTTGGTCCCGAAAAAATTATTAACGATTGTTATTGGCTATTTCGTCCAGAAATAATAAATGACTTGAAAGCCCAGGCAGGAATAAAATCGGCTGTGGAATTTTGGGATTTGACCAACAAACAAGACTGGAAAGTCTGTGAACAAATGCAGACAGGTACAAAATCCACTCGATTTACCAGAGGTTTTTATTCTGGGCGTGAAGATATTCTTTACCAGTTAGACCTTGAATTGCTAAAAGCACTTGGTCATCACAACACTGATTAAAAAATTAGATTTTAGGTTTTTGCAGAATACTACTATCTTTGAAATATGTCAAAAGAAATCTTGCTTAATATTAAAAATCTTTGCATTGCTTTTGGTAATAAAATAAAAAGTGTCGAAGTCGTACACGATATTTCATTTAGTATTTCTGAAAATGAAATTGTTGGGATAGTTGGAGAATCCGGTTCGGGTAAATCTGTTTCTGCCTTAGCAATTATGGGCTTGTTACCAAAAAAAACAACGCGTATAAAAGGAGAAATTATTTTCTGCAAAAAAAATTTAATAAACCTAGAACCTAAAGATTATAGGAAACTGAGAGGAAAAGATATTTCCATGATATTTCAGGAACCTATGAGTGCTTTAAACCCTTCACTTAAATGCGGTTTTCAGGTTTCCGAAATACTTCAGAATCATTTAAAATATTCTTCTTCACAGGCAAAAAAGGAAACCATCTTATTGTTCGAAAAAGTAAAATTGCCGCGTCCAAAGGATATTTTCAATAGTTATCCTCACCAAATTAGTGGTGGACAGATACAACGGGTTATGATTGCAATGGCAATTGCCTGTAAACCTAAATTATTAATTGCAGACGAACCTACTACGGCTTTGGATGTTACCGTCCAAAATGAAATAATTTTACTGCTTAAGGAGTTGCAAAAGGAGACCAAAATGAGTCTTCTTTTTATCTCACACGATTTAGGGTTGATATCAGAAATTGTAGATCGAGTGATCGTTTTATATAATGGAAAAATTGTTGAAAAAGGAAGTGTTCTACAAATTTTTAAAACCCCTAAAGATGACTATACAAAAGCATTATTAGCATCTCGGCCTATTCTTGGAATTAGACTGGAGCAGCTTCCAACTATTGCTTCTCTTGCCGATAAAAGTTTTATATCAAAAGAGGTTACTCCTCAACAGCGGGCCTTTAAACACAAGTTAATATACACTAAGTCCCCATTATTGGAGGTGCTTAACCTAAAAAAAGAATATTATTCTAATGTTGGATTGTTTAAAAAATCTAATGTTATTAAAGCGGTGGATGGCGTTAGTTTTAAGGTCTTTGAAGGTGAAACCCTTGGGTTGGTTGGAGAATCTGGCTGTGGCAAATCTACTCTTGGGAAAGCTATCCTACAGTTAGAAAAAGTTACTTCAGGTAGCATAAAATACAGAGGAATAGAATTAACAAAGCTCTCACCATCGGAAATGAGGAAACTACGGAAGGAAATCCAACTAATTTTTCAGGATCCTTATTCTTCATTAAATCCTAGATTAATTATAGGGGATGCTCTAATCGAACCTTTAGAGGTATATGGAATTGAAAAAAATCGAAATGAACGTAAGAAAAAGGTAATGACACTCCTTGAGCGAGTGGGACTAGACCGGGAATATTTCTTCCGCTATCCACATGAACTCTCTGGTGGTCAGCGGCAAAGAGTTGGGATTGCACGCACTATTGCAGTGGGACCAAAATTGGTAATATGTGACGAATCTGTTTCAGCGTTAGATATCTCGGTCCAAGCCCAAGTTCTTAACCTACTAAATGAGTTAAAAGATGATTTTGGATTTACTTATATTTTTATCTCCCATGATTTAGCTGTCGTTAAATTTATGGCTGATCAACTATTGGTTATGAGGGAAGGAAAGATTGAAGAAATAGGAGATGCCGATGAAATTTATGCCAACCCAAAAAAAGAGTATACAAAAAAACTTATTGAATCCATTCCGAAAGGGATCTAAAAAAAGCCCGTTCAAACCTCACTAAGAACGGGCTTACCTCTATCTGAATCGTTGCAGACTCGGGGTTTAATAAACTTTTATAATAATAATCACATCAATAAAAACACTTTTTTAGCAACATACAAGACATTTTTAAGTAGTTGAAATGTTTTTTTAATTGCTAAAATTACATTTTGCATAATGTAGGTTAAGTTTGTTAGGTTTGGGAATGCTAATGTGAAGATTATTTTTTTATAACTACGACAAAAAGCATTTATTTTCGACATAATACACTATATTTTAACATATAACACATAATGCTAAGTAATTTCCTACCTTTTTGATAAAAAAAAACCAATGTAACACATTGGATTATTCACAAAATCTAAGAAACTACAGTAACATTTCGGGAATTTCGCCTTCTACTGTTAAGTTTCCTTCAGTAGCATCTTTTATTTCTTCTATAGTTATTCCAGGAGCTCGTTCAAGAAGTTTAAAAGTATTGTTTTGCACTTCAAATACTGCAAGGTTAGTAATTATTTTTTTAACACAATTAACTCCTGTTAGAGGTAATGAACATTCTTTTAATAATTTGGATTCTCCCGCTTTATTAGTATGCATCATAGCAACAATTATGTTATCAGCAGATGCTACCAAATCCATTGCACCCCCCATACCTTTCACCATTTTTCCGGGTATTTTCCAGTTGGCTATATCACCGTTATGCGAAACCTCCATAGCTCCTAATATGGTTAAATCTACATGTTGCCCTCGTATCATTGAAAAACTCATCGCTGAATCGAAAAAGGAGGCGCCGGGTAATGTTGTAATAGTTTGTTTGCCAGCATTAATTAGATCGGGGTCCTCTTCACCTTCATATGGAAAAGGTCCCATTCCTAATATTCCATTCTCACTTTGAAAATCTACATCGATATCGTCACGAACAAAATTAGCAACCAGGGTAGGAATACCAATTCCTAGATTTACATAGTATCCGTTCTTTATTTCTTTTGCAATTCTTTTCGCAATTTGTTCCTTAGATAGTGCCATTAATCTCGTTTTCTTACGGTTAGTTGTTCGATTCGTTTCTCGTATTTATCTCCTTGAAAAATTCGTTGTACAAAAATACCTGGTATGTGTATCTGATTAGGATCTAAGACACCTACAGGTAGCAATTCTTCAACTTCAGCAACTGTAATTTTTGCTGCACCACACATATTAGGATTGAAATTACGTGCACTTCCATTAAAAATAAGATTCCCGGCCACATCCCCTTTCCATGCTTTAACAAAAGCAAAATCGGCTTTAAAGGCTTTTTCTAAAACATGCCATTTCCCATGAAATTCTCTGGTTTCTTTCCCTTTGGTTACTTCGGTGCCATAACCCGCTGGTGTATAAAATGCTGGGATTCCACTCTGTGCTGCCAAACATCGTTGGGCTAAAGTACCTTGTGGAATTAAATCCACTTGTAATTCGCCACTTAACATTTGCCTTTCAAATTCAGCATTTTCACCTACATAAGATGAAATCATTTTTTTTATTTGATTCTTTTGAAGTAATAATCCTAAACCAAAATCATCCACCCCGGCATTGTTTGAGATACAGGTTACGTTTTTTACATTTAATCGAACCAGTTCTGCTATGGAATTTTCAGGAATACCGCTTAGTCCAAACCCTCCCAGCATAAATGTCATACCGTCTTTTACACCAAGGCAAGCTTCCTGTACATTAGAAACCGTTTTATTAATCATACATAATATTTTTAGAAAAATACAAAAATTGAGACACAATCACTTCCAAAGAAAAGAGAAATATTTCTAAAAGAATTTATCTATTACAAATCGAATTCACTAGGGATTTCGTCTTCAATATCAATATTTTCTCGCCATTTTATACAATCTGTTTCTATAGATAGATTAGTTGGTTTATTAAATTCTTCTTTGGAAATGTTCAGTTCCTCGTTCTCATAACATTTAAGCATGTAAATTCCCCAAATAGGTAAAGCCATGGTAGCGCCTTGACCATATTCAGTCCTTGAAAAATGAGTGGCACGATCTTCTCCTCCTACCCATACTCCGGTTACCAAATTAGGAACTATGCCCATAAACCAACCATCACTATTGTTTTGTGTAGTACCTGTTTTACCTGCTATTGGGTTTTTAAAATCATAGGGGTACCTTGTTACAACTTTCTTATATACGGGAAATTCTTTCCTCCATGTACCTCTTAATCTAGAACCTGAACCAGATTGTGTAACTCCTTCCATGAGGCTTATCGTAACATAGGCTGCTTCTTTACTTATTACGTCTTTGGTTTTGGGTACATTTTGATATAGGATTGTTCCGTTTTTATCTTCAATTCTTAAAATTAATATGGGCTTTATGTATACTCCTTCATTAGCAAATGCACTATAGGCGCCTACCATTTCAAAAAGGGAAATGTCTGCTGTTCCTAATGCAATTGAGGGTACTTCGGGAATATCCTTTGTTTCAATTCCCATCTTATCTATTAAATCTATCACAGGTCTTGGGCCTACTCTGTCTATTAATCTTGCTGTAATTGTATTTATAGATTGTGCCAATGCTTGTTTTAAAGTAACCATACCTCCATATTTTTCTCCCGAATTTTTAGGAGTCCAGGGTTCTAATAAGCCATATTTTCCAGCTTCAATTGTGTATTGAGTGTTAGGCATCATATCACAAGGTGACATATGCATTTGATCAATAACGGTAGCATACACAAAAGGTTTAAAGGTCGATCCTGTTTGACGTTTTCCTTTTTTAACCATATCGTATTTGTAATGCTTATAATTTATTCCTCCCACCCAAGCCTTAACTTCTCCAGTTTGCGGGGTCATAGACATAAGAGAGGCTTGTAAAAATGATTTATGGTAACGAATGGAGTCTTTTGGACTCATCAATGTATCGATACTTCCTCCCCAGGAAAAAATTCGCATCATTGTTTTTTCATTAAAACTTTTAATTATGTCTGCTTCACTTTTCCCTTGCGCTTTCATTTCACGCCAGCGATCGGAACGCCGCATTGATGAATTTAAAATAGTTTCTATCTCTTTTTTAGTAATACCCCGAAAAGGTGCTGTCTTATTTTTTTTATTTTGCCTGTCAAATTCTTTTTGAAGATTTGATATATGTTCATCTACAGCATCTTCAGCATATTTCTGCATCTTAGAATCAATGGTTGTGTAGATTTTGAGTCCATCACTATATATATTGTAATTTGACCCGTCGATCTTTGGGTTATCTTTTATCCAATCTTGCATAAAACCCCGTACATATTCTCTAAAGTAGGTAGCGATCCCCTCATCATGACCTTGTGGTGTATAATTAATCTCAAGTTGAGTAGCTTGTAAGGAGTCTTTTAATTCTTCTGAAATAAATTCATATTTTGCCATTTGTCCTAATACAACATTTCTTCTATTTCTTACTCCCTCAGGGTTACGAAGAGGATTATACAAAGCAGAGTTTTTAAACATCCCAACTAAGATAGCTGATTCTACAATTGATAATTCGGATGGTTTTTTATCAAAATAAATGTTAGAAGCTGATTCAATTCCAACAGCTTGATTTAAGAAATCATACTCGTTAAAATACATGGTTAGAATTTCCTCTTTAGTATATCGTCGTTCTAAACGTGTTGCAATAATCCATTCTTTGATTTTTTGAGTTCCTCTACCCAGCTTACTTCGCGATACATTTTCGGTAAAAAACAACTTTGCCAATTGTTGCGAAATAGTACTAGCTCCACCTTTTGTACCCAAAAAAGCTACCGCTCTAAGTGTGCCTTTAGCATCTATCCCCGAATGGTCATAAAACCGAATATCCTCGGTTGAAATTAAAGCATTTATTAAGTGATTAGGTAGTTCTTCAAACTGAACAGGAGTTCTATTTTCCTTATAAAATTTACCCAATGTTTTTCCGTCTGAGGCTATAATCTCTGTAGCTAAATTCTTCTCTGGATTTTCAAGATTGGTTTCGTCGGGTAATTTGCCGAAAACACCCCACGATGCCAATAAAAATAATAAAAAGATAAAAGTAATTCCCGCTACGAACAATTTCCAAAACAATTTTTTATGCTGTTTTGTACTTTCACTTCGATTTCTTATTCTCTTTATTTTTTGTTTCGTCATACTTATTTTTCCTGAATGGATTCCTCAACACTAAAACCTATATCTGTAATCCCTTCAAGATTTGTAACGCCTTCTATAACTCCGTTATTGCGTATCGCATGCATTATAGAAACCTTGTAATTTCCCTTTTCAAAAAAAGAAACATTTTCTTTATACCATAATTTATTTTCTTTAATACTACCTATTCCCTGTCCAAGCCATGACCCATCGGGGCGAGCCATTTTGTATTCTAGGGTGTCTGAAATGGTTTTTCCGTGAGGAAAATACATTGAAACTATTAAAAATATATTATTGTATTTATAGTCGTTTGTATTACGTAGATGTATATACAAATTGTATTTTTTCAGGGAATCTAATTCAGGTAAAGTAAACTCAATAATATCATCTTTGTTCCAATAACCAGGCATTGATTTATTTTCACTTATGACGGTATTGTTTTCGCAAGAAACCAAAAAAAAAGTTATAAGTAAAGTGGCAAAAAAATTATGCATTTTGCTTTTTATTTCGGAATTTATTTCTATTTCTGTTCTTGTTGTGACGATTATTGCGTTTATACTTAGGCTCATCAAATCGTGTAAGGCTATCTTGGCCAACAACATTACTAAATATATTGATGTCAGGCAGTTGTTCTTCTTCTACATATTCTTCTAAACTAATAACTTTTTGACCTTTTTTATTAATAGTAATAATGTTGTTTGCTTTTTCTACAGAAAGTTTATGCCAGTTCATACCCCCGTTTTCATAAGCATACCAAAGCATTCCTTTAAAAATATCTATTTTTTGACAAGAGGCTATCCCTTTTTCTGTTGAAAGTTTTATATTGATTTTAGGAAACTCTTCCAATGCTTCCAGATAGGTGTCTAATTCATAGTTAAGGCAGCATTTTAATTTCCCGCATTGTCCTGCAAGTTTTTGTGGGTTTAAAGAAAGTTGCTGGTAACGTGCTGCCGAAGTTTTCACCGATCTAAAATCGGTTAACCAAGTAGAACAACATAATTCCCGGCCACAAGAGCCAATACCTCCAAGGCGTGCAGCCTCCTGTCTAAAACCAATTTGTTTCATTTCTATACGAGTGTTAAATGCTCGTGCAAAATCTTTAATTAACTGTCTAAAATCAACTCTTTCCTCGGCTGTATAATAAAAAATCGCTTTCGAACCATCTCCCTGATATTCGATATCAGAAATTTTCATTTTTAAGTTTAGGTGCATGGCAATTTCACGAGAACGTTTCTGTATTTCATTTTCATTTGCCCGCACTTTTTGCCACATATCTATATCTTTTTGGGTGGCTTTTCGATATATTTTTTGAAGTTCATTTATTTTAGTATTTTCTTTTTTCTTTTTCATCTGAATTCTCACCAGTTCGCCGGTAAGAGTTACTATACCTATATCATGACCAGAGGAAGCCTCGGTGGCGACCACATCACCTATGCTAATAGAGAGTGTTTCTGAATTTTGATAAAAATGTTTTCTCCCGTTTTTAAAACGTATTTCTACCCCTTTAAAGGGTTCCATATTTCCGGGAAGAGACATATTTGAAAGCCAATCGAATACTGTTAATTTATTACAACCATCGGAGCCACAGGTTCCATTGTTTCTACACCCCCTTGGCTGTCCATTGGTACTCGTTGTACAGCTTGTACAGCCCATAAATTCTATATATATAGCTCTTTTAATACAAAAAGAGACGAAGATTAAAAATGTTTTTAAAGAAACTCCCTTGAGCTTCCATATAATGAGTAAAGATATTAATTAATTAATAAACCCGCTTTTCGGTTTTTAGTTTTTCTTATTTTCCCTTTGTAGTGCAAGTAAAGAAATAGTACCTTAGCCTATTAAGATTTACTTATAAAATTTGAATTCATGACTAACGATAAAGATGCAAAATTAAAAGCATTAAAACTTACACTAGATAAACTAGAAAAAATCTACGGAAAAGGCACCGTAATGAAAATGGGGGATGCCCCAGTACAAGAAATTGAAGTAATCCCAACAGGCTCACTTGGACTAGATGTGGCTATAGGTGTGGGAGGATATCCAAGGGGAAGAGTTGTTGAAATTTATGGCCCAGAATCATCAGGTAAAACAACATTAGCGCTTCATGCTATCGCTGAAGCTCAAAAAAATGGTGGTATTGCAGCTTTTATTGATGCTGAACATGCTTTTGATAGATTTTACGCCGAAAATCTAGGAGTCGATATAGAAAACCTTATCATCTCTCAGCCCGATAATGGTGAACAAGCACTTGAAATCACAGATAATCTAATTCGTAGTGGTGCTATCGATATTATTGTTATCGACTCTGTCGCAGCACTTACTCCAAGAAGCGAAATTGAAGGTGAAATGGGGGATTCTCAAATGGGGTTACATGCCCGATTAATGTCTCAGGCCTTGCGAAAACTTACTGCATCTATCAGCAAAACAAAGTGTACTGTTATGTTTATAAATCAATTGCGTGAAAAAATAGGTATTATGTTTGGGAATCCTGAAACCACAACGGGTGGAAACGCATTAAAATTTTATGCTTCGATACGTTTAGATATACGTAGATCTACTCAAATAAAAAATGCAGATAACGTGGTATTAGGTAATAAAACACGTGTTAAAGTTGTAAAAAATAAAGTTGCACCTCCTTTTAAATTGGCCGAGTTTGATATTATGTATGGTTTGGGTATATCTAAGGTTGGAGAAATCGTTGATTTAGGGGTGAGCTTTGATTTAATTAAGAAAAGTGGTTCATGGTTTAGCTATGATAACACCAAATTGGGGCAAGGAAGAGAAGCCGTTAAAGATCTTCTATTAGATAATCCGGAATTAATGGAAGAGTTAGAGCAAAAAATTAAAGAAGCAATAACAGCAAACAACTAATAGTTTATCTCCCAACGCAACCCATGTATCGTTTTGGCATCTACTAAAAGTAGAAGCTTTAATTATTATGGTTGCCTACTTACTGTGGTGTAAGTATTTTCAACAATTAGAATAATAATTTACAGTACTACGTTTGACTTTAGAAGAGCTCATATTAAAATGTAAGAAGCAGAATGCTAAGGCACAAGAAGAATTATACAAAAAATATTCAAATATATTATTTTCAATTTGCTTAAAGTATTCTCGAAGTTATCCCGAAGCAGAGGATAATTTACAAGATTCATTTCTTGCTATTTTTAAAAATATTGAGCAATTTAAAGGAAAAGGTTCTTTTGAAGGTTGGATTAAACGAATTACCGTAAATACGGTTCTTCAAAAATATCGCAAAAAACGTGTTTTTAATCTATCTAATGAAGAACAGATCGTAGAAGAAATTGACATTGAAATTGAGGATAGTACGATTCCGTTGAATTATTTATTGAATTTAATTCAGGAATTACCCGATCGTTATCGATTGGTTTTTACGATGTATGTTTTAGATGATTATCCACATAAAGAAATTTCAGATATAATGGGTATCTCTATAGGAACATCAAAATCGAATCTCGCAAGAGCTCGAAAAATATTAAAAACAAAGATTGAAGATTATAACAACACAGCAAGTTCCTAATAAATGAAAGAAAAAAAGCACATAGACAGGTTTTTTAAGGAACACTTCGAAAATTTTGATGCTTCCCCATCCCCACAAGTTTGGAAACAAATCCAAGCCCAATTAAAAAAAGAGGATAAGGACAGAAAAGTAATTCCTTTATGGATTAAATTGGGAGGTGTTGCTGCACTTTTAGCATTACTGCTAACTGTTGGAATTTCTGTTTTTAACTCTTCAAATAAAAACACCCCAGCTATTACCGAGGAGAATTCAACTCCTGACATTCAAAATAAAGAGGCTAATGACTTATCAAAAGAAAATAATGTTGACAATGATGTAATAGCTTTAGATGATGAAAATGCAACTAAGAATGATCGGGAAGATAATTCCAATCGTATTGAAGTGAAAAATGATGCATTTGTAAAAAAATCTGAATCTTTAAACACCGATATAACATTTGAAAATGATGTTATGAAAACTTCAGATAAAATTATAAACAATAAAAACAAACTTAAAAAAGAAGATGCTCTTGTTAACCCTACTGGGATAAATGAAGTTGTCGCAATCACACCAATCGTTATCAATTCTGAAAAGGGCAAGCCTTCAGAAAAAACCAATGAATCTCTTATTAAAAAAGATGTTACAATTTCTGAAGCCACAAAAGCAGAAGTTGCTAATACTGAAGAAAAAAACAAAGAGAATTCAGAAGTTGTAAAACCTGATGAAGCTAATAAGCGTTCTTTAATCGATGTAATAAACGAACAAAATAAAGAAGAGGCAATTGTTACTGTTAAGAACAAACCTGAAAATCAATGGGGAGTAACTCCTAATTTTGCCCCGGTGTATTACAGCTCTTTAAGTGAAGGCTCTTCTTTAGATCCTACATTTTCTGATAACTCTCAAAGTGGAGATGTGAATTTCAGTTATGGAATACGAGTAAGCTATTATATCAATGACCGTTTAAGTTTACGTTCCGGAATAAATAATGTTAATTTAAGTTATGTAACAGGCGGTATTGAATTGGGTACAGGACCTGTATCTGCTGCATTAAAGAGTGTAGATTATGGTAGCAGTAAGGAAATTGTAATTACAGCAGTAGATAAAGGAACATTTGCAGGACAAAATTCTAATGGAATGTTTGGAGAAATCACCCCTAAGTCCACCAGCGGGGAAGCAGAAATAATTCAAAAATTAAGTTATTACGAAATCCCCCTGGAAATTGAATATGCTCTTGTTGATACAAAATTTGGATTTAGTTTAATAGGTGGTTTAAGCACATTATTTTTAGGAGATAATGAAGTCTCAGTAAAAGCAGGAGATTTTGAAGATGTTCTAGGACCTGCCAATAATTTGTCTTCAGTAAGTATTACTACTAATATTGGAGTAGGATTAAATTATAAATTTTCAAAAAAGTTAATGTTTAATATTGAACCTATGTTTAAATATCAACTCAATCCTTATACAGATTCGTCTGTTGACTTTAAACCCTATTATATAGGTGTTTACAGTGGTTTGAGTTTTAAATTTTAGTTTAGGTTAAGTTGGTTGGGTTTGGTTTATATCAAACTTTAATTACAAAAAAACCGTTCTACGCCATAGAGCGGTTTTTTTAATTATCACACCCTATAAAGTAGGATTCTTCAATTCTTGTAAAATGATTTCTCGTGTAATTTTATTTAATTCTCTTTTATCATTTAAAGAAAAATGTTTGGTTAGTAATACGTTATGAACCTTTACTCTCATTCTACCAGGACCCCCATTAAAAAAAGAGTAGGGAAGACGTTTTTTGTTGTCATGGAATGTTATAGGGGCTATAGGGATTTTATGTTCTATTGCTAATCGAAATGCTCCGTTCTTGAATCTATCCAACATCATACTTTCATCTTCAGGAACACCGCCCTCAGGAAAAATACAAATGCTAAATCCTTTATCTATTTTATTTTGAGCTATTTCAAAAACCTCTCTTTTGCTTTTTGGATTTTTACGGTCTACCAAAATACACGTTCGTTTATAAAAAAACCCAAAAAGTGGAATTTTTGTTAGTTCCTTTTTACCCACAAAAACAAAAGGTCTTTTGACAGTATACAACATGAGCATAATGTCGGTCATAGAAGTATGGTTTGACACAAACATATAACTTTGCCCCTTTACATATTTAGTTTCTCTTTGAATTACAGGAAAAAATCCCATGCCATAAAGAATAAATATAGCCCAACCCCGTGCCAGATTAAAATAGAGAGGATACCAACTTTCTTTTAAAATACTTATGACCAAAACCGGGAAAAGAATGAGAATGTAAATAAACATAAGAAAGTAAAACCATAAACGGTATAATAGTAATGCTGTGCTTTTAATAAGTTTCATAATTAGATCAAAAATAACAAATTGAATATTACCAATAAACTAAATAAATTACCTTTGTGAAAAATAGTAAACATCCATGCCAAGAATACTTACTGGGATACAAAGTACAGGCACCCCTCATCTAGGAAACATTTTGGGAGCTATTCTGCCTGCAATTGAAATGGCAAACAACCCAAAAAATGAATCTTTTTTGTTTATTGCAGATCTGCATTCATTAACACAAATTAAAGATCCCAAAGTATTACAAAATAGCACATATAGTACAGCAGCAGCTTGGTTGGCTTTTGGTTTGGATATAAATAAAACTGTTTTTTATCGCCAAAGTGATGTTCCCCAAGTTACCGAACTTACATGGTATTTAAGTTGCTTCTTTCCTTATCAACGATTAACATTAGCACATTCGTTTAAGGATAAATCAGACCGTCTAGAAGATGTAAACTCAGGGTTATTTTCTTATCCTATGTTAATGGCAGCAGACATTCTTTTATACGATGCAGATATTGTTCCAGTTGGGAAGGATCAATTGCAGCATCTTGAAATGACTCGTGATGTGGCTTCCCGATTTCACGCAAAAATGGGAGAAATTTTTGTAATTCCCGAAACCAAAGCTAAGGAATCTACCATGCATGTACCAGGAACAGATGGACAAAAAATGAGTAAATCAAAAGACAACATTATCAATATCTTTTTGCCTGATAAAAAACTTCGCAAACAGATTATGAAAATTAAAACAGATAGTACTCCATTTGAGGAACCTAAGAACCCTGATACTTGTAATATTTTTGCTATTTACAAATTACTTGCAACTTCTGAAAATATAATAGAAATGCGTAATAAATATCAAGCTGGCGGATATGGTTATGGTATTGCTAAACAAGAATTATACGAACTTATAATTAATAAATTTTCTGAAGAACGTTCTCGTTACAATTACTATATTGAGAATCTACAAGAAGTTGATAAAGCTTTAATTATTGGAGCTGAGAAAGCTTCAATAGTTGCTGATGTCGTTTTAAAAAGAGTTCGTAAAAAGCTTGGTTATTAATTTAAACCAACTTGAATAATTTTCCTGGCAGAGGCTGCACTACACCTTTAATTTCCATATTCAATAATAGTGTTGCCACTTTAAAAGTTGGCATTTTACATTGTAATGCAATAGTGTCTAAAAGTTCCTTTTCTTGATCTTTTAAATAACGAAATATAATTTTTTCTCCCTCGGTAAGATCTACAAATAATTGTGTTTGTTGTGGTTTAGGATTTGTTTTTTCAATTTCCCAACCTAACATATAAATAATATCGGCTGCTTGTGTCAGTAAATGTGCTTGTTGGGTTTTTATAAGGTTATTACATCCTTGACTATGAGTATCGGTTGCTCTTCCAGGTACTGCAAAAACCTCTCTATTATATGAATTTGCAATATCGGCAGTTATAAGGCTTCCCCCTTTTTCGGAAGATTCAATTACAATAGTGGCTTGTGAAATACCTGCAATAATTCTGTTACGCTTTAAAAAATTAATTCGATCAAAGACATCACTGCTCCAAAACTCACTGATAAAACCTCCGTTTTCTTCTACTTTTTTAAAATACTTTTTATGTGCCTTGGGATATACTTGGTTAAGTCCATGAGCAAAGCAAGCAATAGTTTGCAATCCATTTTCCATGGCCGCTTTATGGGCAGTTATATCAACTCCATAGGCAAACCCAGATACAATAATTGGATTAAGCGGAGCTAGTTCTTCAACTAATTTTTCACAAAAGTTTCTTCCATAAGTAGTAATATTACGAGTTCCTACTATACTTATTATTTTTTTATGTTGGAGGTCAATATTTCCTTTATAAAAAAATAAAATAGGCCCGTCAATACAATGTTTTAAGTTTTCGGGATAGCTTTTGTCTTGATAATAACTACAAGAGATTCTATTTTCTTTAATAAATTGAAGTTCCTTGTCGGCAGCATCAAGTTGTTTAACTTTATTAAGCTCTTTCAACTTAAAAGCACCAATACCAGCAATTTTTAACAAGTTTCTTTTTTTTTCATTAAATATTCCTTCTGCTGAACCTACCAGACTTAACAATTTTTTAGCCGAAATATCCCCAAGATTTTGAACACGCTGTAATGCCAGCGTATAGCGTAATTCTTTTTTGGACAACATAGGATAATTATATAAAGAGGGGAGTTTTTAAAGAATACTAAATGTACCATTTTTTGAGTTGTTAATAAATACTTTTTGTTAGAAGTTAATAAATTTTTAAAAAAGGTATATTTGTTTAGATGCAATTAGCTACTTACATAAACGATTTATTATACCGCTATGAATGTGTAATTATTCCCGGTTTTGGAGCCTTATTAACACAATATCATTCAGCGCAAATCGATTCGGTAACCAATACATTTTATCCCCCTGGAAAAACTCTATCGTTTAATAGACAATTGCAAACCAATGACGGTTTATTGGCGAACTATGTTGCTTCAGTTGAGAAATGTAGTTATGAATCTGCACTTCAGAAAATTAGAAATTTTACAGGAAGACTTTCCTTACAACTTTCTGAGGGAAATACAATATCCTTAATAAATATTGGAGATTTTAATCTTAATGAAGAAAATTCTGTACAGTTTGTTCCTTCCAAAAAACAAAATTTCAATACCGCTGCATTTGGTTTAATTTCTTTTATCTCGCCAAAAATAAATCGTGAAGTTTACAAAGAAACCATTGAGGCATTAGAAGAAAAAGTTCCTGTTCTATTTACCCCCGAAAGACGGTTTGCAAAACCCTACTTAAAATATGCAGCCATCGCATTAATTGCTATTTCTATCACGGGTTTTGGGGGTCTAAAACTATATGAAGGCCAAGTACAAAAATACAATTTTGTTGAAAAACAACGTGCAAATACGCTTGTAGAAAACCAAATTGAAGAGGCCACTTTTATTATTGAAAATCCTTTGCCTACCCTAAACTTTACGCTTTCTAAACAATCCGGAAAATACCATATTATTGCCGGTGCTTTTAGAATTAAGTCAAATGTCGATAGGAAAATACAACAACTTTTTAAAAAAGGGTATGATGCCAATATGATTGGTATTAACAAATATGGTTTACATCAAGTAGCATATAGCAGCTACGAAACCCGTCTGGAGGCAATACAAGCCTTAAGAATAATAAAACGTACCGATAATCCAGATGCTTGGTTATTGGTACAGGAACTTGAAGATTAATTTAAGTTTCATTCTTTTTTTTCTTCTTAACAAATGTACCTTTACAAAAATATTTTTCGATGGAAACTAAAACTCCAAGTGAATCTCGTACGGTAATTACAGATTTAGTATTACCCAGTGAAACCAATGCTATTGGAAATATGTTTGGCGGCGAATTGTTGGCAAGAATGGATCGGGCTGCTAGTATTGCTGCAGGCAGACATAGCCGTAGTATAGTAATGACAGTTGCTGTAAATCATGTGGCTTTTAATAAAATGATTCCTTTAGGAAGTGTTGTAACCGTTGAAGCCCAAGTCTCTCGTGCGTTTAACAGTTCTATGGAAGTGTTTATGGATGTTTGGATAGAGGATCGAGAAAGTGGAATGCGTAGTAAATCAAACGAAGGTATTTACACTTTTGTTGCTTTCGATAAAATCGGCCAACTTGTTTCTGTGCCCCAATTACTTCCGGAAACAAAATTGGAAAAAGAACGTTTTGAAGCTGCTTTAAGAAGAAAACAATTGAGCTTAGTTTTAGCCAAAAAAATGAGCCCAAAGGATGCTACAGAATTAAAGGCATTATTTACAGAGGAGTAGTTTATGTATTTACTTTTCATTCATTTTAACGACTTATCCTATCGATATCTAACAACAAATAGATATATTTGAAATTCTTAAAAAAATGCATAAATAATTTAATTATTCAAACATGAAAAAAATTACCTTTTTATCTATTTCGAAAAGTAAAAGTATTTGTCTTTTAGTAATGATATTCATCTTTTCCAATTCCTTTGCCCAAAACCCTTACACCATACAATTTCAAGATGAAATCATTGAAGTTCAAGAGAATATAAATTCTTTTCAATGGAATCAAATGCCAGATTATTCTGTGCTTAACAATGGATATGTTGGATGGATCCAATTTTTTGAAACGCCTAATCAAACCATCCAAGATAGATTTAAAAATAATAACCTTCAGTTATTAGAATACATTCCAAATAGAACCTACTTGTTTTATTTTCCTAATACTACTTCGATTTCTTTTTTAAAAGATAATGGTGTAAGAGCTATTATTCCTGTAGAAGGAAGGTTTAAAGTTTCTTCAGAATTAAATAACCCTCCTTTTGAAAGTTGGGCTATGGACGGAGTTAATATTTTAGTAATCCTACAACATCATAAAAATGTTAGCACTGAATTTGTAATTAATGATTTAACAAGTTTACAAATCGCAGTATGGCAACAATACACCGGATCTAATAATATAGAATTATCCATTCCGAATAATTGCTTGGAAGAATTGGCAAATTTACCTTATGTAAAATGGGTAGAGTTAATTACACCTCCATCGATTCCTGAGGATACTAAGGGAAGAAGTCTACATAGAGCTAACGGTCTTGATACTCAAACCGGAGCAGGCAGAAATTATACTGGTGTTGGAGTTGGGGTCATGTTAAGAGATGATGGCACTATAGGGCCTCATATTGATTTTGAAGGTAGAGTTACACATTACACTGGCGCTAATAGTGGTTCTCACGGAGATTTTGTAACTGGAGTAATGTCTGGTGCGGGAAATTTAAGTCCAGAGGTAAGAGGTATGGCTGCAGGGTCCGATATACATGTGGTTTTTTACGTTTCAAGTTTTTTAGACACCAATACCGTAACGTTAATTAATGATGGAACAGCACAAATAACCAATTCCTCTTATGGTAATGGTTGTAATGCAGGCTATACGACTACGTCACAAACCGTAGATACTCAATGCCACGATATTCCCACTATAATTCATGTTTTCTCTTGCGGTAACTCAGGTGCTTCCAATTGTGGATATGGAGCAGGAGCAGGATGGGGTAACATTACGGGTGGTCATAAACAAGGAAAAAATGTTATAGCTACAGCGAGTACCAATTTTATTGGAACATTATCAGGTTTTAGTAGCCGGGGTCCAGCATCGGATGGTAGAATAAAACCGGATATTACGGCCTTTGGTGAAGGAGTTACTTCTACTTCACCTAATCATGTATATAGTACTGGTAGCGGTACATCGTTTTCTTCACCAGGAATTGTCGGAGTTTCTGCACAATTATATCAAGTTTATGCTGAAGCTAACGGTGGTGATTTACCGCAATCGGCATTAATTAAAGCTTCACTTTTAAATACTGCACAGGATGCAGGGAATATAGGACCCGATTTTAAATTTGGTTGGGGTATTGTAAATGGTCTTAGAGCCGGCTTGCTGATTGAAGATGGTCGCCATCTGATGGATGATATAACACAGGGAAATTCAAATACACATAATATAAATGTCCCTGCGGGTACTACACAAGTCCGTTTTATGCTTTATTGGAATGATCCTGCGGCTACCTCAGGAGCGAATCCAGCACTAGTTAACGATTTAGATATATTAGTGACAGACCCTTCAACGACAGTACACGAGCCGTGGATATTAGACTCTACTCCGGATCCTGTTTTGTTGAACTTACCTGCAACTCAAGGTCCCGACCATCTAAACAACATGGAACAAGTGTTAATAAATAACCCAGGATCTGGTAATTATGAAATTGAGATCACGGGTTTTAATGTACCTATGGGACCGCAAGAATATTTTGTGGTTTATGAGATCATTACAGAAGAGCTTACTATAACCTACCCTAATTCTGGAGAAAAATTTTTCCCTTTAGTAGCTCAAACCATACATTGGGATGCTATTAATACTACCGAAGATTTTGTATTAGAATATTCAATAAATAATGGAAGTTCCTGGAATTCTATTACTACAGTTAGTAGTAACGTGCATACATACTTTTGGACTGTTCCAGATGAGGTTACCGGCGAAGCTCTTATAAGAATTACTAGCGGTGCTTTCCAAGATGAAAGTGATGGGGTTTTTAATATTGCAAGATATCCTAACACATATAATGTTATTGAAGTGTGTCCAGATTCTGCAACCTTTGATTGGGATACTATTGCCGACGCAGAATCCTATGATTTTTATATGTTGGGAGAAAAATATATGGAATTAGTGGCAAATACAACAAATAACACTATCACAGTGCCAATAGTAGATCCAAATGATGAATTTTGGTTTGCAGTGGCTGCCAGAAATGATACCGAAGGATGGGTAAGTCGACGAACCAATGCTAAAAGACATCCTGGAGGCTTGTTAAATTGTATTCTAGCTGTTGATGAAAATATATTAAAGGAAGCTGTTTCTCTATATCCAAATCCTGCTACAGATGAACTTTTTGTTAATATAAATAATATAAATGCTGATACTTTTGAACTGAGGATTACCAATAGCCTGGGACAAATTCTGTATATTACCAATGAAATATCCTTTAATGGTAGTGCTAATACCGCTATTAATGTTTCAAATTATACTACAGGATTATACTTTGTAACTATTAAAGTAGGACAAGTATCCTTAACCAAAAAAATGGTAGTTAAGTAAAAATCCATTTTACAGATACAGGTAAAATTAATAAAGAGCTACATTTTCGTGTGGCTCTTTAATTAATAACCTAAACTTTTCTCAATAAACACATTTATTTACATAAACAGAATTAATCAATATACTTTTTCCAATCCTCATTTTAAACGACATTTCTTATTGATTTTTAAATGCAATTGGATATATTTGAAATTCTAAAAAATATAAACTTTTTTTAGAGCTTAATAGTTTTTATAATCTAAAAATTCAACCATGAAAATTTTTACCTTTTTATCTATCTCGAAAAGTAGAAGTATTTGTCTTTTAGTAATGATATTCACCTTTTCCAATTCCTTTGCACAAAATCCTTACACCATACAATTTCAAGATGAAATCATAGAAATTCAGGAGAATATTGATTCTTTTCAATGGAACCAAATGCCCGATTATTCTGAACTTAATAATGGATATGTAGGGTGGATTCAATTTTTTGAAACCCCAAATCAAACTATCCAAGATAGATTTAAAAATAATAATCTTCAGTTATTAGAATACATTCCAAATAGAACATATTTGTTTTATTTCCCAAATACTACTTCTATTAATTTTTTAAAAGATAATGGTGTAAGAGCTATTATTCCTGTTGAATTTAGATTTAAAATTTCTTCAGAATTAAATAACCCTCCATATGAAAACTGGGCAATGGATGGAGATAATATTTTGGTAACATTACAATTTCATAAAAACGTTAGCTCAGAATTTGTGATTAATGATCTGGCTAAAAAACAAATAGCAGTTAAACAAGTATATAAAGGATCGAACAATATTGATTTATCAATCCCAAACAACTGCTTAAATGAATTGGCGAATTTACCTTATGTGAAATGGGTCGAACTAATTGTGGCTCCTTCTATTCCAGATGATACCAGAGGTAGGAGTTTACATAGATCTAATAGACTCGATACTCAAACCGGAGCTGGAAGAGATTATACGGGTCTTGGGATTGGTGTTATGGTAAGAGATGATGGAATTGTAGGTCCTCATATTGATTTTCAAGGAAGATTAGATAACTCTTCAGCCAGTGGAACAGGGTCAAATCATGGAGATGGTGTTGCTGGTATTATGGCAGGAGCAGGAAATCTAAATCCTCTAATGCGTGGAATGGCTGCCGGCTCAGATGTATATGTAGTAAATTACGTTTCAAACTTTTTGGATTCTGCAACTCTAAACTACATAAATGGGGGCACTGTACAAATCACTAACTCATCCTATAGTAATGGGTGTAATGCTGGTTATACAAGTATCACACAAACTGTAGACACTCAAGCAAACGATATACTCACCTTATTACATGTATTTTCGGCAGGAAATTCAAACAATAACAATTGTGGATATGGTGCCGGAAATCAATGGGGAAATATTACCGGAGGTCATAAACAGGGAAAAAATGTAATTGCAACAGCCAATGTTTTCTTTGACGGCTCCTTGGTAAATTCAAGCAGTAGAGGTCCTGCTCATGATGGTAGAATAAAACCTGATATTACAGCAAATGGACAAAATCAAAACTCAACAACCGAAAATAATGGATATCAAAGTTTTGGCGGGACATCGGGGGCAGCCCCTGGTATTGCGGGGATTTCAGCACAGTTATACCAAGCATATTCTGAAGCAAACGGTGGTAATTTACCGCAATCTGCACTTATTAAAGCTACTCTTTTAGCTACTGCCAATGATGCGGGGAATATAGGACCTGATTTTAAATTTGGTTGGGGGATAGTAAATGCTTTTAGAGCTGGCTTACTGATTGAAGATGGTCGACATTTAATGGATAATATTACTCAGGGTAATTCTAATACACACAATATAAATATCCCAGCTGGAACAATACAAGTAAGATTTATGTTGTATTGGAATGATCCTGCTGCATCAATTGGTTCGAGTCCTGCACTTGTCAACGACTTAGACTTATTAGTCACAGATCCTTCTTCAACGGTGCATGAGCCTTGGATATTAGATTCTACTCCAGATCCTATTTTGTTGAACTTACCTGCAACTCAAGGCCCTGATCACTTAAACAATATGGAAGAAGTGTTAATAGACAATCCAGGTTCTGGTAATTATGAAATTGAGGTTACAGGTTTTAATGTGCCTATGGGGCCACAAGAATATTTTGTGGTTTATGAAATTATTTCTGAAGAAATTATTGTAACATACCCAAATGCGGGAGAAAGTTTTGTTCCCGGAGAACAAGAAGCCATACATTGGGATGCAATTAATACAACTAATGATTTTCTGTTAGAATATTCTACTAATAATGGGGGTTCTTGGAATACGATTACAACTGTTGGTCCATCAACTTTTCTTTATTCATGGACTATACCTAACTCAATTACCGGAGAAGCACTTTTTAGAGTAACCAGTGGTGGATTCTCAGATGTAAGTGATGACAATTTTTCTATTGCTAATTTAGTAACTAATGTAGATGTCTCTCAGGTTTGTCCTGCCCAGGCAACTTTTACCTGGAATTCTGTTGCAGGAGCTGAATCCTATGATTTCTATACATTAGGTTCTACTTACATGGATGTTACAGGTAATACTCCAACAACAAGTATAACCATTTCTATTGTTAATCCTAATGATGAAATATGGTTTGCTGTGGTTGCAAAAAATGATACAGATGGGTGGAAAAGCAGAAGAACCATAGCTGTATTACATCCTGGAGGATTAGTGAATTGTTCCTTGAACAATGACCTTTCCATAGAGTCAATTAACAATACTGCAAATGATTTTAACTTTGTTTGTGACAATACTCCGGTAACGATTTCAGCAACTATTAGAAATACCGGAATTAATCCTCAAAGTAATTTTATGGTCACCTACCAATTAAATAACGACCCTGTAGTTGAAGAAACTTTTGCAGGAACAATAAATTCTGGGCAACAAGTTATTTTTGATTTTGCTACTCTATTAGATATCGCAACTTCTGGGGAATATACTTTAACCGTTACGGTTGATCTTCCAGGGGATGAAAACCCAAGTAATGATGAAGCAACTTTAGATTTCTACGCCACCATAGAAGCTACTTCATTAAACTTTTTAGAGGATTTTGAAATTAATGGTATGCCGCCATTAGGATGGACTATATTGAACCCTGATGGAAGTACAACTTGGGTTGAACGAAGTGGTATTACAGGAAGTGATGGGAATCCTACTGTGACTGCATTTATAGATAACTATACTTATAATGCACAAAATCAACTAGATATTATTCAAACAGAAATATTTGATTTAACAAATGCTGGAGTTCCTTCTTTAAAATTCGATCTAGCAAAAGCTCAATATTCGACAACATTTTTTGATGCTTTAAGAGTTGAAATTTCAATTGATTGTGGTATTAGTTTTACATCTATTTATGAAAAGACAGGTCTTGACCTCTCTACCGTTCCGGGCTATATTACTTTCAACTGGACACCCAGCTCAGAAAATGACTGGCGTACAGAAGAAATTGATTTGACTCCTTATGAAGGAGAAAATGTTTTGTTTAGGTTTGTAAATATCAATGGATATGGTAACAGTACTTTTATTGATAATATTAATGTCTCAGCCGAAACTCTTAGTGTTGGTGAAAACGAGTTAGGTGGTATTTCACTTTACCCTAATCCAGCTTCAGAAATAGTATTTATTGATATTAATACTACTGTTGGAAATAATTATAAAATTATTGTATCCAACAGCTTGGGCCAAACAATTTATAGCACTAATGAAACTTTATTTAACGGAAGAACTAATGCTACATTAAATGTTTCAGGTTACGCAAGTGGTTTATATTTTATTACTATTAAAGTAGGTTTACAATCCACAATTAAGAAACTTATAATAAAATAGTCTTGTAAATTAATTTTTTATATAAATTCTAAAAAGAGCTACTAAAAAATGTAGCTCTTTTTTAATTTATTAGCTTTTATTATCGAAATATTATAAATGTCTCCTTAATTTCGCCCAAAATTTAGTGAAATGTTAAGCAAAGGAACCAAACTGTATAGTATAATAAGAATGAAATGCCCTAGATGCCAAGAAGGTTCTTTTTTTAATGGACATCCTTATATACTATCAACTATGGGTAAAGTGAAGGATCGTTGCTCAAAATGTAATATAAAATTTTCTATAGAACCAAGTTTTTATCAGGGTTCGTATTATGTTGTTTATGCATTAGGAGTTATTTTGTTTGTTGCTGTATCGGTTCTTAAATTAATTTTCTATCCAAAAGTAGGACCCGGTATGTTACTAACAGCAATCTTTATTTCACTGTTAGTGTTATCTCCGTTAATGTATGCCTTATCAAAAATTATTTGGGCAAACTTTTTCATTAAATATGAAAAAGGTATTTTAAAGTAAAAGGTTGTAACTATTGTTACTGCATATTGTTAGCTTTTCGATTACTTTTGCTCTTATTATTTTATTGTACCATGGAAATACTTGAAATATTAGGATATGTTTGTGCTTTAATCATTGGAGTATCTCTTGGACTAATAGGAGGGGGTGGGTCTATATTAGCAGTCCCTATATTGGCGTATTTATTTTCAATTGAAGAAAAAGCAGCAACTGCATATTCTCTATTTATTGTTGGAGCTAGTGCTTTGGTGGGAGGTATAAAACAACACTTTAAAGGGTATGTAGATTGGAAAACAGCAATAGTATTTGGTATACCTGCCATTATAGGTGTTTCAATTGTTAGGACATTTGTAGTTCCAGCCTTACCAAATGTGATTTTTACTTTTGGAGATTTTGATTTTACACGCCGTATGGTAATGTTTGGTTTATTTGCTTTATTAATGTTTCCTGCAGCTTATTCCATGATAAAAAGTAAAAAAGATAAACCCTTAGATAAACCAAAAAGAATAAAATACAGACATCTGTTAATTTTAATTGAAGGCTTGTTGGTTGGTGCCATTACAGGATTAATTGGTGCTGGAGGAGGATTCCTAATTATTCCAGCTCTTGTTATCCTTGCAAATGTAGAAATGAAGGTTGCCATAGGAACATCTCTAATTATTATTGCTGTTAAATCTTTAATAGGGTTCTTTCTAGGAGATGCCTTAATCATGGAAATTGATTGGATGTTTTTATTTGTTTTTACACTTCTTGCTTTTATTGGTATTTTTATTGGCAGTTACTTAAGTAATTTTATTAACGGTGAAAAACTTAAAAAAGGGTTTGGATATTTTATAATTGTAATGGCAATATTTATATTTTATATAGAATTTTTTGTTTAAGGATTTCTCAAAATACATTTTGTTATTTATTAAAGAAGTCACAAAAAAATACCAATTATAACTTATGTTACTGTAATTATGATAAAGAACAATATATTTGATCCTTGAATTACTTATAAAGTAAAGAATATGAAGATAGAGCAGATATATACCGGATGTTTAGCACATGCTGCCTATTATATTGAAAGTAAAGGCGAAGCTGTTGTTATTGATCCATTACGGGAAGTACAACCTTATATTAATCGTGCAAGATTAGATGATGCAAAAATTAAATATATTTTTGAAACACACTTCCATGCCGATTTTGTAAGTGGTCATTTAGACTTAAGGAAAAAAACCGGAGCTAAAATAATATTTGGTCCAACTGCTAATCCTGGGTATGAAGCGATAATTGCCGAAGACAATCAGATTTTTGAAGTTGGTGATTATAAAATAAAAGTGATTCATACTCCGGGGCATACTATGGAAAGTACCACATATTTGCTTATTGATGAAAACGGAAAAGAACACGGTATTGTTACAGGAGATACTTTGTTTATTGGTGATGTGGGTAGACCCGATTTGGCTCAAGAAATGGCTTCAGAACTTACTAAAGAAAAGCTTGCGGGTTATCTATTTGATTCACTACGAAACAAAATTATGCCACTAAGTGATGACCTAATAGTATACCCCACTCATGGTGCCGGTTCTGCCTGTGGAAAGAATATGAGTAAAGAAACTACCGATTCATTAGGCCATCAAAAAGAGGTAAACTACGCCCTAAGAGCAGATATGACTAAAGAGGAGTTTATAAAAGAATTATTAACCGGCTTAAATGCACCTCCAGCTTATTTCCCTCAAAATGTTCTTTTAAATATTAAAGGGTATGACAGTATTGAAACAATAATGGAAAAAGCTAATAACCCATTGTCTCCAGAAGCCTTTGAAACACTAGCAAATGAATCCGGTGCTATAATTTTAGATGTACGCCATCAAGATGATTTTGCAAAAGGTCATATCCCCCGTTCTATCTTTATAGGATTGGATGGTAATTTTGCTCCTTGGGTAGGTACTTTAATATCAGATGTAAAACAGTCTATTTTATTAGTTACACCCAAAGAACGCCAGGAAGAAGCAATAACTAGACTTTCAAGAGTAGGTTTTGACAATACATTAGGATTTTTAAATGGAGGATTTGAAGCCTGGAAGGATACTGGTAGGGATTATGATACTGTAACTTCTATTCCCGCATTGGAATTTAAAAAAGTTATAGAAAAAGACCCGGTTCATGTGTTTGATGTGCGAAAGGAGTCTGAATACCAGCCTGAACACATAGAAAAAGCTAAAAATACTCCTCTTGATTTTCTTAATAACTACTTAACAGATTTTCCAACCGAAGATATTTTATATGTTCATTGTGCTGGAGGATATCGTTCTATGATTGCATCTTCTATTTTAAAAAGTAGAGGAATCCATAACATTATAGATATTGCCGGCGGATTTAAAGCAATTAAAAAAGTTGGAATTTCGGTAACAGATAATATTTCCCCAACAACCCTAAAATAATTGAAATGAAAAGTATTACTCAATTAGAATGGAGAGAATTACTTGCCAATGACACATGTGCAGTAATCATTGATTCAAGATCTCCAAGTGAATGGGCTGATGGAATTATAGAGAACGCTGTTTTAATGGATGTTCTTAATCCCCCATCGTTTATACAAGAAATTGAAAAGTTAGATAAGAATAAAAATTACTATGTCTATTGTAGAAGTGGGAATAGAAGTATACAAGCCTGTCTAATTCTTGAATCAAAAGGAATTAATACCACTTACAATCTATTGGAAGGAATCATTAAGTGGGAAGGGGAAATAGTAAGTCCATCAGAATAATAATACCTTATAAGATTAAAAATATATTACTATTAATAAATTAACTGATTGGTTATCAAGGAAATAATATGTTCTAAACGTCTAATTCATTTTTATTATAAAAAATAATTTAGTATTAACAAATATTTTTCAAATGAAAAAAATACTTCTTCCCTTATTATTTCTAAGTTCAACTATTTTAATTTCAGCCCAACAAACAGAAAACATTCAGGTTATTGATGTTGCAAATTTTAAAGAAGCTGTTGTTGGAAAAACAGTACAGCTGGTCGATGTTCGTACTCCGGAAGAATACAATGCCGGATATATTGATAATGCTATAAACATCGATTATTTTGATCAGGAAAAATTTAAACAGGCCTTTAAAAAATTAGATAAAGACAAGCCTGTTTATGTTTATTGTCGCTCTGGAAGCCGTAGCAATATGTCTGCAATAATTCTTAAAGAACTAGGCTTTACCAAATTATACGATTTAGATGGTGGCTATATTGCCTGGTGTAATCTATAGTAATAATTGTTAAATTTTAATTTAAGATTACTTTTTTTGTTTGCCTGTTGTTTACATTAATAAAATAAATCCCCGAATTATATTTTGAAAGGTCTAATTCATAATTACTAAGAATATTAAGATTATTAATTTCTTCAAGTTTTCTTCCCTGAATATCAAATAAAGAAATAGTGTTTATTTCAAAATTAGCAGCATTAATATTTATTTTGTCGCTTGTTGGGTTTGGATACACTGAAAAGGTAAAAGAATTAACCTTGTCTTCAACAGAAAGTAATTCACTAAATCCAAATATCATAACACCTCCACCAGACCTATCATTAATATAAATGTTGCCTGTTACAGGTGATGGATAAATTCCAAACGCCCCTGTAAATCCTTCACCATTTGTATTACTGGTATCGTACTCGTCTATTAAAACCAGATTGGAAGGATCGGTTATATCAAATACCCGAAATCCGGCTGAATAATGAGCAGAATAAGCATAATTGCCAATTACATAAAGATTATGTGGCGTTGAATTAGGGTCGGCAGTCTCATTAACTCTTACTGGATTTGCAATATCCGAAATATCCCAAACACTAATATCGGCTTGAGGATGATTGCCAAGTTCATCATTGATATAGAGGTAATTACCATCTGATGAAATATCCCCCTGGTGATGGTAAGAAATAGTAGGATCTGTTATCGATGAAAGTAATATAGGTGCTGATGGATCAGTAACGTCATATAAATTTGTTGCCGATCCTCCATGACAATCAATCATTAAATTACCCCTTACAGTAACGTCGTGGCCTCCGTTTCCTACTTGTGTTAAAAACAAGGGAGATGTAGGATCTGGATTTAAATCATAAATTCTAACTCCTGGAGAGGAATTATACATATATCCCCTATCATCAATGAAAATATTATGTCCGGAAGGAAATGTACCTACAACCTGTGCATTAGTTGGGTCTTCGATATCTACAATAAAACCGGTACCACCACCACTCGTAGAACAATAAACATAATGGCTCCATACCTTTACATCAAAACCTGGAACAGAAGTTATAAAATCAATTTGTACTGGCGAAGTTGGATCGGTAACATCAACTATAGACATTCCGCCGTTACCTCCTACAATTGCATAAACTTTACCTGTAATTTCATCTACATATTCCCAAATATCGGTTCCGGAATTTCCCGTAGTAAGTTGCCCTTTTAAAGTAATAGTTTGTGCAAAAGTAAAAAGGGGAATTAATAAAAATAAGAATAGTACTTTTTTCATAACAATAAATATTAAGAATTAAATTTTTCTAAATATATGATATTTATTTTTTAGCTATTTTCCTCTTTACAATTCATCCTTTCGCTTTAATGATTCCATAATATACAGTTTATTCAAGAGTTTAAACAGGATTAGTAAATTACATATTACGCTTTTACTCTTACAGATAAATATTAAGAAATTACCTGATAATTAGCTATATAGGTATTTATTTCCACATAGTAATCCTACAATATAACTTTATAATTTTTATATTAATGAGTAATTAAACGAGTATTCATTACAGTTTAACTAAAAGGTTCTTGTTTGAAAATCTTTTGATTGATTTTTTTGTAATTTTAGTACAGTTAATTTAATTGATGTTGGGGCATTTTTTATTTTAATAAAAAAGTAATATAACCTATGATATAATATTTTAATGTGTTAATAGTTAGCACGGTTATATCTTAAGTTACAATTTTTTTGTAACTTGTCTATTCATCTTTTCGATTTTTATCTAGCCCCTTATTAATACTTATAGATAGATAGTTAATTAATAACACTATCAAGATATTTAATTTTGAAAATAGTTGGGGTCATATTGTTTTTATTGTTTTTTCAAAACAACAATGCTCAGGTGGGGATTGGCACTACAGACCCCCAACAAAAACTTCATATTGCATCTTCAACAGGCACTTTAAGAGTTGAAAGTTTAAATACCACTAATAATTCTTATAATGGTGGCGGGACTGAAACATATCCTTTATACGTAGATAAAAACGGTGATTTTATATTATTATTTAAACCCTTGATAAATAGTGAAGATATAGACGCTTTTAATGATGCTATACTTCCCAATAGTTCTGTAACTCTTTTAACTAATGATATAGATGGTATTGAGAGTACCGTAATAGACACCTATACAATCACTGTAAATAGACCTTCCGTTTTAGAGTTAAAGTATAATATAAGTTATGATGTATACTTAAACGCTTCTAAAACAATAATAACAGATGGTCTGGCAAGAAGAATAGAAACTTATATTACAGTAACTGGACAAACTAGAAAGTATGGTCCTACTTCAAAATGTTATACAAGTTTTTCAGTAAATAGTGTTGCTGGAACTTTTTACAACTCATGCACTACATACATTACATTGCCTGCTGCTGGAACATATGATATTAAATTTAATGGTGCTGTATCTTCAGATATTAACGCAGGTCTTGGTAACATATCTGAAAGCACTTATGTAGAATTTGCAACCGGGCAGGATTTTATTTTTGCAAGGTTGCATTAATTGGGCCAATAAAAGATTATGAGAAAAAACTATTTATTTATTATTATTTCGCTAAGCTCACTATGTAGTGCTCAGGTTGGTATCGGAACAATTAGTCCTATGGAAGAATTGCATATTGCAGGGGCTAATTCTACCATTAGAATAGAAAAATTAAATTCTATTAATAGTTCTGGTGAAAATGATGGAATAAAACCTGCATTCACTTTTGTTGATCTTAGTGGAGATATAACAATAAGTTATGGATCAGGAGGTAGTGGTACTAGCGGACCCTTTAATTTTTTAATAGACCTTCATAATTTTGTAGATGATAACCCTTACGGTTATTCAGTCCCTGACGAAATCAATACCACGGGAATTGTAATTAACAATAATACTAGTCAATCATATGTTGAAGGAGAAATAACAAATATTTCTTTTACAGTTCCTCAAGATGCACTTATTGAAGTGAAATATGGAATAACATTATATGTTAAAGGTGAAGACATGTCTGCTAATCCTCCTCCTTATATAGATGTTGATTATGGTCAGGCAATAAATATGGTTGCTTATTTTCGTATAGATATAAATAGTGATGGGTTGACCGGTAGTGAAATGAGCAAAATATACGGTAAAAAGGGACAGTATTATGAAACACTTGTTGGAGGAATAGAAGGTTTCCCCTACATGAACGGACAGGGATATTTAACAATACCAGCTGGCACCCATAAAATTATTTTTTACGGAGTTATCAACGACAATGAAGCTAGTTATACCAGCGTAGGTTTTGGTGGTCTTCCAGATTATTTAAAAATAAGAATTTATAATTAATTACCATGAAGTATATATTTTTAACATTTATGTTAGTATTTACTCTTTCTGAAGTTATTGCTCAGGTAGGAATTAATACAACAAACCCACAACAAGAAGTTCATGTGGCAGGATCTACCGAAAATGTTAGAATTGATGGTTTAAATGATACAAATAATATAAATAATTTTGGTGATGATTCAACGACAAGGGTATATGTTAATGCTAGTGGTGATTTAATCTTGGGTTCATTGGGAGATGATGGTTTTGAAATTTTAGTAGACACAGATAATTATTTAAATGACAGTGAAGACCCCACTAGTCAAATTAGTCAAGTTGGGACTGGTCTTGGTTACAACCCAGCTGGTATACTGAATGACCCGAGTTTTATTTTTACTTTAACAGATAAAGCTATCCTGGAGATAAATTATTCCGTTACCTGGTCGGTCTACCATGTTCAACATCAAAAGAAAAAAAGAATAGAGGACCAACGTTCAAAAATTATTCAAACAGGAGTTTATTTCAGACCAGTTGATGGTGGTGGAAACTATGGAGCGGCATTGATACTTGATGGAAATGGTGATTATATCAATGGTCTTGGGGTAAATAATGATGAACCCTGGTGTATAGATACAACTCCTACTGGTGACAGCTGTCTCGAATGGGGTGGGCTAATAGCTCTTAATGGGCAATTTTACAATAATGCTCATGCAGAACGTGGATCTTATCTAAATTTTAAAAATACAGCTTCAGATTTTATAATATTAAACGCTGGAACCTATGTCGCATTGTTTGCTGGAAAATTAGAAGTTGATGATACTAGTGGGTCAGGGGAGTCACGAATATATATAGGATCCGGAGATGATGAAATGCAAATAATAGCTTATTATTTTAATTAAAACTTATTCTTATCTTTCCCAAAGCCGTAGATTATTTGCCTGAAAAATCCTTTTGGAAATGTTTCTTCATCCGGGAAACCCAGTTCTATCGTTCCACTGTCTTCAGGTACATAATTAGTCTTAAAAATATAATCCCAAAGGCTTAGGCTTA
>JADFOK010000059.1 GCA_022562895.1 Bacteroidota bacterium | reverse complement strand
TTTAGCTTGTACCTCGATACAAGACCATCTATAATATGGTGTTCCACTTGGAACACTCACCTGGATTTTAAAACTGTAAGATTGACCTGCACCAAGGGATATTTGTGTATTCCCTTGAATTACAATATTTAAATTAACATTGCTTAAAGAAGTTCTTCTGTTTTTATTGGCACAGGATTCTTTCAGATTTATTGTAGTTATGGTGTAAGAAGTTGTAATTGATGAATTGTTAGTAAGTACTAGTGAAAAAACAGCACCATCTTCATTAGCAGATCTTGTATTTCTGTTATTTTCTACGACTAATTCAGCATTACAATTTTGTGCAAATACGGAAGTACCAATAAATGAATATGTGAAAAACCAAAAGACAATAATTTTCCCTATCCTTGGTAATGATATAGTTATTTTCATACGATATATTTATTTTATAATAAATGCCCCAATAGCACTAATTATAACTATATAGATTTCAAATATACCGTTGATATTAAAGAAAATTCCTACAAATTTTAACTTTTTAGCTAAACTGCTAATTATACTCGTTGAACTACGTAAATTTGTTGATTTTAATTGTTATTTTGTAAGAATATTACAAATATTAATGTGTATAAATGTGTTTTTTAATGGTTTATGGACAAGTATTTTTGTAGGAAATATTTATTTATATACTAAAAAACTTGATAATCTAATGGAATAGGATGTTTATAAAATATTTTACTCAATAAATAAATTCACTATTTAGATATAATTTAAAAAGTAGTTAGTTTATATAGCAGTAAAAATAAATATATAAATGATATTTTATAAATAAAAAAAAGCACTCAATAAAGAAACTGAGCGCTTTTTCAAACTAAATATTTGGTTAGAAAGATTAATTCTGTATTATAAACATAGATCGTCTGTTTAATTGGTGTTCTTCTTCAGTACATTCTACTCCGTTAGAACATTGGTTTATAAGCTGTTTTTCTCCATATCCTTTTGCACTTAATCTACTTCGGTCAATACCTTGATCCACTAACCAATTAAGTGTAGATTGCGCACGTTTTTCCGATAAAGATTCATTATATGAATCACTACCTCTGGAATCGGTATGTGATTCTATATGAATTATTAACTGAGTATATTCACGCATAGCAGCTAATATTTTTGCTAATTCAATAGCCGCATCAGAACGAATATTGAATCGATCGAAATCAAAATAAATAGGCTGTAAATTTAATCGACATCCTAAATCATTTGGTGGACAAGGATCAATAAGTTTAAGCTGAAGAGGTACATTGATAATTCCTGTTTTATTAGGGGTTTCTAATACCATTTCTGCAGGAGCATATCTATCTTTAATTCCTCTAATTGAATATTGTGAATCACATTCTGCAATAAAACTAAAAATTGCATTATTCCCAACGGTAACTTTACTGATTAATTTGTTGTTGCTATCTAATAAGAAAACATCTGCACCTGGTAAAAGCTCTCCGCTATCTATGTCTGTAACTGAACCCGTTACAGTAATTTCGCATTTTTCTCTAACAAGATATATTTCATCATCTATACTACCTCCATCTCCATCTCTATTTGATGAAACATAGCCAAAGTGCTTTTCTTCATTAATAATAAATCCAAAATCGTCCTTATTACTATTGGCAGGCTCTCCTAGATTTGTAATGGTTCCTGTTAAACCATCATTATTTAATGGGGTAACATAAACATCGAATCCACCAAGTCCCGAACGACCATCGCTTGAAAAATACAGATTGTTTTTATCACTTATGAAAGGGAAACTTTCTCTGGCTTCGGTATTAATAGAAGTTCCTAAATTAACAGGAGTTCCATAGGTATCTCCCTCTAATATATCAACATACCAAAGATCGGATTCACCTAAAGTACCTTCCATATCTGAAGCAAAATACAACCGTTTTTCATCTACACTAAGAGTGGGATGTGCGACCGAATAATTTTTATCGTTGAATGATAATTCAACTATGTTTCCCCAATAGGAATCTCCACTTTTTGTAGCCTTATATAATTTTAACCGTATGGTTTTATCTTTATCTCTTTCTTTCTTACCATCGATGAAATTATTTCTAGTAAAGTATACAGTATTACCATCTTTAGTAAATGCAGTTGAAGATTCATGATACAATGTATTTATATCTCCTCTTAAACGAGTCGCATTTGAGAGCACACCGTTTTCATCCATATCTGCTTCATATAAATCTAAATAAGGAAGATTATCCCAAACAGATAATTTAGCACCCTCAAAATTTTGAGAATTGGAAGCGAATACCAATTTATTTAAATAAAAAGAGGGCCCAAAATCTGAAGTCGGACTGTTTATTGATACTTTTTCAAGATTAAACTCCTTAGCCCCTTTAGCGATGCTTTGAAGATAGTTTGGATTATTTTTAAAATTTTCTGCAACAAGACCTTCTCCTCCTTTTGCAAAATAAGTTTCCATTAATATGTCAGATTCCGAGTATTTATTTGCACTCTTTAAGGACTGTGCAGCTCTGAAATAATCATTGGCATCTGCTTCATCCGGAAATTCCTCAACGAGTTTATTGTACCAAATTGAAGCATTATTATAATCGCTATTAAAATAATATGTATCCCCCAGTCTTTTATATATTTCGGCAGATCGATAGCCATCTTCAACTACTTTTAGATAAATCTCACGAGCATCTATATAAGCAAATATGTCAAAATCTTTTTCAGCCTTTTTAATATGCTTTTTTTGGGAAAAAGAAACACAAGAATAAAGAAAGACTAAAGTAAAAAGAACTATTTTTTGTAATACTGTTTTCATCTGTTTTTTTTATAGATTTATTATCGGTCAGATGTAATTCGCATATTAATCAATTTGGGATTATAATAATTTGTCACTCTTGTTATTGTTAAAATAAAAATTAGAAAAATCTTGGTGATAATACGCGATCTGGTTTATTAAATATGTCGAAACGTATCATAAACTCGTATGAACCATCGCTATAATCTTCAATATCTGTGGATTGATAATCGTAAGCAAATCCAATAAATATTTCATCTGTTGCTTGAAATCCTACCAATGCACTTATTGCAGCACTCCATCTATAGGATACTCCCAATGTAACTTTTTCGTATAATAAAAAATTTGCTGAAACATCTACCTGCAGTGGAGAACCACTTACCACTTTTGCTAAGGTTGCGGGTTTGAACTTTAAATTATCACTTAAATCAAAAACATAACCCGTAATTAAAAAGTAGTGTAACCTTTCGGCAGCAAGAGTCTCTACATTTGGATTTGTAATACTTGACGCATCAAAATGTTTGGTGGTCAAAAAGTTTGGAACAGAAAGCCCTGCATAAAACTTTTCAGTATTATAATACACACCGGCACCTATCTGAGGCTGAAGTT
>JADFOK010000058.1 GCA_022562895.1 Bacteroidota bacterium | reverse complement strand
ATTATGAGTTTAAGAGTGTCATGGGAACCTTTAATGGAAGATTTACCCTATTGTTCGAAGAGGAGAATATACTGAGCAGTCCGGATACGATTCTGGAAAGCATTTCTATTTACCCAAATCCAACACAAAACATTCTTACCATTGTGTCCCCTCAAGTAGTGGTGAGAAATGTTGAAGTATATGATCTGGGAGGTAGAAAGGTAGTAAGTGTAGATTTCAACGATCAGGGCAACTACCAGGTAGATATGTCCAAATTGGAAACAGCACTGTATTTTGTAAAAATTAATACCGATCGTGGTTCGATAACCAGGCGGGTGATTAAAAATTAGATGCTACAAAACATAAAGTACTACAACAAAACCTTCGGTGTAAAAACTGAAGGTTTTTCTCGTTTATATGGGATTTTTATTTTAATATGACTATTAATATTGCTCTTTATCGACTAAAGAAAATTTCTATTCATTTAATTGTCAGTATTTTCCTACGTTAATGGATGATTATTGCTTTTTAACGAATATAATTGTTAATAAACGATAATTATTTGTTTTATTATAAGATATATATATACCATTGCAATACCAAATCGTTTAACTGAAGAAAATGAAATCCTTTTTTGCCCCGAAAATCATGGATTATTAGGATTAACTTCACTCTTTTCTTTCGTTTTATTTAAGATTTTTAATACTAATAAGTATTAGAATAACTTATCAAAAAGTTGTTCTTGTTTATTGACAATAGCATAAAAAAATTAAATAAATCATGAAGAAAAAACCTACTTTAAAATATAAACTTTTTTTATTTTCTCTGGTACTTTTTGTTTGTTCAATATCAAACGCCCAAATAGGGATTAATACAACCTCCCCAGCCAGTGGTGCTTTATTGGACATTTCCAGTTCTGACAAAGGTTTTTTAATGACCCGGATAGCTCTTACCGGTACCGACGACATGACAACTATTACACCCTCGGCTACAACGGGTTTATTACTATACAATACAGTTACTGCCGGTGCTCTACCCGTACAGGTAACTCCCGGATTTTATTACTGGAACAGTAGTCAATGGGTACGTTTGTACAACCAGGGATATACCTTAATTTACGAACAATCTGCAGAGGTACAAGCAAGTTCAAGTAATACAACCTATGTACTATTACCTGGACTCGACACAGGAAGCATAAGCATCCCTTTTAGTGGTAAATATCAAATACGTATGAATGCTTCGTTTGCTGCCGGTATTAATCAATCTGATTCATCCCCATATACAACATGTTCTAATGAAGCCGCTACCCAGGGTTCTATAAGTCTTTGGATCGAGACCAATGGTGTACCTGCGACTAGTCCTGTGAAAGCGAACTATTTAACGTCTTCATCTAAATGCATCCAAGATGTTCCTTATAATAGTCTTGCACAAAACACTACTATCCTATGGAACATTGATCTGGATGTTATTGACACCTATAGATTTTATGTTCAGGGAAGGGAGTGGCTTCCCAATGACACTGGGCAAGGATGGTTTGGAAAAGATACCAGTGGTTATTCTGGAGCCAATGGAGAAAACGATGCATTACGTGGTTCAATGACAATTACCTTAATAAAACAGCAATAACATTTCATTTACTAAGACTTAATGGTTTTAACGATAAAAATTGGTCAAATGATTATTCAAAAATATTCACGATATATAATTAGTTTATTACTTCTACTCGGAATGGTGCAATTGCAAGCTCAGAAAGTAGCAATAGGTACGACCTCTCTTGATGATGGGGTAATATTCCAATTGGAAGGCACCAATAAAGGACTCATGATACCTAATGTTGCTTTAACAGATCGACTGGACGTTACCACTATTACACCGAGTGAGATAGAAGGACTTTGGGTTTATAATACTTCTAATTCCGGTTCGGGTAACGACAGGGTGAGTGTCGGATTTTATTTTTGGGATAGCGATGAGTGGATTAGAATGTATAGTGAAGGTTTCACCGTACAATACGAACAGACCGCTGGAGTGCGTTCTCCAGATAACTCTACCTGGTTGGATTTAACTGGTCTCAATCAAAGCTTTACAGCTCCTTATACAGGCACCTATGAAATTCTTTTAAGTGCATATATCGCAAGTCCCGGTAATCTAAGTGGGGGTCGAGAGGCTTATGTATATGGAGAAGCTGCGATTTTTATCGATGGTACAAAAATGGCCGGAAATCTGGTGACATCCTCTACTAAAAAAACACCTAGTAACTATTTGGCTCTGGGCCAACAATGTAATGTAACGTGGCTTGCCGACCTTTCGGCAGGGACAACCTATACTATTGTTGGAAGGGTCCGTCAATGGGAATGGGAGAATGTAGATACCAGCAGTTTGGATACTTTTGTAAATGGAAATTATGCTATTTGGGGTATTCCTACTTCACTTTATAATGGTAACGATTTAGGTATCGATAATGCTCAGGATGCCTACTTGACCATAACTTTGTTAAGACAATACTAAAACTTATTAATTTTACCCAAATTTGAAACTTGGTGAACTAATTTAAAAATTATGCGAAAACCTATATCCAGAACACCTGCTTATATTCTGATGTTAGCTCTGGCTATAATTACAGCAATTGCTCTTTTAGTTAATAACCAATCCAACAAAAAAGCATTCCAGGCGGGAATAACCGAAACTGAAGAAGTGATACCCGCAGACGATTCCAGAGATGCCGAGGGAGACACTTTTTCCATTGTAGCCTACGACGAGGCAACCGGTGAGGTGGGAGGTGCCGGCTGTAGTTGTTATGGGGGAACCATAGACTTTTTAAGTGATCTTGTGCTGGATGGATCAAATAATATATTAGGAGGAATTCATACACAGGCAGCCTATACGGGTGGCAACCAAGCAACAGCTAGAACTAGGATGTTGGCTGGAGATACTCCTCAACAAATTATTGATTATGTTACGGCCAATGACAGTGGTGGAGGCCCGGCAACAAGACAGTACGGTATAGTTGGATTCAATGGCGCAACTATAGAGACTGCAGGATATACAGGATCTTCCAACGGGTTTTGGGCAGGAAATATTACAGGTAATAGTAATGGATTTTATTACGCCATACAGGGAAATATTCTGGATACCAACGACCAGATAGACATATTAAACGATATTGAATCCGCCTTCGTAAATACAACCGGGACCTTAGCCGATAAACTTATGGCAGCCTTGCAAGGTGCTAAACGTGTAGGAGGTGACAACCGTTGTACATACAATACAAGGGGAATGAGTGGACGAGCTGCCTTTGTAAAAGTATTACGCCCCGGTGACTCGACTCCCTATATCGATATTTCGGTATACCCAAATTTTAATTATTACGAGCCTATTGATGATTTGCAATGTAGTTATGATACAGCAGTAAGTACACCATTTTGCAGACAAACGGTGAATACCTTCCCATAT
>JADFOK010000057.1 GCA_022562895.1 Bacteroidota bacterium | reverse complement strand
TCCATAGAGTATACCAATCTGTCTTTTAGAGTGGTTTCCTTTGGTAAGTTCTGCCAGAACTTTCAATTTAAAGCTTTCGCTATATCGTCTTACATATCCATCATTTTTATACATATACTTGTTGTTTTGTGTATACATATTTCAGGACGGGTCAGAATGAAGCCCAACGGTCTTGTATATGAAAAGTAGCGTTTAAGTGAGCTCAAACTTTTCGGATAGCATAAATGTATTAAAAAAGCACAAGCTTCGATGACTTGCGCTTAATTAGCTATTTTTTATATACGTTGTAGGCACCAGTATTTTTCTATTTCAATTTCTACCGGCCATTACACCGCCGTCTACATCCCAAACAGCTCCAGTTACCCAAGAACTTTTGTCTGAAAGCAAGAAATGAATGGTCTGTGCAATGTCTTGTGCTTGCCCAATACGTCCTATTGGATGGAAATCATTAAAACTTTGAAGAGTTTCTTCGATCTTTTCTTTTTCAATGAAAGAGCCATAAATAGGAGTCATGACCACGGCAGGAGATACGGCATTTACCCGAATGTTATACTCTGCCAATTCCATTGCAAGATGTTGCGTTAAAGAGTGCAGTCCCGCTTTGGCCATAGAATAGGCAGACGAAGGCGTTGCTTTGATAGCCTGTTTTGCCCACATAGATCCGATATTCACAATAGACCCACCACCATTTTTAATCAACACTTTAGACGCAGCTTGGGTGATAAAGAAAAAGGCACGATTAAAGCTGTGATACAGATCGTATTCGGCTCCTGTTTGCTCTAAAAAGGGTTTTGGGCTAAAATAGCCAGCAGCGTTTACAATATATTTTAAGTTTGGTGCTACCTCCTCAAGTTTTGAAGAAAAATCATTAACAGCTACAACGTCATTTAAATCTAGCGCCACTGCTTTTGCAATACCTAAAGAAGAAAGTTCGTTTTCAGCTTTTGTTAAGTTTGGAGTATCTCTACCAATAATAATTACTTCAACTCCGTCTTTGACTAAAAGTTCTGCGGTGGCTCTTCCCATTCCGGTGGTGCCACCAATAATTAATGCTTGATTATTCATTTTTTGTTATTTTAAGAATTAATACTGGTGCAAATTTCAGTACATTCTTTCTCAAAAAATGGTAATATAGAATATGATAATGGTAATTTAGAGATAGACCTCTTTAAACTCCTTTGGCGTTAATCCAGTTCCTTTTTTAAAGTATTTGGTAAAGTATGTGGGGTCATCAAAGCCCAATCCATAGGCAATCTCTTTAATAAAAATCTTTTGGTTAGACATCATGCGCTTTGCTTCCAGAAGTTTACTTTCTTTAATAATGTTTGCTGGAGTATCTAGCAGAAATTTCTTGCTTACAGTAGTCAAGGTTTTGGCATTGGTGCCCAATTTATGTGCGTAGTGGTCTATGTTATGGAAAGTATCTATTTGTTCAAATATGAGTTTTTTGAAATCGGTTGCTAATTTGTAATTTTCATTAGTCTTAAAATCAACATTCCCTTCCTTTTTACGCAAACGCTCAATTAAAAATAAGATATTTTGGAAGTAATGATATACCTGTTCTTTGTAATAGCTGTCTTTAAAGAGAATTTCAGATTCTATGAACGAAGCAATTAAACCGATCTTTTTCGCTTCAGGTTCAGACAACATTAAACAATTGCTGCCTATCTCGTTAAAAATCGATGCAGAAAAACGTTTCATCAATCCATCATCAGATTTATTAATAAAGAGATCATTAAAATGAAATAAGTAGCCCTCATTAGGCGAATTGGCGCAGAAATAATGAATTTGATTTTTATTAATAAAGAAAATGGTATTTTCTTTATGGTCCACCACTTCATAATCTATATAGTGTCGCCCCGATTTTTTAAACCAAATGACCTGATAAAAACTATGCCGATGCGGAACCGAAGCGTGGACTTCATTTTTACTAATATAAGATTTAGCATCACTAATCTCAAAATGTAATTTGGAATAATCATCCTTATGAAGGTCATATCTTTTGACGCTATTCATTTATCTTATATTGGTGCCAACGTCTCGGCTATGAGTAGTTGCGTGGATTAGCACTTGACTTTGCAAATACACACCAAGCTGAAAATTCTGCAGGAATTTTCAGAAGAGGCGAGAACAAGCAATTACTTATAGCCATTGTTAGCAAATCGTTATTCTCTTCTAATATTTTTAAAGACTTCGTTTTCATATAATTTATAGAAGTCATATGCCTCTTTATCGTTAAATGGGAAATAATTAGAAAAATATACGATTGCAATTTTATTTTCTACATCTAATGTATAATAAGAGTTTGCTGCTCCTCCCCAATAAGCAGAATTAACTGGACGAATCTCATTTTCATCCTTTTCTATTGCCCATGCTAATCCCCATCTGTCATTTGTTAGTCCTACAAAATGACTCCCTGTATACCCAATTATGCCACCGTTATCGAATTCTTCAATTTTCGGGATTTTAATTCCTATTGGCAAATTATCTTTTAGCATAAGAAGTACTGTTTCTTTCTTTAACAGCTGACCTCCGTCATACTTGCCGTAATTAAGCATACAATTCAAAAAATTTAAATAATCACTTGGTGAACCAAACAAACCCGAATCACCAAGATAAGTAGTTTGGGGTTTTTGAGGAATACGGACCCAAGCATTAATAATTCCTAAAGAATCTCGGCCACCCAAGGTCACAATTTTGTCTGATAAATTATTGGGCACATTAAACCATGTGCTATTCATCTTCAGTGGACCGGTAATATTTTCACGAAAATAAGATTCAAGATTTTGACCACTCACTTTTTCTATTACCTTACCTGCCCAAACCAACCCTGTTCCATAAGCAAATGCTGTTCCTGGTTGAAAAAGTCTTGGATTACCTTCATAATCCCAGCTTTTAGGTTTGAAATTATATAGTTTAGATGAAAAATACTTTTGACTAAATCCAGAAGTATGCGTTAACAATTGCCTTAAGGTAATTTTCTCTTCACTTTCAACAAGTTCCCCTTCCTCAGTCAATATAGGGATCGAAACCATTTCAGGCATTAGTTCATTCAATGGATCGTCCAATCCTATTAACCCTTTTTCAACAAGCTGCAATGCTGCAACAGAGGTAATAGCTTTTGTCATAGAATAAATCCTGAAAATATTATCTTCTGTAACTACTGTCGTTGAATCTTCCCAAATGGAAGGTCCAAAATGATGCCAAGCGGTCTTTCCGTCTGCATCAATGCTGCCCATAATCGCTGATGGAATTGAACTTGATTCAAAATAGGTTTTTAAAATAAAATCACTTGATTTTGTTTGATTTTGTTGACATCCAAAAATCAAGAGGATAATAGAAGAAAATAAGATCATATTTTTCATAATATTTTAATTTTTAAATGTTTGCTAACGGTCTGAATATGGGGCGTTTAGCAAATTAACTCACACCACTTTCAAGTCGCTAA
>JADFOK010000019.1 GCA_022562895.1 Bacteroidota bacterium | reverse complement strand
AATTAAATTAAAAAAAGCATATTAATCAATATTACTTATTGTAGTTGGTATTTGTATAGGCAAGAGTCCCTAAGTAGCACTCCTTGCAGAATTTCGATTTCGGAACTAATTTATACTTAATAAGCAACAAGCTATTAAGTTCAAAAATATGATCGGGAATTTGTACAAAGTTCTTGCCATCATAAATTCATATAAAACTTTTCGACTATATCATTAAATATTTAGTACTTTTTTTGTAGTTTGATTGTTATGAAAAAGTATGTTGGATTTGTACTATTTCTTCTAACATTCCATCTCACTTTTGGGCAGATAGATCCCATTTTTTATGGTCTGAAAACGCACTATGGCATTATCATTTCTAACTCTGGAGAAGTAAAGTCCATATCCCAAGCTAATCCCTATGGGATTCAATTAGAATACAGCCGGCTCAAAACAAGCGATAAAGCCTGGAAAACCTGTTATTGCTATGGCCGTACAGGTCTTTCCTTTGCATATTTTAATTATGCCAATCCCCAGGTTTTGGGGAGTTCATACAACTTGCTCTACTTCGTGGAACCGTATTTCACCTATAAGGGGCCTTTAAAATTCTCTCTCAGGGGAACTATCGGAGCCACGTATCTGGATAAAATATTTGATGCAACAACCAATCCCGATAATCTTCGTTTTAGTTCTCATTTCAGTTTTTATTTGGCTTTATCGCTTAATCTTAACTACCATCTTAATGATAATTATGCAATAAACATATCGGCAAACTACAATCACATTTCTAACGGTGGTAATAAACAGCCTAATAAGGGAATGAACTTTCCTACGGTATCGATAGGTGTCGATAGAGTTATCAATTATGAAGCCTTACAACCTAAGCCCAGGGAATTACGGGATCATGACATGTCCATAAAATATTATATGGGATCCTTTTTTAGCTTACGATCTTCCGGTGGTGAGGCCGAATCGACTAGCCATCCGCTTATCGGATTTCTGGGTGGAGCGTTACAACCACTATCTGTTATCAACGGTGTCAACGCAGGAATAGAACTATGGTATGACTATTCCGATGAGAAGATCGCTGAACTCGACATGTTAGATGATTCGGCATTTTCATCTGCGGTGACCCTGGGGCATCATTTTTCCTTAGGAAATTTTTATTTCCTGCAACAGTTTGGTGTATATATCACCCGACCTAAAAATATACAACCTAGATGGTTATATCAGCGGTATTCCCTTTGGTACAGTATTGGAAGATCCAAAAGATGGACTATTGGCGGATCCTTAATCGCTTATGGTAAAGTGGCTGATCATATGGATGGGCGGCTTCTATATATTATAAATTAATAGCAATTTGTGTATGGGAAAGCAAAACACTTTTTATACCAAATTAAAAACCCTAAGGGTAGCTCCAATAATCATCGGCTTATATCCTAAGTTTATTTATTATCTAGATATATAAACGACTAGATTTATAATGAATTGAAAAGAAGTCAATTAAAGTATTATATGTCAAAAAAATGGTACCATCTTTGCAAATTAATAAATATTATAAATTTAATTACATTACAATGAGTAAAGGAACAGTAAAATTTTTCAATGAATCTAAAGGATTTGGATTTATCACTGAAGAAGGAGTTAAAAAAGATCACTTTGTACACATTTCTGGATTGGTTGACGAAGTTCGTGAAGGCGACGAAGTTGAATATGATCTACAAGAAGGCAACAAAGGATTAAATGCAGTGAACGTAAAAGTTATCTAAAGCATATATACTTCAAGTTTTAAAAAAGCTCATCAATATTGATGGGCTTTTTTTATTATCATGACCCGTCCTGAATTGAGGCAACATTTTTTTTAGTATTAGTTGAGAGAAAAAGCATTTCTATAAAAAATATGACTAATATTGAAAATACATTTTAAACAACCCAATGGCAAAATCACAGCAATCATTTAATAAGAATGAAAAAGAAAAGAAACGTTTAAAAAAACGTGAGGATAAGAGGAAGAAAATGGAAGCTCGCAAAGCGGAAGCTAAAGAAGGTGGAAAAAAGGGAGTTGAGTTTGCCTATGTGGATGCTTATGGTAATATCACAGACACTCCACCAGATCCTTCTCAAAAAATTAGTATCAATGCTGAAGATATAGAAGTAAGTGTTCCAAAAACCTTAGAGAGTGATAAAGAACAATTTGACCCGGCTAGAAAAGGAACCGTTTCATTTTTCGATCCATCTAAAGGTTTTGGTTTTATTATCGATTCTGAAAATCAAGAAAAATACTTTACACATGTAAGTGGTATCATTGATGAAATTACAGAAAATGACAAGGTAACTTTCGAACTTGAAAAAGGGTTGAAGGGAATGAATGCCGTAAAAGTGAAATTAGTTAAGTAGCTTATACCTTTTATGCTTTGTTGGGTGTAGTTTAAAGTTTGCTTGCCGATATAAGTTTAGATTTATAGCTATCATTTTAATAATAGTGCTAAATACCATATAATCGCCAGCGCGCCAACTTTCTTGATTATTGCTTCATCCACTGGATAAACCAATAATGCAAAATGTACTATAATTTATATTATGTCAAATAGAAGTTTTAGCACTAAAGAAAACCACACCCTATTCTATTATAAGGTGTGGCTTATTAATTTGGTTAGTTATTATATAATGTATTAATTCCTGTTTGATCTTATTATCTGGGAATACATAGATCTAAGGATAAATAACACTAAAGCCATTTTAAGAAATAATCCATCATTTCTTCCTTAAGCTCGTAATGTAGTTTAATATAGGTTTTCATATCGCCTCGTAAGGTACTTTGTTCATCTTGTAGTCTTCCGTCAATACTTTCATTATAATCTGCCATCGCAATATTCCTCATCTTGGCTTTGCATCGATGTGAAAGTTTAGAGATCACATCTTTTTCAATCATGATCCGGTTTTGGAAACCCTCTAAGGGTGTTAAGGCTTTCATGCCAGATTCTCTGCTTGCTACTTCTTCCAGCTTCTCTTGAAACGTATCCATTTCATTATAATGGAACTTCAATTCTCTTCTCCAGGTTTCTAAATTAAACTTTAAATCACTTAAATACAATACTTTTGTCTGCATATGTCATTTGTTTTTAATTAGTTGAATTTTCTTTAATTAATTTTTCTTGTATATTATTAGGTACCGGCTCAAACGATGAGAACACCGAACTAAAAGTAGCTCTTCCCTTTGTTAACGAGCGTAAATCGGTGGAATAACCGTACAATTCTGCTGCCGGTGTAGTACATTTTAATATCTGATAGTGGTCATTACTTTCTATTCCTTGAATTATGGTTCGCCTGGATTGTAGGTCGGTCATAACATTCCCCACCATTTCTTCAGGGACTCTTACCACCAGCTCTTGTACGGGTTCTAATAATTTTGGTTTCGAATTTAAAAAGGCCTCTTTGAAGGCATGGGCTCCGGCGATTTTAAAAGAAATATCATTAGAATCTACCGAGTGCATTTTTCCATCATAAACCATCACTCGTACGTCTCTTACATACGATTTGGTTAATGGACCGTCTTCCATAACTTCTAAAACTCCTTTCATAATAGAAGGTAAATAACGTAGATCTATCACCCCTCCCACAATGCAATTATAGAAAATAAGTTTTCCGCCCCAGGGCAAATCTACTTCTTCTTTTCCTCTTATATTAAATCCTTCGGGATCTGCAATTCCTTCATGCCAGGGCTCTATTTTCATATGTACCTGTGCAAATTGCCCTGCTCCGCCCGACTGTTTTTTATGCCTGTAACTTGCAGAGGTCGATCGCTGTATGGTTTCTCTATACGCAATTTTAGGCTTCTCAAAAGAAGCTTCGACTTCATATATGTTTTTTAATGTCCAACTAATAGTTGCCAGATGCAATTCCCCTTGACAGCCAATGATTAATTGTTTTAGTTCGGACGAATATTCTACAACTACCGTTGGATCCTGGCTATGAATTCTTTTAAGTGCGTCACTTAATTTTTCCTCATCGTTCTTATCGACCGCATTCACCGATTTTCTAATTCTTGGCTCGGGATATTGTATGGGTTTTATGGTAATAGTTTTCCCGGGGGTATGGAGGGTGTCATTGGTATTGGTGTACTTAAGTTTTAGCGTAGCACCAATATCTCCTACTGTTAATTTTGTAACCGGTTCTCTCTTTTTACCATCCATAATGAATAATTGGTTAAAATTTTCGGTTTCATCATTTCTGGAGTTTATCAACTTATCGTTTTGCTTTAATTCACCCGATTTCACTTTAAAGAAAGTCAACTGTCCCAGGTTAGGCTGATATACAGTTTTGAAAATAAATATTGAGGTTGGTGCGTTCGCGCTTCTATCCAGGGTATCCCCTTCCACGGTTTGTTCGGATTTTATATCGGCTGCAGCAGGTGCTACATTATCGATAAAGCCCATGAGTCTACCACTACCCATATCTTTTAAAGCCGATACACAGAAAACAGGAAACAATTCATGGTTAAGCATTCCTGCTTTTATACCCTGTCTCATCTCGTCTTCATTCAGCGTTCCTTTTTCAAAAAACAATTCAAGTAAAACTTCATCATTTTCGGCCGCTTTTTCAACCAGTTCGTTATGAAGAATATCTGCTAATTCCTTTTGATCTTCCGGGATCTCTAATTTTTCCGGCTTCCCTCCTTCCGGAGAAAACTTATAAACTTTCATTTTTAAGACATCCAAAATACATTGAGCTCCATCTATTATAAGTGGATATTGAACTTGAACCGCACTATTGCCAACCAGGTTTTTTATACTTTTAAAACTTTCATCAAAATTTGAATTGGGATGATCTATCTGATTCACCACAAAAAGTGTTGGCTTTTGGTACTTGTCTATATAATCCCAAATAATTTCAGTCCCTACTTCAACACCGTGTTGCCCGTTCAATACAGTAACAACTGTATCGGCAACCCTAATTGATGAAATAATCTCACCAATAAAATCATCCAATCCCGGGGTGTCTATAATATTTATCTTATAATTACGCCACTCTGTATGAAGTGGCGTTGCAAAGACTGAAGTCTGTCTCTCGTGTTCTATTTCGTGGTGATCGGCTACTGTATTTTTTTGTTCCACCGTACCACGTCTGTTGAGCATGCCGGCTTCAAATAACATGGTCTCGGCCAAGGTGGTTTTACCACTATTGTGAGCCCCTACGAAGGCCACATTTTTTATGTGTTTATCATCGTATATCTTCATGTAGTATCTTTTTTATTTTGAAGGAATTAAGCTAAATACAATATACAAATTAGAATATTATTATTATTAGTTTTCTTCCAAAAATTTATTTATAAGGAGAATTCTTACAACTTGTTTTTCAAGCATTTAAAAGTAGTAAATTATTTTGAAAAAAAGTAATATCCTGTTTTTAAATATGCACCTTCTTCAAAATTTATGGGATGATCCATGTCATGCTGGGTAGTTAAAGCAATTCTATAGGTTCTGGATTGTGCGTTTAAAACACTTTCGTTTAACGCAAAAAATTCTGAAGCGGTTACACGGGATGAGCAAGATGCCAGGACTAGCAGGCCCTTTTTATCAGTAAGCTTTACACCCAATTCGGCTAACAACGTGTATTTCTTCTTGGCCATTTCAATGTCTTTTTTGTTTTTAGCAAACGAGGGTGGATCGATAATAACCAATTCGAATGTTGTTTTTTCTGAAATAAATTTCTGCATAATCTCAAATGCGTCTCCCGTAATCGTAATATGTTTTCCCGGAAATGAATTAAGGTTTCCATTTGCCAGGGCAATTTTCAATGCTTGTTTGCTTATATCCACACTGGTCACCTTTTTGGCTCCATTCACTAAAGCGTGTATCGAGAAACCCCCGACATATGAAAACAGATCTAACACAGTTTTTCCATCTGAAAGCTCTCCTACATGTTTTCGGTTGTGTCTATGGTCTAAAAAATATCCCGTTTTATGACCCTTGATAACATTCGCAGAAAAATGTACGCCATGCTCTATAAACTGCACAACTTCATTTTCCAGATCCCCATATAAAACTTGTCCTTCAGTAAGCCCGTAATATTCTTTCCGACGCTGTAATTTTCTGTTTAATCGCAGTACAACACATTCACAATCACTTACCTTAATTAAATGATTTATAAAAAGTTCTAAATATGGAAACCAAATTTCTGAATATAATTTTATTACCAGTACTCGAGCATATACATCGGCTATTAAACCAGGGAATCCATCATTTTCTCCATGTATGAGCCGGTAACTGTTGGTATTTGTTTTCAGCAGCGGTACACGAAGTGAATATGCTTGGTTGATTTTTTCTGAAAAGAATTCGGAATTTATAATGACTCCTCCTCCACTTGCCAACATTTTAATTCGAATGGGGGAATTAGGATCGAATAGCCCTACGCCAATCACTTGATTCTTATTATGGCTAAAAACAATAGCCAAGTCACCTGATTGTCCTTCTTTATTAATTTTTATTATACTATCTGAAAACACCCAGGGATGCCCTTTTCTCACACTACGCTCACCTGCGGCACTTAATTTTACTGCTATTGTGTTGGGCTGTATTTTAGGGAGTGGTATGGTAAACACGTATAAAAACTATCGGGATTAAAAAAATCCCGTTCTTAATTTCAAGTGAACGGGATTTGAAAATAATAATATTTTATTAATTCCCTGCTTCTTTCTTAGCGTCTGCTTTCATCTTATCATTCGGAAGTATAACAATATTCACCCTGCGATTTTTAGCACGGCCCTCTGCTGTACCATTATCGTGCATGGGTTGTTGCTCTCCAAACCAATTGGTGGTAAAACGCAAAGAACTCAAACCTCTGTTATGAATAAAATAATTGGTTACCGCATAGGTTCTGTTCTTTGAAAGCGTCATATTGTATTCATCAGCACCGACACTATCAGTATGTCCGACGACCAATACCTTGGTATCTGCATACTCGACAAATATACCGGCTAATTTATTCAGCGTTTCTTTAGAAGGATCATTGATATTGTATTTGTTGGTTTCAAAATACACACCACTATTTTCATCGAAAGTGATGATAATACCATCATCTACACGTTCTACCGTAGCACCGGGAATTTCCTCTTCAATCTTTTGAGCTTGCTTGTCCATTTTAGCTCCAATAAGTACACCAGCAGTTCCACCAACAACACCCCCAATAACAGCTCCCAGTGCTCCATTACCACCTTTACCAACATTGTTCCCAATAATAGCACCTAAAATGGCACCGCCGGCAGCTCCAATTACAGCACCTTTTTGTTTGTTATTTGCATTTTTTGTGGCTTCACAATTACTCAGACTCGAAACGATAAGCAGCGCAAAAGCAAGCATTGATAATTTTTTTAATACAGTTTTCATAATTATTTTTTTATTCGTTATTTTTTGAGAAATTCATTCCAATGGTAAAAGGTTTTCCTTCCAGGGAGACCGTTTGTTCCCACCGCATTTTTGAATCTGTAAGCTTGACCAAATGCAATCTGAATCCTCTGTTGGTATCAGATTTATTCTTAGCATTGGTAGGTTTTAGCAGGAAGTCATACAATCCGGTAGATTGATCCACTTCCTGAATGATGAATATAAAATTCCGATCCCCGGTGGGGCAATCTGTATTGTTTACGGTATAAATTCCTGTGTTATTATTAGGTATAAATCGCCAGGAAGTTCCCTCGAAACATTCTTTGGATGTGTCACCAAAAATAGTTATTAAAAAATTACCTTCTTCGCTATAGGTAATGTTATCTAGGTTCCAGTATCCTTTGATGACTTTTTTTGATTCCCTGACGGTCTTTGGTGTACCACAGGAAAGAACAATAGTTGCCAAAACCAGTAAGAGTGTTAGTTTTTTCATAATGAGGGGTTAAATAGTTAATACTACACTAAGGTACAAAACTATTTATTGATTCATTGTAAGTATACCAAAAAGATAAAGTGATTACTAATATGCTTTAAGATCCAATAGTGCCTGTTTGAATTTTTTCTTCGGAAGGTAATGTGCTTCCAGATTTGCAGCGAAAGGGACAGGAGTCTCCATACTGGCAATACGTTTTACAGGGGCATCCAAATATTTGAAACATTCCTCCATGATCATAGCAGAAATATCTGAAGCTATCCCTCCAAACATGGAGTCTTCTTGCAGTATAATCACTTTTCCGGTCTTTTTCACAGAATTAAAAATAGATTCAGTATCCAGAGGTGAAAGCGTTCGTAAATCAATTAAATCTACTGCTACATCCGGAATATCCTCAAGGGTTTTTAGGGCCCAATGTACCCCTGCACCATAAGTAATAATAGTTATATCATTTCCCTCTTGTAATAAAGATGCTTTTCCTAATGGTAAGGTATAATAGTCTGTGGGGACATCTTGTCGAATACTACGGTATAAGTCTTTATGTTCAAAAAACAGCACCGGATTTGGATCTTCGATCGATGTTGCCAATAAGCCTTTGGCATCGTATGGAAATGCAGGATACACTACTTTTAGTCCGGGTGTATGTGTAAACCAGGCTTCATTGGTCTGACTATGAAACGGTCCTGCCCCTACTCCTGCGCCACAGGGCATACGAATAACCACATCTGCTTTTTGATTCCAGCGATAATGTGATTTAGCCAGTAAATTAATAATGGGATTAAATCCCGAAGTTACAAAATCTCCAAACTGCATTTCCATAACAGTTTTGTAACCGTTTATTGATAGGCCCATTGCTGCAGCTACGATAGCAGATTCGCATATTGGAGTGTTCCGAACCCGTTCTTTTCCAAATTCCTCTAAAAATCCTTCGGTGATTTTAAAAACACCTCCGTATTCGGCAATATCCTGCCCCATAAGTATTAGGTTTTTATGACGGATCATAGATTGCCTGAGTCCTTCAGAAATCGCATCAACTAAACGAATATGTTCCGTAGTATTGTTTGGTGTAACTTCTTGATATATATACTTTTGAAATACATCATCTAACTCTTCACTTTCAGTAGAATCAATTTCTGGTTCAGCAAAAGCAATGTCCATATTTTCATTGATCTCAAGAACTATTTTTTCTTTAATCTGAACTTCTTGTTTTTCAGATAATATATTCTCATTTCGTAAAAAAGCTGCATAATTTTCAATAGGATCTTTTAAATCCCATTCTTTTAATAGCTCTTTGGATATGTATTTAGTACCACTCGCCTCTTCATGACCACGAACCCTAAAGGTCTTAAATTCTATCATAACAGGATGTGGATTTTCACGAATACCCTCAACAATTTCTTTTACCCTGGTATACACCTCTAAAATATTGTTGCCATCAATGTTATGGGCTTCCATTCCGTATCCTTTGGCGCGATCGGTCAGATGCTCACAATTATATTGTTCGTTTGTGGGTGTTGATAGTCCGTAGCCATTGTTTTCAATACAAAACAGCACCGGTAATTTCCAAACAGAAGCTACATTAAGTGCTTCATGAATATCTCCTTCGCTGGTTCCCCCTTCTCCGGTAAAAACAACACAAACCTGATTATTGCCTTTTAATTTGTTTCCCAAAGCAATTCCGTCTGCAAGACCAAATTGGGGGCCCAAATGCGAAATCATTCCAATGATATTAAATTCTTGTGTTCCAAAATGAAAGCTGCGATCTCTTCCTTTTGTAAATCCGCCGGCCTTGCCTTGCCATTGTGAAAACAATCTATGTAATGGGATATCACGACCCGTGAAAACACCCAAATTACGATGCATTGGTAAAATATATTCATCTTTATCCAAAACCGAAATAATCCCTGCTGATATTGCTTCCTGCCCTATTGCACTAAACCATTTAGATATTTTTCCCTGCCGAAGCAGAATAAGCATTTTCTCTTCGATCAGACGTGGTTTTAACATCGCTTTGAACAAGATTATCAGTGTGTCATTGTCTAACTGGCTTCGATCGTAATCAAAATGTATTTTGGATTCCGGTTTGGACTTCATGGAATTTATTTAATAGATTCAAAAGTAGAAAAAAACCTAGTGTATCAAAGTATTTCTTTTCATTTTTTATCATTCCAAATCATCAATGAATTTGGTATATTTGTAGTAATAAACTTATTTGGTAATGACTAATATACCCAGTGTTGATCTAGCAGATTTTCTTTCAGAAGATCCAGAACGAAAACAAAGGTTCGTCGATGAAATTGGAACTGCCTATGAAGATATAGGATTTGTTTCGGTTAAAAATCATTTTTTAAGTAATGATTTAATGGATTCTCTTTATTCAGAAATTAAAGGGTTTTTCGCCCTTCCTTTAGAGATAAAAAGTAAATACGAAAGTAAAGAATTAGGGGGACAAAGAGGATATATTTCGTTTGGTAAAGAACACGCAAAAGGTAAAAAAGAAGGTGATTTAAAAGAGTTTTGGCATTTTGGACAAGAACCCAGCGAAGATGCTAACCTGATAGAAGAATATCCCGAAAATGTAATGGTTGAAGAACAACCCTTATTTAATGAAACAGGTATGGAAGCCTATCGTATGCTTGAAAAAACGGGAATTTATATGTTGCGTGCTTTATCCTTATATATTGGTTTGGATGAAAAATATTTTGATTATTGGGCATCTAATGGTAATAGCATTTTACGTCCAATACATTACCCACCAATCACTACAGAACCCAAAGGTGCGGTTCGTGCCGGAGCTCACGGGGATATAAACCTTATTACCTTATTAATGGGAGCTTCAGCCGGAGGATTACAGGTATTGCGCAATGATGGGGTTTGGCTTGATGCCATCCCTGAAGAAGGAGAACTTGTAGTTAATGTAGGCGATATGTTGGAAAGACATACCAATAATAAATTGCGTTCTACCATTCACAGAGTTATAAATCCACCAAAGGAACAATGGGGCACACCTCGTTATTCTATTCCCTTTTTTATGCATCCCCGCAGCGAAATGAAATTAAACTGCCTGGAAGAATGTATTGATGAAGATCATCCTAAAGGATATGATGATATAACATCGGGAGAATTTTTGCAACAGCGATTGGTTGAAATCGGATTATTGAAAAAATAATGGATTTACAAGATCAGCTTAAAAACTTATTTCCGGAACACATCCCTTCAGAGCAACCCGATAAAAAAGAAAAATCTTCTATTTGGTTACAAGATGATCCGTTGATCTGCAAATACGAAAAGCGAAAAGGAAAACCCACCACTATTATTGAAGGGTATACCGGAGCAACTTCAGATTTTAAACAATTAGCAAAAGAGTTAAAAAAAATGTTGGGTGTTGGCGGAAGTTTTAAAAATGAGCAAATTATTATTCAGGGGGATTATAGAGATAAGATTATGGAATTCCTTAAAATGAAAGGATTTAGTGTAAAACGTGTAGGAGGATAACCAAACTATGGGAATAAAAGAATCGGAATTAATTTTGAATCCGGATGGTAGTATTTATCATCTTAATTTATTGCCCGAAAATATTTCAGATACCATTTTATTTGTTGGTGATCAGGATAGAGTTGAAAAAGTAACAACTCATTTTGATACCATAGAGTTTTCAACTCAAAAAAGAGAATTTAAAACTCAAACAGGTACTTACAAAGGAAAGAGCATAACCGTTATTTCAACTGGAATTGGGACAGACAATATCGATATTGTTTTCAATGAGCTGGACGCTTTGGTAAATATAGATTTTGAAACCCGAACCATAAAAAAGAACCTGACTTCATTAACTATTATCCGCTTAGGTACTTCGGGTGCTATACAAGAAGATATTCCCGTTGGCAGTTTATTACTATGTGAAAGAGCTATAGGTTTTGATAATTTACTTCATTTTTATAAAGACACTTCATTTTTAGATGAGACTTTTTCAGATGCATTTATAGCCCATACAAATTGGTCATCAAGAAAATCATCACCCTATGTAGTTTCGGCAGATGCCACCTTATTAAAATTATTTTCTTCTCCGGAAATGATTCTGGGATGTACAGCAACTAATGTAGGATTCTACGGACCCCAAGGTCGTAAAATACGTTTGCCTATTGAGGATCCAGGATTAATTAAAAAATTAGCTTCATTTAGGTATAATGGAATGAGAATTGCCAATCTTGAAATGGAGACCTCAGGTATTTATGGCCTGGCAAAATTACTTGGGCATCGGGCTATATCACTAAATGCTATTCTGGTCAATAGAGTGAATGGCACATTCAGCAAAAACCCAGAACAGGTCATCGAAAACCTAACCGAGTATATTCTGGCAAGAATTTAAAAACCAATAATTTTAACGCAACCTATTTACTAAAGATGCATCTAGTTTATGAAAACCAAGATTTTATTATGACGTTTTTAATTATTATTGGGGCTTTACTAGTAACTACCTTCCTAATATTACATTTTAGTTGTAACGATCCAGAGACAGATTCTCCCGAAGACGAGTAGACCTGAAACCTCCCGGTTTTATATTACCATTCGATAGGTGTTTTACCCATATCGCTTAAATATGTATTTGCCTTACTAAAATGCTTATTTCCAAACCAATACCCCTTATTAGCACTTAATGGTGAAGGGTGTCCGCTGGTTAAAACCAAATGCCTGGAAGTATCGATTTTTGCTCCTTTTTTTTTCGCATACCCTCCCCATAACAAAAACACAAGTCCATTTTGTTCTTCTGAAAGTTTTGTGATAACAGCATCTGTAAAATTTTCCCATCCCTTATTTTGATGACTACCTGCTTGATGTGCTCTAACACTTAATGTTGCATTTAGTAAGAGAACTCCCTGGTTGGCCCAGCGCAACAAATTACCAGTATTGGGAATTTGAGAACCTGTATCGGTATTGATTTCCTGAAAAATATTAATAAGTGATGGTGGCTTTTCAACACCCTCCCCTACAGAAAAGCATAAACCGTTAGCTTGCCCGACACCGTGATAAGGATCTTGACCTAAAATAACTACTTTCACTTTATTAAAAGGGGTATGATCAAAAGCGGAAAAAATTAATTTCCCTGGGGGATAACACTGATAAGAGATATATTCTTTTTTTATAAATTGAATGAGATGTATAAAGTAGGATTTTAGAAATTCACTATTTAATTTCTCCTTCCATCCCGGTTCAATTTTTACAGTCATAATTAGTACTTTTGTATAAAAATACATGAATATAAAGGAATGATCTGCATTGATAAAAAAGCATTGGGGAGTTGGGAGTTTCCTGAGAGTAAGAAAGAATTAGAAATAGTATGAATATTGTTAATAATCATAAAGTTATACTTTTCGACGGGGTTTGTAATCTATGCAATAATTCGGTCAATTTTTTAATTAAAAGAGATAAAAAAGACAGGTTTAGATTTGCCACACTGCAAAGTGATGTTGGGCAAGAAATGGTTAAAAAGTTTGAAATTGATCCGTCTAAAACCGACTCGATTGTATTGATAGATATGGACAAGTATTTTATTAAGTCGACCGCTGTATTAAAAATAACCAAGTGTCTTCCCGGGGCTTACCCACTATTCTATGGTTTTATTATTATCCCGGTTTTTATTCGAAATTGGGCCTATGATTATATCGCTCGAAACCGATATAAATGGTATGGTAAAAAAGAGAGCTGTATGATTCCAACCCCAGAATTGCAGAAAAAGTTTTTGTAAAATATATCCAGTATCGTTTTATTTTAACGATATCATTTCAAATTACTCAATATAAAATTCAATGTTTCATTGGTGTTTTCATTTTTTGAAAAGGCTGAATAAGCATGTCGAATACCAACAGCTAATCCTTCTTTTTGCAAACTAAATGTATTCTCCATAAATATTTTATAATTATTTTAATAAGAATGGCTCCCTAAACCAGTAAATGTATCTTGCGGAAAAACATCATAGTCAAAAGTATTGTAGGTAGTGTTTGGGCCTATCCCCATTTTTTTACGCAATGTGACATCTAAAGCGAAATCGATCGAACTACCTATAACGCCTATAATATCTACAGAAACATTTGTAGTGGATTGTAATTCTACAACATCATTACCATTAAAAGTCCAACCAAAGGTATCGTCTATAGTACCGCTATAGGTGGATGATGGATGTGCGATAACAAAAACATTTTCATTTGATAAAATAGTCCCCGCCTGGAATATAAAAGTTTGTGAGGGTGAAGTAGCCCCATTCGAATATATTAATATCTTAAAGTCATCAAGGTCGATTGAGCTTCCGGTAAAATTGGCAACTTCAATTATTTTATTAAAAGCAGATCCTTCTATATATTCCGAAATGAAAAGATCTGATGCGTTAGAATCGATCGTTACACAATGGATGTTTTCCCAGCTGCTACCATTCCAAATCTGCAAACAACCCAAAATTTCGACAAAGACCATAAGACCAATATCGGTGGAAGATGCATTAATTGTATTTCTCTCGGAAACAGAAGCTACCCTTGGGGGTAAAAAACCGCCAAAATTCACATTGTCTGAAGAGCTTGAAATATCCAGGACTGAAGCAGGACTTGGATTGGTTGTGTTTATTCCTACTTGTGCGTTAACAAAGGCCTGCACCATAAGTAGACAATAAATTGTAATTTTCTTATACATCGCTTTAAGAATTACAAATTTATTGGGGTGCTATTTACCTTTGCAAGGTTAAATATAAAATTATTCTAACAATTTATATCGATTAATTAGTGGAAATACTATAATAAACCGAAAATAATATTTTTAATTAATACGATTTTAAGCATTTCAGTATTATAAATATTTTGTTATTTTGTACAATTAAAATTATTTTAAAAAATTAAGATTAAAATTATGGATTATCAAAAATGGATTGATATAGGAGTAGAGTTTGGGAGCTCCTATGGACTCAAGGTAATTGGAGCCATTGTATTATGGATTGTTGGTTCCTGGGGTATTAAAAAGATTTCTAGGGTAATGAGTAAAGCCATGTCAAAATATGGCTATGATTTAAGTTTGCAAAAATTTCTTATAAACCTGATAAAATGGTCTCTTAAAGTATTGCTTATTGTAGTTATTCTTGGAAATTTAGGAGTAGAAACAACATCATTTGCTGCTCTTTTAGCCGCTTGTGGTTTAGCTATTGGTCTTGCCCTGCAGGGATCATTATCAAATTTTGCCGGAGGTGTGTTGTTAATGATATTTAAGCCCTACAAAATTGGAGATTTAATTGAAGCTCAGGGGGAAATGGGAGTTGTAAAGGAAATTAAAATTTTTACAACAAAGCTTAATACTTCAGATAATAAAGAAATCATTATTCCAAATGGAGTATTATCGAATGGTAATATCACAAATTATTCTTCTGAAAAATACCGGAGAGTAGACATTGTTATGGGGGTGAGCTATGATGCAGACATAAAACATACCAAAGACGTGCTGTTGAAGGTCATTACAGATAACAATAAAGTGCTTAAGGATCCTGAACCTACGGTAAAAGTCCGTGAGTTAGCCGATAGTTCTGTTAATTTTAATGTAAGACCCTGGGTATTAAATGAAGACTATTGGACTGTTTATTCAGAAACCCTAGAAAGATGCAAGCTAGCTCTCGATGAAGCTGGAATTGAAATACCTTATCCACATCAGGTACAAATTCGTAAAAAAGAATAAAAAAATACACTGTAAAAAACCCGAAAGCAATTTGCTTTCGGGTTTTTTCTTTATTCGTTAGTATTGCTTACCTCATCAATGTGATCATCCCATTCCCTGACATGAGGTTTTCCTAATTTCCCAACAGACTTGGCTACTACCATTGCAACAGTGGCATCTCCGGTAACATTTACTACGGTTCGGCACATATCTAAAGGCCTGTCAACAGCAAATATAAGCGCTAAACCTATAGCAAGTTTATCGGGAGGAAACCCTATAGACTCTAATACAATTACTAACATGACCATTCCTGCTCCAGGAACCGCAGCCGAACCGATAGAGGCTAATAATGCTGTTAATACAATTGTTAATTGTGCTCCAAATGTTAGGTCAAAACCTAATGCTTGTGAAATAAACACAGCAGCGACACCCTGATATAAACTAGTTCCGTCCATATTAATGGTCGCTCCAACCGGCAAAACAAAACTGGATACTTCTTTATCTACTCCTAAATGTTTTTCAACTCGTTCCATGGTTACCGGAAGTGTAGCCGCACTTGAACTTGTTGAAAAGGCAAGCAATTGTGCCGGGCTTATTTGTTTCAAAAACCAAAAAGGGTTCTTTTTGGTGTAGGTTGCCACGATGAGGGTGTAAAAAATAATTATTATTATCAATCCTAGTACAACCACTCCGGCATATTTAAGAAGAGCAATTAACAGGTCAGGATCATTAGAAGATACTACCACGCTCGCAAGTAATGCAAATACGGCATAAGGAGCAGTTAGCATGATGAGATCTACCATTTTTAAGACGACTTCATTTATCGAATCAAAGAATTTCTTTAAAGGTCGTGCCTTTTTCTCTCCGATGAGTAGCATAGATATTCCCATAAAAATGGCAAAGAAAATTACCTGAAGCATTAATTTGTTATTGCCAAGTGCTTTGAAAGCGTTGTCCGGAACCATATCCAGTAAAAATTGAAGAGGACCACTCGATTTTTGACGACCGGCTTCAGCAATTTTAGATTGTACTTCACTATCATTAGCGTAGGTTTCTGTAATTTTTGTGATCGTTTCTTCGGAAATACCATCACCGGGTTGCAATGTATTTACCAACAGCAAACCAATGGTAATAGCAAAAATTGTAGTCACTATGTAAATTACGATGGTACGCAAGCCTATATTTCTAAATTTTGAAATATCCTTCAAATCAGAAATTCCCTTAATGAGTGATGCTAATATTAGGGGTATGGCTATCAACTTTAAAAGTTTAATAAAAATATCACCCAAAGGTTTTATCCAGTCTACGACAAATCCGGTACCCCAACTAATTTGAGTCATCCCAAAACCAAACAATAATCCGAAGACCATTCCTATTAGTATTTTCCAATGTAGCTCGAGTTTTTTCATATATATATTTAAAATAGGGTTTACAATTTAGAAATTTTATTCAGTAACCAAAAATCGGCCAATACCAATGCCGCCATGGCTTCTACAATAGGTACAGCACGGGGTACTACGCAGGGGTCATGACGTCCCTTTCCCAACATCGTCACCACTTTTCCTTTACTGTCTATCGTTTTTTGTTTTTGCATTAATGTGGCCACTGGTTTGAAAGCAACACGAAAATATATATCCATGCCATTGCTGATGCCTCCTTGAATACCTCCCGAAAGATTGCTTTTAGTACTGCCATCTTCATTGAACAAATCATTATGCTCACTGCCTTTCATTCGTGTAGCACAAAATCCGCTGCCAAACTCAAACCCTTTTACAGCATTTATGGAAAGCATCGCTTTTCCTAATTGGGCATGCAATTTATCAAAAACAGGTTCTCCCAAACCTACGGGCACATTTTTTAAAACACACATAATGGTCCCGCCTATAGTATCGCCCGATTTTTTAATTTCTTTAATTTTAGAAATCATTTTTTCAGCCACAGCTTCATCCGGACAACGTACTATATTATTTTCAGTTTTACTAAAATCTAATTCTTCATACGGTTTATCAATAGATATATCCCCAACAGAAGATACAAAAGCATGTATCGTTATTTTTTTTAAAAGTTGCTTGGCGATCGCACCTGCCACTACTCTACAAGCCGTTTCACGAGCGGAAGACCTTCCTCCTCCCCTATGATCGCGAATTCCATATTTTTTGTCGTAGGTAAAATCGGCGTGCGAGGGACGATATACATCCTTTATATGTGAGTAATCTTTGGATTTTTGATTGGAGTTTTCAATAACAAATCCAATGGGAGTCCCAGTCGTTTTACCTTCAAAAATTCCGGAAAGAAATTTGACTTCATCGTCCTCTTTACGCTGTGTAGTTATAGTTGATTGCCCCGGTTTACGCCGAGACATATCTGAAGAAATCGCTTTAAAATCCAATGTTAAACCCGCAGGGCACCCATCGATAATTCCACCTATTGCATTACCATGAGATTCTCCAAAAGTGGTAAGAGTAAATAATGTCCCAAAGGTATTTCCAGCCATAGACAGGTTTTTAACAAATGTAATTTTTATAATGACAAATTCCAAGAACTAAAAAAGAGACATCTTAACATTATTTTTTTAGTATATTCATCAAAAATATTATTATGAAAATCTTGAACTACATTTCAGTTTTTATTCTTGTATTTATTGCTTTTTCTTGTTCGAGTGACGATAATGTTGATAATGAAGATCAACAGATCGAAAGTATTGATTATTTTCCTCTTTTTACGAATTCCAATTGGACCTATAATAATGTTTCTGAACAAGGTAAAACAAGAGATTCACTTTATGTAGCTGGGACCGAAGTATTAAATTCATTTACTTATACAAATCTTGACGCAGCAAAACCAGCAACCGCTTATATGACAATGTTGCTATCTCAAAATCTGGTTCGAACTGTTGAAAAGCAACTTATATTAAATGGTGAATTAAATACATCTCCTATAGATGGATTACCAATTATTGGCATCCCTCTTAATGATGTTGTTTTGTTTAATGCAGAGACAGCCCCCAATACCGTCTTAAGTTCTATTGAAAATGAAATCAAACAAGAAGTTAAAGGTATTCCAATAGTAGTAAAATATGGCATTCACTCGATACAAGGGGGATTTTTAACAAATTATGCTGTGGACGGGCAAATATTCGAAGATGTAATTTCTTCACAGATTGTCGTTACTTTGATAGTCACGGCAGAAATAGAAATATTTCCCGGTATTATCATCCAAATCCCGATTTTAACAGAACAAGATGTAATGATCGTTACTAACTATTATGCCGCAAACATCGGGCTTATTTTTTCTGAAGTACTAATAGAATACGAATTAGAAGATTTAAGCGGAACTGGTATTGAACTTCCGTTTCCTAGCCAAGCGTCAAGTGCTACATTTCAATCTATAGATACTTTTGAGATCGGGAGTTAAAGCTTGATGATATTATCAATTAATGGCTGAAAGCATTTCAATGTAAAACTAATTCTCTTTTAAAAGTGCATTTCTTAGAATTGTAATGGGATGAAGTGCTTCCCTATTAGTTCCATCCTTTATTTGATGCCTGCAACTAGTACCATTAGCAGCGATTATAGTGCTTTCATAGCTTTTACGTATTGCGGGAAAAAGCGTTTGTTCTCCAATCTGCATACTTAAATCATAATGTTTTTTTTCAAAACCGAAACTTCCTGCCATACCACAACAGCCCGAAGGAATTATTGTAGGTTTGTAATTTACAGGTAAATTAAGAATATCAAACGTAACCTTCTGATTGCTAAGTGCTTTTTGATGACAATGGATATGTATTTTTATGGTTTTCTTTTCAGATGTAAACCGGTTAGAATTAATAGTTCCTTCGTTTATTTCTGAAGCTAAAAATTCCTCGATCAAAAAGGTATTTTCTGAAATAGATTTAGCTGAACCTACATCATCTACCAATCGTAGATATTCATCTCTGAATGAGAGAATTGCAGATGGTTCAATCCCTATTAACACTCTCTTATCTGAGACTTTATCCTTTAAAAAAGCAATGTTTTTAGTCGCTTCTTTTTTGGCCTCTTCCAAAAAACCTTTTGAAATAAGAGCACGAGCACTATCTAAGTTATCTATAATAGTGACTTTATATCCCAATTTTGTTAATAAAACAAAAGCATCTTCGGCTATTTCAGCATCCAGATAATTACTAAACTCATCTACAAATAAAATAACTTCTTTAATATAGTTATCTGACTGATATATATGTGTTTGATGCATGTTACTAAAACTTTTACTTGAAATATTTGGAATACTTCGTTTCAGCGCTATCCCACATATTTTCTTTAATATAGCTGAAGTAAGATTATTTTTAATAATAGCATTTGTTATTCGAGGGTATCGGGCTGCTCTTCGATTCAGCTTGGTACTTTTAGCAAAGAGTTTATCCGAAAAAGAGATCTTATTATTTTTTTTATACTGATATAAAAATTCGGCTTTAGCAGTAGCAATATCAACATTACTAGGACATTCGGTAGCGCAAGCCTTACAACTCAGGCATAGATCTAAGACCTCTTTTAAGGCTTGTGAATCAAATTTATTGATTTCCTGATTATTCGTTAAAACTTCTCGAAGCACATTGGCACGGGCTCTTGTAGTATCTTTTTCGTTTCTAGTGGCGTGATAACTGGGGCACATCACACCTCCTGCACTGGGTGTCTTTCTGCAATCCCCACTCCCATTGCATTTTTCAGCTAAACGTAAGATACCCTCAGAATCACTAAAATCCATGATAGTATTTATATCGGGTGTAATTGTGTTTGTTTTATATCGAAGTGATTCATCCATTTTAAAAGAATTGATGATCTTACCCGGATTAAAAATATTATTAGGATCGAATGCCTGTTTAATACTTTTCAGAAGTTCATAATTCTTTTCTCCAATAAGCAGGGTTAAAAATTCAGCTCGAACAATGCCATCACCATGTTCTCCAGAAAATGATCCCTTATATTTTTTAGTAAGCTTGGCTACTTCAGTAGTTATTTTCCTAAAATAATCTACATCTTGCTGTTTTTTTAGATTTAAGAGGGGCCGCAGATGCAATTCTCCGGCTCCCGCATGAGCATAATACACTGCTTTTTGACCAAAATTTTTCATTAATAAAGTAAACTCACCTATAAAAGAAGGTAAATCTTCTAATGTAACGGCTGTGTCCTCTATACAAGCCACAGCTTTTTTATCGCCAATCATATTCCCTAATAATCCTAAACCGGCTTTACGCAATTCGAGGGCCTTATCAATGTCATTTCCTTTTAACACTGGAGAGCTATAACTTAACCCGGATTCCTCTAGCGATGTTAATAGAGCCTTAGTTTGTTGTTCGAGGTTTTCTAAAGTCTCAGATTTTAATTCCAATAATAGCAATACCCTGGGATTACCTTCAACAAAAAATCGATAGGAATTGAATTTTTTATTTTTTGTGGTACATTCCAAAATAACATCATCCATCATTTCGCAGGTATACAAATTGTGTTTCATTGCTACAATCACATCATTTAAGCATTTTTCAAGCGTATTGTAATGAGTTACCACCATTGAGGTATAAGGAGGTGACAAATCATCCAGCTGAAGTGTGATCTCGGTAGTAAAAGCAAGTGTTCCTTCACTTCCACAAAGCAATGAACAAAGGTTTATCTCTTTATCAGAACCACCAAATACTGATGAGGAAAGCAATGTATCGACCGCATAACCGGTATTACGCCTATGGATCTCTTTCTTTGGAAATTGTTTCCATATCTCTTGTTGTACTTCTTTGGAATGTAATTCGGAATAAAGGGTTTTATAAATAGTACCTTCTAGAGTATCGAGTTTTGTTTTTGAAAGGAAATCTGTTTCAGAAATAGATTTAAATACCACCCTATTCCCATCAGAAAGTAAAGTTCTTAATTCTATTACTTTATCACGAGTTACACCATATTGAATAGAGGTTGTACCACTAGAATTATTCCCTACCATCCCTCCTATCATACAGCGGTTAGAAGTCGATGTGTTAGGACCAAAGAACAAGCCATAGGGCTTTAAATAATGATTCAATTCATCTCTGATAACACCAGGTTGCAGTGTAATGGTCTTCTTTTTTTCGTTTAGGGACAGAATTTTGGTAAAGTATTTTGAAACATCAACCACAATACCATCACCTACACATTGCCCTGCCAGAGATGTTCCGGCAGTACGGGGAATTAAAGAGGTTTTATTATCTTTAGCAAAAAGTATGAGCTGTCTGATTGCGTTTTCAGTTTTTGGATAAGCTACAGCTAAAGGTAGTTTACGGTATACTGAAGCATCTGTTGCATAGATCATTTTATAGAGGTCGTCGAAATAGAGGTCTCCTTCAAAAATTTTCTGAAAATGTAATAGCTTTTCTTTCATTCGTATTTGTAAAAGTAAAGAACGTTTTAATAATGAACAGTATTTTATTAATATCTATTGCTATCTGAAAATAATAGATTTGAAATTGTTACGTTAATGTTAAAAACAAAATATTATGAACAAAGTCCTTTTGAGTTTAATCGTCATTATAGTTTTCTCTTTAACTGCAAATGCACAAAGAATATCCGATAATGCCATTGGATTACGCCTTGGAAATAGCAGTGGTTTTGGAACAGAAGTCAATTATCAACGTGGTATAGGTGATAATAACCGATTAGAATTTGGTTTGGCATGGCATAGTAATAATAATGTAACTAATTTTAAGATTACAGGATTGTATCAATGGATTTGGATTTTAGATGGTAACTTGAATTGGTATGCCGGTCTTGGCGGTGGAATTGGTCAAACAAGCTTTGATATTGATTTCCTCCCAAAAAATCGAGATAATGAATTTTTTGGATTTGTAGCGGGAGATTTGGGAATTGAGTACAATTTTGACATACCATTGCTAATTTCAGTTGATTTCAGGCCTGAATTAGGTTTTGGGGATCATAGAGATGATATCGATTTTGATATAGCATTTGGAATACGTTATCAATTTTAGCATCATTTTAAAAACTACATATATATAGGAAAAAACTTATTTATACGAATCATTTTTTGCAATTTTATAACATCTTAATAGTTGTGAAATATGAATACTAAATATATAGATGTCCACTGCCACCCTTCATTAAAACCTTATAGTAAAAGTTTTAAATACAACCCTCAGAAGAAAAATGATTTAAATGCTGGCAGAAAGAATTCAATATGGCATTATAGTCCGCCCAATTTACTAGAGCGTACCATAAATCGTTTGTTCACATTAACAAAATTCACACAAACTGATTTAACAGCACTTGCTAAAGCTAATACGCATATTGTGATTATTAGCTTATATCCCTTTGAAAAGCATTTTTTATCAAAACGAATATTAGGGTGGAAAGGTCTTACTGATGTGTTGGTGAATCTTGCAGCAAGTTTAAGTCAAAAACGCATTGATTTTGTTAGAAATCACAATGATTATTTTGAAGATCTTGAAGCTGAGTATAGTTTTTACAAGCAATTACATAATGAGGTACAATTAATAAACGGAAAAGTATATACCTATCGGTTGGTAGAAAATTTTGCTCAAATTGAAGCCAATACACTTCAGGAAACATCATCTAAAAGAATTATAAATATCATTATAACTATAGAAGGAGGGCATTCTTTTAATACCGGGTTAGATATGAACCAAGATACTGCTGATCCTGTTGAGGTTATTAATAACGTAAAAAAAGTTAAAGCCTGGGTGCATCGTCCTCTATTTCTAACCTTTGCCCACCATTTTTATAATGAATTATGCGGTCATGCAAGAAGCATTAATATTGGTCTCTTGAAGAAAAATCAAAACCGTGGATTAAATACAAAGATTACACCCTTGGGTTTTGAAGTACTGGATTTATTGTTAAACAATACAAACAATGACAGGATATTGATAGATGTGAAACATATGAGTAATAAATCGCGAAAGGATTATTATCGGTTATTGGATACTAAATATACTTCAGAAAAAATTCCTATAATTGCCAGCCACGGAGCTGCAAATGGAAAGCGATCTTTTGATGATAAAGAACTTTCCGATTATCCCGATCGGACAAAATGGTTCAATAATATCGATATCAATTTTTACGATAACGAGTTTATAAGGATTGCAAAAAGCGAAGGTATATTTGGTTTGCAATTAGATGAAAGACGAATAGGGAGTAAAAAAGCAATTAAAAAATCTAAAATCTTTTTCCCTAATAAGAAAAAACAACTTCGAAAAAAGTCCTTACTGGTGTGGCGGCAAGTTGAACATATCGCCGAAGTGCTTGACAAAGAAGGCCTTTTTTGTTGGGGTATTCAGTGTATTGGCAGTGATTTTGACGGTATTGTAGATCCTATAAATGGATTATGGACCTCGGAAAATATAAAAGACCTAGCAAACGGGCTTGTTAAACATGCTGAAAAGTATTTGCTAAATAACAGAGATAAATTAAAGAGTTTCAACCGGATAACCTCAGAGGTAATAGTTGAAAGAGTCCTACACGAAAATGCGTTCGAATTTATTAAGAAAAACTACTAATTAAATAGCGATTCTATTCATAGCCTTTTCATAGACCTCTTCATATAGAGGGACTATATTTTTTGTATCAAATTTTAAAGCAGTCTGCATTGCTTTCTTCTTAAATTCCGAAAGTGTCTTTTCGTCTTGTAAAATTGAAATGGCATTTTGAGCCATTTCGGTAACATTTCCAACGTCGCTTAGAAATCCACTTACTCCTTGAATATTAACTTCAGGCAAACCACCGGTATTACTGGAAATAACAGGTACACTACAGGCCATAGCTTCCAATGCGGCAAGACCAAAACTTTCATGTTCTGATGGGAGCAAAAACAGATCGCTAAAACATAATATTTTATCAATTTCATGACTGTTACCAACAAACTTGACCTTTTCTTCAATATTTTTTTGTTTGCAAAGTTTTTCAGCAGGTATTTTTTCGGGTCCTTCCCCCACTATAATAAGTTTTGCAGGCATACTTTTTTGAATACGGTCAAATATTTCAATCACATCATCAATACGTTTTACCTTGCGTAGATTACTTATATGAGTAATTATGCGCTCCTCTTTTTTTGCCATTAATTCTCTTTGGCATTCTGTAAAGGGAATACTATGTTTATTTATATCGATGAAATTTGGCACTACATAAATTTCTTTTTTAATATCGAAAAGACGTAATGTATCTTCTTTTAAGCTTTGTGAAACCGATGTTACAACATCGCTGTTATTAATACTAAAAGTAACAGCCGGTTTGTAAAATGGGTGATTTCCCACCAGAGTAATATCGGTACCATGTAGTGTAGTTACCATAGGAATGTGAATATTTTCTTCTTCCAACATTTTTTTAGCCATATAACCTGCATAGGCATGTGGAATAGCATAATGAACATGTAGCAGGTCTATTTTATAAAGTTTTATCATATCCACAAGCTTACTCGAAAGAGCCAACTCATAGGGTTGATATTGGAACAATGGATAATTAGGAACAGAAACCTCGTGATAATGTACAAGTTTGTGCAATAACTCAAGGCGCACAGGCTGTTTATAGGTGATAAAATGAATTTCGTGGCCTTTCTCTGCAAGAGCAAGTCCTAACTCGGTAGCCACTACTCCACTTCCACCGAAGGTCGGGTAACATACTATAGCTATTTTCATATGGTTTCTTTTATTCTTAAATGTAAAAAATATTTGAATCTTTTATTTCAGGAACTCGTAAAGATTTATTTCACTCAATTTTATAATTAACGATAATGTTATATTTATATTTATCAATGGCGTCATAAATTACCTGCTGAATATCACTTCGTAAATTTCTTTCAATAATTTTTCGGTTGTCTGCATCAGGATAAGTACGGTTGGATAAAAACACATACACTATCTCTTCCTCAGGGTCTGCCCAGGTAAAGGTACCTGTAAATCCGCTATGTCCAAAACTCGACATTGAAACACATCCACAGGTGGGGCCAATATCGTCTAGTTGTGGTTTATCAAAACCCACTCCCCGTCTAACATCATCTTCGCAATAATAACAGGTGTTAAACATTTCTATTGTTTCTGGTTTTAAATAACGTTTACCTCCATAAAATCCTTTCCATAAATACATTTGCATGATTTTGGCAATGTCATTGGCATTGCTGAATAATCCCGCATGTCCACTTACTCCACCCAGCATCGCAGCTCCTTGGTCGTGTACATAGCCCTGAACTTTCTGCATTCTAAAAATAGTATCATCTTCGGTGGGAGGAATATTTTTTTTAGAAAATTTTTCAAGAGGCAAATAAGTAGTGTAATTGGCACCTAGTGATTTGTAAAAATCACGCTGAACAAGTACTTCTAGTGGTGACCCGAAAAATTCTTCCAAATATTTTTTAAGGATATAGTAGGGTAAATCGCTATATTTATAATTTAATTTTCTCCGTAGATCACTTTTTAGAATCATATCGTAAATACTGTCCGTCATATCTTCCCTGATAAATAAATCTTCAGCCACTTGAACGCTAAATTCCTTTGTGGCTTCTTTTGAATAATATTTTTCTGAAGGTTGTTTTGTAATCGTATCAAGTGTATTTACATAAAATGGGATCCAGGACCTAAGACGAGCATAATGAGAGAGCATTTGCTTGAGTGTTATATTTGCCTTGTTGGAATTTTTATACTCGGGTAATATTTCTGAGAGGGTAGTTTCTAATGAAATGATATTCCTGTCCACTAATTCCATAACCATAGGAAGCGTTGCTAATATTTTGGTAAGGGAAGCTACATCGTAAATATCATTTTCTTTTACCTTTATTTTCTTGTCTGGTGTGTGATAGCCAAAGCTTTTTTGATAAATGATTTTTCCTTTTCTGGCAACTACAATTTGTGCTCCGGGCATCATTTTTGCCAACAACCCCAGTCTGGCTAGGGAATCAATTCCCTTTAGAGTTTTAGAATCTACTTCAACACTTTCGGGAATACCGTATTGCAATCTATTGAGTAAAATTGTCTCTATTGATGTGTGTAATGGAAAATCCTCGCCTAAGGATACCGGTAAAATCCCTTTTGCTTCTCGAGCTCCAAATATAAGCTGGGCAGAGATTTCTTGTGATATGTTACTATTCTGATAGGACAATATAATCCCTTCAAAGTTTTCAGTTGTTCGAAGGTCTAATAATGCATATGGCATGGTAAATACATCTAATATCACGGTATTAGTTCTAGCAATTTCGTAGATCCAGACCAATTCCATCTCAGTTAATTTATAGTCTTTCCAAGGATTAGCATTAGATTTATGAAAACCGATAATTACGTAATTATATTTTTCAAGTCTATGTATATATTGTTCCAGGCTCTTGGCCTTAACCCATGATATATGTGTATATTTTCGCAACTGATTCAAAAAACTCCTCCCGGAATCATCACCAAAGTTTACATAGGCAATTTTTTTATCTTTGAGGTCTTTTATGGGTATTATTCCGTCTTTATTTTTTAGTACAGTTAGCGATTTTTCTACAGCTTCTTCCAGGAGAACATCATCTACAAACGAGTTTAAATCTTCAATGATATTATCTGTATTTACCGGTTTATAATTATTCAATCCTACCTTATATTTTGCCTGCAAAATTTTCTTCACTGAATGCCCTAATCGTTTTTCGGTGATAATTCCTTCCCGATAAGCATTTACTAACAACTGATGTGCTTTTGGGATACTTTCTGGCATCAATAAAACATCATTTCCGGCTAGGAAAGCAGCTAAATCTATCCCACCCGGTTCTGTGAAATTCAAAACACCTTTCATATCCAGAGCATCGGTAAAAATAAGCCCGTTAAATCCTAATTGTCCTTTTAAAATATCTGTAATTATAGCTTTTGAAATTGAGGAAGGATATCTTAATTTGTCCTCAAGTGAAGGAACATTTAAATGTGCTACCATAACACTACTGAGACCCTCTTGAATCAATCTCTTATATGGATATAATTCAACACTATCTATTCTTTCTTTTGAAAAAAGAATCGTAGGTAGGGTGTGATGTGAATCAGTCTCAGTATCACCATGACCGGGAAAATGTTTTGCATTTGCAAGTACACCTGCGCTTTGCAATCCTCTTAAAAAAGCTAGTGATTTTAAAGCAACATTTTCTTTTCCTTCTCCGAAAGAGCGATTTCCTATTATTGGGTTTTTAGGATTTGTATTTATATCTACAACGGGGGCGAAATTGATGTGTACCCCAAGTCGTTTAGATTGTTCTCCAATTCGTCTTCCTATCTTTTCAACAATTTTATTGTCTGCAATTGCACCCAATGTCATATTCCAGGGGTAAGCAAACGTAGAATCCAGTCGCATCGCCAATCCCCATTCTGCATCCATTCCAATCAATAAAGGAATTTTTGTAAGCTCTTGATATTTATTATTGAGTTTTGCTTGCCGTTTTGGCCCACCCTTAGAGAAAATAATTCCACCAATATATTGGTTCTTTATAAGTTCATTAATTTTATCATTTTTAGATTTGGGATCACTTGAATAAACAGCTACCATAAAAAGCTGACCTATCTTTTCTTGTAGAGCCATATTTCCATAAATACTATCCACCCATTTTTGTTGGTTTACTATGTCATCTTCGACTATGAGTGGATTGATTTGCTGTGAAAAAACAGGGAAGAAAAATAATAGTAAAAATGAGGTTAACAGAGGTTTCTTCATATAACGAAAGGTACAAAAACTATGCTAAAAACCTATTGTGCCAACTATCTTTTGCGGGTACTTCCCAATTTTCGAGGTAATCGGATTTTGTAATAACAAGGTTATTAAAAACAACCGTATTTTTTGAGACTGACCGGGCTTTTGCCATTTTCCTGAATTCGGACAAAGTTTTATGGGCAATATAATCCCCGCTGTAAAAGGTTACATTCATTTTGTCTAAAAAGTCAACATTAAATTCCTTTTCAAGAGATTGAATAAAATTTACAGAAGCATCTATACTACATCCTGATGCCGTAGCATTTTCTTGGTTAAGACCAATAACTATAAAGCGATTGTATCTAATTTCAAATCCAGCCTCCAAATCTGAACCATGAGCCGTCCATTGTTCTAAAAAAGTTTTAGTTTTTGTGGCTATCTGACCTACCTCTTCTTCTCTTAGTTTGCGATTGGCTTGATAAATCCATATGCGGGAATCCCCGGGTAAATTTTTAAAATCTGTTGTCATAATTATAAGTCATCAGCATTAGCAATCATTTCAGCAATATCCATTACTTTGATATCGGTTTCTTTTTCTTTAGCTTTTACACCATCGGTCATCATAGTATTACAAAACGGACACGCAGCAGCAATAATACTAGGTTTTGTTTCTAAGGCTTCTTCGGTGCGTTCTATATTTATATCTTTATCACCGGGCTCAGGTTCTTTAAACATTTGTGCCCCTCCAGCTCCACAGCATAACCCTTTTGATTTGCAACGTTTCATCTCAATGAGTTCTACTTCCAGTTTTCGCAGTAAAAACCTGGGAGCTTCATATTCATTATTGGCTCTTCCCAAATAGCAGGGATCATGGAAAGTAATACGTTTTCCTTTATATTTCCCGCCCTCAACTTTTAACCGACCTTCAGAAAGCAATGATTTTAAAAACTGAGTGTGATGCATCACCTCGTAGTTTCCACCCAATACCGGATACTCATTTTTAAAGGTATTAAAACAATGTGGACAAGCAGTAACTATTTTTTTTATTTTGTAAGAATTTAACACTTTAATATTCGCCATTGCCTGCATCTGAAATAAAAACTCGTTTCCGGCACGCTTTGCAGGATCACCTGTACAGCTTTCTTCGGTTCCCAAAACAGCAAATTCAACACGAGCGTTGTTTAGAAGTTTTACGAATGCTTTGGTTATCTTTTTAGCACGATCGTCGAAACTACCTGCACAACCTACCCAAAATAAAACTTCGGGTTGTTTGCCTTGAGCCATAAATTCGGCCATTGTGGGTACTTTAAGAGGTTCGCTCATCAGTTATTAATTATTCTTTAAAAACCTGAATGGTTGCTTTTTTATCTACTAAATCTGTAAATTTTCCTTTAAAACGGGTAGCCTTTACCATATGGTTATCAACCCAATGGTAGTTACCCCCACGAGGTTTTCCCATTAAGAGAAAATGATATTTAAAACCGTTTTCTTTTAACCAAATTTCTGAATATTCTCTATGATCTTCTGTACGTGCAGTAAAAAAACATATGATATGTCCTTCGTCATGCCATTTGTTCAGGGTTTTTAAGGCATCAGGGTACACTTTAGCTGTTAGCATACGTTCGGGTTCTTCATTGGGAATATCATCACATATGGTGCCATCTATATCGATCAGATAGTTTTTAATGTCTTTTGGTAAAACCGGACTTATTTTTTCACCGGCTTTTACTTTGTTGTGCAATAAATTTTCTACTTCTTCTTTATTCATCAATTTTCATTTTTCCAGTTTAATCTATCCATTTGGTTAAAGGGCCATGGGGCTCCATTATTTTCAATATTGGTCATTGCAATGTTTAATTCATTAGGTGCAGCAGACTGTTCCATCACTAAATATTGTCTCATATCCATAATAATAGAAAGAGGATCGATGCTTACTGGGCAAGCTTCAACACAGGCATGGCAGGTTGTACAAGCCCAAAGTTCTTCTCGAGTAATATAGTCGTCTAATAATTGTTTATTATCGGGTATAAATATGCCATTTTTATCTATGTTCTTTCCAATTTCTTCAAGCCGATCCCTTGTATCCATCATTATTTTACGTGGGGAAAGTTTTTTTCCAGTTTGATTGGCAGGGCATACATCAGTACAACGACCGCATTCTGTGCAAGTATATGCATTAAGTAATTGGATTCGGCTTAAATCTAATACATCACTCGCTCCAAATTTTGCCGGAGCTTCTTCACCTTCTACAGGAATTGCAGATGGATCCATCATAAGTTTCACCTCTTTGGTAACCGATTCTAAAATCTCGAATTTTCCCATTGGATTTATTTTTCCGTAATACACATTAGGAAATGCCAATAGGATATGAAGGTGTTTTGAAAAGTAGAGATAATTTAAAAACACGATGATTCCTAATATATGCAACCACCAAGCACTTCTTTCGATGATGATAAGTGTGGTTTCTGAAAAATTATCGATCAAAGGTGTAATGAATTGACTAATAGGGAACATTCCAGCTTCATTGTAATGGGTTGAACCTATCTGTTGTAATTGGTGGTCTGTCGCATTCATTATTAAAAAGAATATCATCAAGAACATTTCAAAATACAAGATGAAATTCGCGTCTTTTTTTGGCCAACCCTTCATTTCAGGGTTCCAAAAACGTTTAATTTTCTGAATATTTCTACGTATCCAAAAAATAATTACACCAATTAGCACAAGTATGGCCAATATTTCGAATGAAGCTATTAAATAATCATATAGAATACCTGCACCTGAAAAAATGCGATGTGTTCCTAAAATACCATCAATGACAATTTCCATGACTTCAATGTTTATTATTAGAAAACCAGCATATACAATAATGTGAAGAATCCCGGATACAGGGCGAACCACCATTTTTGACTGACCTAAAGCAATTCTAACTACATTTTTCCAGCGCTCTTTTTTGTGGTCTGAATTATCGGTTTTGTACCCTAATTTTATATTGCGAATTAATTTTCTACTATTACTAATAAAGTACCCAATACCGGATATTAAAGCGATTATAAAAAGAATATTAGGAATAAATTGCATGAGCTAGTTGTTGGTATCTTCGGGCTTAACATATTCTTTTGATTTTTTACCAAATAACGAAAAATGGACATATCTTTTGGGGTGTAATTTCATATCTTCAAGTAATAATTCTAATTGTTTTGAAGCTCCTTCTAAATTATCATACAATTTATCATCCTTTAAAAGTTTACCTATACTTCCTTCACCATTTTCAATTCCTTCCAGGATTGAATTAAATCGAGATATTATGTTTTCAAGGTCTTTAACCATTTTGCCAGTTTCTATTTGAGCTAAGGAATCGGATAATTTTGCAAAGTTTTCTGAAGCTATTTCGAGATTAGCAAAAGTGTTGTTTAACTTCTCTTTATTTGTTTTTATAAGTGAATTTAAGTTGCCTGAAGCTTCTTTAAATGAATTCATTGTCTGATTAAGGTTTACAATAGATTCTTTTAAATTTAGGCGGGTTTCATCGTCTAACACATCCGTTAAATTTAATACCAAAGAGTCTAAATTGGAAAGTGTCGTTAGTACTTTTTGTTCTAAGGGTTTTAATCCACCGGTCATTACTTCAAGCATGCCTTTTTCAATTTCTCCTTTTAAGGTGTCACCTGATTTGGCAATATTGTTTGTTTCATTATCAAGAATAATAGCTAATTGCTTTCCTCCTATTAAACTACTACTATAAATACGTACAATACTGTTTCTTGAAAAATTAAATTCCCTATCTACTGAAAATGAAACAATGAGCCCCCCCTCTTTATTCACTAAATTTATACTTTTTACTTTTCCAACTGCTAGTCCATTAATAGTAACCCGGGCGGAATTATCAAGACCTTCTACATTTTGATAACTAACATAAAATATTCTGCTACTATCAAATATGTCCGAACCCTTTATGTAGCTATAACCATAAATAAACAATAAGATCGAACTTAATGTTAATATTCCGGTTTTTACTTCTTTAGAAAGTTTCAATGGTTAAAGTTTATGATTTGAACAAAATTAAAAATAAATCTAAGATAACGGCTTATTTGTCTTCAGAATTTAAGACATCTGATAGATTTAGTTTTTTACTCCCTCTAAATGCAACAACAAAACATGTGGAGTAACCTTTTTCTATCGCATCTATTTTCATTAATTGAATCTTATTATAGTCTGAGGTTCCTCCATAATAATATTTAAATAAACCGCTTTCTTTATTACGAGAAATATCTTTTAACCCATTAAAATTTGACGGTTTTGTGTTTATCCTTCTGCTAACGGCAGCTAATTGAACTTTGAAAATTATCCCATTGTATATTTTTTCTTCTATGTTTTCGATAGAAATATCATTAACATTATTTGTTAATTCCTGATCTAGGGTATCATTTGTAGCTAATTGCAAAATCTTTTCATACGATATAATAGCCTCGGCTATCGATATTGCCATTTCATTTTGACCTTTTTTAGAGTTGAGATAGGTGCCTTCTTTTTTGTTTGTTAAAAACCCTGTTTCAATTAATACACTAGGCATATAACTACTGTGTAATACTATAAATCCAGCTTGTTTAACGCTTCGATCTTTTCGGTTCAATTTAGTGACAAAATTATTCTGAATTAAACTTGCCAATAATATACTTTGATCAAGATATTCTTCCTGCATAAGTGTTAAACCTATAAACGATTCCGGAGAATTCGGATCATAACCAGAATAATTTTCTTCATAGTTGTCTTCAAGAAATATTACTTCATTTTCTTTTTTGGCAACTTCAAGATTTCTTTTGTTTTCATGCAGTCCCAGAACAAAAGTTCCTGCTCCATAAGCTTGAGAATTATGTGAATCGCAATGTATAGATACAAAGAGATCTGCATCTGCTCTATTGGCTATCGCTCCTCTTTCAAAAAGTTCAACAAACACGTCTTTAGTCCGAGTATATAAAACTTTTATGTTATTTTCTTTTTCAAGAATTATACCTATTTTTAATACAATAGAAAGCGCAATATCTTTTTCTTTGTAACCGTTACCTATATTGCCCGGATCATTTCCGCCATGACCTGCATCCAATACAACAACAAAGGGCTTTGCGGTATTATTATTGCGACTAAAAAATGAGCTCAAGAATAATGAACCGATAAAAAGTATTAAAAAGAATAAAAATTTCGTTTTCATGTATTTAATAACGGATTCTTTAAGTTGCTATTATTAAAAAATGTATTTAAAAAACATAGCCCAAAAAATATGCTTAATTTTGAGCTTGTCAACCATAAAGGAAGACTTTCAAAAACTAAGCCAAAACTACAAAATAATAGTATCGTAGCATTGCAAACATATAAGCAATATTTATTGGTTTCAATTTCTTTTCTGCTTCTTTGCGGCACTGCAATTTATTCTCAGGATATTCAACCCAAAAGCGAAGTGAATATCCCTGCAAAAGAAAATCAAGATACCCTTGCTATTAATGTAATTAATATTATTTCTGAAATAAATGAATCTATCATTGATACAGTTAAAACAGACTCTAGTATCCCCCAAAAAGAAGTTTTAACCGATGTTGTTGATTATTATGGTAAGGACTATGTGTATATGGACAAAACAAACGGAAAAGTATATATGTATAATCAGGCCTATATTACCTACGAGGACATGCGTATTGATGCCGGGTTAATTATTTTGGATTATAATAAAAATGAAATTTTTGCAAAAGGTATTGATAGTGCAGGAACCTATTCTCAAAGACCTGTTTTTGTACAAGCAAATAACAAGATAGAGCCAGATTCTATTCGTTTTAATTTTGATACTGAAAAGGCCATAATTTATAACTCAAGATCTGAACAAAACGGTATTAGTGTGATCTCAGAAATTGCAAAAAAAGAAAATGATTCTGTAGTATTCCTTAGAAATGTAAAGTTTACAACTTCTAAGAATATTGATGATCCCGAATATTATTTCTTTACTCGAAGGGCAAAAGTAGTTCCTGGTAAAAAAATTGTTACTGGATTTACTAATATGTATATAGCTGATGTCCCTACCCCTATTGGACTCCCTTTTGCATTTTTTCCGCTTTCTGAAGATAGAAATTCAGGTTTTATTCTGCCTACCATTGGTGATAATAATAATAGAGGATTTTTCTTGCAAAACGGAGGGTACTATTTTGCAATTAATGATTACCTGGATTTAACTTTATTAGGTGATTATTATACGAACGGAAGCTATGCATTAAGAACAGAATCTTCTTATGCATTGCGATATAAATTTAGAGGAAATTTAAGTTTGCGATTCGAAAAATTGATTAATAGCGAGCGAGGATTTCCAGATTTTAGTGAAAGTTCTGTATATAATATACGTTGGAGTCACACACAAGATGCTAAGGTGAATCCTAGTTCACGTTTTTCGGCATCGGTTAACTTAGGAAGTAGCAAGTTTTTTCAGGAATCGATAAACCAAACTAATAATGCTAGTGCCTTAATTAATACATTGAGTTCATCTATATCATATTCAAAGACTTTTGAAGGTGAACCTCAAGTTAATTTTACTATTGCCGGCACTCACTCTCAAAACACCAATACGCAACAAATTAATTTATCATTGCCCAACATAACAGCGAGTGTTTCTCGTATTTTCCCATTTGCACCAAAAATAGGAGTAAAAAAAGGAATTATCGATAATATAAATTTTCAATATGATCTAAGTGCACAAAATCAAATTCAAACTACAGATTCATTATTTTTTAAATCTGAAATGTTCGATAATGCACAAATTGGAGCAAGGCATACCATTCCTATTAGTACGAATTTTAAAGTTTTAGACTATTTAAGTGTATCAGCTAGCAGTAATTTTCAGGAAACCTGGGTATTAAAAACCACTCGCCAATTCTATGATGTTTCAGCCAATAATGGTTCTGGTGCAGTTGTTATAGATACTATTTCAGGATTTGACAGCTATCGAACCTATAATTTTTCGACAAGTATCGGAACGACTATTTACGGTTTATTTAATTTTGGAAAAGATAAAAAAATACAAACTATCAGACATGTAATGCGTCCCTCAATAAGTTATAATATTAACCCGGCTTTCGACCAATATTATGACGAATACTTAATACCCACAGCAGATCCGGATGTAGCTGATGATGTTGTTGCTTATTCGCGCTTTGAAAATACATTGTTTGGGGCACCAGGAAAAACATATTCAAGCAGTATTGGGCTCTCCTTAAGTAATACTATTGAGGCAAAAGTAAGGGATAAAGATACAATGGCAACCGACCCAAGAAAGCTTATTTTACTTAACAATCTAAATTTTACTACTGCTTATAATCTTGCAGGTGATTCACTTCGGTGGAGTCCCATACGTATTACCGGTAATATTCCTATTGTGAAAAAATTGGATCTTAATTTTAATGCTACGCTAGATCCCTATGCATTGGATAATAATAATCAACGCATCGATTTATTTAACATTAATAATGGTGGTAGTCTTTTTAGACTTACCAGTGGAAACGTTAGTGTCAATTTTTCTTTTTCCAGCCAAGATATAAATGTACAAACCGATAAATTTAATACTGAGACCTTTAGAAATGGTGGTCGCCCCGATGATTTATTTGGTAATGCTGCCAATATAAATGACAGCAGTCTATTTGTTGATAATGAACCTAAAACAGATTACGGATGGTATAATTATACCATTCCATGGGATATAAGACTTGCTTATACTATAACATATTCGAATTCTCAAAGGCAAGATGAAATATCATCACAATCATTAATGTTTAGCTCTAATTTTGAGTTATCACCTCGATGGCGTATTGGTCTATCATCTGGTTATGATTTTAAAAATAATGGAGTGACCTTGACTCAATTACGTTTTCAGAGAGATTTAGAAAGTTGGCGTTTAAGTTTTAACTGGACCCCCATTGGAAGTATTAATACATCGTGGTATTTCTTTATTGGAATAAAATCTTCATTATTAAGCGATATAAAATATGAAAAACGTCGCGAAACTGATAAGAATTTGTAATAATCATTATGAAAAAATTTATCTAATCGACTTTGTTCAATGTAAAAGTTCTAATTCTTAGATCGAAATTAAAAGAAAATAAAAGAATATGAAAAAAATAATTCATACCACAAAAGCACCGGCACCTATTGGGCCTTATAATCAAGCGGTTTTAAAAGGAAATTTGTTATTTACTTCCGGCCAAATTGCCATAAATCCGGAAACAGGTGAATTGCAAACCGAAGACATCAAAACTGAAACCAGGACTGTAATGGAAAATTTAAAAGCAATTTTAGCTGAGGCTGAGATGACATTTGATAATGTTTTAAAAACATCGATCTTTATTTCAGACATGAAAAATTTTGAAGAAATTAATGAAGTTTATGCAGCCTATTTCGATGAATCCAATGCTCCAGCCCGCGAAACTGTAGAAGTTTCTAATTTACCCAAGTATGTAAATGTAGAAATATCTATGATTGCTTCCTTGTGACCGTTAATTCTCTTTCTTTTTTGTTTTGGAAATAAAATTAACAGGAGCACTGTTATCATCTGGAATTACATCGATATCTTTTGGTTCTAATTCTATATCACTACCAAATAATTTTTTTACAAGTTCTTTAAATTCATCGAAATCGACTGAATAGGAAACCCCTGCACCCTGTTCAAATATTTGATCTTCACCAATAAACTGGATGTCTGCTTGCCTGTTGAAAAAGTTAATTCGCAAACTTCCATCTTCATTGACCAGCCACTGTACTTCGACATCACCAGCTACTGAAGTTTCATTAACACCCCCAACAGGAATTCCTACCTTACCATTTATAATAATGCGTTCGCTTATTTGAGTTGTTATGGCAAAACCGAGTTCATCTGCTGTTACTTGATCTACTGTCCTATATCCAATATCATAATAGGGTACCATTTTAAATTTTGAATCACTATCAGAAAATAATTCAGCTACCATAGCATTTAGACCTTCAGTTAATGTTCCAGATAACGCATTTTGACCCGCAGCACCGTCGCTAACAAAGGAACCCGTCGAAATTAAAAACAAAGCTTGTTTCTCGCGCTGCTCAGCATCTTGTAATTTGTATTCCAGTTCACTCTTTACACTTGTACTTACTTGAGGAAAACTTATATCAAAATTTAAATTAGGTTGGCTTATTTCGCCACTTAGATCTATAATAACATTTACAGGAATTTTCCGATTTATAGTAGGATCATCTAAAAGTACGGAAGGATTTGCTCTTGTTTTATAAATTGCCCTTAAATTTAGTTGGGCTTTGCTTGGATTTCCATCCCAGGTAATTGTACCATCTCGCTCTACTTCAATTTCTTTTCTAATTAACCTACCGTATCTAAAATCATATATTCCCTCATAAACAATGAAATCTCCCCACATTTTAAATTTTCCTAAGGTTGTAATTTCTATTAATAAAGTGCCTGCTCCTCGACCTTTTATTGTAGAGTTGTTAACCTTATCAATTACTACTTCTACTTCGGCGTTTTTATTAATATCAAGATCAAAATTAAGTGATAATCCTTTTACATCGGTTGAAACTATAACTTCCCCTCGTAAACGAGCTTCTTTTTCTTTCGGCGATAAAAATTTTATAAATGAATCATCACCTATGGATTCGGTATCACTTAAAGGAATTTTAAAAGAAGTACCTTCCTCTGTAGTTGCAACAACATCTATCACCAATTCATCTGTGGGTCCGTTAATATCTGCTGTTCCGCTTATGAAAGCAGTGCCATAATATAACACGTCCTCATCAGGAGGAGTGTCTAGCACTAATAATCTATTAGTTGCTATGCTGAGGTTTAGCTTCCAATCTCCAAAATTTGTATGGGTAACATTCCCTGAAAGTGTCCCTTCAGTATTATACCTTGTATCGGTAATTGTTGTTGTGCCAATATCAAATTTACTTTTTGTAACCGCTACCCGGGTGCTGTTGTTCAGATCAAAATCAATATTTAAGTATGGAATTTTAAATCCACTATTTTCAAGTTCAAGAATTCCTAATATATTAGGTGAATCAATATTACCTGAAACGCGTGCATTACCAGAAACAAACCCCCTGATATCTGTAATCACATCTCCCCCGAAAGGGCTAAAAGCTTTTAAATTTAAATCCTTAAGTTCTATATTTAAACGAATTTGTGTATTCTTTGTTGAAATATCTATTTCTCCAACAGCATCAATAGATTTTACATTATTATTAGTAAGTGTTGAATTAATATTATAAAGAGTAAGATCCTCATTCCCATGAATTTGAAGGTTTAAATCACCATAAAGTACATCATTGACCAAAATGTTGTCAATAGTAATATTAGAATTTGGATAATACAATCCCTTTTTTTGCATAATAGTTAATCTCCCATTTATATTTCCACTTAGACGTAGACTGTCTATTTCTGGAGTTATATTAGCTATGTTGACATCTGTGAAAAGAACTCTCAAATTTTTATACGTAGTATCCCTAATTGTTCCTGAAAACTCTATCATTTCGTTGTTATGATTTAGAACAAGTGACCTAATATTAATATTCTTTTTTTCTATGTCGAAAACAACCTTATTTAATTTATTATTGTTCTCGTTTAAAAACCAGACTTCATCTTTGTATGTAATGTCCGATCTCTTAACACCTATTACAGATTTTCCCTCAGGGTTTATAGTATGATATAGAGAAAGGTTAAATATGTCTTTTTTGTTTTTACCACCTTTAAACTCAGACCTAATATATAATGTATCATTAATGGTTTTATTAATTAAATTTAAATCTACAAGATTATAATATCCATTATATACCGAGTCAATTGAAATATAAGTATTATAAAGAGGGTTGTTATTATCAACTTGTACATTTACATTACCTAAATAATTTCCATATAATAGAATTTCGGGAGAGCGAAAATTTAATTTAAATTTCGATTCGTCCGAATATACAGATCCTTTAACCTTCGTATTGTCACCGAATTGTAGTTCGGGTACAAAGACCTCTATTATTTTATTATAAATCTTAAAATCATAGACCAAATACTGGTTATTAGTTACTTCATTGGGAATATAATTAGTATAAATGCTTCCAATAGCATTCATAAAGAGATTGGGAATATCTCTTACCAGAAACACCCCTGTGATTTTTCCATTGATAATGTCTTCTGAAATTACTTCAATAGTTCTAATGTTTTTATTAAAAGTAGATGTGATTTTAAAGTCATCAAAATAGAAATCATCCTTTTCATTTTGATAAAATGTTTGTTGAAAAGAAATTGTTCCTTCTGCATCATCTACAGTTGTTCCCTTCAAATCCATTATGATATTTCCTGCAAAAACTGAAATACTGTCTCGTTTTAATAAGTTCAATTTATTTAGTTCAGCAAATTCTATATTGGCTTCAAAATCATATTGATTGATATCATTTGAAAAATCCACCAATCCTTTAAATATCATGTTGATGTTGGGATCATCAATATTTAATTCTCCATTAAAAATGGGATATTTTATATTCCCTGAGATCGTAATATTATTATAGTTATAATCTTCAAAAACAAACGATGTAATACTACCTGTAATTCCGGTATTTATAGTTTCTTTCGAAAACCCTTTACCATCAAAATGTAAATCTGAAGTTATGGTTCCCAATGATTCGGTTTTTGTCAATTTGCCAAGATCAAAATTAGTAAGTACAATGTCTCCAACGTAATAAATATTTTCAGAATCATTTATATTACCTAGCTCAACATTTATTTCTGCCACACCTAGTGAGCTGTTCAAAGTGCCTTCGGTTATGAGGGTTGTACTAGAAATTGTAGTATTTCCTTGATATTTAAAATCACCAAAATATTTTATTTCTTCAGGTAGATCACTTAAAACACGAGGCATTATCTTTCGCAATTCATTATAATTTGCATATATAGTATGTCCTTTAGCTTGAATAATAAAGCTGTTATCCCCTTTTAATAAATTTTTAAACGAAAAATTTCCAAGAATTCGAATTCCTCTACTTTCAATAGATGCTTTATGAAATGTAAAATCATTGAGTATACCATTAATATCGCCTGTTATTATTATTTGACGATTTGTTGCAAACTCATTGTAAAATGAATTGATATCGTTTGTAGATAATTCTGTTTTCTGTAATTGAGCTGAAATAGTAACATTATTCTCAAAATCTGCCATTCCCCCCTCTCCATAACTTAATTTAAAATCTCCTTTTATATTGGAAGCCTCGGTTATCAGGTTTAAATTTTTAAAAATAAGATTCCCGGGTATATACGAAAAGTTTGAGGCTAGCTTATTGATTTTAAATCCTCTTTTAGCCTTAAGGCTTAGATTATTAATATTGACAGTGATATCGGGACCTGAAATTTCAAAATCCTCAGCCTCAATATTGACTTCACTCAAATTCAAAATGACTGGTGTTTCAATGTTTTCATCAATAATTTTCACTTTGCTATCTGTAAGGCTGACATCTTTAGTAAAAAGGTTGAAGAGTTTGTCACTACTTGTAGATTCTCCTGTTTCAAATTTTTCAGAAAAAACATATAAATTGTCATCTGTTTCTCCTTTGTAAGTCTTTATATAAAATTTTGATTGAGTAATATCAACATAGCCAAAATCTAAATCACCTTCTATTAAATTTCTGATACTTAATATATTGGTTTGAAGAGATTTAATATATATTAATGTATCATTATGATGGTCTGCTATATATATTTCACGAATATCAACCTCAGCCTTCCAATTGAGACCTAATCGCTTAATATTAATATTAGTACCATAGGTTTCATTGATGTTTTTAGTTACTTTCTTTGCGATGTAAGTTTGTATAGCCGGGATAGAAAGAAGAATAATCAACAGCATTATGAGGATCATAATGGCAGCAATAACACGAAATATTATTTTTCTAAGTTTTTTGATACGCTTTTAAAGTTTTATTTTTACCATCAATAAATATACCTTTTTTACTTTGATTCAAAAACAAAATTATATTTTGGGTATCGAATCCTCTTGTGACGATACGGCAGCAGCTGTGATACACAACGGTCTAATCTTGTCTAATGTTGTAGCTACACAAAAAATTCACGAGGAATATGGTGGTGTTGTCCCCGAGCTTGCCTCACGAGCTCACCAACAAAATATTGTGCCGGTTGTACAGCTTGCACTTCGCAAAGCAAATATCGATAAGAAACAGTTAAGTGCCATAGCATTTACCAGGGGACCAGGATTAATGGGCTCTCTCCTGGTAGGTACTTCATTTTCAAAGTCATTAGCTATGGGACTGGGCATTCCCCTTATAGATGTAAATCACATGCAGGCACACATTTTGGCACATTTTATAAAAGCTGAAGAACAAACCGCTCCCGATTTTCCTTTTATCGCACTAACCATAAGTGGTGGACATACACAATTAGTAATGGTTACCGATTATTTTGCAATGGAAGTAATTGGACAGACTTTAGATGATGCTGTTGGAGAAGCCTTTGATAAAAGTGGAAAAATATTTGGGCTCCCCTATCCCAGTGGCCATTTAATTGATAAATACGCACAAAATGGAAATCCGAAAGCCTACAAATTTCCGAAACCCAAGGTAGGACCCTTAGATTTTAGTTTTAGCGGATTAAAAACCGCTGTTTTGTATTTTGTTGAAAAAGAGGTAAAAGCCAACCCAGACTTTGTGTCTGAAAATTTAGAAGATCTCTGTGCAAGCCTGCAATACACGATTGTTGATTACTTGATGGATAAGTTAAAGAACGCAGTAGAACTAACAGGGATTAAAGAAGTAGCTATAGGGGGTGGTGTTTCAGCTAACAGCGGAATTAGAACTGCTTTAATAGAGGCTGAAAAAAAATACAGCTGGAAAACCCACATCCCAAAGATTGAATATTGTACAGACAACGCTGCTATGATCGCTATGGTTGGTGAACTTAAATACAAACAAGGACTATTTGCAAAATACGATGTGGTTGCTAAAGCCAGGATGAAAATGTAAAATAATAAATCGAGAATCCTAAGAAATAATAATACAAATTAGGGCCGGCATTTACTTTGGCAAGATCAAATTAGCGAAAAACGCAGGTTTGGGTAAAAGAAGTATAAGCATTTCATCTATTGTTGTTGCTTGCCATAGTGAGTTTGTTAAAGAATAATATTCTGTAATTCTACAAAAGATTTGTATTTTTGATTTCTATGCAATTTAAAGCACTTCTTTTATTTTTATTCTTTTCGACCCCTCAGTTATCAGCACAAGAAATTGCTGTCTTAAAATATGGGGGTGGTGGTGATTGGTATAGCAATCCAACTTCACTTCCCAATCTTATTCGGTTTTGCAATGAACAAATAAATACAACTATAAATGAAAAACCTCAAACTGTAACACCCAACAGTGTGGATTTGTTCGATTATCCATTTGTACATATGACAGGGCATGGAAATGTATTCTTTTCTACTGAAGAAGCTCAAAATCTAAGAAATTACTTGTTAAGTGGGGGTTTTTTGCACATAGATGACAATTATGGAATGGACCAATATTTGCGCAAGGAACTGGCTAAAATATTTCCAAATAAAGTAATGAAAGAATTACCGGGAAATCATCCAATATTCACCTATCAATTTAGTTTTCCTCAGGGACTCCCAAAAATACATGAACATGACAATTTACGTCCTCAGGCATTTGGCATCATGCACGAAGGGCGATTGGTTTTACTCTACACTTATGAAAGTGATTTGGGTGATGGCTGGGAAAATCCTGAGATTCATAACGATCCTCAGGAAGTTCGTCTTAAAGCACTGCGAATGGGAGCAAATATTATTAAATACGCTTTTGAAAATTAAATTACTTTATTAAACTATTTTATATTTACTATTTGAAGCGAAAACAAATTTTAATTTTTCAAAATATTCAAAAATGAATTCGAATGCAATAACTAAAGGAATTTTAAAAGCAGTGGGAATACTTTTTGGTATTTTTTTACTACTTCTTTTTATTTATAAAATTCAATCAGTAATTGCTTATATTACTATTGCTGCGATTATTTCACTTATTGGATTACCTATAGTACGATTCTTAAAAAACAAATTAAAATTTAATAATTCCTTTTCTGTAATTGTCACAATTACTATACTTATAGGTTTGGTTATTGGTTTGATTGGATTGTTTATACCCTTAATTATTGAACAAGGGCAGAATTTATCTTTGCTAAATATTGATGATTTGCAAAATAATATTGAAAGCCTATACCAGAAGGTTGTTTCATATTTTTCACTTAAGAATATAGATGTGGGATTCTCTTTAAATAAATCTAATTTTCTTTCGAAGATAGATTTTTCTATCCTGCCTAATTTTTTAAATTCGATATTTAGTGGTTTGGGTAATTTTAGTATTGGATTATTCTCTGTTCTTTTTATTTCCTTTTTCTTATTAAAAGACAGTAAGCTTTTGGAAGAAAGCATTATGGCCTTTGTACCATCAGGAAAGGAAGATGGTTCAAAAAGATCCCTGCATAAAATAAAAGACTTGTTATCAAGATATTTTGTTGGCCTAATATTTCAGATCCTAATATTGTTTGTCATTTACACAACTGTATTACTTATCGTGGGCGTTGATAATGCGATTGTTATCGCATTTTTATGTGCTTTACTCAATCTCATCCCCTACGTAGGACCATTAATTGGTGGAATATTAATAATGTTCTTGACCATGACCAGTTTTATTGGCAGCGACTTTCAGACTGTAATTTTACCAAAAACAATATATGTAATGATTGGATTTATGGCTGGCCAATTAATTGATAATTTCTTTAGTCAGCCTGTTATTTTTTCGAAGAGTGTAAAATCACACCCTTTAGAAATTTTCTTGGTTATTCTTATTGCTGGAATACTTTTTGGAATTTTAGGATTAATAATTGCTATTCCTATTTATACTGCAATAAAAGTTATTTTAAAAGAGTTTTTATCCGATAATAAAATTGTAAAACAGCTTACTAAAAATCTCTGATAATTGTTTAAATAAATACAATTTGACTTTATAAAAAAAGCACAATTATTATTTGTGTTATAAGGATTGAAAAGTTACATTTGCATCCGCAAATTAAGATGATTCGTTCCTGCATTTTTTGGAGAGGTGCCAGAGTGGTAATGGAGCAGATTGCTAATCTGTCAACGTGCAAACGTTGCCTGGGTTCGAATCCCAGTCTCTCCGCGTCTCATATTTTTGAACTGCAGTGCAAACTGTTTTTCGGGGTGTAGCGTAGCCCGGTCATCGCGCCTGCTTTGGGAGCAGGAGGTCGCAGGTTCGAATCCTGCCACCCCGACCATAAAAGCTGAACCATATGTTCAGCTTTTTTTGTTTTCAGAAACTTCATAAATCTGAATTTAAAGTAAACCAAAAATTACCTGCATTAAATTTTTATTTCAGAATTTCTCAATGATCTTGAAATGGTCATATTAATTCCTTAACTTTCGCTATTAGAATTGGAAATTATAATTAAAACTGCTAATTTTTAAAAATGACAACATGAAATATTCTATTCAATTTATTCTTGTCGTAGCATTCTTTTTTTCAGGATCACATATATTCGCTCAAGAAAATGAAACCGATACCGATGTTGAAGAAAAACATCACTTACTTACGGATAAATTTTTATTTGAAGTAGGATTATACACTCCATTTAAAACAATAAAAATTAGTGCAAATGGATCCAGCAAAGATGATTTAATAGACTTTAATGAGAAATTTGATGTCAGTGATTCACAAACGACATTATTTTTGAACTTTAATTGGCGATTTGCTAGAATGTGGTCTGTATCTGCAGAATATTTCAGCATTAAAAATACTAATAGCACCAAATTAGAAGAAGATATTACTTGGGAGGATATTGTTTATAATGCTGGAATTGATGTTGATGTTGGACTTAAAATAAGAATGTACCGTGTCCTTTTTGGCAGAACTATTACCAAGGGATTAAAACATGAATTTGGTGCAGGATTAGGAGTACATACCCTGGATATTAATTCTTTTATAGAGGGGGAAGTATTTATAAATGCTAAGGAACATGAATTTGAAAGAAGAACGGTTAGTGTAGTAGCTCCTCTTCCCAATCTAGGTGTCTGGTATTTTTATGCCCCGAATAATACATGGATGTTTACAGCAAGATTAGCTGGTTTGGAATTACAATAGGCGATTATTCCGGGAGCAACTTAAATGTTGGCCCTGGTGTTAATTATCAATTCCATAAAAATATAGGGGTTAACCTTAAATACAGATACTTTAGGTTTTCTGCTAGAGTTGATAATTCTGATTGGGACGGGAGATTCTCGATGGTTTTCCATGGTCCGTTACTAACTGTAAATGCAAATTTTTAATAAATAATTTCATTCTCTTTTTTTAATATAAATTGTATATTCGCAGCCGCAAAAGCAACTATTTTTCAGTTAATTTATAACATTAAAAAAAAATAGTATGCCATAAATAGACTGGTGAAAACATAACGATTTCTAATTGGAATGAAAATAAGTTTATTAAGCACAATTAGGTCGCGTAGCTCAGCTGGATAGAGCATCTGCCTTCTAAGCAGACGGTCACAGGTTCGAATCCTGTCGCGATCACGAAATAAATTTCCAATATATTGTATATCAGTATATTGGATTTTTTATTTTATAGATTGTGTCATTTTTTGAGTCACTTTTATACATAGAAGTAAACCCAAATTCATTAGTGATAATTATTTCCTTAGCTAGATTTTGCAAAAATTATTACACAAGTTGGGGGGGATACCCAAAAATTGATCCTTCTATTCTAAAATATTAGTTATGGCACCTTTACACAGAGTTAGAAAAATATTTTTTGAAAAAATTAATAAGCGAGCAGAATTTCGACCAATCCTAGAAACAGAATAAACACATACATTATGTGGGACTGCATCTAATAATTATTTATACCGATGGTATTGA
>JADFOK010000056.1 GCA_022562895.1 Bacteroidota bacterium | reverse complement strand
CCCAGTTAAAGCTGTAATTGGTATTAAGATAAATTAGCAATTTGGTTTAGCAGGAAGTTGTAGCACATTCTCTTTTGGGGTGGGAGTGCGTAGCACGTAGCAACAAAAGTCAGCTTTAGCTGAATGTGCTACAACGGTTAGTATAAGAATAGTAGCGGATTTCAAGGCACGAACCTTTCAGTTTTACACTAAACTTTGTACAAAGATACTGCCTTTGAATTTAGTACTAAAACCGCTATTATTTTTATACATTGTTGTGTTTTCGTACTTTATTTCCCATTCTGTTGATAGCGTTGGCAAAGACATACTCTTTTGCAATTTTTGGTTTATGTGTCGGCTTTAGTGAATTGCAAATGTGTATGGCTTTTCCGTAATACTTTTTTCGTAACCAAAATGAAACGCGAACCAATAAAATAAGAGCAGGAACTTCAACTAAAGGACCGATTACTCCCGCAAATGCCTGTCCAGAATTTAGCCCAAAAACTGCAATGGCTACAGCTATTGCTAATTCAAAATTATTTCCTGTTGCTGTAAATGCTACGGCTGCTGTTTTATCATAATCGGCTCCTGCTGCTTTGCTAAAGAAAAAGGAAATGATAAACATTATGCTAAAATAAATAAGGAGTGGAATTGCAATGATTAGAACATCCATTGGGATTTCAACTATCAATTCTCCTTTCAATGAAAACATTACTACAATTGTAAATAGCAAAGCAATCAATGTTATTGGCGAAATAGTTGGAATAAATTTTTTGGTGTACCATTCCTCACCTCTTTGTTTTACCAAAATCAACCGACTCAAAATTCCCATAGCAAATGGAATTCCTAAATAAATGGCTACACTTTCGGAAATCGTCCCAATTGAAATGTCAACAATAGCACCATCAAAGCCGAAATATGGTGGAAGAACTGTTATAAAAATCCATGCATAAAAACTGTATGCAAAAACTTGGAAAATACTGTTCAGAGCAACTAAACCTGCTCCGTATTCGCTACTTCCTTCTGCAAGGTCATTCCAAACAAGAACCATTGCAATACAACGAGCCAAGCCAATTAAAATCAAACCAACCATATATTCGGGATATTCTCGCAAAAAAGTAATAGCTAAAAAAAACATTAAAACGGGTCCGATTATCCAATTTAAGATTAGTGATATTGATAAAATTTTTGTGTTTCGAAAAACCTTCGGCAATAGCGCATAATTTACTTTAGCCAAAGGTGGATACATCATTAAAATCAATCCGATAGCAATAGGAATATTAGTTGTTCCACTACTAAACGAATTTATTATATTCGGGAATGATGGCACAAAATAACCAAGACCAACTCCTAAAGCCATTGCTATAAAAATCCAAATTGTGAGATAATTGTCGAGAAAGTTCAATTTTTTGTTGGTTGCCATTTTTAAGAATTTATTTGAGAGAAAATGTAAAATAATTCGGTTGCAATTTGAATGTTTCTTTCGTTGTATTTTTCTGCTTACTGTGGAGTATCATCAAATGCTTTTGGGTCTACATAAGTTATAGGAATACGTTTTTCTGCTCCTACAATAAAAGGACAATCACCATCTGCTTGAGAGCAAGTCATAATTGCAACAAATTCTGATTTTGGATTAAAGTCATCATCTATTTTTTTTGAAAATCCAATAATAGGATGTTCGTTATCTACATATTTAATGCTATAAATTGGGTTGTTACCTTCAGAAATAATTTTTATTTGAAAGCCTGAATTTTGTAGTGTTTCTGCTACAATTTGGAATAGTGCGGTAGATTTCGTACCACTAGAATAACAGAACACATTATTAATATTGAAATGGAAGGCAAGAGTTTGAGCCCAAACTTGTGATAAATGACTTCTTCTTGAATTGTGTGTACATATAAAGTTGATTCTTATTTCTTGCTTAGCGTTTACTTTGGTTTGAATGAATTCAATTAGAGGTAGTAGTGTTTCTTTACGTTCTTTTGAAATAGTTTCTGTATTTAATTTGTTAATTAAGTCCTCAATTTTAGTGAGTAGTTTCATATTATATTACTTTATTGCGATAAATTAATAAATGCTGTCAAATTTTTTTAACAGCAATCCATTTTGCTATTGAAATCTTGATTTAAAAAATCAGTCATAATCCTTTTCATATTAGTCCATCTTTCAGGATTAATACAATAGCAAACCTTGGTTCCATCAACATCTCCTTTTATAAGTCCTAAATTCCTCAGTTCCTTTAAATGTTGAGAGATTGTAGGTTGAGCCAACCCTAATTCGTTTACCAAATCTCCACAAACGCAAGCATCAATTTTGAATAAGTGTTGTAGGATAGCAACTCTTGCAGGATGTCCAAAGACTTTCCCAAAAACTGCAATCTGGTTTTGTTGGTCAGTAAATAGTTCTGATTTTGCTAATCCCATTTTTTATATTAATTTATTGCAATATTACGATTAATATTTTTATCTTCAAAATGTTTAATGAGATTCGGGGAAATTTTACTCTTTTATTTTTTAACGTTGGATTTGTGTAGGCAAAAATTAAATGTGTAAAATGTATGGTTGGCAGTATGAAACACAACGTTTAGTGTACGAAAAGTTGCCGATTTCGAAGCTTATCAGTATCAAGTTATGATTACCTTGAAACGAGCTGTAAATTTTGAATTTACTACTATCTTGGCAATTTTATATACATATTGTTAGCGGTTTGTGCTTTTTATTCTTTTCTTTTTTATCGTCTGATTTGTCAAGTTGTTATCTTTCTCTTTTGTAACTTTTGGTCTTGCAAGCACATTTATTTAAAAAATCGATAAATACTATTCCACAACTTCTTAAAGTTATTCTTGATATCTTCCACTTTCAAATTTGCTTTTTCCCTTCTTTTTAATTCTTCAAAAGCAGCCTTTATTTGATTTTCAGAGTACGTGGGTTTATTGGCTATAATCCAATTAAGTTGATATTCTGATTTTTGAGCCAAATTTTCTGAATTTACCATAGGATTAGTTTAATATTGTTTATTCACATTCATCAATACAAACCTTCAAAAGGGACTTAATCTCATTATTTTGATAATTCAATTCTGTAACAATCTTTTTTCCTTGATCCGATAATCTTTTGTATCCCCACAAGCACCTTCTTTTTGTCTCTTGTAAACTATTACGTAAAAAATAATGAGGCAAGTTTACATCAAAATACGAGATGCTATCTGCATCCTTCAGAATATCTACTCGATCTGTACCTCCGGTTTCATGATGTCGTACCAGAAAAAACACCTCATCAATCATTTTTTTATCAATGTCGCATGCTTGCATAGTTTCTGCAAGGATATTGGCACTGTTTAAGGCATGGGCATCTTTAAATACATCGTAATCTTTGTAATCCTCTCGCTTCACTTTCCGCTTCTCGATGGCTCTTTCAATATCATGTCCTAAAGCAGCTATTTTTAGACTCTCGTTTGCATCTGGCATTAGTTTTAGCAACCATTCCAACGTATTTTTTGAATGGATGGGGTCTTCAGGAACAGTTGATCCTTTAATCACCT
>JADFOK010000040.1 GCA_022562895.1 Bacteroidota bacterium | reverse complement strand
GAATCGGACTTAACGCAGGTCATTGGTTCGGACGTGAAGGTGCATTATTTATGAGAATGAACATTGCAACTTCTAACGAAAAAGTAACTGATGCAATTAAAAAGATAAAAAAAGCAGTGCCTAACAACGTGTATAAAACATAGCTAGAAAGTGCTAAACCCAAAGTTTAGTGCTTATTTACAAAGTTCCGCCAAATTTTTAATTTGGCTTTTAAAACAGAAAAGATAAAAACAAAATATAAAAATTCGGCTTTGTGCTAAACCAAAAATGTAGTATCTTTTTAAACGTTACGTTTCATACACAATCCGTTGTGAGCCATACAAAATGAATACAGACAAACTCTACATAAAGAATATGGTATGCGACCGTTGCGTTAAGGTGGTTCAGGAGGAATTGCAAAAGCTGGGATACCGCATTAAAAGCATAGAACTTGGAAAGGTTGAACTAATCGAGCCTCATCAGATTAACAAAAATGAACTCGAACACAGTTTAGCCAAAGAGGGATTTGAACTTCTTGACGACAGTAATAGCAGAATGATCAATGAAATCAAGAGCATCATCATCAATCAGGTGCACTACAATGAAGATAGCAATCCACCACAAGAGAACTTATCACAAATATTGGAAAAGGAAATAGGGCGTGATTACTCTTACATAAGTAATCTTTTCTCTACAATTGAAGGAAGAACAATAGAAAAGTTTATCATTCAACAAAAAGTAGAGAAAGTTAAAGAACTCCTTAAATACAGGGAGCTGACGATCAACGAGATTGCTTTTGAGTTGAATTACAGCAGCCCTCAATACCTCTCTAACCAGTTTAAGCAAATTACCGGATTGAGACCTTCACAGTTCCGCAATATGCTGGAGTCAGGTAGAAAGCAGCTCGACAAGATATAGCACCTGTCTGTCGGAAGGCACGACCCAAAAATCTTATACTTTATTTCAATAATTCCGTAACAACCGCTTGGACGAATGATTGCAAATTTGCGCTATCATTAACTTAAAACAAAAAATTATGAAACAAACATATTCAGTTACTGGCATTATGTGCCGCGGATGCACAGGCCACGTTAAAGAACAAATAGAAAAGCACCCGGATGTTACGCTGGTTGATGTATCGCCTACTACTATGAATATATTGCGCAAACCCAAGGAAGCGGTAATAAGCATGAACAAACACATTCCATTAGCAGAGTTACAATTGTTCTTGGATAAAGACAGTAAATATTCCGGGAAATATTCCATCAGTCAGGACAGCCAATAATGTAAACAGAACATACAATGATGGTAAGAACAAAAATATTCCGATTTCTAGATATATTTTATCCTTCTTTAGGAGCAAGGCAGATCTACAAATTAATGTCTAATCCAAGAGTTAGAAAATTGAGAGATTTTGAAGAAAAAATTCTCGATAATTCAAGAAGAGAAAGTGTAAAATTTAAAGACTTCGATATTCAAACCTATAGTTGGGGAGACAGGAATCATAAACTTGTTTTTTTAGTTCACGGATGGGAAGGACAGGCAGGCAACCTTAGTGGTCTTGTTAATTTGTTATTACAAAAAAATTATCAAGTAATGGCATTTGATGCGCCTTCGCATGGAAAAAGTTCGAAGGGAAAAACAAACATGTTTGAATTCACGGAATTTGTATCAATTATGTTTAAAAAATATCAGCCCGATGTTATTATTAGTCACTCACTTGGGAGTGTAACTACTGCAGGGGTTTTGAGAAGAAATAAAGACATTCATATTAAACAATGGATTCTAGTTACAGCACCTTATAATTTTAAAGACACCATTAAAGATGTTTCCGATTTTTTTGGGGTAACGCATAGAACAGTAAATAAACTTATAAAAATGGTAGAGAAAGATGCTGGTGAGAGCATAGAAATGCTCAATATGAAAGAGTATTGTGGAAATCTAAAAAATGTATCTGAAGCATTAATAGTTCATTCTAAGAAAGATAAGGTTTTGCCTATAGATTTAGCGCATAAGGTACATAAAGACTTTCCCCAATCCGAATTAATTGAATTAGAAGATTTAGGACACTATACCATATTATGGTCAGAAGAACTCAATCAAATAATATCAAAAAAACTGAACTAAACCGAAGCATCATAAGCATTTGAAAAGAAGCGAGATGTATTTGGCAACTATAAATTTAAAACTAAAAACAATTTAAAACATATAACCATGAGAACTTTAAACAGAAACACCTTGACAGAAAAACCTAAGAATTCAGTAGGTTTTACATGGAACTCAAAGAGACGTTTTAGATAACGTACCTAGGACCTTGATCAATCATAAACGAACAATCATGCAAATAGTACAGAACATACAATGATGGTTGACGATGAGAAAAGCAGACTAGAGACTTTCAAGTCTCTGATTCTTATCTTCCTTTTCATCACGATTGTGTCCGTAATCTCTTCAATAGAAGGTGAGCAAGAAAAAGACGGATTTGATATTATGTATTAGGCGAGTCAATAAAAAAATTGTAATTTTGAGGTGTTATGAGAAAACTATTGAATTACTTATTCATACGAGCTCGGCCTTCTTTTGGTTTGATCACCTTTAGAATTCCTCGGATGCTTCGCACGAACAACCTATTTCGAAATCACAACTAGGAGGATGAACCATGCCAATTACCGATAGCGAGAAGGCCCGACGCAGAGCCCTGCTTAAAACCCACAATGACGTTGAGAACGGCCATGACATGAATGGTATTATGGCGACCTTCTCACCTGACGGTGAGATGCTTTACAACCGAATTCCGTTCACGGACCCGCAAAGCATTCTTGCTGCGCACAGACTTATGGGTTATTCCGGCACGGAAGGTGCTTTTGAAGACATTCACCACTATATTGACAGCGAACATTTCACAGACGACGAAATCATCGTCGAGGGACGCCTGTGCGGCAAACATGTTGGTAAATTCCAAGGCATTGAAGCCACGGGCCGCAACGTCGAACTGCCGTACGTCGCCTTTTATCACTTCGATAAGACCGACAAACTCATCTCCGAACGAATAGTCATGAACCTCGGGGTGCTTGTAGCTTCGGGGTAGTCAATTGTTGTCAACATCGCCCGGAACCCCCATAACAAGTTGCTGCAACGGAACCCCAGAACCTGTTATCAGCTCAGCATGCGCAAAGTGACACGAAGTGCTATACATTGAATGTTGGATAAAATAACTACACACAACATTATATATAAGTAATAGCGGTTTTAGTACTAACTTGAACTGCTATTCTTTTTATTTTAGTAAATTTCTAACTGAATAACAGTAGTTAAAAATCCGCTAATACTCATATACGAGACCGTCATGCTTCACTTAAAAACTAAATAGATTAAATTTAAAAAGAACTAAAATGAAAACAACAAAAATATTAATAGTGTTTCTAATATGGATTAATTTTGGAATTTCACTAGGGCAAAATCTATCTACAACAGCATTGGAAATTGTAAATAAAAGAATGGACCTTTACAATCAACATAACTTTGAGGATTTTATAAAACTATATGCTGATGATGTTAAGATTTATACATATCCTGACAAATTATTAGGTACAGGAACGGAGAACATTACTTCAATTTTCAAACCCAAGTTTGCCAGTAAATCTATACAAGTTAAAATTGTGAGTCAGATGAATAATGGTAATCACGTCATTAATCACGAGATTGTTAAGGAAAATGAAATTGAAACAAAATACATTTCGATTTATGAAATTAGAAACGGATTGATCGCAAGCATTAGGTTTGTAAGAGATTATTAACAATTATTTATGGACTAAATTAAAGTTGAATCAACTCTGAAAAGCGAAAGCATACACGGTGTTACCCAACGTTATTTGAATTTATTCTATAAATCAAAGTAATAGGCAGAAAGGATTACCTACATTATCAAAAAAGGAAACCAACCTATGATTACTGACATAGATGTAAACAAGCCAGAGCCTATTGTGATTGGTGAAAAACTAAAATCGTTTAACCATGGAACTGAGGTTGGACTTACAATCGAGGCTTTAGAGCAAGGTAAATCGATACTAATAAAGGAGTTTTATAATGATGGAATATCCCTTCTTCAGGATTTACACAAATATCTGAAACTAAAATCACCCAATAGATCTTTTCAGGAGCAACATCAGTATCGCTCAGAATACCATAGACTTTCAAATTTAATTTTATTAGAAATTGTCAATCAAAAACTATGTGTAAAGAAATCTCCTAGCATTGGCTGGTTAGAAAAATTTTATCCAGAAAATAATCATTTCTTTTTGACCTTTCCTCAAATTCAAGGATTGAATAGTGCTTGGCAATGGTACAAAAAAGGGATTTCTATACCTGTACTGCGCAACAAAGTGCATCCTTATTACGGAACATACTTTCCTACGCGTTTTGAACATTTAGTGCTTTTTGACAATTGGTTGAAGCGTTACGAAGGACCAAAAAAGACAGCCATAGATGTTGGGGTTGGGTGTGGTGTATTGTCATTGCAAATGGTACAGCATCGTTTCCAAAAGGTGTATGCAACGGATATAAATCCCAATGCGATTGTTGGATTGACAGAGTTTATGGGAAAAACAAAGCTGTCTCGAAAGATTGAACTGGATTTAGGGCATCTCTTTGGGAAGTGGGACAAACAGACCGAATTGATTGTATTTAATCCACCTTGGCTGCCAGAAACCCATGATTTGGGTGGCATGGATGAGGCTATTTATTATAATAAGGCCTTATTTCCGGATTTTTTTGCTGCAGCAAAAAAAAGACTCTTACCTGAAGGAAAACTGGTAATCATCTTCTCAAACTTAGCGCAAATAACCAATGTAACAACAGAACATCCCATAGAAACAGAATTAGCCGAAGGCGATAGGTTTAAATTGGAAAGATGTTTTAAAAAATCAGTAAGTGCTGCTTCTAGTAAAACAAAACGAGATTTGCATTGGCGTTCTTCAGAAGAAGTAGAAGTTTGGGTACTCACGAATAATTGAATCTTGATATTGCTGAAACAGTTGTTGAATGTTGGGTAACTTCCTGCTAAACGCAGTTCTGCTTAGAGAAAGAAAAGATAATGAATTTGTATAACTATTAATAGAGAATTGGACTTCCGCTTTCTCTCTGTTAATAGTTCGTCAATTAGATAGCGTAGCGATCGTTTATTGCCAAATTCATTGTCTTGGGATTTCGATAAGTAGATCCAAATTGCGTTTAGGTATCGTTGTAGCATCGTTTTGGCTCGATGCCCAGTTAAAGCTGTAATTGGTATTAAGATAAATTAGCAATTTGGTTTAGCAGGAAGTTGTAGCACATTCTCTTTTGGGGTGGGAGTGCGTAGCACGTAGCAACAAAAGTCAGCTTTAGCTGAATGTTCGTTAAGATACATGGTTTACAAAAGTTAAAGATTAGACTTTACACTAAATTTTATTACTTGCATAATCTTTCAATTTACGATGAACCCCGTATTACGTATAGCCTTTGTTAGGTTTTCGTACTTCAAATTCTAAAAAATTATTAATTGTTTTCATTAATTGTCTTTAAGATGTATTGATTCTGAACCAGACATTAAATTTGCTATTACCTTAGTTTTTGGAAATTGTTCTAATATGATTTTTATTAGCACTGTAATTGGTATGGATAGTATCATACCGGGAATTCCCCAAAGAAACCCCCAAAACATTAACATTACTAATATGGTTATTACGTTAATTGAAAAAGATTTACCCATAAAAATAGGTTCTAAAATTGCACCCATTATTATTTGAACAAGCGTTATAATAAGTATAAAAAATAATATTGTTCCTGTCGCGTCCAACTCCACAAAAGCAAATAATGATAATAGTAAAACTGAAATTACAGAGCCTATCATTTGAACAAAATTGATGACAAATGCAAATAATCCCCAAAAAATCGGAAAACTTACATCAAAAAAATAACAAGCAAGTGTAAAACCTAAACCTGTAAAAAAACTGATTATAAATTTTACTTTAATAAATGTTATCAGGTCTTTTTCAATACGCATAAAAACTTTAACAGATGAGAATTTTTGACGAATTATGGTGTTATTTAATATCTTTTGGAAATTTAAGGATTCTGCAAGAAATAAAATAGCAAAGAAAAATGTCATTAAAGTCATTGTAATAGTATTACCAATTAAATTTACTGTTGAACCAAAGGTTTTACTTAGGTCTAATTCTTGAAAATAATGTAATGTTATACTTTTGCCTTCTACACGCTCAATACCAAAAAAATCTTCTAAGGGAAATATTAAGGTTTCTAATTTTAATTCTGCTTTTTCAAATAAATTGTATTCGGAAGCTAAAATCTCTTTACTTGAAAGTTGGATTACTTCGCCAGTTAATTTAAAGAATATGCCAATAATTAATACAACTATTAAAAGACTAATTATTTTTGGTGTTTTTTTCTTTCTTAACCATCTCATCAAGGGCCAAAACAGCAATGCAATAAACATTGAAAAAACAAGTGGTATAAAGATAAATGACAATAAATTTAACACATAAAACACTACTGGTAATGCTATTATTAGCAGTAAAATATTTGTTGTTCGTCTTTCGTTCATTTGATTGATTATTTCTTATTGTCAATTTATTGAATTGTGTCGGCAGGTAAAGAGGGTATTGTTATAACAATGAATAGGATTCTTACAATTCCCTTTATGTGACATTAATCCATATCCTTTACTAATTGTAGGACTTTTTTTAATTACTATATATTCACAATTGTCAATTACAATAACTTCTACGTCATTATTGACTATATTTTTAACAGATTTTTCATAATTTCTCCTTTTATATTTAATTCTGCAAATTTAGTTTTTTACGTATGAAACCTAACGGTTTGGCTATGAAATGTAGGCGGTTTCGATGCACAAATCTTTCTGTTTACAAGAAATTTGATACGTACTACAACGCTTGATTTTACTGCTATTCCGCCTATTTTTTATAGCCTTTGTTGGGCACTGTGCTTTTTTATTTAAGGTTCAATTCCTAAATTAATCACACCACCTGAATAGAATAGCATATGCTTTACAAACAAGTCATAAGCGACAAAGGAATATTTCCCAAATTGAACTTCTACTGCAATTTTATTTTTCACAAAGTCTGTTTGGTTGTAGCTATAAATTGGTGCGATTTCTCCATTATCTTCTAAAAACTTCTTTTGTTTGTTAGTCGGCATAAGAATGCTCTTTTCCATTAACTCTCGATTTAGAGTTATGTAATATGAATAGCGACTTTCATTCCAACCTACTTTTTGAAATGCTTTATCAAAAGCCGTATTTAGATCAATTGGACTATAAAGTTTTTTTCCTATTTTAGTTTTTTCTTTACTAATTTTTGTCTTGAAATCATTAGCGTTTATTGAAGCAATTACAGCTTTTATTTCTTTGTAAAGTTGATTGTAATGAACAATAAGATATTCCTCGCCATTTAAGTGAGAGTACTTTTGTGCTATTTTCATAGGTTATTTTAAAGATTTAATTCTTCCCACTCTTTTGGCATTTGAGAAAGTTTGCTTTTTTTATCTGGGTTATGAATAGGTTTGTTTATTGGTCTCATCTTTAGCAGACCTTCTTTTAAATCTTCGATTCTTTTTTCTGCTAAACGACAATATTCTTTGTCACGATCAATACCAATTGCGTTTCGATCATTTTTTAATGCAGCAATAACAGCTGAACCAACACCATTAAATGGATCAAGAACCCAACTTTTTTCATCAGTTAATGCTAAAACGCATCTCTCTACAAGTTCAATTGGGTATTGGCAAGGATGCGATGTTTTTTCTGGATGATTAGATTTTACATTAGGTATATTCCAAAGTTCATTTTCCCAATCTTTTAAAATAATTTCCCAAATATCGGAAGGATTTTTTCCTTTTGGATTACCTGAAAGTTTGCCTTTATTTGGTCCTTTGAAATGTCTTTTTCCTGGATATTTTGCAGGAACTCTGACATCATCTAAATTGAAAATGTAATTGTCTGATTTTGAAAACCAAAGAATGGTTTCATATCTACCTGAAAATCTGTTCGATGCGTGAAGTCCGTGTCCAAAATGGCAAATAATTCTATTCCGTAATTTCAGCCCGTGTTTTTTGAAAATTTGATAGTAAAAAATATCCAATGGGAAAACTTCGCCTTTATCTACAAAATTACCCACTTGCCAACAAATACTTCCTCTATCTGATAATACTCTAATTAATTCTTCAATTATTTCTTCTTGAGTTTCAAGATATTCTTCAATTGAAGTTTTTATCTCATATGATTTACCAATATTATACGGTGGTGAAGTTATAATTAAATCAAACTTTTCATCTTCATATTTTTTCAGAACTTTCAAACAATCTCCATTTTCGATTGAGTAATTTAAGTCAGGGTTTATATAATCAAATAATGGTTCTTTTACTTTCATTCAAGTCTTTTAATTTTCTTTTTTACAAGTTACAAAATTATTAGTTTGTTCGTTAAGATACATGGTTTACAAAAGTTAAAGATTAGACTTTACACTAAATTGGTTAAATGTACTATACTTTGGATTAGCACAAAACCGCTATTATTTTTATGCATTGTTAGCCACTGGATTTACTCCGCTATAATTAGGGTGTCTTTTTATTATTAAACTAATGTTCATCGTTTCCGAAAGGCTTTATAATAATTCCTAAACTAAATATAAATCCATCGGTTGGTGCATAAATTTCCAGAAAAATCGGGTTTTCGTGAGTTGGTAATACCAATGGTGAAAATCTGCTTTGCTTTCTGTCTGTAAAGTTTTCAAAATTCACAAATGCACTTCCCCATTTAAAGTTGCGTATCAACAGTAATCCCATCAAAACAAAATCTTCGGTTTCCGTTCCGTTTGACAAAAATTGTTTTCCAGTATAAAAAGTTTCATAACCAATTCGCCATTTGTTAGATTCATACATTATAACACTTCCAAGGTTGTGCTTTGAGGTTAATGGTTTTTGAGGATTACCTTCTAAATATTTTAGTTTGGTATTTATAAAAGCATAGCTTAGAAACCATCTAAAATATTTGTAGGTGAACTTAATATTGGTTTCAGCACCTTTGCTTAAAATTTGGTCTTGTGCATTTTCAAAAGTAAAGAACCCATTATTTGTTGAGTTTAGTAATAAACTGTTTTTAATTGCTGTTAAATAGAATAGTTGATTAATGGAAAATCTTACTTCTCCAAAAAGACGAGTTTTATAATTAATATCAAAATTAAAGCCATAAGAACGTTCTGCTTTTAAATTAGATTTATTAATGGCAAGTACATTTTTAAAATTAATAGATTCAGCCTCTTCTGTAAAAATGTCTGGGATTTTGTACCCTAAACCACCTCCTATTCTACTCGATAATCCATTATTGTTTTTATACAACAGCGATGTTCTTGGAAGAGGAAAAAATCCCCAATCTTTTGAATAATCTGCACGGAATCCTGTTTCTAAAACCCAATTATCTGAAAAATCGTAAATATTATTCGCAAACAAACCGTAGGTTATATCTCTTTGGTCTCTTTGCAAAGGTGCATTGTTGTTTTCATCAAAATTTATTGAATACAAGTTTGCACCAAAAATCCAATCTGCTTTTAAAGTTTCTTTAAGATAAGTAACTTCTGTGAATGTATTAAACTGCTTTCCATCAAAGCTAAAATTAGGAACTGTTAGATTTCTGTCAAAAAATGATATACTATTTTTAATATGAAATGAACTAATCGAATCTAATTGAGTTTTATAAACCGCTTGAGTACTCAAACGTTTTGAAATATTTTCCTCTGTATATTGATGAATTCCATTTTCTCCGTTTTCTATTTTTGTAATATCTCCACCAATTCTATCATCATACGTTCCGTTAACACCAAACCAAAAGGATGTTTTGTTAGAAGGATAGTAAAAAAACTTTGGGTTAAATGAGATAGATTTTGTTTTTGGTAAATTACTAAAATCATCACCATCTGAATCGTATGCCTTTTGATAATGCCCAGAACTGTAAAGAGTAACTCCAAACTTATCATGACGTTTACTATAAAAAATATTAAATGTACTACCTAAAGCTTGTGTTTGCGTTAGCATTATATCTAATGCTGGCTCTTCGTCTGGTATTTTTGATACCAAATTTACCAAACCTGCAATCGCTCCGCCACCATAAAGAGTAGATGAACTACCTTTGATAATTTCAAACTGTTGTAAGTCCAAGGGCGGAATTTGTAAAATACTCAAACCGCTTGAAAAACCTCCGTATAGCGGAAAGCCGTCCCTCAAAAGTTGAGTATAACGGCCATCAAGCCCTTGAATTCTAATAGTTGTGCTTCCACTACTTAAAGATGTTTGTTGCATTTGTATGCCAGTACTTTCTCGAAGAACCATTGAAATATTGGCTGGATTCATCATTGCTTTTTCGCCCAATTCTTCATTGCCAATAAATTCTATTCTTGTCGGTATTTTTCTGATCGTTCTTGTACTTCTTGAAGATTTTATAACAACTTCATCCAACTCGTTGCCACCAGATTTTAAACTAAAAATTAAATCTGAATGGGCAGGTACTTGAATTTGCACTTTTAGCGTTTCAAAGCCTAAATAAGAAATAATTATTTGATGTTGACCATCGGGGATGTCGGTAAATGCAGCAATTCCTATAAAATTGGTTATTGCACCTTTTTCTAATTGTTTGAAATATACGTTTGCGCCTAATAGTGGTTCTTTTTCTGTTTCTGAAATTACTTTGATTTGTAATTGATTTGTTTGTGCTTCTGCTAAAAAGCATAAAGTTAGGGTGAGCATAAAGCTCAAAATGTTTTTTTTCATTGTAAATAAAAATTGATTAACTTAAATATTATTGACTATTAGGTCTGCTTATTTTAACTAATCAATTGTGGCGGTTGCCAAATACAAGAATAAAAGTTGAATCGATAATTTGATTGATAGATAGAAAATAATAATGTAGGTATTCTTGAGTGCAAGTTAATATCAAAAGTAGCCAATGGTTGGTCGGTTATTGATATTCCACAGCAATTACAAATACAAGTAATAGGGCAAGAATCATCACTGTCTTGCTGATGATTATGATTTATGCTAATCTGGTCAGAATGTTGGTCTTCAATAATGTTTCCGTCAGAACAAAGATTTAGAGACAAGAAAAGTATTAATAATGATAATATGATTGTAACTTCTTTCATTTAGATTGTAAAGGTAATGAAACTTTTTAGTTGGTTCTATTCAAATGTATTGCGATTTTTTCAGCTTGTGCTACAACGGTCTTGTATAATATTAGTAGCCAATTTCGAAAGTAAGAATATTCAGTTTACTCCTTAAATTTTATGTGGAACAGAATGCTCATATTTACAATCCTTTCGGCTATTATTTTTATACTTTGTTGGCAACCGTTTTTTTATCTTTTTTCCATCTTAAAACTGTAAACCCAATAATTGCTGAAATTAAGGAACCGATAAGTATTCCAATTTTTGCAGAGTCAATATATATTGCATTATTTTTAAATACTAAGCTCGCAATAAAAATTGCCATAGTAAAACCAATCCCAGCTAAAAATGAAACTCCTATAATTTGCCTATTACTAATTTCTTTTGGAATTTCAATAAGCTTTACTCTTTTAGCTAATAGTATAATAGATGAAATACCTATACTGTTTCCAAAAACTAAGCATATAATTATATTTCTTATTAGTGCTGTATCCAAATCAATATCACTATTTATAATTACACCTGCATTAGCCAAAGCAAAAACAGGAATAATAAAATAGGCAACCCAATCGTGTAATTTGTGTTCTAGATGTTGAAGTGGGGACTGAAATTTACTTGTCCAGTTTTCTAAATTATCAATATGTTCAATTTGTTCTTTGGATAGAATTGGTTTTTTGGATACAGTTGCTTGTTTAATATTATTAGTAATATTCATCAAATAATCAATAAATGCAGATGTATCAATTTTTTGTCTAACAGGAACTGAAAAAGCTAATAAAATTCCTGCAAGTGTTGGATGAATGCCAGATTTTAGAAATAGTACCCAAATGATTATCCCCAAAATAATATTTAAGAATTTAAAATAATACCCTTTGAAAGATAATCCGTACAGAAAACCTAATAATATTAACGCAACAACTAATAAACTTATATTTATACTTCCACTATAAAATATAGCAATTACCAATACTGCACCTATATCATCTACGATTGCAAAGGCTGTTAAAAATAATATAAGACTTAAAGGAACTCGGTCTCCTAAAAGCTTTAAAATCGCCAAGGAAAAAGCTATATCAGTAGCCATTGGTATTCCCCAACCTCTGACTGTTCCAGGGTTTTGATTTAATACAAAAAACAATATCACAGGAACTAACATTCCACCCAATGCACCAAAGATTGGAAATGAAATTTTTTTGAAAGAATTTAATTCTCCAATTATAAATTCCCTTTTAATCTCTAATCCAATTAGGAAAAAGAAAATTGCCATAAGCCCATCGTTAATCCACAAAATTAATGGCTTATTTAATTCAAATTTTTCCGTTGAAAATCCAATTTTATATTGCCAAAGTGACTGGTAGCTTTCTCCAAATGGTGAATTTGCCCAAACAAGGGCAGTAATCGTTGCTATCAACAACAATATTCCGCTAAAACTTTCAATTTTAACAAATTTTTGAAATGGGGATAAAATTTTATTTTCAAATTCGTTTGTCATAATGTTCGTCAAGATACATGGTTTACAAAAGTTAAAGATTAGACTTTACACTAAATTGGTTTCTAACCTTATTGATTTTTATACTTTGTTGTAGCCAGTTTTATTTAGAGTATTGCTTTTTATACATCAATCCGAGTTCTTTTGTTAATAAAAGAATTTCGGGTTTATCTTTTCTCAGAAGCACTGTCCAATTGTTAAAAACTTCCCAGCTGTCATTAATGAATACTGCACTTCCATATTCTTCAGTCAATTTTTCGCGTATCCGGTTTTCTTCTCCTTTTCCAGTTAAAATCCAGACCATATTTAGTTTGCTATTTTCAAATCGAGCCTCAAACTTTCTGGGGAAACCAGCATATTCAATTCCAAAACAATTTATTTGGGTTTTAGTTATGGAATCTGTTTCTTCCAATTTTTGGACCTCAATGAATGTACTGTTGTTTTTCAACAGAGGCATTAAAACATCTATATTTCCACCCATTTTGATGAAGCTTGGAATTTTTACAGATGGATTGTATTTTATTTCAGTGCTATTGTTAGTACTTAAGTAAGGATTATCCCAGGTAAATAAATTTGGATGTACAGATTCTGGGGTTAGTAGCCAAGCAACATCTTTTTTTATATTTATAAATAGTAAATCAGAAGTATATACTTGATAATCTAAATAAGTTTTAACTTCACCTTTTCTGTTCGAGTTAAGGCCTTTAATCACATTTCCCTTAGCTTGGATATAGCAAAGTTTATCATCAGCAAAAGTAAAAACAACTTTATCAATAATTCCATTTTTAAGCTTAACCATAGATGCAATAAGGTGTTCTTCTTTATTTTTGGATAAAGGAAAGCTAGGTGTAGCTATTTTAATTAATCTTACATCATTAGATATCATACTTATTTTTTTTTGAATATCTAATAAAGATTCATCGAATTTAACACCATTAAAAATTGTACTGACTTGGGCTTGAGAGATAAAAGAGATAAATAAAAATATTGCTAATAATTTAAGGCTATATGTTTTTTCATAATTCATTTACTAATTGTTATACTATATACAAAGACGTTTATTTTTCAATAAAGGTTGCCTGACTTTGAGTTTTTTTGTTAATTGGCTACGGTTTGTGTATGAAACGTAGCGTGTAAAAAGACGCTAACTTTTCGGATTAACACAGAGCTGAATTTTTATGTTTTGTTTTTATCTTTTCTATTTTAAAAGCCAAATTAAAAATTTGGCGGACATTGTAAATAAGCACAAACCTTTGGTTTAGCACTTACTAGCTATGTTTTATACACGGTGTTGGCAATAGTTTTTATTCATCACTCAAATTCGAGCAATTCTATATCAGGAACTTGCCTCAAATATTTTTCTATAAATGATTTATGAGAAGCTCCAATAATGACAAGGATTCTTTTGCCAGGATAAAAAGCTGCGGTTTCAAGAATATTAGCT
>JADFOK010000039.1 GCA_022562895.1 Bacteroidota bacterium | reverse complement strand
GTATTAAGATAAATTAGCAATTTGGTTTAGCAGGAAGTTGTAGCACATTCTCTTTTGGGGTGGGAGTGCGTAGCACGTAGCAACAAAAGTCAGCTTTAGCTGAATGTGCTACAACGGTTTGTGTATGGTTAGTGGCGGATTTGAAAGCACTTAACTTTCAGTTTAGCACTTGGTTTGTTAAATGCTAAAAGGTTGAAATTTAGCACAAAATCGCCATTAATTATACACCGTGTTATCGCCTTTTTCTTTCAGTTCTTTGTTCAGTTTTACTTTTATTCCTACATAAAAATTAATTCCTTGATTTGGTATTTCTAATGTTTTAAATCGTGATAAATGGTCAATATACTTGGTATTCAAGAGGTTTTTAATTCCTGTTGTAATTTCTATAGGATTGTTTTTAGTTACTATTTCTATGTTTAAACCAAAGTTTATAAGGCTGTAATCATTGGTTGTTGTTTCAAAAAGACCTATCCTGTTTTGTTTAAATTTATAAATATGTTGTACAAATACATTTTTTAACTGCACTTTTCCTTTAGTAGAAATTTCGGCACTAATAGTTGAATTAATTTTTGTTTGAGGAATTAATGGCAGAGCATTTCCATTTTTATATTCTGCAAAAACGGTTGAAAGATTACTTTCTATATGCAACCAATGAATTGTGTGAGGATGGTAATGAAATCCTAACTCGCCTCCATATAGAAAAGCATTTGTTTGTACATATTCAAATACAGGGCTGTCATCAATTATCGTATCAGTCGGAGAGAGGAAAATGTAATTTTCAATGGCATTGTAAAAAGGATTTACTGAAAAACTTAAATGCTCATCTTGGTAGTCAAACGAAAAATCTATTTGAGTTGAGTTTTCGTTTTTTAGATTTATATCTCCTTTTATATAGCGATTAGTTCCGTGATGCACACCATCTGAAAGTAGTTCAGTAGTGTTTGGTGCTCTAAAACCACTTGAAATATTGGCTCTAAATTTCGTCTTTTTTAATTTATAAACTGTTCCGACTGAAAAAGTAAATCCGTTGTATGAATTTTTAATGGCAGGAAAACTGCCTTCATCCGTTACCATTTGTTTGGTGTCAATTTGGCGATGGTCTGCTCTTATTCCACCTTGAAATTGAAGTTTATCAAATTTCAAATTTCCTAAAACAAAAGCACCAAAATCTGTTGTTGTTGCATCTGGGATTAAAATTTCTTCTCCATTATTCTTATTGTCTTGCGCCATTCCTTGCGAACCAACTATAAAATCAAAACGGTCTTTATAGATTGGCGAATACCATTTTAAGTTGTAAGTAAATGTGTTTAACTTTAAGCCTAACGCTTGATTATTAGCATCATCTTCAAACTCTTTTCGGTAATTATTGGTATAACCCAAAGTCAAATTTAGTTTTGAATTTTCTGTAAATACAATGTTTTCAAAACTTAAATTATGATTGTCTATTGTTTGAAATGGTAAAATGAATTTTCTTTGGGTTGAACTCGTAAAAGTAGCATCTTCTACTATTCCATAATTATTTTGAAGATAACTGTATCGAATGTTTGAAATCCAATTTTTTGTATTGAAACCAAACGAACTTTTAATGTTTTTTTCGTCAAATCGTGTGTTATATACTCGGTCAAAATTTGACACTTGGTAATCTGCTTGTGAAGAATACGCACCAAATAGATTAAATTTTAATTTTCCTTTATGAATTTTAAAACCAATATTATTGATTGAACTTAAAGTGTTTGAAAGGAATTTTGTTTGTACAAATCCTTCAACTGTGTTGTGTTTTGCATAACGCTCTTCAATAAAATAAAGAACGCCACCCAAAGCATCCGAACCATAAAGTAATGATGCAGGACCTTTTATTATTTCTACGCTTTCAATTCCGACTTCTCCAACACCTAATCCGTGTTCATCTCCCCATTGTTGGTTTTCAATTCTTATTCCTTGCGCATACGTAACAATTCTGTTTCCCGACAAACCTCTAATTACAGGTTTCCCAATTCCTACACCTGTTGTGGTTTGCTCTACTCCTGGAATATTGCTTATGGCTTCTGCTAAAGTTACAGGGGAAGTTTGTTGTAGTTTGGTAATCTTTTTATGGTCTATGCTTACGATATTTTCTCCTTGTAATCTTCCTTTCGGTGCTGAAACTACTACTTCATCTAAATTAAAATGACCTTGTTCAAGATAAAAGGTTTTTTCTTTCGTAGTGTCAATATTTACAATTTCATCAATGATGTTGTAACCAACAAATGATATTTGAATGTGAATATTTTTTTGTTTGAAATGTTCAATTTTGAAAATTCCATTTTCGTCTGTTGTTGTTCCTGTTTTTAAATCCACAAAATATACTTGTGCATAAGGGATTACCTGATTGCTTTCTTTGTCTATAACTGTTCCTGTGAATGTTTGACTATGTACTGTGGAAAACAAAAATAATGAGAGTATTATTAGAATTGATTTTATAAATTTCATTTAATTTTCGTCTTGTTTTTTAATTGGCGATAACGGTTTGTGTAATAATAGTGCGGTTTTTGATTTCGATAAACTTTGTTAAGAAAAGCCGTAAACTAAAATAGCATTTCCCTTGATTAAATACTAAAGTAAGCATTATTTTTACATTGTGTTATATTTGTTTAGCGACACGTACTGCTTTGAAATAAATAAGAAATGACTTCTTTCTAACCATTTATTTACACTTTGCCTCACGGGCTAACATAGAGTTTACTCCTGAAATGACGCTAAACAAACATTGCAAAGCGGTTAGCCGTTATGGCTATAAAAATCCATAAACGCTATCCTTCGAAATGCTTTTCAATCTTTTTATCCATCCGAGTCGGAGTCCATTGCGTACACCTGAGTTTGAGTGAGGGAGCTATTAAATATAACGGTTTGTGTATGATTAGTTGCGTTGTTTAAGCACATAATTTAGCAAATACAAACCAAATAAAAAATCCACGAGGATTTTCGTAAGTAGGCCAGAACTAGCAATTAATTCATACACGGTGTTGTGCTTAGTTATTTTTAAACCAGGTTTCACAAATAGATTCTAAATGAGTTGAATCCGTTCCACAGCAACCACCGATTATGTTTAAATTCGGAAGAAGGTTTCTTAAATTAGAATAATCGTTAGCTAATTCTTCTTTATTTCCAATATCTAATGTTTCTGATTCGTCGAGTTCTGAATGACTCTTTTTTGAGGCATTTGCTCTAAGTCCTTTGATTCTTTTTGTCCAAGATTCGTTAGGATTCAAAACGTCTTTAAAATGCTCTGGATGTGCACAATTTATCATAAAATAGGATACATAGTTGTTTGTAACCTTATCTAAGGACGAAATGGAATCTTTTAATGATTGTCCGCTTGGAAGATTTCCATCGGTTTCTACGGTATATGAAATAACTACAGGTATTTTGTTTTTTTTGGCAGCATTAACTATTCCAATTGCTTCGTCATTATAGTTAATGGTTAAAGCCGATACAAGATCGGCATTTGTATTAGAAACTACTTTAATTTGGGAGGAATGATATTCCTCGGCTTCTTCAGCAGTCATAATATTACTGGGGACATAACCATCGCCACGTGGTCCAATACAAAAGCTGATAGGAATTTTAAAATTGTCATCTTCAAATTCATTTCTTAAATTTTCAAGCTCTTCTATAGCAGTGTTGTGAATAACTTGTAAATCATCCAATGCATATCCTATTTTAACTACCCAATCTGGATTGGCTCTATAAGTAGGTGCTTCGAGGACAAATCCCTTGCATTTCTTCTTAGCGATAACTAAGTAATCCCTATAATAGTTTTTTAGGATTTGTTTGCCATCACTACTTTTTAGTAAATCGAAAGCGGCAAATTCTGGTAAATCTATTCCTTTGTTAAAAATGAGGTCGGTTTCTAGTCCTCCATCTGTCATAAATGTTGATGACGAAAGCTGTGGTAGTTGATTTCTATATTTTGTCATTTTCGTTTGTTTTAATTAAGCACAACGGTCTTGGCTATGATTGCGTTGCGGACAAATCCGATAGGATTTTTCCGTTAAACAACGAATTTAGTAAAAAGGCTTGGATTTCCGATAGGAAATTCAGTCGCAATGAATTATAGGTGTTGTTGTAGGTAGTTTTTTATTTTTTCATCATATCCCATTCATCAAGAAAACTACTATTTTCAATTTCAGCAATTTCTTTTTCGGTTGGTTCAATTTCCTTTCCGTTGTTGTCATAAAAAATCCAACTATCAGTTACAAATCCAAAATTTATTTCGTCTCCACCTTCACAACTTGTTTCTTTATGTTTTTTTCCGATTCTGTAAGTGCCTTTGGCTTTTAACTTTCCATTATCGTAATAGTATTTCCATTCTCCATACTTATAACTATAAAATCCGTCACATATTCCGCCTGTACAACATTGAGTGTAAGTGTCCAGTTTATAATTCCCAGAAGCTTTTAAATTGCCGTTTCGGTTAAACTCTTTCCAGAATTCAATTCGATAGTTATTAAATTCTTTGTGAAATTCATCTATTGCTCCAACACTTTTAATTTCTCCGCTTTCATAGTATTCGGTTATTGCGTTTTTTGACGGAAGTTCAGATTTAATTTGTGCAGTTTTACAACTCACAAATAGTAAAAAAGACAGAATGTAAATTGTGATTCTCATTTTTAGTCAAATTACCTACAACTAGTTAGTAAACGCTTTTAATTGCGTTTATTTACCTTTCAAATATAACTCGTTTAGGCAACATTTCGAAAGGACTTGTGATATTTGTGAGATTAGTTGTACTAATATGTGTATAAATTTCTGTAGTCTTAGAACTACTGTGTCCTATCGAATGGGAAATTCCAAGCAATGAATTATAGGCGGTGTTGTGCAACGTTTTTTATTTCACTGTGTTATTTTAAAGTTCCGTATTAAACCATTGATTTGTTGCAGTAAGTTGTTTTTTCAAAATCCCTAATATTTATTGAAATAATTGGAACATCTGGGAACATCAATTTTAATTCAGTAACTATTCTTTTCGAAAGATTGCTTTTTTGAGAATCAGTTCGTCCTTCCATAATATTAGCGAAAATGTGAATGAAATCATCTTTAGTATTTCCGATATTGTAATATTTAAAAGGATTAATTCTTACTTTAATATCTCCTTTATCAAAAAGGTCAGTTGATTCCGCTGTATCATATACTTTCTGAATAATTTCTTTTGGCGATTTTATTTTTATGATATTTTCAGAGCAGTCAATTACAAAGTGTGGCATAAAATATTTTTTATTTGCATTATTTTATTCAAATGCACTGTAACGGTTTTGTGTAAGTGTCAGTAACGGGAAAATATGCGAGTATTTTCCGCTGATATACCAAATATAATAAAAAAGCGTGAAAATCTGTTTAGGAATTTCCGCTGTTATTGCTTTTACACGGTGTTGTTGTGCGTATTTTATTTCAAGCATTGCGAAACTTAGGGATCTCCACAGGTACTTCAGTGAATAATTAGTATGTTTCTACTTAAAACTAAAAAATTCTAAAATATTTTAATATTTGAGTGGAATTTTAATTTGTTATCTATCAATTGATAAAATATAGTCCCTTTCAAAAATACAATTTTGTATAGGGCAGAAAACCTCAATATCATTAATTCTGAATTCAATTAAATTAACGGTTTTTATAAGTTTAGATTTGAAGTCTGTTATCTCTGTGTTGTCTGTTCCAAAGCAATCTATAATTGTTGTTTTTGTTAAAAAGAGACTGTCATTTATTAGAACTTGTCCTTCCCATTGAGTACGAAGTACATACCAGATCATATCTTGATTAGAATATTGCCTTTCCTCAATCACTAACACTTTTCCGGTTTCATCTACTAGTATGTCCAATTCTACTGGCGTCCAATTTTTATTAATTGAAATACAATCGCCTGCTTGTAGAATTCGGGTTTCACCTGTCCATGTACCATTTAATTCAGCAAAATCATTTGTGGGTTCAACAATGGAGTTCGTAGAATTATCATCACTGGAACATGAGTAGATAATAACCGATAAAAAAAATAGGATTGAAAGTTTTATTGAAAAATTCATAAAAGTTCGCTTTGAATTTTAAAAAAACTAAATTACAATTATTATTTTTGTTTTAAATGTTTTAATTTTAACTTAATTACTTCTACCGTAATAATAAATCCAAGGTTTGATAATCTATATACATATTATTATCATCAATAAAAATAATATCCTCTTGTACAGATACTCCTGATTCAATATCTGTAAATTTATAAGTAGATCCTTCTAATTTTTCCCAAGTTCCCGTAGAACTGGTAAATAAAACACAATTACCATCTTGATCTGGAAGGTGGGTTTCTCTTCTAGCTGTCATATCTTAATTCCATTGTATAAATGATTGATGATGGCAATCGGTATCATTGATAATTTGATCTCCTATTTTTTGATATTTCAAATTCCATTTACCTACAATTAAATCTTTCGATCTTATATTGGCCAGAAAAACATTATCAGGGGTGTGCCTATTAATACAATTAGAATTTCCAAGGGTAGTCCCATTCTCCAGTAATCAGAAAACCGATACCCACCCGGACCAAGTATAAGTGCATTGCACTGATGACCAATGGGAGTAAGAAATGCGCTAGAGGCACCCACTGCAACACACATTAATAATGGATCAATGCTAATACCCATAGTAATAGCAATCTCAACTGCTATTGGCGCCATAATAAGAGCTGTAGCTGCGTTATTTATCACATCTGAAAGAGTCATGGTGACAACCATGACCATAGCCAATATAAACCAGACAGGCAAGTTCTGTGTCATGCTTACCATAGCATCGGCAATTAATTGCGTACTACCTGTTGTTTGAAGTGCATTGCTAACGGGAATCATAGCACCAAGCAGTACTATGATTGGCCAGTCTATTCGCCGGTATATTTCACGAACTGGCAGTATGCCAGTAAAAATATATGCCAAAACAGCTCCCATAAATGCCATTGTGATAGGCAGAATATCAAATATACTTAGTGCAATGGCTGAGCCAAATATCAATAAGGCTAATCCTACTTTAGAAAAAACACCTACAGTCACATCTCTTTCAGCCAGTGGGAGGAGATTAAGTGAGCTTATATTATTATCAAGATTATCTACATTGCCTTGTAACATCAAGACATCACCCACCCGAAAAATTATATCGCTAAGACGTTTACTGATTGGTTCTCCCTGTCGGGCAACAGCCATTAGTATCAATGTATTGGAGCTACGCTTACGCAAGTATTCCAGATCGCGATTCTCTAACGGTGAACCTGGTTTTATTAATACTTCCTTAAAAGTAGTTAGCTTGTCTTTCAAACTATCAATACGTTCGCGCATTAATTTTGTAAGCCGCAGATCATACTCATCCATCATCACCTTCAGTTCAACAAGATCAGCTTTGATTAGAAACCTGTCTCCTTTTTGAATAATTTGATCAAGCTCTGGGGAGTGTACTTTTTCATCTTCCGATATAGACCCAAATATTGTAAGCCTACCCTCTGTGAAGTGTTCTATCTCGCTAATCTTTAGACCCATAAATTTGCATTTCTCAGGTATGCGAATTTCGGTTATGTATTCATTAATTGAAAAAAGTGATTCTGTTCCATGTTTTTTATAAGATTTCTTTGGTATCAACCGCCAACCAATCAGGGCTACAAACAATACACCCAACAATGCTATAAATCCTCCAACCGGACTGAAATCCAACATAGCAAATGATTCTGGTTGAAATTGCTCAAGATCAATATTTCGAGATTCAAAATATTTAGCTGCAGGAGAAAACACGTCTTCAAGAGCCCGTGCTTTTAAATCTAGCAGTTGAGTTTTACGTAAAGTAGCAATAATAATATTAGGAGGGGTACCTATCAGGGTTATCATTCCTCCCAAAATACTGGCAAAAGCCAATGGCATAAGAAGAATACTGGGAGATCTTTTTTGCTTTATGGAACCTTTAAGTGCAACTGGCAGCATTAAAGCAAGTGCACCAACATTATTCATTATTGCTGAAAGAATAGCTGCTACTCCACTCAAGCTCATTATATGGGTGATTCGATGCTTTGAAAAAGGAGCAATTTGCCTAGATATCAATTCAACTACACCAGCATTACGCAATGCTCTACTGATTATAAGCACCAGGCCTACTGTAATAACCGCCGGGTGCGCAAAACCAATGAATACATTTGATTCCTCTACGATCAAATTTGATGACTCCCCACCCAAAATCTGGTCGGTAACAAATAAAGTACCTAAAGCAATAATCGATACAATATCATATCGCCAACGTCCCCAGATAAAAAGGAGAAAAGTCATTACGATAATAATTAGTATGGCTATTTGATCAGCAGTCACAAATTATACTTTTTATTTTTTTAAGAATTAATTAGTCATATCAAAGTAAACATTTTCAGATTAAATAACATCAGTGTTTTGTGAATATGTAAAAAATATATACGTAATTTAAATTTATTATGTGTGAGATGTAAGCGGAAAAATTGCTCTTTATCCAGAAAACAGGAAAAGAAAAAACTGTAAAATGACATGCCTTTAATTAAAAAATCAAGGAAAACTTATTGTTCCTTGTATTTCTAACTTAAACTCAATTACCCTCAAGGTATCAAATTCATAATTTCCCCCTTTTTTTATTCTTTTTCTTCCCAACAGATTTTTAAATTCAGGCAGGTATAATTTAGCTCTGTGATATTCTTGATTGTCTAAAAAATCTACAACCTTTCTTGTCGACATAGTTCTTGGAAGTATTCCAAATTTCAAAAGATCAGTCATTACATTTTTTAACTCTTCAGGTGTCATTTATTCAACATTAATGTTAAAGTCATTACCTGTGAAAGGTACATATATTAAGTTGATTAATAAAAAAAGAAGAGTTTCTCAACTCTTCTTAACATAACTTAACTGTATTTTTAATTGGAATTTTTTTATTTTTCCGTTTCGAGATTATTTTCTTCCCAAGATGTAATTCCACCATCCATATCATATACTTTAGTGAAACCCATTTCTTTTAATTTTTTTGCAGCTCGGGAACTTCTACCCCCACTTTTACAATACAAATACACTGGCTTATTTTTATCAAGTTTTTTTACTTTTTCGTTAAAATCATCACTCGTAACACAAATGTTCTGAGCACCTTTTAAATGACTAACTACATATTCTTCAGGAGTTCTTACATCTACAATTTGTAAAGAGTCTTGATTATAAATAGCATCAAAGACCTGTTGTGGAGATATGAGTTCAATTTCACTTGTTGTTGCAACTTTATTATCAGCGTCCTTACATGCCTGAAAAGCAAAAAATAAAGTGCAAAAACTAATTAAAAGTAATTTTCTCATAATTTTAAATATCTTAAAAATTTATAGCTCTTTGTTAATAAACGCAAAAAATTCCTATATGTTACAGTTTTAAAATTTGTCTGTGCTCAGTTCAAGCAAATTAGTAACTATAATATCTGAGAGAGATTTTTAAAAAGTCTTTATACCTTGATTGAACAACCGATGGCTTTAGTTTCCTTAACCGTAATTTCTTTTCCTGCCAACAATTCATTTACAGCATTGGCAACAAAGTGTTCATTTACCGCAGATGCATCACGAACATTATCGTCTATTGCCCCTATATATTTTACAATATTCTTTCCATTTTCTTTTTGAACAATATAAGTATGAGGAGTTTTAGTGGCTCCAAATTGTGGGTAGATCTTTTGACCTTCATCAAATAAATACGGAAAAGCAAACCCCTTTTCTTTAGCTCGTTTTTGCATTAACTTAAAACTATCTCCTGGTTTTGCTTTAGGATTATTTGGATTGATAGCAATCACCGGATATCCCTTACTACCAAAATGATCGTTCAATGCGATAATTCGATCTTCATTTGCTACAGCATAAGGACAAGTATTACATGTAAAAATTATAATAAACCCCAAAGCATCTTGAAAATCTGTCAGAGACGTCATAGTTCCATCAACGTTCATAAGATTTATAGCTGTTATTTCATCTCCAATTTTATATCCCTTAACCGTAAAATCATTTTCTTCTTTAATAAAACCACTTATAGCAAAAGCAGTAAATGCTAAAAGAAATAGTACTGCAAATATTCTTTTTGTTTTCATAAATTCTAATTATTTAGTATTGATATTAATTCGTTTTCAAGATCATTATAAGTAAAAGAGCGTTCGTAAAATTTCCTGTTTAGAGCATTGTAGATTAATGTTGCTGGTATGGCACCAGTCCAGGACGTATCTACTTTAGGAATCCAACTATTTGCATCAGGGTCATTTAATAATACAACCTGAGATGTAATGTTTAGCTTTTCAATAAAAGGGATCACTTGACTTTCTAGTTGTTTTGGAAAATCTAAACTTACCAACAAAACTTTCACTTTTTTTTGGCCATAGTCTGTATTCAGCTTTTCGAAGGCAGGTAATTCTTTAATACACGGTTTACACCAAGTAGCCCAAAAGTTTACTACATAGGTTGTGTCATTGTATTTGTTTAATAATGGCTGTAATGTTTCAAAATCAATTGAGGGTATTTTTTCTCCTGAAGTAGTTATAGATATATCATTTTCTGAAATAGAAATTATTTCTATTTGAGAAGATTCTGATTTTTTTTCACCACAAGACATAAAAAGGAAAAATACGGTTCCAATTATTATTTTATTCATTTTATAAAATTATTCATTGTTCTTCATTAAAAAAATGTTTTAACATTAGATTAATATTTATTTCATTGAATATAAAAATAATATATTAATTTTGTAAGCCTTTTTAATTATTATCGAACTAATTGATTTTAGAATATTTAAATTTAATTAAACAAATTAAAAACCATGATTAAAATAGTAAAAACATTATTAGTTGTAACAGTTATTTTAGGTGCATTTGCATTTACAACACCTGTAAAAAAGAAAATAAATATTAAAGAAAGTACCATTGTATGGAAGGGAAAGAAAATTATAGGAGTTTCTCATACCGGAACATTAAAATTAAAATCCGGGTATTTTGAAATGGAAAATGATGTTCTTTTAGGGGGTAATTTTGTAGTAGATATGACATCACTTACCGTAACGGGTATGGATGAGAAGAATGGTAAAAAACTTGAAGGCCATTTAAAAAGTGACGATTTCTTTGGCATAGAAGAACATCCTACCGCTAGTCTTCTTTTTAATAACATTTCAAAAAATGATCAGGGATATGAAGTTATTGGTGAAATTACCATTAAGGGTATTACCGAGTCAATTACTTTTAATCTTAAAATGAAAAATAATGTAACGACGTTACATTTAGATATTGACCGTTCTAAGTTCAATGTCAGATATGGTTCCGGTAATTTTTTCGACGATTTAGGAGACAAAATGATTTCAGACATAATTGAGTTAGATATTACTTTAATATTCTAGAAAGCTCAAAAAAAAAATAAAAAAGGCTTGTCAAAAACGACAAGCCTTTTTTTAGTATTATACCCGTAGATTGTCTAACAAATTTCTACAATAACCAAAACTAAACCCACAAACAAAAACTATTTCAATTATATTTACCACTATCTTATTGCTTTCATAATTATTTAAATGAAATAAAATAATGCAATATTTCTAAATGAAAATACTTGTTATAGATAATTACGACAGTTTCGTCTACAACTTAGTTCATTATTTAGAAGAACTGGATTGTGAAATTAATGTTGTAAGAAATGATTCTTTTTCACTTGAAGAAGTGGATCTATACGATAAAATCCTATTGTCTCCCGGTCCTGGTATTCCCGATAATGCTGGGTTATTAAAACAAGTGATAAAGCAGTATGCTTCAACTAAAAGTATTCTTGGTATTTGTCTGGGAATGCAAGCCATTTCCGAAGTCTTTGGGGGCACAATTAAAAATCTAAACCAAGTGTTTCATGGGGTCGCTACAAAAGCTAAAATAATTGTAAATAATGAACCCCTTTACAAGGGCTTAGGCAATGAATTTGAAATAGGAAGGTACCATTCTTTTATTGTTTCAAAAGAAAGTTTTCCCGATAGTTTGGAAATTACAGCTATCGACGAACAAGGACAAATAATGTCACTACGTCATAAACTTTATAATTTACGTGGAGTACAGTTTCATCCGGAAAGTATATTAACCCCTAAAGGCAAACAAATAATTAAAAACTGGGTAATTAATTAATTTAGCTCTTAAATATTAAAATAACCTTCGTATTACCATAATTATTAGGTCGAAAGGAAGTGTTTTTGGATGGTTAAAATAAGTCTGTTCTGGACTTTTTATCTATATTTGTTTTATTACCGAATTAAGTATATTATGAAGTATAATAAATTACTCTTTTTAATAACAGTAGTAGTGTTATCATCCTGTTCTGAAATTACATCAGATAAAAATAAAACAGAGGGATTTACCGATGGTTCTTCAACATTATTCACTAAAATTACTTCTAAAAAAACAGGAATCACTTTCAAAAACACTATTAAACAAGATAAGGATTTCAACTTTATGAATTATATGTATATCTACACAGGAGCTGGGGTTGCTGTTGGTGATATTGATAATGATGGATTTGAAGACCTGTATTTTGTTTCAAATTTTGGACCCAACAAACTATACAAAAACAAAGGTGATTTTATTTTTGAAGATATCACCGTTTCCTCTAAAACCGAAGATTATACAGGATTTTCTTCAGGAGTAACCATGTTAGATATTAATAATGATGGCTGGCTTGATATTTATGTTTCTAAAGCCGGATCCTTAAATAGTGATGAAGGCAGGCGTAACTTGCTTTTTGTAAATCAGAAAGACGGCACCTTTAATGAAGAAGCAAAAAAGTGGGGGCTTGATGACCCGGGATATACTACACAAGTATATTCATTGGATTACGACAAAGATGGTGATCTGGATCTATATATTGTAAATCATCGATATGATTTTATAAACAACTCTAAAATAAGTAGCGCCATTCAACGTCAAATCCAAGAAGTAACCAGTGATCAACTTTATAGAAATGACGGCAACCATTTTACCAAAGTAACTGGTGAAGTTGGTCTGTATAATAAAACCTGGGGATTAAGTGCTGTAGTGGGAGATTTTAACAATGATGGATGGGATGACATATATGTGGCTAATGATTTTCTAGAACCTGATGTATTGTATATCAACCAACAGGATGGAACATTCAAAGATGAAATTCTTTCAAGGATAAATCATATTACATCAAATAGTATGGGTTCTGATTATGCCGATCTGAACAATGATGGTTATCCGGATCTGATCACAGTAGATATGGTATATGAAAGTCATGTGAGAAGTAAAGAAAATATGGCTCCGATGAGTACTTCCAGTTTTATGAAAATGGTTGAAATTGGGTACCATCATGCCTATATGGCAAATATGCTCCATTACAATGTAGGAAATGGAAAATTCAAAGAAACGGCTCAACTTAGTGGTATCACAAAAACCAATTGGAGCTGGGCACCCCTTATCGCAGATTTTGATAACGATGGTTTAAAAGACATATTTGTAACAAATGGTGTTGATAGAGATTATACCAACCAAGATGCCAGAATTGAATTAAAAAAAGTTATGGCTCGAGGAGAATCTATGACAATAGAAGCTGTTTTAAATACATTCCCATCAGAAAAAATGAGCAATTATATATATAAAAACAACGGTGATTTAAGCTTTAAGAAAATGATAAAAGAATGGGGACTGGATGATCCTAATTTTTCCTATGGAGCTGCTTATGCCGATCTGGACAATGATGGTGATTTAGATCTCATTACAAATAATATAGAAGATGAAGCAGGTATCTACCGAAACAATTCCAACAACCACTATCTGCGAGTAGAACTAAAAGGACCTAATAATAATCCTATTGGGATTGGAGCAAAAGTCTTTTTAAAAAATGATATCAGCACTCAAATTCAACAATTATATTTAACCCGTGGTTATAAATCATCGGTTACTAAAATTCTTCATTTTGGTTTGGGAGATGAAACTCAGGTAAATGAAGTTATTGTACAATGGCCCGATGGCAAGACTTCAATATTAAATAACGTTGAAGCCAACCAAATAATCACTATTGATTATGCCTTGGCTAAGAACGAAACAATTGACCTACAGACTTTTACCACCAATAAAAAGTCTATTGACCCTTCTC
>JADFOK010000003.1 GCA_022562895.1 Bacteroidota bacterium | reverse complement strand
GTTTGTCAATAAGTTAGACGAACGCAATCATTATTTGTTACATTAATATCTATTAAAATTCAGAAGTCAAGTCCTTATAAGACAACACACTTTCACTCTGAACCAAGAAATTTTCAAAACTCTCTTGCGAAGTTAAATTACGAGTATTAAAACGTGCTGCATATTCATCTAAATAAGCCTCAAAATGCTTTTCACTTACGTGATGATATACTCCATATAAACCTCGCTTTAAAACACTCCAAAAGTTCTCAATATTATTCGTGTGAACATTCCCTACTACATATTGACGAGCAAAATGTACAACCGTTGAGTGAGTATAAGTTAAATCAAGACTACGGTATATAGGACTTGTCCCGCTAACTACCTAATATATTTTGTATATTTTATATAAAAATAGACGAAAATAAACGGGTTGTCTATTTTTGCCTTTTTTCGTCTTTTTATAATATATTTTTTATATCTTTGGAGAAACAAAAAAGGTGTCCTAGCCTGCAAGCATAAAACACCTTTTTAATTTTCACAGGTCGTTAGATTATTGGTTTAAATCACCACTCTGATACGGTGGAAAAATAAGGTTCAAATCCTTATACGACCCCTAAATACATTGTAAAAATACAAAATAAATACGATATGAGCAAGCAAGCATTTTACAGGGAATTATTAAAAGAAGAAAAAGAACTTTCCGAAGCACTAAATAAATTAAGAGGACTATTAAAATACTATGGTCTTGAAAAATCTATTCCTAGTAAATCACAAAAAGTTATTACGTTTAATGAAACATCAAATAATATTGTAGGATATGATAAAGCTTGGACATATAAGAAAAAGGTTTTATTTATACTTAAAGAACTAGGAGGTAGCGGGCTATCTTTAGAGGTTACTAATAGAGTAGTTGAATATGACGGTACAGAAAAAACAAAAACTGGAAAATCAGTTAGAGGGAACTTAGCCTCACTATATAAAAAAAATATAATTGGTGCAGACTTAACTGGGGAGGGTACGAAAAGAAGGTATTACCTTAAAGAATAAAAATATCCAACAATGTTGGCATTAATTTAAATATATAATTGCGTAATTTGAATTATATAACAATGTTTACATGAAAGTATAAAAAAAGCACCCATATTTGAGTGCTTGTAATTATAAGGTTGTGATATTTATAAGACCTGCCAACATATACAGGTTGAAAGTTAAGTTAGGCTTTCTCTCATTAGGAAATGACCTAAACACTCCAAAATATCACTTCTGAAATCCCGCTGAAACGGGTCAAAATGGGTCGGTAGATTAGTTTCTATCGGCTCATTTTCGTTACAAATATACGTCATATTGTCGTAATTAGCGACTTTTTCCTTACTGATCCGCCTTGCCAACAGCTATAATCACGATTCATTGAGAGAAATTATCTACCTTTGAGTAACTCCCCTTTTTAAAAAATACAGTTATGCGAGATTTCATTTGTTCTTACCAAGGATTTTCAGTCATTGGGCTTTCACTAGATATTATTGGTGTGTTTTTCCTGTTCTTTTATGCGCTCCCACTTAGTGGGGCGTCTTATGCGGTAAGTGAAGAGTACTTACGAAAAAAACCTTTTAGAAAGGTTATGTCGTTTATTGGTTTAATTCTATTAATAATCGGGTTTGCTCTGCAATTAATTTCATCCATTCTTTCATATTGCCAAGCCTAAATTTAAATGATTGATTTTTTCAGCTCTAGAATTTTCGAACTCGGATTTGTCCCCTGTTATATATAGATGCCAATGAAAATGTTATTGAATGGTAAAATTCACAAATAATTAATCGATCAAAACAAGACTGGTTTAATCTTTAAAACTTATAACTCATCGCAGCAATTAAATTAAGTCCCGGTGCTGCGATCCCACTAGAATAGGTACGATATCTTTGGTTTGTTAAGTTCTCTAAAATAGTATTGATCCGCAATGCTTTTGTAATTTGATATTGTGCTCCAAAATTTACTGTATACCATGATGGAGAAAAGGGATTACCATTTTTGTCCTTTGCATACAAATAGGACTTGTTTTGTTCGCTGAGAGCTAAGTCTTCAAAATCAAATTGCCCGTTATATTCTGTAAAAGCATCAAATTTCCATTTTTTGTTTTTCCATACCAGATGAGTATTTCCAAATTGGGGTGCTACATGTCGAACTGCAACTTTACTTCCGTCTTCTTCTTTTTCAAAGCCATCAGTAAAATTATATTGAGAAGTCAGTTGTAATTGTTTGGTGAAATTTATTTCAAGTCCAGCTTCAAACCCATAAATTTCAGCCATAGAAGCATTTTGTATTGCCTGTACATTACTTAGTTCACCTTGATATTCAATTTCGGTTTCTCCGTTTATGCTAAAATCTCTTCGTACTAAGGCATCATCTAGAATTGTTAAATAGGTTGTAAAATCTAATTTTACTGCTTCATTTATATTAAATAAAACCCCCACTTCCCCATTATAAGCATATTCTGGTTTTAAGTCTGGATTAGGTACAACAACAGAACCAGGTTCGCTGTCAAATATTTTACCCACATCATCGATGTTAGGAGCTCTAAACGCAGTAGAAAAGTTAAATTTCCAGCCTAATATATCGCTTGCTTGCCATGTTAATCCTGCGCTCCCTGTTAAAGCACCGGTATTTATATTAGCTTCTGAAAAAGGAAAATCGAAAAAAGAAGTATCAAAATTAGCCTTTAATAAAATATGATTATACCTTATCCCTGTTTGAAAAGATACGCCTTCTGATAATTTCAATTGCAAGCTACTATACACTGCCATGGATTGCCAGGATGAACCATCTGGATACCTAGAAGCTATTGCTTGTGAAATCCCAGTGGTAATATTGGTTTCTTCTCCCGTAGAATTAACATTATTCAACACATATTCTACACCATAAAACAGTTTACTATTTTTTATTTTTTTCGTAAAATCGAGAGCTGCGGTATAAGCATCTACTTTTTCTTTATATTCAAAAAGATTAATATCTCCAAAAACACGCCCTAACCTGCTTTCTTTAAATCGCTGATAAGAAAGTACCAAGATACTTTTATCATAAAATGTAGTGCTATTGTTCGAAATATGTAAGTTTCCACTAAGCCATTCCTGAGGTCCATAATCCCAAATCGCATACAATAGTTCCTCATTTTTATCTCGTATTAATCTATCATATCTAGGATACTCACTTGTGGTTGTATAAAACAATCCAAAATTATAATCCCAATTTTCAGAAGGCATATAGCGTATCTTTTGCATAGTATTTATCTGATCATAACCCGTAGGCACTTGAACTCTTGGGTCTGGGTTGATAACCACCACATCTTCGCCGTTTATAGTTTCTACATATTCATAACGCAGGTAGTCATCCAAACCATATTTCCCCATTTTTAAATCATCAAAATCAGTATATGAAACACTGGTTAAAAAGGACCATTCTTTCATACCAATATTAAAGTCGATATGCCCTGTTTTCTCGTTACTTGCTGAAGAATACCGCGCTACGGCATTACCAGAAAATGAAAATCCGTCTACAAATGAAAATTTAGGCTTTTTAGTGTAAAAATTCATTACCCCTCCAATGGCATCACTACCATAAACAACTGAACCGGGGCCTAAAACAATTTCAGTGCGGTCTATAGTAAATGGATCAATAGAAATTACACTTTGTACATTTCCACCTCTAAAAATGGCACTGTTAAAACGAACTCCATCTACGGCAATTAATAATCTATTAGTAGAAAAACCTCGTATTAATGGACTGCCTCCTCCCAATTGACTTTTTTGAATGTACACCCGTCCACTACTTTTTAATAAATCTGCAGAAGTCTGAGGATTTTTAAAAAATATATCCTCACTGGTAACACTTACTATTTTTTGAGGTATCTCTTTTTTACGTAATTCAAATTTAGCAATAGAAAGTACTACTTCATCTAATGTATTTGCATTGATCATCAAATACACTCTATTTCCAGTTATTAATATTTCTTTTTTAGTCAATGAAATATTAACGTGAGATATGTGCTGAAAAGTAATTTCTTCATTTTCTGAAAATTTAGATATGTCAACAATCCCATCAAAATCGGTGATTCCACTTTTCGTTTTTTCAGTATTATAAACAGCAACACCCGATACTGGTTTTTGACTTTCAATTTTCATAACTTGAATTTTCTGGGAAAATATAGAAGCAAAGGGGGAAATAAATAAAAGCAGTAATATTGGCAATTTCATGCTTATTGAAATATTTGATTTAGCACCAAAAGAGATTTAGGTTTTTGAAAGTTGTGCAAATGTAATTGATAATACATTATAAGTAAATTTAATGTGTTCAACCGTATTTTTTTAGTTAGATTAATGTAATGAACTGCATCAAAATCTATGCCGAAAAATTGCTTTAAAGCCTTTACTGCTTTACTTTTTTCACAGTAATTATTAGTAGAAGAAGATTGGAAATTACCTTCCAATAAATTAAAGTATTCTTTATCAATAGTTGAAGTATCAGGATAAAACCCTAGATAGGTGCTTAATTTTAATAAAAACAAAATATGAAAATTGGCTATGTCTTCGTGATTATCCAGCCAATTTAGTGCGTTTTCTAAATAGGAATACAAAACTTTATCAATAGCTTCTTCTTTAATAGAATTTTTAAGCATTTCGGCTATAAATATCACTAAAGTACCTTTTACTACTTGTGTATGTAGGGTTTGATAAGGATTTATGATTCTTGCTTCCTTAATGTGTTCCAAAGTCCCTTTGTCTCTATGTAATGTTATTAACTCTAACTGAGTTAGAGGCTGAAAGTATGATGTTTTTAAAGTATTTTTTTTTGACTTTAGTATGTTGCGGAGCAAATAACTTCTTAAGCCCGAAGATTCAGTAAAACAAGTTACAATAAGGTCTGCTTCAGCATATTTTAGAGCAGAAAAAACAATAGCCTTAGTAGTAACAAGCATTAGCGAATAATCATAATTTTAGAGACTTTGGTTTCTAGGGCATCTTCGGTAGTCACTAAAACTAAATACACACCAGATGCTACTTTATAGTTTCCAAATGCTGTGGTATCCCATAATACACTTCCTCCCTCTGATGTTTTTTCAAAAACAAGATTCCCTAAAATATCGGTAATCTTTACATTAGCTCTGGCAGTTAGTCCATCTATGGTTACGTCTCCATTAAACCCGGGGCGAACAGGATTTGGATATGCATATACGTTATCAAGATCATCCCGGGGGGCTGTTGAGGTACCATTAAAAGCAACCAACCCATTAATAGTAGCAAAATATACAACCCCGCTTAAACCGTCTATTGCTATATCCTGTACATTGTTTGAAGGTAAAGGCGAATTCTCGGTAGTAAATCTAAGTAAAGTCTCTTGTCCGTTAGATGATAAATAAAACACTCCTGAAGAAGCTGTGGAAATCCATTTGTTATTAGAACCATCAACTTCAATATCGGTTATAGATTGTTCAAAAAGCAGTTCTTGAGGGACGCCATCCTCTAATATTATTATTGCTTGAGCATCTATGTTATTGCCTTCTTCAAAAAACCCTCCAACATTAAAAAGCACACGCAAACCACTTAATGTACCAATCCATAATCGATTTTGATTATCGAATGATAAAGCTCTAACATTGTTAGTTGGTAAATTACCATTGCCTATTTCTTTCCCTATTATATTAAACTTGTTATTATTGGGGTTGTAACCCACCAAACCACTTTGTAATGCTCCGAAAAAAACAAACCCTTCCCTGCTTATTTTAATTTCACTTAAATCTTGGGGATCAATAATACTTGTAATATCAATTAACTGAAATTGTCCATTTGGGTTAAGTTTTATAAGCCCTTTATCGATTCTGGATTGTACAAACCAAAGGTTACCATCCCCGTCAAAATCTGAACCATATAATCTAATATCAAGTTCCTCGGGTCTGTACGACTCTAATGGGCTGTTGGAATCATCAAATAAAATAAAAGGAGTTTGCTCTACAATTTTTAAAAGACCTTTATTGTAAGAAGACATATATATTTCATTTGGATTATTTGGATTAATAGTTGTATACACCAAATCATTGACATCTTCTACTCCCAATATTGCTGTAAGGTCATCATATGGAATATTCGTCCAAGTCTCTTCATTAAAATAACTTATCCCGATACGGGTTAAAGGAAATGGGTTGAAATTAACATCTATGCTCCCAAAATTTACCCACAATTGACCCGGAGTTGCATCTATTGAAAAAGGATGATTGTTTAATGGGCCATCCGGTAATATTTGCTGAACTTGATTGGTTCCAAATGGTACTACCAACATCCCAAATTCTGAAGTACCTAGATAAAAAGTATTATTAATAGAAAAACCAGATTGCAACTGAAAGTCAAAATCCGGAAGAGAATTAACCGATGATTGAAGTATAAACCCTTCTGCATAAGCTTGTATTGATGTTGTTGTTGTAATAGTCAATAAATCGTTTTTTACTCCAAAATCCACGACAGGTGTATTAAAATTACCCACAGGTATAAATCCAATTCCAGGGGATAAAACAAATATCATATTGTCATTATTAACTATATATAATTCTGAATTCAAGGCTTGAACACCTTTAAACCCACCTCCAAATATCGTTGTCCATTGTTCATAATCTATAAGGTTGTCATTATCAATCAATGCCCGCTTAATTCCATTTCCAATTGTAGAGGTGTAGATATACTCTTCTAAAACTGTTGTTTGACTTATTCTTATTTGATCTCCTAAGAACCCAATATAATAAGTGTCTCCAAATTCAAGAGCTGCTAAATCATATACAGAAATTCCAAAGTCTGTTGAAATATAAATGTTACCTTCATATTCATAAAAATGATTGATTCGTTTTTTGTTAGGCGGTATTGTTTGTTTATCGAGAATATCAACAATCGTCAAAATATTTTCCTCACCATCGATAACTATTTCCATCAAGCCATTTTCATAACCAATAATCATTAAATCAAAATTATCGCTGTAATAAATAGTAGAGATCGACCCTCCAGAAAGACCATTAATGGTAGATATCGTATTTATTTCTTGTGTACTTAGGTCTAAAGTGAAGATTGCATTTTCGGAAGCTGCATATATTTTATCGTTCCCCTGTGAAATACTTTTTACCGATACATACGAAAAAAATCCTGCCCAAGTATCTTCGAAGTTTTGTGAAATGATAAAATGCGATAATAAAAAAAGAATGATTGTTACCAAATGCTTCATAAAATGTATTATTTTTTTCAACTAATATAACAGACTAAAATACTATTTATTGCTGCATAAAAATGGTAAAGGTTGTCTTTTAAAGACAACCTTTTAATATTTTTAAATAGGTTTCACTATACGATTCCCTGTGCCAGCATAGCATCGGCAATTTTTACAAAAGCAGCAATATTAGCTCCTTTCACATAATCCACATATCCATCAGCATTTTTACCATAATTTACACAAGCTGCATGAATATCATTCATAATTTTGTGTAATTTTTCATCAACCTCTTTAGAAGTCCAGCTTATGCGAAGTGAGTTTTGTGACATCTCAAGTCCCGATGTTGCTACACCCCCTGCATTAGAGGCTTTGCCCGGCGAAAATAAAATTTTATTTTTTTGAAACACCTCTATAGCATCAGGAGTACAAGGCATATTAGCTCCCTCTCCCACACACATACAATTATTATCTACGAGGGTTTGGGCATCTTCTTTATTTAGTTCGTTTTGGGTTGCACATGGTAGTGCTATATCGCAATTAACATTCCAAGGACGTTTTCCCTCAATATATTTTGCCGAAGGATACTTTTTTACATATTCTTTAATACGTCCTCGTTTTACATTTTTAAGCTCCATTACAAATGCCAATTTTTCTTCATCCAGGCCTTCATCATCGTAAATGTAGCCTGAAGAATCTGAAAGAGTTACCACCTTTCCCCCAAATTGAATAGTTTTTTCTGCAGCATATTGAGCAACATTTCCAGAACCTGAAATCACTACAATTTTACCTTGAAAGCTTTCACCTTTTGTTTCTAGCATATTTTTGGCAAAATATACATTCCCATACCCCGTGGCTTCTGGACGGATCAAGGAACCCCCAAATGAAATGCCTTTCCCTGTAAGCACGCCGGTAAATTCATTTCTAAGGCGTTTATATTGCCCAAATAAGTAACCTATCTCTCTACCTCCAACACCTATATCTCCGGCAGGTACATCGGTATTAGGTCCAATATGCCTTGATAATTCTGTCATAAAACTTTGACAAAAACGCATTACTTCGGCTTCACTTTTCCCCTTTGGGTTAAAATCTGAACCCCCTTTACCACCCCCCATGGGGAGTGTAGTTAGGCTGTTTTTAAATACCTGCTCAAAACCTAAAAACTTTAAAATACTTAGGTTCACAGAAGGGTGAAAACGCAATCCTCCCTTATAAGGCCCTATAGCTGAGTTAAATTGTACCCTATAGCCACGATTTACTTGAATTTCGCCGTTGTCATCGGTCCATGAAACTCTAAACATGATGGTGCGTTCCGGTTCCACCATACGTTCTAATAATTTCATGTTTTGGTATTTCTCATTTTCCTCAATAAAAGGGATAACAACTTCAGCAATTTCGGTAACGGCCTGAATAAATTCCGGCTCATTTGGGTTCATTTTTTCAACTGTTAAAATAAATTCTTTTATGCTTTCTTTCATCTAAAAATAATTTACTGAAAACCTATTAGTTAATAAGGGAACAAATATAAAACTTATATAAAAATTGTACGTTAATTTTTTACAAATAAGCTAAATAATTAGATTATATTTCACTGTTAGATATGTTTTTATATATTTGTTATGTCTCAATCTATACCTAAATGAAAATTAATACCAGATTATTGCTATTGGTATTTGTGTTTCTTGTTGTTTCAAAACAAGAAATTCATAGCCAATTTGGCTTCTCACACGAGGTGGGAATAATTACAGGACCTATAGTTTTCTATTCCGATTTTGGTCAGCGTTACGATTTTGAAACTAATTCTGGAAACGTTGGTTTTGGTGTTGGGTTAATACATTACATTAACTTTTCCTACCGAGCAGATTGTAACTGTTATACACGAGATCTTTTTTTTAACGATCACTTTAAAATTAGAAACGAAATTGATTTTCATAAAACTAATTTTGAACATTTTGGAAAATATGTAGATCCCTCACAAACCTCCTTAGTAGCAGATCAATTAAGGGCCATGAAGGGGTCTACTACTGTTTTTGATATTGGTACACAACTGGAATATTTTCCAATGAGTATACGTGATTTCGCTGCCGGCGCTTATAGAATAGCGCCATTTATAAGTGTTGGTGTGCATTGGGTTAATTATGACCCTAAAGTATACTCAGAATTAGGCCCTATAAACACTCCTGCATCTACACCGGTAAAATATTTTAATTCTTTTCAACAAGAAGGTGATTCTGTCTGGTCTGTAGTAGCCAGTGTAGGGATTAGATACAAATTAACACCATTAACTGACTTGATGCTTGACAGTCGTTGGCAATATTACTTTTCTAACTGGGTAGATGGCCTAAATCCTAGTTTTGAAAATAACCAAATAGTAGAAGTTCCCGAAAACAAAGCAAATGAATGGATTTACTGGCTTAATATTGGATATATATTATATTTAGACTAAAAGATGTTTAGATTGCTCAAAAACACTACTAAGACAGTCTTGTGGGTTTTATATTCAGGTTTTAAATTGTTTAACCAATAGCTTGACGTAAATCATCTATTAAATCATCCACATCTTCAATTCCTACACTTAAACGAATTAAAGAATCATTTACCCCTGTTTTTTCACGTTCTTCTTTAGGAATACTCGCATGAGTCATACTAGCAGGGTGGCCAGAAAGACTTTCAACACCCCCTAAACTTTCAGCTAAAGTAAAAATCTTTAGATTTTCAACAATTTTTATTGCTTCATTAAAATCATTCCCTTTTGTACTAAAGGAAAGCATTCCTCCAAAATCATTCATTTGTGCCTTAGCTATGGTATGATTTGGATGATTTTCAAAGCCCGGCCAGTAAACTCGATCTATTTTAGGGTGGTTTTTTAAAAATAATGCGATCTTTTTAGCATTTTCACAATGTCTTTGCATACGAATATGAAGTGTCTTTAATCCCCGAAGGACTAAAAAACTGTCTTGGGGTCCACAAATAGCCCCACTTGCATTTTGTATAAAATATAATCGCTCCGCTAATTCTTTATCTTTCACAATTAGAGCCCCCATAACAACATCACTGTGTCCCCCTAAATATTTGGTGGCACTATGCATAACGATATCGGCTCCCAAATCCAAAGGTTTTTGTAAATAGGGAGTTGCAAATGTATTATCAACAGCTAATATTATATTTTTCTTCTTGGCTATGTTTGCTGCCATTTTAATGTCAATAATATTCATCATAGGATTTGTAGGAGTTTCTACCCAAATAAGCTTGGTATTTTCATTAATATAATCTTCAATACGAGCGGCATTTTCCATGCCAATAAAATGAAACTTAACTCCAAAATCTTCAAATATCTTTGTAAACAAACGGTAGGTCCCTCCATATAAATCATTTGTTGAAACTACTTCATCACCAGGATTAAGAAGTTTTAATATAGCGTCTATTGCTGCCATTCCACTTCCAAAAGCCAAACCAAATTTTCCATTTTCGAGACTTGCGAAAGCACGTTCCAGTGCAGCTCTCGTTGGGTTATGGGTTCTAGAATATTCATACCCCTTATGCCCTCCAGGAGTAGACTGAGCATAGGTCGAAGTTTGATAAATGGGCGGCATAACAGCTCCATAAGCTTTATCAGGTTCCTGCCCCCCGTGTATAGTTTTAGTATTAAATTTCATTTTTTCAGTATTAAAAAACAAAAGTAACAGTTTAAAGTTTTATATTTTAATCTGTTGTATTTTTAACGTATGAATTACAAAATAGTCCTCTTTTTTCTTTTATTATTATTAAATATTAGTTGTAAAAAAGAGCTGTCACCTGATTTTATTTCTGTAAGTCTGTCTGAAGAATACCATGGTAATTGCAACAACGAAGACTGCCCCAAAGTAACTATAGATTACATAATAGTAAAAGGAGATGACTTGGTTTCAAAAAAAATTAATTCAAAAATTAAAGACTTTATTATTGCTTCCTTATTTCTTGAAGTTGAGGTCAAGACTAATACGATTGCTTCAGCTGCCAACAATTTTATAAAAAATTACCAAACCGATAAAGTAGAATTTCCTGAATTAAGTGCATATTTCGCGGAAATTTCTGTTTCTGAATCTTATTCATCTAGTGATCTACTATGTTACGAGACTGCACTATATCTATTTACCGGCGGGGCACATGGTTATGGTTCTATTTCATTTTTAAATATAGATCCTAAGATTGGTGAAATTATTAAAAACAAAGATTTATTTATAAATGAAAAAGAGTTTATAACTTATGCTGAAATAAAATTCCGTGAAGAGATGGAAATACCAGAAGATAAACCTATAAATTCTACCGGATTTTGGTTTGAAAATAATACGTTTTATCTTCCCGAATCTATAGGGTTTACTAAAGAAAATGTAATACTGCTTTATAACCAATACGAGATTGCCAGTTACTCAAGTGGTCCGGTTGAGTTAGAAATCTCATTAGAAAAGGTTTTGCCTTATCTAAAAATCAAATAAGTCTTTTAAGAGCTAATACATATCCCAAATGTATACCTTCATGAAAATTATTAAATTCTATTGCATCTTCAACATTTGTTAATGTGGTTTTGGTAGTTACCGTGTATTCTGTATAGTCTTTAAAGAGATGTTTTTTAAAATCTTCCTTGGTTTGTTTCAAAGTTGAAAAAAGTTGTTTTTTTAGTAATACAAGATCTTTATCATTTATATCCCGATTGGGTCTTGTTCCTCTTTTGTATGAATTTACTTCAACCTCTGAAATATTTAGTGGTAGTTGTGATAATCCGTATATCAATAACTGTTGAGTTATAACTATATGCTTAATATTCCAAAATATATTGTTGCTATATCCTTTTGGAATTTTGTTGAGTTGGTTTAAAGTGTGGCATTTTAAAATTTGATAAAATATTTCTCTGGTTTTCAAATTAATTTCAAAACTAAAATCCATCTGTTGTATTTTCAAATAAAAATACCTTAATTAATTAAGAAAAGAGGTTATTTTGTAAGAACAAATGAATGACTTAAAAATTAATGAAAAAAATATATTACCTCTCTACTTGCAATACTTGTAAACGAATTATACAAGAGATAAATCTCCCCCAAAGTTTCAAAAAACAGGATATAAAAAAAGAATCAATTACACTAGATGATCTAACAAAACTATATGGTTTTACTGGTAGTTACGAAGCACTTTTTAATAAACGTGCTCGTTTGTATAAAGAACAACTCTTGAAAAATAACATCTTACAGGAGGAAGATTATAAAAAATTATTATTAGATCATTATACTTTTTTAAAGCGCCCGGTCATTATTAACGATGATGAAATATTTATTGGCAACAGTAAAAAAATAGTTGAATTTGCAAAAATAGCTATTAACAAAAAACCATGAAACCACGTGACCTTGCATTATTAGCTGCTACTGCTGCTAGTGCCATTTATGCTGTAAACCACACTTTAGCGAAAGGATTAATGCCTGATGTAATTCAACCTTTTGGTTTTATTCTCCTTCGGGTTAGTGGTGCGGCTCTTTTGTTTTGGATTATAAGTTTATTTTATCCTTCAGAAAAAATTGATCGTAGTGACTGGTTTCGAATTATAGCTTGTGCCTTTTTTGGGATGGTTCTTAACATGCTATTGTTTTTTAAGGGTTTATCTCTTTCTACTCCAATAAATAGTTCTGTAGTAATTACACTTGTTCCTGTTTTGTTGCTTGTCATGTCTTTTTTCTTTTTAAAAGAAAAAATAACCTGGTTAAAAATCTTGGGTATAGGTTTGGGGTTAATTGGTGCTCTTTTATTGATTCTATTTGGAATTAAAACACAGACAAATGCACCTAATATTTCACTAGGAAATTTCTTTTTTATCATCAATGCCACTTCGTATTCGATATATCTCATCACGGTTAAACCTTTAGTATCAAAATATAGTTCGATTACCTTAATGAAGTGGTTTTTTATCTTTGCGGTAATTATTAATTTACCGATAGGTATTTCAGAATTCACTAAAGTTGATTGGCCAAATCTCACTTTTGATTCTGCCTGGAAACTTACATTTGTGGTGATTGGAACTACTGTTCTTACTTATCTTTTTAATATTTATGCGTTAAAACAACTTAGACCTTCAACAATTGGGGCTTTTATTTATTTACAACCTGTATTAGCAACATTTTTTGCTGTGATTATGGGTGCCGACTCGCTAACAACTCTTCGTGTATTGGCCGCTGTTCTTATATTTACAGGAGTTTTTCTTTCCTCTCGAAAATCTAAAAGTGGATAAGTATATTTTATGTTATTTTTGTCAAATTATTAGAACCCTATGCCTCTCGTTAATAGCAATTATAACCCTCCCTGGGTATTTAAAAACTGTCACTTTTCTACAGTTTACTCAGCAAAAATAAGATCACTTCCATCACTATTGCAAAAAAGAGAACGATTAATGCTATTAGATGGAGATTTTATGGATATCGATTGGTCATTTGCTAAAACCCCTAATAATAGGGTCGCAATTTTACTACATGGTTTGGAAGGCAATGCACAACGAATTTATATAAAAGGGATGGGTTTTAAACTAATTAATAACGGCTGGGACGTAGCTGCAGTAAATTACCGGGGTTGTAGTGGTGAAATAAATATTTCATATTCCTCATATAATGCTGGTAAAACTGATGATTTGAAATCTGTGGTTAATTATATTCAGAAAAAAGACAAATATCAAGAAATCGTTCTTATTGGTTTCAGTTTAGGTGGTAATTTATTGTTGAAATATTTAGGAGAAAGTGAATCACTTCCGAAGATCATAAAAAGAGGAGTGTCTGTTTCTGCACCTCTTAGTTTAAAAGGCTCGTTAGAATCACTTACAAAATCTGAAAACTGGTTATATCGTACTTCATTTCTTATTAAATTAAAAAAGAAATATAAAATTAAAATGTCACTTTTTCCCGATAAAATGAACACAGCAGATCTAAGTAAAATTAAATCGCTACTTGATTTTGACAATATTTATACAGCTCCTGCACATGGTTTTAAGGACGCTTATGAGTATTACGAAAAAAACAGTAGCAAACAATTTTTACCCAATATTACGGTTCCCGTTTTGATACTAAATGCGAAAAATGATAGTTTCCTTTCACCGGAATGTTATCCTTATAAAATTGCTGAAAATTCTAATAATATCTATCTTGAGTCTCCTCTTTATGGTGGTCATGTTGGTTTTCATCAATCCAATAAATTGTACTATAGTGAACAGCGAGCATTTGACTTTATACAAGGTTAATTTCGTTTTATATAGTTTAACAAACACTTCTCTCATTACGTGAAACCTATTTTTAGTACCTTTGTCCACAAGTAAAAATCAATGTATGATTAAGTCTATGACGGGTTACGGTAAGTCGATCTTGCAGTTACCATCCAAAAATATTACAATAGAAATAAAATCGCTAAACAGTAAAAACCTTGACCTTCATTCCAGGGTACCCTCCTCTTATCGGGAAAAAGAATTAGAGATGCGTAAAAAAGTATCAATGTCACTGGTTAGGGGAAAAGTGGATTTTAATTTATATGTAGAAATTACAGGAGAAGAAACCAATACTAAAATTAATGAAACCATTGTTAATCAGTATATGAAACAACTTTCAAATGTTGTGAATGGTGATGATATAGAGCTTCTTAAAATGGCTGTACAGATGCCGGATTCCTTATTAACAGAACGAAAAGAAATAGAAGAAACAGAGTTTAAAAATATAAGTGAGACAATTGATCAGGCCTTAATATCTATTAATAAATACAGGGTAGATGAAGGAAAAATTATGGAAGATGATTTTATAATGCGCTCGCAGACTATTTTAGAACTTTTAGAAAAGGTAATAACAATAGATTCAACAAGAATAGAAACTGTAAAAGAACGTCTTCGAAAAGCTATCACTGAATTAAAAGAGGCTGTAGATGAAAATAGATTTGAACAAGAATTGATTTACTACCTTGAAAAATATGACATTACTGAAGAAAAAATTCGGTTAGAAAATCATCTTAATTATTTTAATGAAGCCCTACAATCTGAGGATTCTAATGGAAAAAAATTAGGTTTTATCTGCCAAGAAATTGGACGGGAAATCAATACAATTGGCTCCAAGGCCAACGATGCTCCCATGCAACAATTAGTAGTACAAATGAAAGATGAACTTGAGAAAATCAAGGAACAAGCATTAAACGTTTTGTAATGAAGGGAGGAAAACTTATTGTTTTTTCGGCACCTTCAGGAAGTGGAAAAACCACCTTGGTACAATACCTTCTTAAACAAAAAGATTTGAATTTGGATTTTTCTGTATCAGCTACATCCCGAAAACCGCGTGGAGATGAAAAGCACGGAGAAAATTACTATTTCATTAGTTTGAAAAACTTTAAAAAACATATTAAAAATGGAGATTTCTTAGAATGGGAAGAGGTATATCGCGACAATTTTTATGGCTCTCTTATAGCTGAAATAGAACGCATATGGAAGTTAGGAAAAAATGTGATTTTTGATATAGATGTTGTTGGTGGATTAAGAATTAAAAAGAAATTCCCGGAAAAAACTCTGGCGGTATTTGTTAAACCTCCAAGTGTTGATGAGCTCAAAATAAGATTGAAGAAACGGAAAACCGAAAGTGAAGAAAAAATAAATATGCGTATTGCAAAAGCTTCTATAGAGCTCGCAACTGCCCCACAATTCGATTATATAATTGTAAATAATAACCTGGATGATGCTCTTATTCAAGCACACGATTTGGTTGTGAAATTTATTGCTGAGGATGATACTTAAATCTACCATTTCTAAAAAAGTAGGTTTGTTTTTTGGAACTTTTAACCCAATACACATTGGTCATCTTATTATTGCTAACCATATGGTGGAATTTTCGGATCTTGACGAAGTTTGGTTAGTTGTAACTCCTCATAACCCTCATAAAAAGAAAAAGAATTTATTAGAAGATAATCATCGATTGTACATGGTTAGAATTGCTGTAGAGGATTATTCAAAACTAAAAGCAAGTGCCATAGAATTTGATTTGCCTCAACCTAATTATACAATTAACACTCTTGCACATTTAGAAGAAAGATTTCCCTCTCATTACTTTTCACTTATACTAGGAGAAGATAATTTGAAGTCTTTTCACAAATGGAAAAATTATGAAGTAATTTTAGATAGACATTCTATTTATATATATCCAAGAAACACTGATGTTGCCTTAGAAACTAAATTCTCGAATCACCCAAAAATCACCAAGATCAATGCTCCTATCATGGAGATTTCATCTACTTTCATAAGAAGCAGCATAAAAAATGGTAAAAATATTCAACCTCTGTTACCTGATAATGTATGGGTATATTTAGACGAAATGAATTTCTACAAATAATAATCCGCTTTAATCCCTATTACCTACGAATTAAATGGGTTTCAACTTAATAACCAACCAAAATTGATTCGCATTATTTAACAAATCAACTACAAAGTATTTATTATGTATTTTTATAAATTAAAATTCATTTATGTCTAAAACACCAAAGTTTGCTGTTTTTGGAGGGGGAAGTTGGGCGACTGCCATTGTAAAAATGCTTTGTGAAAATCTAGATGAAGTAGGTTGGTATATGAGAAGTGTTTATGCTTTAGAGTATATTAAAAAAGAAGAACATAATCCTAATTATCTGAGCTCGGTAGAATTTGACCTTTCAAAATTAAAATTAAGTAATAACATTAATGAAATGGTCACTTATGCCGATTATCTCATTTTTGTTATTCCGTCGGCATTTTTACACCTTGAGTTGGAAAAACTAGATATTCCTATAAAAAATAAAATTATTTTTTCAGCGATCAAGGGTATTGTTCCCGAAAGCAATCTAATAGTTGGCGACCATTTTTACACGCATTTAAAAGTGCCATTTAAAAATATTGGGGTTATAACAGGGCCTTGCCATGCTGAAGAAGTAGCTTTAGAACGACTCTCTTATCTTACCATCGCCTGTGCAGATGAAAAAAAAGCCCAATGTGTTGCTGATAATCTAAGTAGTGATTATATAAGGTGTTCTATCAGTGAAGATATTATTGGCACTGAATATGCCGCTATGCTTAAAAATATTTACGCCATTGCAGCCGGTATTGCTCACGGTTTGGGTTATGGCGATAATTTTCAAAGCGTATTAATGAGTAATGCCATTCGTGAAATGAAAAAATATGTTAAGAAAGTTTATAAAATGAAACGAGATATAAATGGATCTGCATATTTAGGAGACCTTCTGGTAACTGGTTATTCTACTTTTAGCAGAAATAGAATGTTTGGAAATATGATAGGAAAAGGCTATACCGTTAAAAGTGCTAAAATGGAAATGAAAATGATAGCTGAAGGTTACTATGCTGCAAAAAGTGCATATGAACTTAACAAACAAAAAGATAAGAATGCAAAAACTCCTATTTTAAATTCCGTTTACAGTATTTTATATGAAAATAAAAGCCCGAAAAAGGTATTTAAAAAGTTGACCTATAAATTAGATTAGAAATTACTTTCAATAATATAATTTTTATATATCTTGTTTCTGAAGTGGTCTTCGGTTAATAACGTGTACAACGTATTCTGCTATTTATCAATACAATGACCAGTCCCTATAAGTGTTAATAAATAATTATTCTTTATTTTAGGTTTCCGATTTTGATATTAATTATTTAATACTTTTATATTATCACATAATTAATCCTCTATTATGAAAAAAATTACTTGTTTATTAATGGCAATGTTTATGTTGACCATAAGCTTTACTTATGGTCAAACAGTAACAAAAACTTTTACTCCTCCTGGTCCTATTACTGTAGATGGATGTGGAACTTATTGTGTCACACTTCCGGGAGTTAGTTTTTCTGCTGCAGATTTTCCTCTCGGGTGTATAATATCAGATGTTAACGTATCCATTTCATGGTTAAAAACAGATGGTTCTTGTGCGGCTCCCCTTACAGGGTGTTCTTTTCACGATGAGACTAATTTTCGATTGGATGGTCCCGCTAGTCAAGTTATTTTAGCCGTCCCAAATACTTGGTCTGGATGTATAGATTCTCCTCCTGTTATAACTGTATTTGATCAAGCTGCCGTAGGTATTCCCTCAGGAACTCCAGTTTCAGGAACTTTTTTACCAAATGGAGGCAACTTGGATAGTTTTAACGGGTTGAATGCACTTGGCACATGGAATCTTAGCGCAGGAGACACTGTCGGCTCTGACCCATTATGTATTAGCAGTTACTCAGTAACCATAACTGTTGCCCCTAACAACCCACCTATTATAACTTGCCCCATGGATTTCATAGCTGATACAAATCCCGGATTCTGTGATACTATTATTCTCTTTTCGGCTACAGCTTTTGATATTGAGGATGGTGTACTTACAACTGTGCAAACCATGGGACTCCCCAGTGGTAGTGCATTTCCTTTAGGTTTACATACTATAGAATTTACTGCAACAGATAGTTGCGGCGCATCCAGTACCTGTACATTCACTATAACTATAAACGATAACGAACCCCCTAATGCGGTTTGTCAAAACATTACGGTACAATTAGATGCATCTGGCAACGCTAGTATTATACCAGGAGATGTAGATGGGGGAAGTACAGATAATTGTGGGATAGCTTCCTTAGCAGTTGATATCGATACTTTCAATTGTAGTGATGTAGGTTCACCTGTTACTGTAACACTTACTGTTACTGATACAAGTGGAAACACAGACACCTGTACAGCTATAGTAACCGTTGAAGATAAAATAGCCCCTATTGCTATTTGTCAGGATATCACTGTCCAACTTGACGCAACTGGAAATGCAAGTATTACAGGTGCCGATATAGACAATGGTTCTTCTGATGCCTGTGGAATAGATACCCTGGTAGCATCCCCAAATACTTTTGATTGTAGTGATGTAGGTTCTCCTGTAACCGTAACCTTAACAGTTACTGATGTAAACGGAAACGTTTCTACCTGTACAGCAACCGTAACGGTTGAAGATAATGTATCTCCAGTGGCTATTTGCCAGGATATTACAGTGCAACTTGACGCAACAGGTAATGCAAGTATTACAGGTGCCGATATAAACAATGGTTCTTCCGATGCCTGTGGAATAGATACCCTGGTAGTATCCCCAAATACTTTTGATTGTAGTGATGTAGGTTCTCCTGTAACCGTAATCTTAACAGTTACTGATGTAAACGGAAACGTTTCTACCTGTACAGCAACCGTAACGGTTGAAGATAATGTGCCTCCTGTTGCAATTTGTCAAGATATTACTGTACAACTGGATGCTACAGGAAACGTGAGTATTGTAGCTGATGATGTAAACGGAGGATCAACAGATGCTTGTGGAATTGCAAGTCTATCTATTGATATTATGGACTTTACCTGTGCCGATATTGGGCCTAACAATGTAACCTTAACAGTTACTGATGTAAACGGTAATGTAAGTACTTGTGTGGCAGTGGTAACGGTTGAAGATAATATTCCCCCGGTTATTTCTTGTCCTTTGGATATAATTACTGATACTGATCCCGGTGTTTGTTTTGCTGTAGTGTTTTTTGCAGATGCAATAGCATTAGACAACTGTGCGGTAACTGTTGCTCAAACGGGAGGCCTTTCAAGTGGAAGTCAATTCCCTGTTGGAGTGAGTACTATTGAGTTTACTGCTACAGATGAAGGTGGAAACACAGCTGTATGTAGTTTTACTATTACGGTAATAGACAATGAACCTGCCATGGCAGTATGCCAGAATATCACTATTCAGTTAGATGCTAATGGAGATGCCAGTATTGTAGCTGCCGATGTAAATGGTGGTTCCACAGATAACTGTGGAATTGCTTCGATGACTGTTTCCCCAAACACATTTGATTGTAGTGATGTTGGACCTAATAATGTTATACTAACTGTGACCGATGTAAATGGAAATGTAAGTACTTGTATCGCAGTGGTAACTGTTGAAGATGTAACTCCGCCCGATGTGGTTTGTATGGACATCACTGTACAACTCGATGCTAATGGCACTGTAACTATCTCAGGAATCGATGTTGATGGTGGAAGTACAGATGCTTGTGGAATTGCAAGTTATGATCTGGATATCGATACCTTCGATTGTAGTGATGTAGGGGATAACACCGTAGTACTTACCGTAACCGATGTAAATGGAAACGTGAGTACCTGTACTGCTGTGGTTACGGTAGAAGATGTTACCTCACCGATCCTGATTTGTATGGATATTACCCTAGAACTAGGTGCCGATGGAACAGCCTCTATTATACCAGATGATGTTATTGATACATTAACAGATGCTTGTGGTATCGACACAACAACCATAGATATTTTTGATTTCGATTGTAGCGATGTGGGCACTCCGGTAACGGTAACCGTATTTGCAATCGATGTAAACGGTAACCTCTCTATGTGTACCGCGATAGTAACCGTGGTGGATCTTATGGGGCCAGAAATTACCTGTCCTCCGGATCAAACCGTTGATCCTGGAATAAGCAACCTGTTCTATATAGTACCCGATTACTGGGCAAACGGTGATGCCACTGCAACAGACAACTGTACAGATCCTGTGGTAATTACATCTCAAGATCCGGCACCGGGAACCTTGTTGCCAGATGGTGTGTACACAATAACCATTACAGCAGAAGATGAGTTTGGAAATATATCAACTTGTACTTTCGAACTTACTGTAGAAAGCATCTTAGGCGTAGGAGACAATGATCTCAATATTGAAAGTATTGTAATGTATCCTAACCCTGCTGTAGAATATGTAATATTAAGCAATCCAAAATCACTTGCTCTGGACAAAGCTGTGATCTACGACCTTAACGGTAGATTGATAAAAACCATAGCACTTACAAATATGGGCACTGAAATATCCATAGATGTTTCACAATTATCAAGTGCTACGTATATAGTGCTTATAAATGGTGAGAATGTATCTATTACTAAACAATTAATTAAAGAATAAAATTTTAAAATAATTAATAAATGAAAAACCTCTCGGTGTCAATATCGGGAGGTTTTGTATTTTAAAAAATCCTTTGGGAATCTAAAATAATTGAAAAGTTAAATTAATATGTGCTTTTAAATTGTTCTAAGAAACGAATATCATTTTCACTAAACATGCGTATATCCGGAATTTGATACAGAAGTAATGCAATACGATCTATACCCATTCCAAAAGCAAACCCGGAATATACTTCAGGGTCTATATTACTATTTTTAAGCACATTTGGATCAACCATACCACAACCCATTATTTCCAACCATCCCGTCCCTTTGGTCATTTTGTAATCGGTTTCGGTTTTAAGTCCCCAATATACATCAACCTCTGCACTTGGCTCTGTAAATGGAAAATATGAGGGACGGAGTCTTATCTTTGATTTTCCAAACAATTCGGTTGTGAAATATTGAAGTGTTTGCTTTAAATCGGCAAAACTTACGCCTTTGTCTACATATAACCCCTCTACTTGATGAAAAAAACAATGTGCCCGTGCTGAGATTGCTTCATTGCGATATACTCTTCCCGGTGAAATAGTTCGAATGGGAGGTTTGTTATTTTCCATATAACGAACCTGTACAGTGGATGTATGTGTTCGCAATAATATATCAGGGTCTTTTTGAATAAAAAAAGTGTCTTGCATATCTCGAGCGGGATGATATTCCGGAAAGTTTAATGCAGTAAAGTTATGCCAATCATCTTCTATTTCGGGACCTTCAGAAACGTTAAACCCAATACGAGAAAAGATTTCAATAATCTTATTTTTAACAATTGATACTGGATGCCGAGAACCTAAACCTATAGACTCCCCCGGTCGAGAAAGATCCCCGTAAACTCCTTCAATATTTTCTTTTTCTTTTAGGGTAGATATTAATGAAATTATTTTTTCTTCAACAATTTTTTTTAATGTATTTATGGTTTGTCCAAATTCCTTTTTTTGATTTTTAGGAAGGTTTTTAAATTCGACAAAAAAGTCTTTCATTAGTCCTTTTCTACCTAAATATTTAATTCTGAAAATTTCTACATCCTCTAGACTATTAGCAGTAAATGATTTTACTTCTGTTATATGTTTCTTAATCTGCTTTATCATACATTAAAACCTTTTCTATATACAATATTACGTTTTTACAATTGGTACTACAACGAAATTTATAGAAAAAACCAGTAACTAGAATTCATTCCAATAAAGTTGATAATAATTTCCTTCTTTTAGTTTCTTGGTTAATGAATTACATCCCTTTCCAAAAAATAATGAACAATCGCTTCTTTCATTAATACACTTTGCTCACCGGCTTTTAGGGGTGGAAGTTTTTCCAAAATTTTATAGTGTGGCCAGCCTTCTTCGTCAAAATAATCAAACTCGTAAAATCCAAAGGGTTCAAGAAGTCTACAAATAGCAATATGCATTAAATTTATTTTATCATCTTTTCCGAATTTACGATCAACCCTACCAAACTCCTGAAGCCCGATAATGTAAATTATCGCATCCAAATCCAATACTTCACCATCGGCAAAACGTTTGCTAATAAGTGTTACCACATCTTCCCATCGTTTTTTTAATTGTTCGTCCCTTGCCATAATTCTAGTAATGCAAATATAAACTTCTAGACAAACACTTTTAGTATCTTTACCCTAAATACTTTGTATGAACTTATTAGATGTTATTTTAGGAATCATTCTTATCCTTGCCTTTTTCTCAGGGATGAAAAAGGGTCTTTTTGTTACTTTGGCTTCACTTATTGGTTTGATAGCCGGGGTATACGGAGCTGTTTATTTTTCGCATTATGTGTCAGGCTATATTTATGAATGGTTTAATTGGAGTGAACAAACTACAAATCTTGTAGCTTTTGCTGTAACATTTTTTGCCATTTTGTTTGTGGTTTCCATGGCGGGAAAATTTCTAACAAATATTGCAGATTTTGCCTTTTTAGGAATTTTCAACAAGCTGTTAGGCGGTGTATTCAATGTTATAATATATGCCTTTATTATTAGTGTTATTTTTATGTTTTTTAACTCTTGGAACACGACGGATTATGTGATTTCTGAAGAAAAGAAAAACAATTCCTATCTATACATTCCTGTAGCTTCAATTGCACCTATGGTCTTACCTTATATTATTGAAGAAGTGGAATCTTATACAAATCCTGAGTAGAATGATGAAATACCTGATCTTGAAAATTAATAATAATGGGAAATAAAAAAAGAAATCCTGTTATTAAAAAAGTTAAACATCTTTTACCTGCTGTTGAAATTGATATGGGAGGATTTCCTGTAAAACAACCCTTGCCCTCACAGAAAGTAAATCGGGTAGATCCATTTTTACTTCTTCATCATGCCCAAACAAAATACAGTAACAATAGACCGGCAAAATATCAAGGTATTGGTCCCCATCCACATAGAGGATTCTCGCCCGTTACCTTTGTGATTGAAGGAGAAATACATCATAGAGACAGTCGGGGGAATAATCAAATAGCAAAATCCGGAGAAGCACAATGGATGCACGCAGGAGCAGGTTTAGTTCATAGTGAAAGACCTTCAGAGACATTAGTGACAAAAGGTGGAAAACAAGAAATTATTCAGTTATGGATTAATAGTCCGGCATCTAAAAAAATGCTAGAACCAAATTATAATCATTTATCAATTGATACTATACCTGTAATCACTTCAGAAGATAAAAAAATTCAAAACAAATTAATAGCAGGAGAATACAGAGGAGAAAAAAGTAATATTAAAACCCAAAGTGAACTACTAATACTTTGGGGAATTTCTAAAATAATGGGGCAACAGACCTTAGTAATTCCAAATGGATATAATGCTATGATTTATTTAATTAACGGTAGCATGAAACTTAAAAACTATGGAATCGTAGATGCTGAAAACCTGGTAGTTTTTGAAAGTGATGGAGACGTCATATCCATGGCTTTTGAAAAGGAATCGCAATTTTTATTGCTCTGTGGAAAACCCATTAATGAAAAAGTAACTCAATATGGTCCCTATGTCATGAATACTCAAACAGAGATTTTAGAAGCCATTCGCGATTATCAAATGGGTAAAATGGGTATATTAATTGAAGACAGCCTAAATTAAGAGTATTATGAAAACGAACAGGTTAGAAGCTTTTAGTGATGGCGTTATAGCTATTATTATCACAATTATGGTCTTACAGCTCAAAGCTCCTGAAGAAATAACTATTGAGGCTTTAATTCCTAAGATTCCCATTTTTATTAGTTATCTGGTTAGTTTTATTTATATAGGTATTTTTTGGAATAATCACCACCACTTATTTCAAATAACTGAGAATGTAAACGGAAAAATATTATGGGCAAATCTACATTTATTGTTTTGGTTATCCTTAATCCCTTTTGCCACTGCCTGGATAGGACAAAATCATGTTTTATCAACACCCGTTGCGTTTTACGGCTTTGTGCTATTTATGTGTGGTATTGCTTTTTCTTTTTTAAAAGGGGCCATTTTAAAGCATCATCCTAAGGATTTTGACTTGCACAAAGCCTTAGGTGGGAGGCTCAAAGAAAAACTCTCAATTGCAATATATATCCTTGGGATAATCTTTTGTTTTGTAAACCCATGGTTTGGTATTGCTTGTTATGTATTTGTAGCAATTATGTGGGTTATACCCGATAAGCGAATAGAAAAAATTATACAGTAAGTTTACAACTCCTTAATATCAGTGACAGGAATCCATCCGTCTTTCCCGTCTACAATTACAATCCGTACCCATTCTGTATCCTGTGCAACAACTTGTACCTTTGTTCCTTCATGCAATATAAATGCTACTTCACTTCCAAGATTAGGTTCACTTTTAATTTCGATGCTTTCAGCAAAAATAATGGCTGGGCGATCATTTTTAGTGTCACTAAATGTTGTGAAAGCCATTGAAATAGATATCAATAAAAGAATTATCGAAATAAGAGAGCTTGCAAAAAGTAAACGCTTTCTTGTTTCTGAAAACGAAAAATAATACAGAAGAAATAATACCACAAAACTTATAGAAAATACAACTGCTGCTAAAGCCCATTCATTATAATTAAATCCGCCTGAGAGAGTTTTATACCATTTAGTAAAAATAGATACCGGCAAGGGTTCAATGTCGTCTACCATTGCGTTTTGAGCAAAAGCAAGGTTGTTTTTCACATCAGTATCATGTGGTGAAAGTTGAAGTGCTTTTTCATAATAATAGATACTAGGACCAACACTGTTTAACTTGTAATGTGCATTTCCAAGATTAAAATACAAGGATGAAGAGTGTTCATTTTTATCTAAAATTTTCATCCAAACTACTACTGCTTCTTGATATTTTTCAGTTTTATACAAAGCTTTCCCCTCCTCAAATAGAGGTTCGTTTTGACAAAAACTTAAAGTTGTCAATAAAAAAATTGCCAGATACAGTATTTGTTTCATCTATAATTTATAGGTTACCGGATTTGTTTGTCTATGCTAGCAATTACATTCACAGCTTTATTATAATCTTCATTTATACTAACATTTGATGTAGGTGTATAGCGTGCAAATTCACAACTTTTTAAAATACTTATAAAATCATCAATAATAACTCCTGCTACTTTTTTATCTGAAAGCAATTCAGAAATTCTTTCTTTTGAAAACTCGGTTGTTTCAATGTTGAGCTTTGCTTTCAAATAATTGTGTAATGCACGTTCCAGGGCCTCATAAAAAGTTACCTTGTCTGTTATATTCTTTTTCGCAGCGGATAAATATTTCTTTGCTAGTTTATTTGCTTTTCGAAGCTTGTTCCCTTCTACATCATTTAATCTTTTATTTCGTTCTTTACCGGCGATAATAAACAACGGGATTAATAAAAATGGCGTTCCTAGCAAATACCAAAACAATGAAGATTTAAAAAAGGGTGCAGGATTTACAGGTTCTAATTTCCCTTCCAATTTTATATATTTAAATTGATCTTTTGAAAACGTCGGGGATTTATTACTTCCACTAATATCATTTTCTGAATTCGATTGCTTTGGTTTTGGTCCCTTTTCAACATTAATTATTATTTCTTTCGAAGAAATCGTTTTATAGGATTTGGAAACAACATCAAAATAAGAAAACGAAATAGGTCGAATGGGATAATTCCCTTTAAATTGTGGCACAACCGTATAGGTCTCCGTAACCGTTCCTTGCATTCCATCAAACGTAGTATTTATTTGATTGTCATGAATGGGTTCATAAACTTCTAATGAACTGGGAAGATTTAATGAGGGTAAATTAAAAAGTTTTAAATTTCCTTTACCTGTTACCGTTACCTTTAATTCTAGAGATTCGTTAGCATTCAACGTTGTTTTATTAGTTTCAACTCTAAACTGAAAATCTCCTACAGCTCCTGTAAATTTATCGGGTCTCCCAATTGTTGGCAAGGGCTTTACAGTAATAATACGATTCCCTGCCGAAATCGTTTTGTTAACATGAGACATAAGTCGACGACCAAATATATCTCGCCGATTACTCATCACATCAATGGGAACATCTAAAGTAAGGGGTTCAATATTGAGTTTCCCTGTTTTTTGTGGATATAACACAGTTCTTCTTAAAATCACATACCGATAATCTTCTCCTTTATAAGTCCCTTCATAAATTTTAGAATTACCCCTATTGTCAATAGTCTGACTCCAAAAATCTGCATACTTAGGGGAGTCTATTTCGCGCCAACTTCTTGTAATACTTACATTATGAGAAACATACAATTTATAAACAACTGTAATTGCTTCGTTTAAATATGGATTTGAGTTAGATAGTTCGGCTACAAGATGTACATTTTCACTAGCTACGTAATCTGCATCATTTTCATCCTTGGGTTTATCAACAGCTGAGGTTATGACTACATATATAGGAAGTGTTTTATAAATTTCTCCTTCAATCTCAATGGTAGCTTGATTAATTTTAAATTTACCTTTTGATTTCGGAGATAAAAAATAAGAATAGGTCTTTGAGTAACTCCTTTTCCCATTGATATACGAATTACTAATCGATTGATTAGGCCCCCCTACTACACGAAATCCCTCGAAACTTGGTGGGTTAAAGTTGTCTCCATCTTGATTCATTATAAAGTCTACTCGTAATCGTTCGTTAATTCCTAGCTTTTTTTTACTCACTTTAGCCTCAAATTGAACTTGTGCCTGAGTAATTCCACAACTCAAAACAAAGAAAACTATATATATGAAATTTTTTAACTTCATTGAATTACCAATCCTTACTGTTCTTTATTTTTATTCCTTTTTGTTTTTCAGCATTGATTTTATCCTGAACTTTCTTTTCCTCATTATTCATCGCTTCCAATAAATTTTTTATTTGTTGAGTTGAAAGCTTACCGGGAACAGGTTGCTTTCGATCTTTCTTTTCTTCTTTAGGTTGTTCGGGATTTCCTTTATCCTCCTTTTCGTCTCCTTCCTTTTTATCATCCTTTTCATCTCCCTTATCCTTATCTTCTTTTTCATCTCCATCATCACCTTCTTTATTATCCTTGTTATCTTTATTGTCTTTATTATTTTGATTTTCTTTGTTATCCTTATCTTTGTTATCCTCATCATCGCCTCCTTTTTTTTGTTCTTCTTCAAGCATTTTTTTAGCTAAAGCTAAATTATATCGTGTTTCATCATCTGTTGGGTTGTTTCGTAAAGCATTTTTATAAGTTTCAACAGCTTCTTTATATTTTTTGTCATTCATAAAAGTGTTTCCTAAATTGTGGAAGGCTTTATGTTTTTCTGTTTTATTAGAGGCAACAGAAGCGGCTTGTAAAAAACGTTGCATTGCATTAGCATTCATTTCTTTATTGTAATAAGCTGTGCCTAAATTATATTTGCCGATTTCATCTTTTGGATTCAGTGAAATGGCCTTTCTGTAATCAGCTTCAGCTAATGGGAAGTTGCCATTCTTCATTTCGAGGCCGGCATCACTTAATAATTTTTTGGATTCAATAATATCCCTATTCTCTTTTTCCTGAGCTATTACCGAAACTAAAGATGAAAACATTAAAATAAAAACTGATAGCAGTTTTAATTTTTTGGATCCTTCAGAATAAAATATGTTATTATTAATCCTCATTAAACAAATTTAATTTTTTCAACCATGCTGTTTTTCTTTCCAATAAAAGAACATCCAATACTAACAAAAATAATGCGCCTGCTAGAAACCATTGAAACTGATCTTTAAAATCAGTGAATTGCTTGGCTTCAAATTCTTTTTTGTCCATCCCGTTTAAAATAGCCGTTACAGTTTCTACAACCTCTGCGGTATTTGTGCCATCTATATATTCTCCATTGGCTACTTCAGAGATCTCTTTTAAAGTCCCTACATTTAAACGAGTAATTATCTGTTCATTATTTTTATCTCGCTTATAATGCTGTAAAATTCCGTTTCGTTTTATAGGTATAAGAGCTCCTTGCTCGGTACCTACGCCAATAGTAAAAATACGAATGCCCTGGTTAGATGCTTGCTTGGCTAGGGCTGAAACATTACCTTCATGATCTTCCCCATCCGATATTATAAACAACACCCTGTTTACTTGTTCCTCATCATTATAATAAGTTTGTGCCATTTCTATAGCCTCACTAATAGCAGTTCCCTGAGATGAAACCATATCGGTATTCATGCTGTTTAAAAATAGTTTCGCCGATGAAAAATCTGTAGTAATGGGTACTTGTGGAAAAGCACTCCCTGCATATCCAATAATACCAATACGATCTCCTGATAAACTATTTATTATCTGTGTTACCAACTGCTTGGATTTTTCCATACGATTAGGAGCAATGTCTTCGGCTAACATACTTTTTGAAACATCCAATGCAAAAACCACGTCAACCCCTTCTCTTTTTATTGTTTCTATCTTTGTCCCTATCTTAGGATTTACAAGTGCAATACTTAAACAGGCTAAAGACAGTGATACCACAAAAACTTTTAGAATTAACTTAAATAATGATCGATTAGGACTTAATTTTTTAAATGATTTAGCATTTGAAAAACGCTTTTGAGTCTGCTTTTTCCAAATTAATACCCATAACAAAAGCAATGCTATCACAATAATGGTGAAAAGCAAATAAAAGTATATGGGTTTTTCTAATTGATACATTAATATTTCTTAATCATTAAACAAAACTTCTAAACACTGTAAATCTCAATATAATTTCTAACATTAATAACCCAAAGGCAATTAACACCAAGGGTCTATATTTTTCATCGAAAGTTTTAAACTTGATTTCCTCTATTTCTGTTTTTTCCAGTTTATTTATTTCTTCATATATCTCTGCTAACTTAGTGTTACTGGTAGCTCTGAAATATTTCCCTCCAGTTGTTTTAGCAATATCTTTTAATAATTCTTCATCGATTTCAACTTGTACTTTTCCGTATTGGAAACTACCATCATTTCTTATACCGATTGGAGATAAAGCCATTCCATTAGTTCCTAAACCAATAGTATATACTTTTATACCAAACTCTACTGCCAATTCACTTGCAATTTTAGGATCTATAAAGCCTGAATTGTTTACCCCATCAGTTAATAATATTATTACTTTTCCTTTTGCACGGCTATCTTTAAGTCGGTTTACAGAAGTAGCAAGTCCCATTCCAATTGCAGTACCCCCTTCGATGATGGTGTTGTACTTTATACCCTTAAGGGAAGATAATACAATAGTTTTATCGCTGGTTAAAGGTGTTTTGGTATAGCTTTCTCCAGCATATTCTACCAAGCCTATACGGTCGTTTGGGCGTGCATTAATAAATCGTGCTGCAACTGCTTTTAACGCTTCCAGCCTATTGGGTTTTAAATCTCTAGCCAACATACTTGCAGAAACATCTATAGTGATTATAATATCGATTCCTTTTGTTGTTTTGATTCGTGTAGATTCATCAACTGTCCGGGGTCGTGCCAATGCCATAATAACTAAAGTCAAAGCCAACAACCGAAACACAAACAATCCTGAGCGTAATTTTGCCAACCAGTTTTTAGAGGTTTTAAACCCTTTTAAACTCGATATTTTCAAGATCGCCGTTTGCTGCTTCCTCTTCCATAGATACCATAGAATAATAGCTGGGAGTAATGCTAACAACCAGAATAACTGTGGATTTACAAATTCGAAATTATCAAACATTAGTTTTGTTGTATTACTTCTAATTCTATAGAATTAATTATTCGTTTTTTTATGTCTTCGGAAAAACGACCTTCATTTTGATAAACAACTAATACTTCCTGTAACCCGTTTTGTTGAGCAAAAATCAATAACTCATAATCCCGGGGGTTTTTAAGTACTTTATTGTCTGAAACCTGAATATAAAACCTGCCAAAAGCTTTAATTCCTTTGATTCCCTTTTCTGTTTCAAATTCTTCTCGTTTTACTATCATGTTTTTTGCCCCTTCATTTTCTAGTTTTGATAAAGCTTCATCTAGAGCGGTCTCCAATACAAAATCTTGTTCTTGGTTAAATTGTGTCGTACTCACTTTAATGAACAATTGCTCTCTAATATTCCCATAGGTAAAAAGGTTTTTATCTTTAATTACAGCGTTTGAAGATTTGAAATTTTCCATTTCAGTGCGTATCAAAACTTGGGGTGTTTCAATAATAACCGATGGATTACCATACTCACTTTTTATCCAACGCCCCTCTGCAAGATCTCTGTTGGGGTTACCTAAAACTTTGTCTTTTAAGTTGTCGAATCCTTCAATACTGCCATATAAAACTCCTGACATAATTATTGCAATAAAAACTCCAAGAATTACTTTAATACGTTGTTTTTTTAATTTTTTTACTCGCAATTTTTCTAAATATTGTTCGTTTTTTAGCAACTCCTCCTCTGTCAATTCAGGAATAATTTCTTTGGTTTCATCTAATATTTCTCCAATAACTCCTCTATCTGCTTGTGCCTGCCCTGTCTGTTCCTTCATTTTGGCAAACTTAATTAAGTCGGCACGTTTAAGAATTTTGTCTAACTTTTTTATTGTTCCTGAATCGAATTCAAAATGTCCAGTATCCTTGTGCAACTTTAACCGAACTATTAATTCTTCGCTTGTACTTTCCAGAGCGGTATCATCAACTTCTCGGTGTAAATAACGTTTTATTATTTCTGTAAGAGAAGAGTAATATTCTTTAGACTTCTCTTCAATTAGAAGATGAGATTCGTCTAACAGTTTTAATGCTACAATAGCCTCCTCATAAGGGGGTAATTGTTGTTCAGTTTCTTCTTTTTTCTTTTTTCTTCGGAAGAAAATATACATTCCAATACCCAATAATATAAGGAGAGGAATAATCCAATACAACACATTTTGAAAATCGAAAGGAGGACGTTTTACTTCTAAGGCCGGTTTAATATTGTACATTTTTTGCTTAGTAGTATCCACTAAAACATCGGCAACTTCAACCAGCAACGAATCGGTATCATAAGGTTTATTATTAATGACAACACGTTGCCTCGGAATGGTATAGGAGCCGGAATCGAATTGTGTAAGCCAGTATTTTTTAATGAGCTTGTATTTTGTCTGCTTAAAAGTAGTATCTACTTTATAAGATTCTATCATTTCCAAAGGAGAAAATGATTGCCCTTCAGGAAATAATACCAAATCTGTTGTATCTGCCATTACTTGAATGGTATATTGAATTTCTTCTCCTATTTTAATTTGAGTGGTATCAACATAGGATGTTACCTGCGCAAAATTGATTGCAACCTGTAGAAACACAATAAACAGAATGAGATTCCTCACAATTGCTTGGAATTTCTTATAAATATTATTTGGTCTTTTTTTTCCCATCCAATTTCTTAATTCTTTTACCCTCTTCTTTTAAAATAACCCAATAATTTTTTTACATAGCTTTCATCTATTCTACAGCTAATTGTCCCTGCACCACTTTTTTTAAATGATTCTAAAAAATAATCAGCTCGTCCCAGGTAATGCGTCTTGTAATGATTCCTCACTTTTTTTGAAGAAGTATTTACAAAAAATTGCTCCCCGGTTTCCTGATCCTGCATTTGTACTACACCAAGATTAGGAATTTGTTCTTCCTGTTTATCATAAACTCTTATTCCGGTTACGTCATGTTTTCTTGAAACAATTTTTAAAGTATCTCTGTACGAATCGGTTATAAAGTCAGAAAGCAAAAAAACAATGGCTTTTTTCTTTATTACATTCGAAAAATATTTCAAGACCAATGCAATATCTGTTTTTTTACTGCTGGGTGTGAACTCAAGAAGCTCTCTTATAATGAGCAATACATGTGATTTGCCTTTTTTTGGGGGGATGAAAAGTTCTATTTCATCCGAAAATAGAATTAAACCAATTTTATCGTTATTTTGAAGTGCCGAAAATGCAAGTGTTGCTGCAATTTCGGTTACAATCTCATTTTTAAATTGACTTTCTGTTCCAAAAAACTCAGAACCACTAATATCGACCAGAAGCATTAATGTAAGTTCTCGTTCTTCCTCAAAGACCTTAATATAGGGTTCATTATAACGAGCTGTTACGTTCCAGTCTATACTTCGCACATCATCTCCAAACTGATATTGGCGTACTTCACTAAAGGTCATTCCGCGACCCTTAAATGTGCTATGATACTCGCCTCCGAACATATGATCGCTTAAACGACGCGTTTTAATTTCGATTTTACGCACTTTTTTAAGAAGTTCTTTGGTATCCATTTTTTAAAATAAAATCACAAATAATATTCAAAAATCAATTCTTTTAATTAAACCTTAAGATTGGTTTGTGATTTGTTTTTTGATATATTTCTTTTCCGGTATAACTGGTTACGGTACTTCAATCTCGTTTATTACTTTATTGATAATATCTTCGGAAGTAACATTTTCTGCTTCGGCTTCGTAGGTAAGACCTATACGGTGACGTAATACATCATGTACTATTGCTCTAACATCTTCAGGAATTACATAGCCTCGTTTTTTTATAAAAGCATAACATTTTGAAGCAATAGCCAAATTGATACTTCCCCGTGGTGAAGCTCCAAAGTTTATAAGAGGTTTTAAATCTGCGAGGTGATAATTTTCTGGTGTACGAGTTGCAAAAACAATATTGAGTATGTATTTCTCGATTTTTTCATCCATATAAACTTCCCGAACTGATGCTTGAGCTTTTTTTATTTGGTCTAAAGTCACAACGGGACTTATTTGCTCAAAATTTTCTTTTAAATTCTGACGAATAATGAGTTGTTCTTCATCCATTTGCGGGTATTCAACAACTGTTTTAAGCATAAAACGATCCATTTGTGCCTCAGGTAATGGATAGGTTCCCTCTTGCTCAATAGGGTTTTGAGTTGCCATTACTAAAAAAGGCTTGTCAAGTATAAAAGTTTCATCCCCAATGGTAACCTGCTTTTCTTGCATGGCCTCCAATAAAGCCGATTGTACCTTTGCAGGAGCCCGGTTAATTTCGTCAGCTAACACAAAATTGGCGAATATAGGTCCCTTTTTTATACTGAAATCGTTTTCTTTCATATTGTAAATAAGGGTCCCTGTAACATCGGCCGGAAGTAAATCGGGCGTAAATTGAATCCTGCTAAATTTTCCGTGTACCGCTTTTGAAAGTGTGTTTATTGCCAGTGTTTTGGCAAGGCCAGGAACACCTTCCAATAAAATATGCCCTTCTCCCAATAAGCCAATAAGCAATCTTTCAACCATGTGTTTTTGGCCTATAATTACTTTGTTCATCTCCATTGAAAGAATATCGATAAACGCACTTTCTTTTTCTATTTTTTCATTTAATGCACTTATATCTAAGGATATATTTGTTTGTTCCATGTTGTTTTAATTCTTTAAAAAAAAGCTATATTTATTATAGCTGTGCAAATTGAAGATTTATGATTAAAATCCCTGTTAACAATTGGTTAAAAATTTAAATAAATTATAAGGTTTTAATAAACTACGATAATACATAATTTTCTTATTTTGTTAATCAATTATTTTAATTAAAAAAACTCTTATTATGTTATGTGGTCATTATTAGGAAAATGAGTCTGTCAAAATGACACTATCAATGTTAATCTTAGTAATTGATATACTGTATTTAGGCTTTAAAATGTAATCTACGACAAGCATAGAGTTCGAAAACAAAAATGATAAACAAACGTCTTCTTATTAAAAATCTGTTAGCTCATAACGATGAGTGTAGTTTCTATGATAAGAAACGTAAGATCGATTTGAGTAGAAAGGAGGGGAAGGCCAAATTTTTAAAACATATTTGTGCTTTAAGCAACAGCAACCCAAAAAATAATTCATATATCGTGATTGGGGTTGAGGATGAAGCTAACGAGATAAATGGAGTAGATTTTTTTGACGATAGTAAAATCCAAAATTTAATCAATGCGTACCTTACGAACCCACCTCTTATAATGTACGAAAATGTTGCGTTTCCAAATTTACCGTCAGACAAGGTCGTGGGTTTGGTTACCATACGTCCAAACGATAAAATTACTTCACTCCGTAAAAATATTTGGAAGTATTGGGGTGGTTCAATCTTTTTAAGAGATGGTAGTATCTCAATGCCCAAGGATTTCGATATTGAGATTAAAGATGTGAATTCTGCGATAGTGAAAGCCATAGAAAACAAAGCCAAAAATAATATCGAGCATACTCTAAATGGGGTAATTGATTTCAACTACAACCGTCATAAAGACCTGGATGCCAGTTATAAGGTTTTTAAAGAACAATTCGTGGTTTGTTGGGCGGGAATTACTAAAAAAGTAAAGGGAAACATTTATTATTCCCGAGTTGATATAGAATTAATTAACGAACAAGTTCGTTTGTTTTATTCTACATTAGATGATGTAAGCATTTCATTTTCTGAGGATTTCTTCAAAATTATCGAGTATGTACATTTAGGATTAAACAATGAGTTTAAATATTACCCTTTGGAAGAGGTTATTATTACTTTTCAGGAAAATGGTTCGTATCAAATAAATTCCCGATTAATTTTTAAACCCCCTCGATTCAATAAAAAAACATTGCATCATATCTATAATGCCAACAATGCAATTTTAGATAAATTGAAAAAGGGAATTCCTTTAAATACTTCAGAGACTAAAGACCTTCGCAACCTCCCTGCTACCTATCTTATTTGCTATTTAAATGATTTTACCGATGCTAAAACAAAATTGTTGGAAGCAAAACCATTTTTAAAAAATATCGGGGGAGAAGAATATGAATCCTTTAAGGAATCTATACGCATACTTAGGAAAGTTAAATACAATTAATTTATCTATCAAGGTATTTTCATATCTTTATACCTCAAATTTTAAAACTGATATACATGGGGATTTTCGATAAAATAAAGGAAAAACTTAGTCATGAATTTATAGACATCATTGAATGGCTGGACTATACAGACAATACGATCTGTCATCGTTTTGAACGATACCAAAACGAAATAAAAAACAATGCCAAATTAATTGTGCGTGAAGGACAAACCGCAGTATTTATTAATGAAGGTGTGTTGGCAGATGTTTTTGAGCCCGGCACCTATACTTTAAATACTGAAAACATGCCTCTTTTGACAACTCTAAAAGGATGGAAATATGGTTTCAATAGTCCTTTTAAAGCTGAAGTATATTTTATAAATACTCATCTTTTTACCGATGAAAAATGGGGCACCAAAAACCCTATTACGCTAAACGATGAACGTTTTGGATTGGTAGAAATTCGTGCCTTTGGCACCTATGCTTATAGAATTAACGATGCTGGTAAATTTATTGTAGATATAGTGGGTACGGATAATAATTTCACAAATTTTGAAATCAATGAACACCTTAAAAGTCTTATAACTACACGCTTTACTGATACGATAGGGGAGGCAAATTTACCTATCGAATTATACGCTGCTAATACCACAGAACTTTCAGAAACCTGTAAGGAAGTGATGCAACCCGAATTTAATAGCATAGGTATTTCATTAGAGAAATTCTTTATAGAAAATGTTTCTATGCCCGAAGATCTTAAAAAGGAAATCTTCGAATATAGCCGTATTGATAAATTGGATCTCGACAAGCTTACCCGATTTAAAACTGCAAAAGCAATTGAAGCTGCTGCTGCTAATGAGGGAGGTACCGCTGGTGCAGGAATGGGAATGGGAATGGGATTTGTGCTTGCCCAACAAATGGGAGCCTTGATGGGTCCACAAATGGGAGGCCAACAACAAACACCTTTGCAACAACAAGCCGGAATGTTTCCTCCTCAGATGCCTGTAGTAATACAGTATTTCTACGCCGCTAATGGGCAACAATCAGGACCCGTAACTATTGAACAACTAAAAGCTTTTTTCGCCAATAGAACTATTAATAAAGAAACCTTGATTTGGAAACAAGGAATGGCAAGTTGGACTTCTTTAAAAGATGTGGAAGAACTTAAAGCATTTTTAGGAGGTAACACTCCACCACCTCTTCCAGAAAAATAATAGTTAAGAACATTTTAATCTAATTAAATGTTTTCTGTCTATAAGGAGACAAGAACCATGGAAGAAATTTCACCCAAAAGGTCCGAACTCAAAAAATCCTGTGTTAACTGTGGTGCTGAGCTTTTTTATGCCCCGGGTACCGTTGAATTAAAGTGTAGGTATTGTGGTCATGCAGAAACCATAACACCTTCAGAAAACGGATTTGAAGAATTAGAACTCAAAAGCTATTTGAGTGAGATGGGGGGACAATCGCACAGTGAAGAAATTACTATGATTCACTGTAAAAATTGTGGCGCTGATCAACATATAGGAGAACATTACAAATCATTACACTGCATTTACTGTAGTATGCCCCTTATTGTTGAAGATACCTTTAAAGATGATTGGATTATCCCTGGAGCCATTTTGCCTTTTCAAATAGATCAAAAAAAGGCATTTCAAATTTTTATAAATTGGGTGAAAAAATTATGGTTTGCTCCCAATAAATTAAAAAAAGCCTCTCTTGACCCTCAAAACACAAAAGGGCTTTATTCGCCTTACTGGACTTTTGATGCTAATTTATTTGCCACATATACAGGACAACGAGGCACCTATTATTATGTCACCAGAACAGCAGGAAGTGGTAAAAATAGAAGAACAGTCACAGAAAGAAGGACAAGCTGGACTCCTGCATCCGGTACTATAAGTGGCTTTATTGATGACACTTTGACCAAAGCATCCAAGCAACACTCGGGAATCATTCCTAAAAAAATTGCCAATTGGGATTTAAAATTACTTAAACCTTTTGACAGTAGTTTCCTTGCCGGTTTTATTACTGAAAAATATACAATTTCATTAAATGATGGACATTTGGAGTCAGAAAAAGAAGCTCAAAAAATTGCAGATCGATGGGTTCGGCGAGATATTGGTGGTGATACCCAAAGAGTATCTTCTATTGATATGAAACTCAGTGATGAAACCTTCAAACATATATTACTTCCTGTTTATATAAGTGCATATGTTTTTAAGGGCAAACGATATAATTTTTTTGTGAATGGACAAACTGGAGCTCTTTCCGGAAAACGTCCTTATTCTTTCTGGAAAATTTTCTTTTTTATATTTTTTATAATAATAGCAATATCCATTATTATATTAATACTTCAATAATGAGAACACTAGTCATAGGAGATATCCACGGTGGATTAAAAGGGTTGAAACAAGTATTACGGAAAATTGACCTTTCAGCAACCGATCAATTTATTTATTTAGGTGATTATGTAGATGGATGGAGTGAAGCTGCCGAAACGGTATCTTTTTTATTAGATTTTTCTGAAAAATATTCCTGTGTATTTTTACGGGGAAATCACGACGATTTGTTATATGATTTCCTAAAAAATGATGATGCAAAGTCTCTTTGGATACAACAGGGAGGAGAATCAAGTATAAGAAGTTATGCGTCACTTTCTGAAACAGAACTAGAAAAACATATTCGTTTTTTTGAAGAACTTATTAATTACCATATAGACTCTCAAAACCGATTGTATTGTCATGCCGGTTTTACTAATGAAAAAGGCCCTCAATTCGAATATTATAGTCATACTACTTACTGGGACAGGTCTCTCTGGGAAATGGTATGTGCTATGGATACTAACCTCTCTATTGACGATAATAGGTATCCTAAGCGACTTAAACTTTTTAAGGAAATATACCTGGGGCACACTTCTGTTACAAAAATAGGCAAAACAAAACCTGTAAATTTTGCCAATGTTTGGAACGTGGATACAGGAGCTGCCTTTAGAGGTCCTTTGTCTATTATAGATGTAGATACAAAAGAAGTCTGGCAAAGTGACCCGGTTTGGGAATTATATCCAAATGAAATTGGACGGAATTAATTGAGTTATTCAATAAATAGGAATCCTATTAAAAACCGTTCTCAAAAATATTTTTAGAACGGTTTTCGGTATTTAAATAAAAATTTATTCGTTTACAAATCAAATTTTATTCCTTGAGCTAAAGGTAACTCAGTCGTGTAATTAATAGTGTTGGTTTGTCTACGCATATAAATCTTCCATGCGTCACTTCCACTTTCGCGTCCACCACCGGTTTCCTTTTCACCACCAAAAGCACCTCCAATTTCGGCCCCAGAAGTTCCAATATTTACGTTGGCTATACCACAATCACTTCCGGCAACAGATAAGAAATGTTCTGCTTCCCTTAAATTATTGGTCATAATTGCAGAAGACAATCCCTGTGCCACTCCATTTTGGATTTCTAAAGCATTCCCGACCTCACCACTATACTTAAGAAGGTATAATATAGGTGCAAAAGTTTCGTGCTGTACAATTTCAAAACTATTTTTGGCTTCAGCTATTGCAGGTTTTACATAACAACCACTTTCATATCCTTCACCTTCTAATACGCCCCCTTCAACAACGAGGTTTCCTCCCTCAGTAACTACTTTTTTTAATGCTGCCTTATACATTTCTACTGCATCTTTATCGATTAAGGGTCCCACATGATTATTTTCATCCAAAGGATTTCCTATACGTAATTGTTTATATGCATCAACAACTGCGTTTTTCACTTTATCGTACATACTTTCGTGAATAATCAATCGCCGAGTTGACGTACATCGCTGTCCCGCAGTCCCTACAGCGCCAAAAACAGCACCTACCACGGTCATTTTTATATCGGCATCAGGTGTAACGATAATAGCATTATTTCCACCTAATTCCAATAAGGATTTTCCTAAACGCCCTGCAACGTTTTTAGCAACTATTTTACCCATACGAGTCGAACCTGTTGCAGAAATTAATGGAATACGATTATCTGTAGTCATATATTCCCCTATTTTATAATCTCCGTTTACAATATTAGAAATACCTTCAGGCAAATTGTTAGCTTTTAATACTTCAGCGATAATATTTTGGCATGCTATCCCACAAAGTGGTGCTTTTTCAGAAGGTTTCCACACACAAACGTCTCCACAAATCCAAGCTAATGTTGTGTTCCATGCCCAAACAGCTACTGGGAAATTAAATGCAGAAATTATTCCCACAATACCCAATGGGTGATATTGTTCATACATTCTATGCCCCGGACGTTCGGAGTGCATGGTCAATCCATGTAACTGACGTGATAATCCGACTGCAAAATCACAGATATCTATCATTTCCTGAACCTCGCCCAATCCCTCCTGGAGAGATTTTCCCATTTCGTAGGATACCAATTCTCCCAAAGGTTTTTTAAGTTCCCTTAATTTATCACCAAATTGACGTACAATTTCACCCCGTTGTGGTGCTGGCATAACTCTCCAACTTTTAAAAGCGGATTGAGCCGTTTCTATTACTTTATCGAATTCTTCCTTAGTTGTAGTAGTGACTTTTCCAATAAGTTTTCCATCTACAGGAGAAAAAGAAGAAATGGTGTCACCTCCCGAAAACCATGTGTTCCCAGTTGAAGTGCCCTTGTTAACTTCTTTAATTCCCAATCGTTTTAATGCATCTTCAATACCAAATGCTGTTGCAATAGTTGACATATCTATATCGTATTTTTATTCTTAAAAAATCAGGGTGCAAAGGTAGGCAATCCCTATAAGAATTTAAAAGAAATATCTAAATGTAGATTTTTCAGTTTTAGAATAGGTGTAAATTAATCTCCTATAAAACGAGGGTCAGATTCCATAATAGTCCCACAGTTATCACAGGTACGATAATCGATGGAATTGTAAAAATCTTTGAAATGGGGTTGGAAATCTTTTTCTACATCGTGTAGCTCAAAATACACTTCATGTAATTTATGATTGCAATTATCACAAAACCATAAAAGTCCATCTTTATACCCTTTTCCTGCTCTTACCCTTTCAATTACCAATCCTATTGAACCCTCGCTGCGATTAGGAGAATGTGGTACTTTTGGGGGATGTAAATACATATCCCCTGGACCTAATTCCATTACTTTACGCTCTCCTTCTTCTTGGATAATCACTTGAATATTCCCCTCTAATTGGTAAAATAATTCCTCAGTTTCATTGTAATGATAGTCCTTACGGGCATTAGGTCCCGCCACTATCATAACAATATAATCACCAGAATCTACATAAAGATTCTTATTTGCAACTGGAGGTTTTAACAAGTCACGGTTTTCCTCGATCCACTTGTTAAGGTTAAATGGTTTTAAAATAGCCATAAACGTATTTTTATGAGTTTACGTAAAAATACAGCAAAAGCTTGAAATGGGAAAGTAATTTTATTATCTATAGAAAATTTGTGTGAAAAAATATCTTCCTTCAGCATTTTTGAGTACTCCAAAACCGGAGTGAGTATAAGACCCTTCTATCGTTCTTCTATGCCCTGGACTATTTAACCACGCATAAACAACATCCTCTGCAGTAGTATACCCATAAGCTACATTTTCACCAACATGTATTGCGCCTCTGTTTTTAAGTGCCTCAGAACGTTGATAAAAATTATCATGATTAATTTGATTTAATTCAATCATATATTTTGTGTGCTCAACGGAATAAGCTGATGCATATTGCTGATCTCTTTTTAATTCTGAAAGACCAATAGAAGCTCTGTGTTCATTAACTAATAACAGGATTTCGTCTGCCATTACCCAATCTGTTTCAAGAGCTAGGTTTAGATCTATTGAAAAGTTTGCTTCTTCATTTATAGCTCCACTTTCATCTTTTGAACAAGATGTTACCAGGAACAATAAAACCACAGCAAGTAGGCTAATTTTAATAATTTTCATAATACCGGGGACATCAAATTTGGGGCATGATGTTAGTTCAAAGATATAAAAAAAAACGTAAAAAATGCTTTTTATCGTTTATTATGCGTATTTAATCGGTGTTTATACAGATATTTGAGCTTATTTCCTACAATTATACCTTTGTGAAGCTTCGGAAAACAAGGGTTTTTAGTTTATATTAGCTTTTTATAAAAATATGTGAAGATGAAACAAATTTTAACGCTTTTAATCGGCTTTTTAGTACTTTTTAGCTGTGAAAATAGTAAGAAACCAGATACAGATACATCAAATGGTACAGTAGAAATAAAAAATATAGATGAGAATTTTGGGATTGTTATTCATGGGGGAGCAGGCACTATTCTCAAAAAAAACATGAGTGATTCACTTGAATATGCCTATAAAGCTAAATTAAAAGAAGCTATTACCACAGGCCATACTATATTAAAAAAAGGAGGTACTGCTCTCGAAGCGGTTACAGCAACTATTAATATAATGGAAGATTCTCCACTATTCAATTCGGGAAAAGGGGCTGTCTTTACCCACGAAGAAACCAACGAAATGGATGCCTCAATTATGGATGGCGCCACACTTAATGCAGGTGCTGTTGCAGGAGTAACCCGAATTAAAAATCCTATTAACCTTGCTCTTTCTGTAATGAATGATTCTCCGCACGTATTATTATCGGGAAAAGGGGCTGAAAATTTTGCAAAAGAACAAGGTTTTGAGTGGGTAGATCCTTCTTATTTCTATACCGAAAAACAATATAAATCGATACAACGCATTAAAGAAAAAAACAAAACAAAGCTGGATAAAGAAAATAAAGTTTCTTTTAAAGATGTATATTTTAAAGACTACAAATTTGGAACTGTGGGTTGTGTAGCATTGGATAAGAACGGAAACCTTGCTGCAGGAACCTCAACAGGGGGGATGACAAACAAACGATGGAATCGTATTGGCGACTCCCCTATTATAGGCGCAGGAACCTATGCAAATAATGCTACTTGTGCTGTTTCTTCTACTGGGTGGGGAGAATATTTTATACGTGCTATGGTGGCTTATGATATTTCGGCTATGATGGAATATAAAGGAGTTTCTCTTAAAGAAGCCGCTCGGGAAGTAATACAAATAAAAGTGCCAGCACTTGGAGGAGATGGTGGTATTATTGCTATCGATAAAGAGGGAAATATAACTATGGAGTTTAACACTGCTGGGATGTACCGCGCTTATATGAATGCTGAAGGAGAATTGATTATTGGAATCTATAAAGAAGTTGACAGGAAGCCCTAAACTTTAGTATTTTATTATATAAATAAGAATGAACAATAATGAATAAACCCTATTATGCCGTAATATTTACTTCACTAAAAACAAACCAAACAGAAGGCTATGACCAGATGGCGGAATCCATGGAAACACTCGCTAAACAACAACCAGGATATCTTAGTATAGAAACCGTACAAAACGAAATAGGAATTACCATAAGCTATTGGGACAGCCTTGATGCTATAAAAAATTGGAAAGCTAATCTTGAACATCTTATCGCTCAAAAATTAGGAAAAGAACAATGGTATCGTTGGTATAAAGTTCGAATTTGTAAAGTAGAAAGAGAATATTCTTTTGGCTCTAAATAATTGTTTGAAGACTGAGGTTGAGGGTTTTTTTATTTATCACAATTTAAGTTACCATCCCATAACTCTTCACAAATTTCTATCCGATATTATGGTAATAATTACCAAAAAGAGGGCTATTCCGGCAATTAATCATTTATTCAAAAATCTCTAAAAACCGACTTTTTTGATGATTTTTAATTAAAAATCGAATAAAACAACCTATTTTTAATCAAATTTGCTTGTTTTTGGTAAATTTTATAAATCCCAATTTGTATGAACCTAAATCGAATAATCAAAATGAGATTTTAATATTTCGCTTTAATTAGATTTACAATTTCCAGTTCTTATATGGGATTTTACTTAGTTGCGAATTGTAATATCTAACATCCCCTGTAACTTCCTTTCCTAACCATTCGGGTTTTATAAAGATTTCATTTTCTGAGGTCAGTTCAATTTCAGCAAGGGTCAATCCTTCATTTTCTCCCAGAAATTCATCTACTTCAAAAATGTGATTCTCTACCCTTACTTCGTAACGTATTTTCTCTATATGGTTGGGTTCGCATAGTGTTAGCAAAATTTCAGCTTCAGAAACCGAAATTTTTGTTTCCCATTCCAGTCGAGTTGTGCCGGTTTCATTCGAAATCCCTTTTACTGTTAAAAATCCTTTTTCACCTTTTATCCTTACTCGTACTGTCCTTTCTGGATGAGTGCTTAAAAATCCTTGAACAATATGTGTTTTTTTAAAAGCTTGATTTTTAAATGATTCCGATAACACTAAATATTTTCGTTCAATTTCTAACATATTGTATTTTATTCTGAGGGATTTATTCGCCAGGGTGGATTTTTCCTGTTGCGCCCGGCGTAAAATAAAATAATTCGATTTCTATAGGGATCTCTTAAATGAGCCTCCCTCCACAACCAGGATTTGTTTTCGGGCTTTTTATCATAAACAATACCTTTCTCTATTAATTCTTTGACCTTATTATCTAGGTTCTCAATTTCAAAATATATAATTACCCCTTCGCCTTCTGGAAGTGTTTCAACTTGATGGATTGAAATCGTAGCTTCACCATTAGGGCATTCAAAACGGGCATAATGAGAATTTGTTTTAACGATCAGTTGCAGGCCTAGTTTTTTATAAAACACAACAGACCTTTCTACATCAATTGAAGGAACTGTAACTTGATTTAAGTTCATATCTAGTTTAATTGTCACTAAGATATTATAAATTTATGGGATGAAGGAAGGACTTCCCATTCGAAAGATTATTCATGTAGATATGGATGCTTTTTACGCATCGGTAGAGCAATTGGATAACCCCGAATTACGTGGAAAACCAATTGCTGTAGGTGGAAGTTCTAAACGAGGCGTAGTAAGTGCAGCTAGTTATGAGGCTCGGGAGTTTGGAGTTCGAAGTGCCATGAGTAGTGTAATTGCAAAGCAGAATTGTCCTGATCTTATTTTTGTGAAAGCACATTTTGATCGTTATAAAGAGGTTTCGGATATAATAAGAAAAATATTTTTTGAATATACAGATTTAGTAGAACCCCTTTCTCTTGATGAAGCTTATCTGGATGTAACCCATAACAAAAAAGGAAATCCCAGTGCTACTCTTATTGCGGAAGAAATTCGAAAAAAAATAAAAGAAAGAACAGGATTAAATGCTTCGGCTGGAATTTCTGTCAATAAATTTATTGCCAAAGTTGCCTGTGACGTAAATAAACCTAATGGACAAAAAACAGTCTCTCCAGAAGAAGTCATTGAGTTTCTTGAAAAATTGGATGTTAAAAAATTTTACGGTGTGGGCAAGGTCACTAAAACAAAGATGTATCGTTTAGGAATATATACCGGCAAAGATCTTAAAGAGAGATCTAAAGAATATTTAAGTCAACAGTTCGGAAAAAGTGGAAGTTATTACTATCAAGTAGTTCGGGGCAATCATAACAGCATGGTAAAACCTTCTCATACAAGGAAATCGCTAGCTGCTGAACGCACATTTAGTGAAAATATATCTTCGGAAGTGTTTATGATGGAACGCTTGAACGATATTGCCAAAGAAGTAGAACGGCGTCTTAAAAAAAGTAAAGTTGCAGGAAAAACAATCACACTTAAAATTAAATACAGTGATTTTACGTTACAAACAAGGAGCAAGACATTACCTTATTATATTTCAAAAAAAGAAGTAATCCTTGAAACTGTTAAAGATTTGTTATTTCAGTCAAGAATGAAAAACTCGGTACGGTTGTTGGGAATCTCCTTATCGAACCTTAACAATGAAAAAGGGAAGCCTCCTAAAGAAAAAGAGGTCATTGTTCAATTAAAATTTGATTTCTGAATAAACTGTTTAAATTCTATGTGAGAAAATTACCTGATCTTTTTTAGTAACTCTAACAACTCACATGATGAATACAGTAAAAATTTTAAGTCTACCACTATTAAGTGCTATTGTTCTTATTTCTTGTAAAAATGCTGAAGAAACCAACTCAATATCAGCAATTGATCCAATAAACGACATTGCCTTGGCTGAAACGGAAACTATAGAAACCACATCAGATATATTTTTATATGTTACTGCTTATTCAGGACTAACTTTACGTGAATATTCTAATTTACAAAGCGAAAAACTTGCCATTATGCCTTATGGGACCAAGGTAAAAGTTATTTCAGTAGAAAAAAATCCTACAATGACCATAGGAGGAATAAAAGGAGGCATGAACCATATTGAATTCAACCACAAAAAAGGATTTGCTTTTAACGGTTATCTTTCAAAGTTTTTTCCACCTGAATCAGATATTACAGCAAAGGGATATGCTGAAGATTTGCAATTATTATTTCCAGAAGTAGTCTTTACTGAAACAAATGGAGGTATAGCAAGTAAGCCAACAAATACGGAAATACTAATACTCCCAACAAACCAATGGCATGAGGCATTTTATATTGCTCAACAACTTTTTGAATTCCCATCTGAATTTTATTTTCCTTCCCAAAAAGGTAAAGATTCTCAAATTATTAAGGATAGTAAACCGAAAAGAGATGTTTGGGTAAGCGAATTACATATTACCCGAAAAGATAATGTGCTTTCAAAAATTGAATATATTTATAAAACAACAAAAGGATTTACCAGTAATGTATCTATTACTAAGGAGGGCGAAGCTATGAAAATTTCAAAGACCGAAATAGTAGAATAGCCGAATACCCGAGATTGCTTTAAAGAAACTGGTGTGTTTAAAAAAATGCATCGGTTTTTTATTTTGTAATTTGGACACTGAAATAATTCCTAAAGATCAAATGCCCGAATTCCCAAATATCATACTTTTTGCCATCCCATTTTTTGTGCTTGCAATGTTATTAGAGTTATATGTAACTACAAAGCAAAACATAAAAACATACAAAGCCAAAGATGCTTTTGCATCAATTAGCATGGGCATTGGCAATGTACTTATAGGTTTTTTTAGTAAAATAGTTGTGTTTGCTGCACTTTATTTTGTCTATGATCAGTTGGGAGGGTTTTTACTATTCCGGTAACCTGGTGGAGTTTTGTGTTACTCTTTTTTGCTGATGATTTTTCCTATTATTGGTTTCATAGAATTTCACATAGAAACAGATTGTTTTGGGTGTCGCATGTAATACATCATTCGTCTCAACATTATAATTTAAGTACTGCATTACGTCAAACTTGGTCTGGAGGATTTTACTCTTTTATCTTTTGGTTATGGCTCCCTTTATTAGGCTTTCATCCTGAAATGATAATACTACAAATGGCCATAAGTTTATTATATCAATTTTGGATTCATACTGAAGCCATCGATAAACTATACAAATGGTTTGAAGCAGTTATGAATACACCTTCACATCATCGTGTTCATCATGGAAATAATCCTATATATCTAGACAGGAATTATGCGGGAATTTTAATTATCTGGGATAAATTATTTGGCTCTTTTCAGCCCGAACTTAAAGAAGAAAAAGTAACCTATGGATTAACAAGAAACATTAAGACTTTTAATCCTTTTATTATTGCAATTCATGAATGGGTTGCTATGTTTAAAGATGCTTTTACAGGGAAAAAATCGTTTTCAAGCAGATTAAAATATCTGGTAAAACCCCCGGGTTGGAAACATGATGGTACCGGTAAAATATCTTTGGATTTAAGGAAAGAATGGTTGCAAAATCAAAGTAAATAATGAGTTTTTTAAATTTGTGTAATTCTAAGTGTATTTACCATTCCTTTATCTGCAACAGGCATAGCTACAAGATTAATTAAAAAATCTCCTTTTGTCACATATCCACTGCTAATGGCAATTTTGTTTATATCCTTTATAGTCTCGTCTGTACTTACAAACCGGTCATAATAAAAAGCTCTTACACCCCATAATAGATTTAATCTGGAAAGAATATGTTTATTTGAAGTAAATACCAAGATATGAGCTGAAGGTCTCCATGCAGAAATCTGGAAACCTGTATATCCACTATTGGTAAGTGTACATATTGCTTTAGCTTTTATCTCGTTTGCCATATGTGCGGCATGATAACAAATTGATTTTGTGATATAACGATTGGTTCTTATATTAGGGGGTTCCTGAGGTACTGAAATTAATGGTGAATTTTCTACTTTCTTCAATATCTTAGACATGGTTTTAATTACCTCAACAGGATATTCTCCAATCGAAGTTTCACTTGAGAGCATTACTGCATCAGCTCCATCCATTACAGAGTTAGCAACATCATTTACTTCGGCTCGTGTAGGTGTAAGTGAGGAAATCATAGTCTCCAACATTTGAGTCGCTATGATAGCCGGAATTCTAGCTCTTTTTGCTTTAAGTACAAGTTCCTTTTGAATAAGAGGCACTTCCTCTGCCGGTAATTCAACCCCTAGATCTCCACGGGCAACCATTAATCCGTCACAATAGGCTATTATTTTATCTATGTTTTCCACAGCTTCCGGCTTTTCAATTTTAGCGATAATAGGTATTTTGTAAGCACTGTGAGTTTCTATGATTTCTTGTAATTCCTTTAAATCTTCTGCAGTTCTAACAAAGGACAAAGCAATCCAATCTACTTCTTGTTCGATGGCGAAAATTGCGTCTTCTCTATCCTTTGAGGTTAATGCCGGAAGGGATATTTTCGTGTTGGGTAGGTTTACCCCTTTTCTCGATTGAAGAATTCCACCTTGTATTACTTTAGTTTCTACTTTCGAATCTCCATCAGATTCTATAACTTCAAATATTAGTTTTCCATCATTAACTAAAACTTGTTCACCGACTTTTACGTCTTTAGGGAAATTATCATAATTCATATAAACTTTTTCGCGATTCCCTTCAAACTCTTCCCCTGTACAGAAATAAAATGTATCTCCCGGTTCGAGGGTAATTTCATTTTTCATTTCTCCTATACGAAGTTTTGGGCCTTGTAAATCGGCTAAAAGGGCTGTCGAAATCCCCAATTCATTACCCAACTCACGTATAATCGATATAGTTTTTTTTACACTCTTGTAATCGGCATGTGAAAAATTTATTCTAAAAACATCTGTTCCTTCAAGAATCATATTCTTTAAGGTTTCTTTATTTGAGGATGCAGGTCCTAAAGTGGCAACTATTTTAGTTTTCTTTTGATTTGGCATTAGTCAAAAATTAAATTGTTTTTAGACTTTATTTGTTTAGATTCCAAGCTATAAGCTGAAATTACCTGTTCTATTTCATTTATAGATGAAACGAGTTTACGTATGGGAATTTTTTTATAATCTGAATGAATTTTTAGAAAAAAATCTACTTTTTTATATTCAGGAATTAAATATGTAGTTACCATTTTTTCAGAAGTTACTTCATCAAACAAGCTTCCAGAACTATGAAACTTAGCGGATAAGGACTTGCATTTATTAGCAACTAGATTATATAATGTATAACTATAATTATTTTCATATTCAAAAATAGGAAATGTTACTTCTAGCCCTTGGTTTGAAAAATCTAAATCCCGGGATTTTCTTTTTAATTGTAAGGAAATATGCATATTGATCATAAATGCCATTTTATAAGCTTCATCACTACAATGAATAGCTATTAAAGAAAAGTCTTCATTAGTATCATCATTCAAAAGTAATTTGTGATGTGCCATAGCTTATTTATTTATAAAAGTAATGTATCTGGTAGAAATATTAAAACAGATTATGCCATTTCGCTATCTATTCTTCTTTGAAGTTTATAATACGCCCTTTTTGCAGCGCGTTCTTCGGCTTTCTTTTTTGAAGTTGCTCTTGCTTTGGCCACAGTTTCATCATCAAGCTGCAATCTTACAGCAAAATGCTTTAAGGTGTCTTTTCCCGTATCTTCATACACATTGAATTTAAATTTTTTTTTGTTTTTTTGACACCATTCGATAAATAAGCTCTTATAACTAATAATTTTCCCTTCTAGTTTTTGAATATCAACATAGGGTTTAATAACCCTATAATAAATAAATTTTTCACAATATTTAAATCCTCTATCCAAATAGATTGCTCCTATTAGTGCCTCAAACACATTACCATGAATATTCTCTCCAAATTGTTCGGGGGATATTGTAGTTCTAACAAGTTTTATTAAATTTAAATCTCTTCCAAGCTCATTAAGGTGTTCACGACTTACAACTTTAGAACGCATTTTTGTTAAATAACCTTCATTTCCACCGGGGACTTTTTTATATAAATGAGAAGCTATTACTGTTCCAAGAATAGCATCACCTAAAAATTCCATTCGTTCGTAATTTAAAGGATGGTCGTCGCTATTTATTTCATTCATAGAACGGTGGGTGAAAGCTTCTTCGAATAATAAGATATTCTTAGGACTAAAGCCCAGTATTTTTTTTATGGGATAAAAAAAATCCCCATCATCTTTAATATGGGGATTAAATATGTTTTTTAAAGAGTTCATTTATATGATTATACTTCCATTTTTTTAAATAGAACACAAGCATTATGTCCGCCAAAACCAAAAGTGTTGCTCATAACAATATTTAAATCACGTTTTTGAGCTTTGTTTAAAGTAAGGTTTAATGAAATATCTATATTTTCATCAACGGTTTTATGATTAATAGTAGGGGGAACTATACTATTTTGCATAGCTAAAATTGAAGCAATTGCCTCAATAGCTCCTGCGGCTCCAAGTAAATGACCCGTCATAGATTTAGTAGAATTGATGTTTATATTTTTGGAATGTTCTCCAAAAACCTTAGTTATAGCCTTTAGTTCAGCTACATCTCCTAATGGGGTTGCTGTTCCATGTGTATTGATAGCATCTACTTGATCTGGACTTATTCCAGCATCCTGTAAACAATTAAGCATTACTTTCTCAACACCTATACCATCTGGATGTGGAGCTGTCATATGATAAGCATCACTTGACAAACCTCCACCCACAACCTCCGCATAAAATTTTGCTCCTCGTTTTAAGGCATGTTCATATTCTTCTAGAATAAGTGCTCCCGCACCTTCCCCAAGAACAAAACCATCACGAGTAGCATCAAATGGTCTTGAGGCTGTTTCGTAACTTTCGTTTCGAGTAGATAAAGCATGCATAGCATTAAACCCTCCGATACCCGCCATGGTAACAGCAGCTTCACTTCCTCCTGTGACTATAATATCACAGTACCCTAATCTAATGTAATTCAATGCATCGATCATTGCATTGGCAGCTGAAGCACATGCAGATACTGTTGTATAATTGGGACCCATAAAGCCGTATTTAATAGATATATTTGCCGGAGCAATATCGGCTATCATTTTGGGAATAAAGAAGGGATTGAAACGCGGTGTTCCGTCCCCTTCTGTAAAATTTATCACCTCATTTTGAAAAGTCTCTAATCCCCCGATGCCTGCACCCCAAATTACACCAACTCTAAATTTATCAACTTCATCGAGATTAATTTTCGCATCTTCTATTGCTTCTTGAGAAGAAACAAGTGCGTATTGTGCAAAGCGGTCAAGTTTGCGAGCTTCTTTCCTATTAAAATGATCTAGGGGGTCGAAATTTTTGATTTCACAAGCGAATTTTGTTTTAAACTTTTCAGTATCAAAATAGGTAATAAGAGCACATCCACTTTTACCATCAATTAAATGGTTCCAATAATCTTCAGTATTATTTCCAATAGGGGTAAGTGCGCCTAATCCTGTAACTACAACTCGCTTAAGTTCCATTAAGAAGTAGTTTTATTTTGCTGCTTCAATGTATGATATTGCTTGACCTACTGTGGCAATGTTTTCAGCTTGATCATCAGGAATTTGAATATCAAATTCTTTTTCAAATTCCATTATAAGTTCAACCGTATCTAATGAGTCGGCTCCTAAGTCATTAGTGAAACTAGCTTCGGTTACAACTTCGTTTTCGTCTACACCTAATTTGTCTACGATAATCGCTTTTACTCTTGATGCAATGTCTGACATAATTCTTATTTTTTTAGTTTAATTATAATTGGCAAAAATAAAATATTTTAATTTAAAATACCCTATTAATTATAAAATGTGAATCTAAATTAATCTTTTTGGAGAAAGTAAATCCTCTTTTACCTTACTTTTGTGAATTAATTTATATATAACTTATAAACCATTTAATGTATTCTTAATATGAAGCGTATAATTATTTTTGCTTCAGGTAGTGGAACTAATACTCAAAATATTATAGAGTATTTTCAACAAAATAAAATTGCAAAGGTTGTTCTTGTACTTTCAAACAAAGAAGATGCTAAAGTTTTAGAGCGTGCTAACACGCTGAATATCCCTTTTTTAAGCTTTACAAAGGCAGATCTTTGTACCAGTAATAAAGTTCTTGATGTATTAAAAAAAGAAATGCCAGATCTTATTGTTCTTGCAGGATTTTTATTGAAATTCCCGGAAAATATCCTACAAGTATATCCTAACAAAGTAATAAATATTCACCCTGCTCTATTACCAAAATATGGCGGAAAAGGTATGTATGGAAGTTTTGTTCACGAATCGGTATTGGCGAATAATGAGGCCGAAACCGGTATTACTATACACTATGTGAATGAAAATTATGATGAGGGTGCGATAATTTTTCAGAAAAGTGTATTTTTAACAGAGGGGGATACCCCCGAAACAGTTGCTAGTAAAGTTCATAAATTAGAATATAAATATTTCCCAAAGATAATTGAAAGAGTTTTGTTTTCAGACATCCCACTTTCTATGATGAATTGAGGAGAATTTTTCAGATAAAATTTATAATTTAGACAAGCTCTTTCATAAGTGAAAATTAATTATATTAAATGGCAAAAAAGCAAAAATTCTACGTGGTATGGTACGGACGCCGAACGGGAATATTTCCATCTTGGGAAGATTGCAAGGCAGCCATAAATGGCGTAAAAGGAGCTCAATATAAATCCTTTTTCTCTATTGAAGAAGCCAGGAAAGCTTATAATAAAGAATATGCAGATTATAAAGGAATAAACACCAAAAAGAAAAAGTTTACAAAAAAAGAATTGATAAAAATTGGAGAACCTAATTTATATTCGATCTCGGTAGATGCAGCTTCAAGTGGTAATCCAGGGAAAATGGAATATAGGGGTGTCGATACACAAACCCATAAACAACTATTTCATCAAGGCCCGTTTTTAAAAGGCACAAATAATGTTGGAGAATTTCTTGCTCTTGTACACGGACTCGCATATTTAAATCAGAAAAAAAGTAGACGTGACCTCTATAGTGATTCTAAAATTGCAATGGGGTGGGTTAAAAGGAAAAAATGCAATACCAAATTAATATACAATTCGAAAAACAAAATACTTTTTGAGCTAATTACACGCGCCGAAAACTGGCTTAAAAAAACCCATTACAAAACAAAAATACTAAAATGGGAAACAAAGGCTTGGGGTGAAATTCCTGCAGATTTCGGAAGAAAATAAACTCTCTATTTTTCCTGCTAATAAGAGAGGTTAGGGTATACAAAAAACATTATATTTGCCCTTTCAATTAAAACTCCTTCATGAGTAAGCTTGTTATTGTAGGTACTGTAGCTTTTGATGCCATTGAAACACCTTTTGGAAAAACAGATAAAATTCTTGGTGGTGCTGCTACCTACATAGGTTTGGCCGCTTCTCAATTTAACATAGAAGGAGCTATTGTATCGGTGGTGGGGGGCGATTTTCCAAATGAATATATCTCTATGTTACAAGAAAGAGGTCTTGATGTGTCGGGTATAGAAATAGTTGAAGACGGAAAAACTTTTTTCTGGAGCGGCCGGTACAATAATGACATGAATACCCGTGATACTTTAGTAACAGAACTCAATGTATTAGCAGATTTTAATCCAAAGGTTCCTGAGGAATATAAGGATGCCCAAGTTATAATGTTAGGAAACCTTCATCCGTCAATACAGCAAAGTGTAATTGACCAAATGGTAAAAAAACCAAAACTCATCATTCTTGACACTATGAATTTTTGGATGAACAACGCTCTTGAAGAATTATTACAGGTCATTGCTAAGATAGATGTTATTACAATTAATGATGAAGAAGCAAGGCAACTAACTGGCGAATATTCCCTAGTAGTTGCAGCCAAAAAGATTATGACGATGGGGCCAAAATATGTGGTAATTAAAAAAGGAGAACATGGGGCATTATTATTCTGTGATGATGAGGTTTTTTATGCACCGGCATTACCATTGGAAGTAGTGTTCGATCCTACAGGTGCCGGAGATACATTTGCAGGTGGTCTTTCTGGATATCTCACAAAAACTGAAGATTATAGTTACGATAGCCTTAAAAAAGCCGTGATTTACGGGGCTTCATTAGCATCTTTTTGTGTAGAAAAATTTGGAACAGAACGCATGTTGGAACTCACTAAGACGGAAATTCATCAACGCTTGCAACAGTTTAAAAATTTAACTCAATTTGATATAGAATTAACCTAACAATACGCCCTGAAAAATCAGGGCTTTTTTTATATTTACCTTTTGCTGAAAAATTATGAGCGATGCATTAAAACACGAATGTGGAATTGCCCTAATACGACTCCTCAAACCGTTAGATTACTATAAAGATAAATATGGTACTGCTTTTTATGGAATAAATAAAATGTACTTAATGATGGAGAAACAGCATAATCGTGGACAAGACGGTGCAGGATTTGCCAGCATAAAACTCAATGTTTCGCCAGGTGAGCGATACATAAGTAGAGTACGTTCTAACGCGGCACAACCCATACAAGATATTTTTTCGCAGATTAACAATCGAATTAATGAAGAGTTCAATGTACATCCCGAATACAAAAATGATGTTGCCGCACAAAAAAAGAACATCCCTTATTTAGGAGAATTGTTATTGGGACATGTGAGGTACGGAACTTATGGCGGTAATAATGTTGAAAATGTGCACCCCTTTCTTCGTCAAAATAATTGGATGCATAGAAATCTTATTATTGCTGGCAATTTTAATATGACCAATACCTCACAATTATTTGAAAATTTAATTGAACTTGGGATGCACCCAAAGGAAAAGGCGGATACAATTACTGTTATGGAAAAGATTGGCCATTTTCTTGATGATGCTGTCAGAAAACTCTATAAAAAAGCGAAAGCAGCAGGAATGAGTAAAGTTGAAGCTTCTCCTTATATTATTGAAAATCTCAATTTAGCCAAGATTTTAAGAAAATCTTCAAAAGACTGGGATGGCGGTTATGTAATAGCTGGGATGTTAGGTCATGGGGACTCTTTTGTTTTTAGAGATCCAGCCGGTATTCGACCCGCATTTTATTATAAAGATAATGAGGTTGTTGTAGTTGCTTCTGAAAGGCCCGTCATTCAAACCGTTTTCAATGTTTCTTTTGAAGATGTTAAGGAATTAGATCCTGGCCATGCATTACTATTAAGAAAATCCGGTTATTTGTCTGTCACAAAAATTCTTGAACCTCTTGAAAAAAAATCATGTTCGTTTGAGCGTATTTATTTTTCGCGTGGAAGTGATGTAGAAATATATCAAGAACGCAAGGAATTAGGGCGATTGTTGATGCCAAAGGTATTAGAGGCAATAAACTATGATACAGAAAATACGATCTTTTCATATATCCCTAACACAGCTGAAACTTCTTTTTATGGCATGATAGAAGCTGCACAAGATGAACTAAACAAACAAAAAAATGAAGCCATATTAAAAGAAAAAGAGAACTTATCACTATCCCGACTTTATGAGATACAAGACCGTAAAATTAGAATCGAAAAAATTGTCATTAAAGATGTAAAACTTCGAACTTTCATTACAGAGGAAAGTAGCCGTGATGACTTAGTTGCACACATTTATGATGTAACATATGGTGTTATAAAACCCGAAGATGATTTGGTGATTATAGACGATAGTATTGTGCGAGGTACTACTTTAAAAAAGAGTATCCTTAAAATGTTAGATCGTTTGCATCCTAAACAAATTGTTGTAGTCTCTTCAGCACCTCAAATTCGTTATCCGGATTGTTATGGTATTGATATGGCTCGCTTAGAAGATTTGGTTGCATTCCAGGCTGCATTAGCACTTCAAAAAGAAAATGGAAATGAAAGAATAATTGAAGAAATTTATCATAAATGCAAAGCTCAAGAGAAACTTAATGATAATGAGCAAATCAACTTTGTAAAAGAATTATATGCTCCTTTCACAGATGAAGACATATCAAACCAGATTGCTGAGTTAATAAGTAACGAAACTATAAAAACTAAAGTGAAAGTAATATTCCAATCGGTAAAAGATTTACATAAAGCCTGTCCAAAAAATTTAGGGGATTGGTATTTTACCGGTAATTATCCCACACCTGGAGGTAATCGGGTAGTGAATAAAGCCTATATTAATTTTTTCGAAGGTAACCCGGAGAGAGCTTATTAATTTACCCTCAATAAAAAAGACTTGTTCTGTTACAATAATATTATATGGTTAAATGGAGGAGAATTAATCAATAATGTTAATTCCCTTTGATAGTCTTAATTGGTAGATTTTGTCACTTTAATTTCTGTTTATTTTTACGTTTTATGTTAAAATATTATTATAAAAAAAATAACAGGGAGTTTTAACGAGATTAATATACTTTTTGTCTAAAAGTAGGAAAAGACTTGCTTTTGTGTCATTTAAAAAGTTATATTTGAATATACCATAGCATAAGTAGGTTAAGTTCATGGTAGATTTGGGGCAAAAAGGTAAACTCTTGTTTACCTTTTTTCTTGTTTAATAATACAAATCACACTATTTCTATTATATTTTTCAGTTTTCTTAAAAAATACTTGCTTTTTAACGAATAAAGGGGCAGTTGGTCTAAAATCTTATTTCAGAAATTAATTAATCCTTTATATTTGAATATACCATAGCATAAGTAGGTTAAGTTCATGGTAGATTTGGGGCAAAAAAAGGTAAACTCTCGTTTACCTTTTTTTATTTTATAGTCTATTCTTTTAATTCTTTATTGACAATTAGAAACATTCTATCAATTGTTAACCACAACATTTTCAGTGATGTTTAATAATCACTTAAGTAATTTATTTATTATTTTTATACCGCGAAGATACTTCTTCCCAATCTATCACATTAAAGAATGCGCTAACATAATCGGGTCTTCGGTTTTGGTAATTTAAGTAATAAGCATGTTCCCAAACATCTAAACCTAAAATTGGAAATCCCCCACAACCTACGTCTGGCATTAAAGAATTGTCCTGATTAGGTGTAGAACATACATCGAGTTTCCCTCCTTTATGAACACAAAGCCACGCCCAACCGGATCCAAACTGCGTTTTAGCAGCATTAGAAAACTTTTCTTTAAAGGCATCATAATCACCAAATGAACTATTTATTGCGTCTGCTAAATCTCCGGCTGGCATTCCTCCCCCATTAGGCGACATAACCTCCCAAAACAAACAATGATTAAAATAGCCCCCTCCATTGTTTCTAAGGGCTTTATTGTTCATGTCTAAAGATCTTAAAATAGTTTCAATGTTTTCGTTTTCCAGATTAGTCCCTTCAATTGCATTGTTAAGATTATCTGTGTACGCTTGATGATGCTTACCGTGGTGTATCTCCATTGTACGGTTATCAATATGAGGTTCTAAAGCATCGTGAGCATATTTTAATTGTGGTAATTCAAAAGACATAGCTATAAATTTATGATTAATATTTACTTTATATCAAAAGTACGTATTAATAACATCATATAATAAGGGAGGGTTTATAAGATTTTTTATAACAGTATAAATTTTTCTAATAATGGGACCTGGAAAAATCTTGCTTTTGGTTATCTTAGTAAAAAAGTTTATTTGAAAAAAACTAGCCCTTTTATTATCTATGATGCCGCTGCTGGAAGTGGAAAAACTTATACTCTCGTTAAAGAGTATCTTAAAATAATCCTCAATTCAAAAAAAGAAGGGTATTACAAACATCTTCTTGCTATCACATTTACAAACAAGGCCGTTACCGAAATGAAACAACGCATCATAGACAATCTTGTGCTTTTTTCTCAACCCGATGCTATTGAAAATCCATCAGAAATGGCAACTCAAATAGCAGGTGAAACCGGACTGACTTCAATTCAAATACAAACACAATCCAAAAAAATAGTAAAACATTTACTACATCATTATTCAAACTTAAATATTGAAACCATAGATCATTTTAACCATCGTCTCATTCGTGCTTTTGCAAGAGATTTAAAACTCTCAGGTAATTTTGAAGTGTGCTTGGATACTTCTAAATTAGTTTCCGAAGCAGTTGATCAACTTATTAGTAAAGCGGGAGAAGATCCAAATACCACAAAAGTTTTATTAGACTTTGCCCTGGAAAAAACAGATGATGATAAATCCTGGGACATATCTAAAGATATTGTAAAAACGGCTGGTTTATTATTTAATGAAAACGATGCCATACATATTGCAAAACTGAAAGAGAAAACACTGAAGGATTTTACAACTTTCAAACATGAAATACTTTATAAAAAGAAATTTCTTTCAGAAAAAATACAAAATATTGCCGCAAATACCCTACAACTCATTGAAGAATCGGGATTACAATATAATGATTTTAGCAGCAAATTTTTACCGAATTATTTTTTAAAGTTAAAAGCCGGATCCTTTAATGTAACATTTGGATTAAAATGGCAAGAGGACATGAATAATAAACCCTTATATCCTGGAAGAGTAAAAAAAGATACCCCAGAAATTGCTATTATTATTGATGAAATAACACCTGTATTTATTTCAAATTTTGAAGAGACTAAAGAACTTGTGCCACAAATATTGTTGCTTAATTCAATGCTTAAAAATATTATCCCTCTTTCGGTAATAAATCTTGTGAATGCTGAAATAGATATTATTAAGGAAGAAAAAAATGTGTTACCCATATCAGAATTTAATTCCCTTATCAATAATGAGATTAAAGATCAACCTGTTCCTTTTATTTATGAACGAATGGGCGAACGTTATCGTCATTTTTTTATCGATGAATTTCAAGATACATCTCTTTTACAATGGGACAATTTGAAACCGTTAATAGACAATGCTCTTTCACAACAATTCCAAAACGAAGAAACCGGAAGTCTTTTACTGGTGGGAGATGCTAAGCAATCTATTTATAGATGGCGTGGTGGATTACCTGAACAATTTATAGGTTTATGTAACGATGATAATCCTTTCTCTATAGATAAAGACATTCGCCAATTACCAAAAAATTATAGAAGTTATGATGAAATTATTAAGTTCAATAATGATTTTTTCACTTTCATAGCTAGTTATTTTGGTGACCCTGTTCATAAAGAATTATATGGGTTGGGAAATAGGCAACAAGCAAACAAAAAGAAAGGGGGCTACGTACATTTCAAGTTTATAGAATCACAAAACAAAGTAGAGAAAGATGAATTATATGCTAAGCATATTTTCCAAACCATAGTTAACTTAAAAGAAAGAGGGTATGAAGAATCTGAGATCTGTATTTTAACACGTAAAAGAAAGGACGGGATAGTTTTAGGGGCTTATTTACTGGAACAAGGAATTTCTATAATTTCATCAGAAACACTATTGCTTAAACATTCGTCATTGGTACAAGTTCTTGTCGATTCGTTGACATTAAGCTTGTATCCCGAAAATGAAGAAATAAAAATTAATCTACTTAACTTTTTACACCAACACTTCTCTATAAAAGAAGAAAAACACACTTTTTTCAATAAATTCTTAACCATTTCAACAAAAGATTTTTCCCAACTTTTAAACTTTTATGGAATCGATTTTGATATTTCAATTATGCAATCTGTTCCTCTTTATCAAAGTTGTGAATATTGCATAAGGAAATTTAAATTAGACCTAAAAGCAGATGCTTATTTGTTTGAATTTATGGATATTGTTTTTGAGTTCGAACAACAGCCCAAAACCAGCAAGATATTATTTCTGGAAGAATGGGAAGCTCAAAAAGAAAATTCTAGTATCCCTATAAGTGGTGGCAAAAAGGGAATACAACTTATGACTATTCATAAAGCAAAAGGATTGGAGTTTCCTATAGTACTTTTCCCATATGCAGATCTTAATATATACAAAGAAATTGAAGCTAAAGCTTGGTTTCCTGTTACCAATGACCAAAGTGGTTTTGAAGAAACCCTTATTAATTTCAACAAAGATGTAGAAAAATATGGTGCGTTTGGTGAAGAAATCTATCAAAAACGAAGAAATACATTAGAATTAGACAACTTTAATCTTCTGTATGTAACACTAACCAGAGCTATTGAACAATTATATATTTACGCAGAAAAGCCTAAAGAAATGAAAGACAATTATCCAACAAGTTATAATCATTTATTTGTAGGGTTCTTGAAGAGTATAGGACAATGGAATAAAACAAAGGATACCTACGAGTTTGGTTCTCCAATAAAGTTATCTTTTGAAAAAAAATCTTCAAAAAAAAAGTCCTTTATCCCTAATTTTATTTCGACTTCTCCACTAAAACATAATATCAACATTGTAACAACCGAAGCCTCGGTTTGGGAAACCGATGCTGAAAAAGCACTTTTTACAGGAACTTTATTGCATGACACCATGGAAATGATTAAATATAAAGAAGATGTAGACTTTGTTTTTGAGGATTTGATAAATAGTGGGGTAATTCCTTTGGAAGTATTACAGTCCTTAAAGGAAACCGTTTCAACAATTGTAACACATCCAGAGCTTAGTCGTTTTTTTGAGTTTTCAGAAAAAGTAATAAATGAAAAAGATATCATAACTTCAGCAGGTACAATTCTTAGACCTGACCGATTAAATTTTAATAAAGATAATTCGGTAACGGTAATAGATTATAAAACGGGGGCTCCTAGCACGAAACACCATGCTCAAATTAATGGTTATGCATTGGCTTTAGAAGAGATGGGATATAATATTTCAGAAAAAATCCTTATCTATAGTATCAACAAGGATATTGTTATAAATAAGGTATAAATTTGGCGACTTTAATAATAAAACTATGTACGGGAAAATAAAAGGTCATCTTAAGAAAGAACTTCAGGATATAAAAGACAACGGACTTTATAAAAAGGAACGTATAATTACATCCCCGCAAGGTGCTGTGATTAAAATTTCCACAGGAGAAGAAGTAATAAACTTTTGTTCAAATAATTATTTAGGACTTTCCTCAAATAAAGAAGTGATTCAAGCTGCAAAAGATGCAATGGACAAGTACGGTTATGGAATGTCATCTGTTCGTTTTATTTGTGGCACACTAGACATTCATAAAGAACTTGAAAAAAAAATTTCAGAATATTATCAAACTGAAGATACCATCCTATATGCTGCAGCATTTGATGCTAACGGCGGTGTTTTTGAGCCATTGTTAACAAAAGAAGACGCTATTATTTCAGATTCTCTTAATCACGCATCTATAATTGACGGGGTCCGTTTGTGTAAAGCTACACGATATCGCTACGAAAACAATAACATGATGGATTTGGAAAAACAACTTGTTGCTGCTAATGAAAATGGTGACCGGTTTAAAATTATTGTAACCGATGGCGTTTTTTCTATGGATGGCGTAATAGCTTCCCTTGATAAAATTTGTGCTTTAGCTGATAAATACGATGCATTAGTGATGATAGATGAATGTCATGCCACTGGATTCATAGGTGATACGGGTCGCGGAACCCTAGAAAAAAAGGGGGTAATGGGAAGAATTGACATTATAACAGGCACTTTAGGCAAGGCATTAGGCGGTGCAATGGGTGGATATACAACCGGGAAAAAAGAGATAATTGAAATTTTACGACAACGCTCAAGGCCCTATTTGTTTTCAAATTCTTTAGCACCGGCAATTGTGGGTGCATCCATCAAAGTTTTTGACATACTATCAAAAGACACTGAACTAAGAGATAAACTCGAAGCAAATACCAATTACTTTAAAAAAGGAATGAAAAATGCTGGTTTTGATATTGTTGAAGGAGATTCGGCAATTGTTCCTGTGATGTTGTACGATGCAAAACTTTCTCAGAAAATGGCAGATATGCTTTTAGAGGAAGGAATATACGTTATAGGTTTCTTTTATCCTGTAGTTCCAAAGGAAAAAGCTAGGATTAGAGTTCAGCTTTCGGCAGCACATGAAATTGAACATTTAGATAAGGCTATAAAGGCATTTGTTAAAATTGGTAAAAAATTAAAAATAATTCCAACATAAAAAGCTTAATTTAGGTAATAAAAACAAGGAATTTCCAAAAAATTTAATAGATTTGCTTTTGTTAATAAATATATACAACTTATTTTTGCGAAGAATAACACTTAAAAATTAAATAATCGAATATGAAACATCTTAACATTTTTTTAGTTGCTGTACTCTTGTTAATTGGAGTGGGCGTATCTAATGCTCAAGACGAAAACAATCCTTGGGCCCTTGGGGTAGCTGTAAACGCTGTAGATTTTTACCCTATAGGAATTTCCGATGATGGAAGATTCCCAGAGTCTTCTAAAGGAGATCTCTTTGATGAGTACTTTAACGTTAATGACCATTGGAGTATGGTTTCTTCTGTGTCCACAATTACTGTGGGTAGATATGTTGGAAGTGGATTCACTTTTGCTGCTGCAGGATCTGTTAATAAAATAACCAAGGTTGGAGATTTGAGAGTTGAAGATATTGCTTACATTGCTATTGATGGAGAAATTAAGTATAGCTTTAGAGGATTACTTAACGATCATTGGATCGACCCTAACTTAGGTGTTGGTGGTGGTTATACTTGGATTGATGATATAGGATTTGGTACGGCAAATGCATTACTTGGATTTAATTTCTGGGTAGGTGAAAATTTTGCTCTAACTGCACAGTCTACTTATAAGCACTCTTTTGAAGATGTATATGGAGCAACACATTTTCAACATACCGCTGGTATAATGTTTAAATTTGGTGGAAAAGATACTGACGGTGATGGTATTTATGATTGGGAAGATGAATGTCCTGAAACTCCTGGTTTACCAGAGTTTAACGGGTGTCCTGATACCGATGGTGATGGTATCGAAGACAGAAACGATGCTTGTCCTGAAACTCCTGGTCTCCCAGAATTCAACGGATGCCCTGATACCGATGGTGATGGTATAGCAGATCCACAAGATGCTTGCCCTAACACTCCTGGTCTCCCAGAATTTAACGGATGCCCTGATACCGATGGTGATGGTATAGCAGATCCAGATGATGGATGTCCAGACGTACCTGGTCCAGCCGAAAATAACGGATGCCCATGGCCAGATAGAGACGGTGATAGTGTTCCTGATAAAGATGATTTATGTCCAGACGTACCTGGTACTGTTGCTAACAATGGTTGTCCAGAAGTAACTGAAGCCGTTAGAAATGCATTATTATCTTATGCTAAAACTATCGTGTTTGATACTGGAAAATCAACAATTAAAGAACAGTCAGAAGAGGTATTAAATAATATTGTAGATATCTTAAATGAGTATACAAATTCTAATTTCTTAATTGAAGGTCATACCGATAGTGTTGGTAGTGAATCTTTGAATCAGAAATTATCTGAAAATAGAGCTAACTCGGTGATGAATTATTTAATTTCTCATGGAATTAATTCTAGTAGACTTACTCATCAAGGATTTGGTGAATCAAGACCAATTGATTCAAACAAAACCAGAGCAGGAAGAGCTAACAATAGAAGAGTTGAAATTAGCTTAAATAATTAAATTTATTTAATACCTGTAATAATTTCTAGAAGAACGCCTCTGTATTTCGGAGGCGTTTTTTTATTTTTATAACATGATAACTTTTCTAGAGGAAACCATTCGTCACATAAAAGAAAAACATCCAGATGTTTCCTCGGTCACAATGATATTGCCTAGTAAAAGAGCTGGGGGCTTCCTATTAGACCATCTTAAAAAAAATACTCCAAATACTACATTTGCGCCAAATATTCTTAGTATCGAAGAATTTATTGAAGAACTTTCCGGAATAAAAATTATCGATGCAACCGAATTGCTTTTTAAAAGCTACGAAGCCTATAGAAATACCTTTTCTACAGAAAAAGATAATTTTGACACCTACACATCTTGGGCAACAACATTGCTCAATGATTTTAATGAAATAGATAGATATTTAATTCCCCCCAAACAATTCTTTAGTTATTTAAATAGTATTCAAGACCTTAATCATTGGTATGTAAGAAATGAGAAAACACCCCTTATAGAAGATTATTTGAGGTTTTGGAATAATCTTCACGAATTCTATAATTTATTAAAATTACAACTTTTAAAAGAAGGAGTTGGTTATCAAGGGTTGGTTTATCGTGAAGCTGCTGATGCCATAGGGAATTACATTGAGAGTAAAGGAAACAAAACTCATTTATTTATTGGTTTTAATGCCCTAAATAACTGTGAACAAATCATTATCCAGGAATTACTTGAAACCGGTAATACTGAAATCTATTGGGATGCAGATGTTCACTTTTATAAAGACGATAAACATAGTGCCTCGTACTTCTTAAGGAAATATACTTCCGAATGGAGCTATTTTAAAAAAGAATCGCCTCGTTATATTACTAAGAATTTTGAAAATGAAAAGAATTTTCATTTCATAGAAGTTCAAAAAAACATAGGTCAGGCAAAGTATGTGGGGCAATTACTTTCCGGGTTTTCGAATGATGATCTTAACAAAACCGCTATAATACTCGCAGACGAACGATTATTAATTCCTCTATTGCACTCTTTACCTCCTAATATAAAAAGTGTAAATATAACTATGGGAGTGATTTTAAAAACATTCCCTGCTGTTGTTTTCTTTGAATTATTATTGGCTTTACATAGTAATTTTTCAAAGACTCTTTATTTTAAGGATGTACTGGCCATATTAAATCACCCATTGGCATCTATCTTACTTTCCGTAAAAAAAATAGTTCATAATATAACAACCGAAAATATTACTCATTTATCTCCTTCAAAGATTATTGAAATAAATGACGGAGCTAATAAAGAGATACTACATCAGTTATTTGGTGATTGGAAAGATAATAGTACCATCGCAATTACGACTTGTAAAACATTGCTTTTACAACTTAAAAAACAACCAAATAATAATATTATAGAGAAAGTTGTTTTATTTGAATTATTTAAAGTTTTTGAAAAAATAGATGCCTTAAACTATAAATTTGAATATTTAAAAACCATAAAAACAACACAAAATCTTTTTTCTGAAATAATTTCTACTACAACTCTAGACTTTATAGGAGATGCTTATAATGGTCTGCAAATTATGGGAGTGTTAGAAACTCGTGTTCTTGATTTTGAAAATATAATAATTACCTCCGTAAATGAAGGTATACTACCCTCGGGCAAATCTAATACATCATTTATAACTTACGATTTGAAACAACAATTTGGTCTTCCTCTTTATACCGAAAAGGATGCTATATATACGTATCATTTTTATCGGCTATTGCATCGAGCAAAAAATATTTCTCTGCTATATAACAGCTTTACTGAAGGAATAAATACAGGTGAAAAAAGTAGATTTCTAACACAATTGGAAATAGAGAGACATCCAAATCATACTATCGAAAAAATAATTGTATCACCTTCTATTTCTGTATTTGAACCCATATTAAAAAAGATCACAAAAAACGAAGATGTAATGAAACGCCTTAAAGAAATTTCACTAAAAGGGTTTTCACCATCAGCACTTACATCGTATATCCGCAATCCTCTGGATTTTTATTATCAAAAGATTTTAAAAATAAACGAGTTTCAGGAAGTAGAAGAAACCGTCGCCGCTATTACCCTTGGAACTATCGTTCATAATACACTGGAAACTCTTTACAAACCCTTAGAAAAAAAGTATTTGACACCCGATGTTTTATTAGAAATAAAACAACAAATCGATACCGAGGTAACGTTACAATTTAAAAGGATATTTAAAGGAGGATCATTTTCCAAAGGGAAAAATCTAATCATTTTTGAAGTTGCTAAGCGTTATATATTGAACTTCATAAATTTTGAATTATCTGAAATCAAAGCCGGTAACCAAATAAAAATTCTAAAGATTGAGAGCGATTTAAAGGTTGAAATTAATATCCCAGAGCTAAATTTCCCAATAAAAATTCAAGGTAAAGTAGATCGCGTAGATGATTATAATGGACAATTACGTATTATAGATTTTAAAACCGGTTTTGTAAAACAAGGTGATTTAGAAATTGTAGAATGGGGAAAGATAACAACCGATTACAAATACAGTAAAATTATTCAGGTGTTGGCATATGCTCTAATGATTAAAAGGGAAATTCCCTTTGAAAAAGCTCAGGCGGGTATTATTTCCTTTAAAAACTTAAGCAATGGATATTTAAAGTTTGGTGTTAAAACTTCACCTAAAAGTAAAAGTAAAAATCAAGAAATAACTCAAGAAACCCTTGATTATTATTTAGTTGAATTAAAAAAACTTATCTTGGAAATATGCGATGTTACGATTCCATTTAACGAAAAAGAAATATAAATGACACTCAAAAAAAATTTAGTGCTAATGGAAAAGGACAAAAAACCCATTGTGTATGATGTGTATTATACCCAGAGCCTTTCGCCAAAACCTGTTGTCGTTTTTTGCCATGGTTACAAAGGTTTCAAAGATTGGGGTGCCTGGCATTTGGTAGCCGAAGCTTTTTCTAATGAAGGATTTTTCTTTATAAAATTTAATTTTTCGCATAATGGTGGTACCGTAGAACAACCTATTGACTTCCCTGATCTGGACGCATTCTCTCAAAACAATTTCAGTAAGGAATTAGAAGATTTAGATCGTATAATAAAGAGTATAACATCAAAACAATTTGAACAAGAAGTAGATCGCAGTAATATTTCTCTTATTGGCCATAGCCGTGGAGGTGGAATTGTATTAATAAAAGCAGAAGAAAATCCAATTATAAAAAACGTGATAACCTGGGCAGGTGTAAGTGATTTTAAAGCTCGGTTTCAAGTAAATACATCGGAATTCAGAAAATGGAAAGAAATCCGGATCTCGTATGTAGAAAATACAAGGACCAAACAACAGATGCCTCTTGATTTTCAATTTTTTGAAGATTTTAAAGCAAATGAAGAGCGGTATACAATTCAAAGAGTAGTTGAGAATTTAAGCATTCCACAACTCATAATTCATGGAAGTATAGACCCAGCAGTAGCTGTTGAAGAAGCAAAAAATATTCACCGATGGAACCCAAACAGTATACTAAAAATTATTGAAAATTCAGATCATGTTTTTGGCTCGAGCCATCCCTGGAAGCAAAATAAGCTGCCGGAAGACCTGCAGAAGGTGGTAGAGAAATCAATTGAATTTTTAAAAGCGCAGAACCCTTAAACCAAAGATAAGATTAGGCTAATGAACGCCCTTTTAACCTAACCTCAATTTTGCGTTTTATCACAGTAAGGCGTTTCATCAATTCCATTATTTCCGGATCTTTTTTAACTTTATAGATATTATTTAAATCAAGTATAAGTTTCTTAGCTTCTCTGGATGCAACAATTCTATCACTTGTTGTTTTGAAAGAAAGTTTTCTTTGCTCAAACTCTAAGGCTTTCTTTATGATTTTCATAAGATTATTTTTTTGAGTATTCAATTATAATTATGTAAATATATTAATGTAACTGATTAAATTTCAATTAATTCAATAATAAATTTCGATACAACCATTAAACCGGCTTATAATGTTAAATGACAGCATTAAAAAAGGAACCTTCAAAGGGATTTGGTGCCTAAAATAACTTTTTCATTTCTACTTCGCATTTTATTTAATGTTTTTGTTACTTTCGCAATCAATTATTTCACATTTACAACAGGTTTACCAGGGGATGTAGCTCAGCTGGCTAGAGCGCTTGACTGGCAGTCAAGAGGTCGTGGGTTCGACTCCCATCTTCTCCACAACAGAAAAAAAACACAATGTGATTCGAATTTAAGAATTATAAAAAGTTTGTATAAGTCACAGGAATTTTTGCAAAAAACAATAATTAGGAATTAAGCAACTACATCTTTTCCCATTTAATTATAAAGAAGTTTTTATTTATAGTGATTTGTTATAGGGAGTATGGTTGTTTTCCTAATAAAAAAATTATAACAAGTCCTTTCCTTTAAGTATATTTGATATTACTAAAAAGTAGTTTTCGATAACAAAAAGCTAACTTCATTTAAAACGGTTTAAATGAGTATAAATAAAAAACTATGAAATTAATTAAATACTTCCTTTTATTTTTTAGTCTTTGTCTATGTTTCAATATAAACGCACAATCTACAAATGACACCATTGTAAAAAAGCACGATGTAGATGAAATTTTTACTTCCGGGGAAAAAGACAATTTACATATGTGGTTTCAAGATGAAGTCGATGAGATGAATCTTACTGGGGAAAAAGAAAAAGCATACGTAGATATTGTGATTTATTATATCCCTAAAATGAGACATCTAAGAGATAAAGATAAGGGGTATAGCAATAGGGAATATCTGGTTTTGCTTGATGAGTTATTGTTAAAACAGAATAAAGAAATGATAACCTTTTTAACCGATGAAGAATATTTAAAGCATCTCGTAATATTTAATACGCTATTAAAAAGCATAAACAATAAGTTGGAGGAAGAATAACCACTGCTTGGATTTATATATTCTGTAATAATCTCTTAATAACTCTAATAAACTTGATGATAGTAGTGTGATTCTGTTTTTCTTTCCTTTTGCATTACGAACCCCTCTTAACAAAATATTTATTGCTCACCGCTTAATATTAAAAGAGGTTTACTGGTATGAAAATCACGCTTTAAGATCACATTTTTTTCAAACAATTTCTGAAAAAAGCCTCTTTTTCTTCGTAACACACAAAGCATATCGGGGTGATTAGATTGAAAATGTTCTAAAATACCTTGAAATATAGTGGCATTTTCGGTAATTGTTAGTTTAGATTTAATTTGGTTTAGTTCCTTGTCAAGATCATTTTCTTCTGTGGAAACATCTGGAGTTAATACTTTTAATAAATTTAATTTTGCACTAAATAAATGAAGCATTTCTTTAAGAGGATCCAGTACGTTTTCCTTTTCAAAATGCCCGTACTTAAAAGCAAATAATATGGTTTCAAATTTTCTAAACAAATAATTTTTTGGAACTATTAGTAAAGGTATTTCGGTTTGTTTAACTAATTTTCCTGTAATATTTCCTAAATATATTTCATCTTTGATATCGACACTTTGAGGAGAAAGGATCATTAAATCAATGTTAAGCTGTTTAGATACTCTGGCAATGCCATCAAACGGGTTTCCTTTTATAGGCTTGGCAAAAACCTCAACTCCCATTATATCAACACTGTCCATTACTTCTTTAAGTTGTTTTTCGTTATCCTCGAAAATTAGTTGGTTAACTTTTGTTAACCCCCCTACCTTTGAAAATTCTTTGTATATATTTATAAGATATACCGTAGCACCGCTCATCGATGCAAAATTTACAGCATATTGTAAATTATTGATCCCATTAGATGTAGAACCCACCGGAACAAGAATGTTTTTCATCTTTAAAAATTATTATCTTCGGGCAAAAATACATCGAATAAATGATTCGGTTAGCAAAAAAAGAAGAAATACCACAAATTCTGGCCGTCACAAAGGCCTGTGCCAGGCATATGATTTCACAGAAAATCTTTCAGTGGGATGAAAGCTATCCTTCTTTGGAAGCTTTTGAAAACGACCTGAAACTCAATAATTTATATGTGCTTCTTTCCGATGAAGAAATTATTGGCTGTCTCGTTATAACTTCAGTAATAGATAAAGAATATATTCTTATAAAATGGCTTACACCTAATAACAATAATTTGTACATCCATCGATTAGCAGTTCATCCAAACTTTCAAGGAGAGGGGTATGCGCAACGATTAATGGATTTTGCCGAGGATTTTGCTATAAAAAATAACTATAGTTCTATAAGATTAGATACGTTTAGTAAGAATAAAAAAAATCAAAAGTTTTACGAACTTCGCGGATATAAAAGATTGGGAAACGTTTATTTCCTAAATCAAAGTAAGTCCCCTTTTTATTGTTATGAACTAGTATTGAACTCTTAAATAATTTCCTTGCTTGGTACAATAAACATCTCGTTTAAAAGAATACAACAACTTGCAATACCTGCAATAATTGCAGGTATTGCCGAGCCTGTTTTATCCTTAACTGATGCTGCTGTGGTTGGGAATATTTCTGAATTTAGCACAGAATCTCTTGCTGCCGTTGGAATTGTAGGCACTTTTCTTTCTGCACTTATTTGGGTATTAGCGCAGACCCGTAGCGCAATTTCTGCCATTATATCACAAAATCTTGGTGCCGGAAAAATTGAAAGTCTTAAAAATTTTCCCTCCCAGGCTATCTATTTTAATGTTATACTTAGTATTATTCTGTTATTATCAACGTATTTTATAATCGAAGAAATATTTGTTTTTTTAAACGCCAAAGGACGAATTCTTGAATATAGTATTGACTATTTCAATATAAGAGTATGGGGATTTCCATTAACACTTTTCACTTTCGCTGTTTTTGGAATCTTTAGAGGATTACAAAATACTTTTTGGCCTATGGTAGTGGCTATTTTAGGAGCATTAACAAATATTGGTCTGGATTTTTTATTGGTATATGGAATTGAAGGTTTTATAGAACCGATGCACGTAAAAGGAGCTGCTTGGGCAAGCCTAATCTCACAAGCGTTAATGGCTATTTTAGCTTTGATTTTCTTATTAAAGAAAACAGATGTTTCACTAAAGATAAAATTACCTGTTCATCCAGAAATTAAACGCTTGGTGACTATGAGTTTTAACCTCTTTATCCGTGCTTTGGCGCTAAACATGGTATTACTTATTGCAGTAAGAGAGGCCACATCATTAGGAAAAGAATACATTGCAGCTCATACAATAGCTATAAATCTTTGGTTGTTTTCTGCTTTCTTTTTAGATGGTTATGGGGCGGCAGGAAATATTTTAGGAGGTAGGTTGCTTGGCGCAAAAAAGTATAAAAAACTTTGGAAACTCACCAAAAGGATTAATTTATATAATTTGATAGTAAGTTTTTTACTAATTGGGATGGGCCTGCTATTTTATAAACAATTAGGGCTTTTATTTAATAAAGACTCATTAGTGTTATCAACCTTTTACGGAATTTTTGGTATGGTTCTAATCTCACAACCTATAAGCTCTATCGGATTTACTTTTGATGCAATTTTTAAAGGATTGGGTGAAATGAAATATTTGCGAAATACTTTAATAGGTGCAACTCTTCTTGGGTTTATTCCAACCTTATTAATTTGTAATTACTTTGACTTAAAATTAACTGGTGTTTGGATTGCTATTCTGGTTTGGATTGGTTTTAGAGCCGTTGCATTACTTTTAAAATTTAAAAACAAATATTATGTTTTAGCAAAAAAAGAAAAGTGATTGTTTCATTCTTTCTCATTGCCCCAAATAACATATCTTTACGTTATAATCAACGAGTATGAATACAATTCGTATTACCAAACAATTTACATTCGAAACGGGTCATGCTCTTTACGGATATGATGGTAAATGTCGTAATGTTCACGGTCATAGTTACAAGCTTCATGTTACTGTTATTGGCAGTCCAAATAATGACTCAAACCATGTAAAATACGGAATGGTAATAGATTTTAGTGATCTTAAAAAAATTGTAAAAAAAGAAATTGTTGAGCTGTTTGATCACGCTACGGTATTTAATAAAAACACACCTCATATAGAATTGGCAAAATTGTTAAAGGATCGGGGACATAATGTATTATTGGTAGATTATCAGCCTACCAGCGAAATGATGATAATAGATTTTGCTAAAAAAATTAAAAAAGAGTTACCCTCTTCTATTAAATTACATTCTCTAAAACTACAAGAAACCGAAAGCAGTTACGCAGAATGGCTTGCAAGTGATAATTAACCATTCTCAACCTGCTTGCATATTGGCTGGTAAGGTATAATTTTGTGAATTTGTACATTTTATATTTCTTATTGTTTCTCTTTGATGGGGTCTTGATGCGTCTATCACAGCGGGGTTAGGGGGATGCAAAACATTCATTATATTTGAGCCATGATAATCCCACAAGGAAAAAAAATATATTTTTCAAGCGACAATCATTTAGGTGCACCTTCCTATGAAAAAAGTCTGCCTCGTGAAAAAAAGTTTGTAAAGTGGTTGGATTCCATCAGGGAAGATGCTGCTGTTATTTTTTTATTAGGGGATTTATTCGATTTTTGGTTTGAATATAAGAAAGTAGTCCCTAAAGGGTTTGTAAGAGTACTGGGTAAATTAGCTGAAATTACAGATTCCGGAATTCCTATTTATTTTTTTGTGGGTAATCACGATTTATGGATGAGGGATTATTTTGAAAAAGAACTCAATATCCAAATCTTTAGAGATACAAAAGAATTCGTTTTTAACGATAAGGTGTTTTTATTAGGTCATGGAGATGGCAAGGGTCCTGGCGACAAAGGATACAAAAGGATGAAAAAGGTATTTACCAATCCTGTTTTTAATTGGTTGTTTAGATGGTTTCACCCCGAATTAGGAATGCGCTTGGCACAATATCTTTCGGTTAAAAACAAGTTAATCTCCGGAGAAGAAGATAAAAAGTTTTTAGGTGAAGAAAATGAATTGCTTGCCCAGTATGCCCGGAGAAAATTAGAAACCAAACATTATGATTATTTTATATTTGGGCATAGACATCTTCCTATGAAAATAAAAGTTGGAAAAAATTCAATTTATTTCAATTTAGGAGATTGGATTACTCACTATAGCTATGGTGTTTTTGATGGTGAAACCTTTGAGTTGAAAAATTTCTAGATCTATTAAAAATTATTCCTTAATGTCTTTCAACTTCAATTGCAGGCTCACAGTATTATTCCAATAATTCTCATCAATAGAGTATGCAGCTTTAAATGGTTTTTTATTTGTAATTAAATCATGTTTATTTCCAAGATTAAATCCTATTCCCGCTATTTTATTATGTCCGTTTTGTGTTGTTGTTAAGCGTAAATGGTCTTTTTCTTCGCCAACACATTTTCCATAGCCGGTATCTTGCAAATCTTGGGTCATAAATACAGGGGCCATATTTCCTGGTCCAAATGGTGCAAATTGTTTTAAAAGGCGATAGAATTTTGGAGTGATGTCTTTTAGGTCAATCTGTGCATCGATCCTTATCTCTGGAATTAGTAGATTTGGATCAATGGTTTCAGAAACTATTTTTTCAAATTGTGTCTTAAAAGCTTTGTAATCCTTTCTAAACAATGTTAACCCTGCGGCGTATTTATGGCCGCCAAAATCATCAATATATTCGGCGCAACCTTCCAAAGCATTATAAATATCAAATCCTTTTACAGAACGTGCCGAAGCTGCTAATTTTTCACCACTATCTGTAAACACAATAGTTGGTCGATAATAGGTTTCGATTAACCGGGAAGCCACAATACCGATAACGCCTTTGTGCCAATTTTCATGATAAACCACAGTAGTAAACCCTTTCTGTTCTTTTTGCTCTTCAATTTGATTAAGAGCTTCTTGAGTAATTCGTTTATCTGTTTCTCGTCTGTCGGTGTTAAATCCCTCTATAGCATCGGCATATTCATTGGCTAAATTTTCGTCAGTCTCGATTAAAAGTGTAACAGCATGATCGCCGTGTTTCATTCTACCGGCAGCATTTATCCTTGGCGCTATAATAAAAACCACGTCTGTAATGGTGAGTACCTCCTTATTTACCTGTTGAAGAATGGCTTTAAATCCAGGCCTGGGATTACTATTAATTACCCTTAAACCATGATACGCTAATATTCTGTTCTCCCCGGTAATGGAGACTATATCCGCCCCTATAGCGGTAGCAACTAAATCGAGATACAGTAATAAATCTTCTGTTTTTAACCCCCTTTTTTTTGACAATCCCTGTACCAATTTAAAACCAACACCACAGCCACATAATTCTTTAAAGGGATAGGTGCAATCCTCCCGCTTTGGATCTAAAACAGCGACCGCTTTTGGAATTTCCTTTCCCGGACGGTGGTGATCACAAATAATAAAATCAATCTTTTTTTCCGAGGCATATTTAACCTTATCAATAGCTTTAATTCCACAATCTAATGCTATGACCAACGAAAATCCATTGTCTTCGGCGAAGTCAATCCCCTTAAATGAAATACCATACCCTTCATGATATCTGTCGGGAATATAAGTCGCTACATTGGGATAATAAGTAAGCAGATACGAAGAAAGTAATGCCACACTAGTGGTGCCATCCACATCATAGTCGCCATAAATTAATATGTTTTCCTCCTCTATAATGGCTTTTTCAATTCTGGCAACGGCTTTATCCATGTCCTTCATTAAAAAAGGATCATATAAATCGTTTAAATTGGGTCGAAAAAAGTTTTTGGCAGATTCATAAGATTCTATTCCTCTTTGTACCAATAACGAAGCTATCACACTATCCACTCCTAGATCTTTGGCGAGATGTGTGACCTTATGGGGAGTGGGTTTTGGTTTTAAGGTCCAGCGCATAAGTTTCTATAGAAAGAAATCTTAGTTGTAAATATAACTATTTTTTATGGAAATGAACTTCTGTTTTTAACTCAGCAAATTGACGAAACATCTCCATAACACCACAATACTTTTCTATTGACAGGTCAACAGCTTTATTAATCTTATCTTCTTTAAGATCTCTTCCATAAAAATGATATTCCACGGTTACACTATGATAGTATTTTGGATGCTCGTCTGTAAGCTCCCCATTCACTACCAGTTTAAAGTCATCTACCTCTGCACGCATTTTTTTTAATAATGACACGATATCCAATCCTGTACAACCAGCCAGTGATGATAACATCATTGCCTTGGGTCTTAATCCTATTTCATTACCTCCGTGTTCGGTCCCCGACTCAATGAGGACACTATGACCGCTGGGATTATCAGATTCAAACAGCATATTTTCTTTCCAAACTGTAATAACTGTATTTGTCATAATAGTTTTTTCTAAACACTAAATTACAAAAAATCAATATGACTAAGAAACTCATTAAATTTTTGTTTTTAGAATTTATTATAATGTATTTTACAAACCTATTAAGCCAATATATTTACCATGCCGTTAGTACAACCTCTTTCTCCTGACCATAGCCAGGAAACAAAACAGCTAGCTGAATTTTTTAATGAAACTCTTGGGTTTTGTCCAAATAGTGTACTTACCATGCAACACAGACCTGCCATTAGTAAGGCGTTTATTAATCTAAATAAAGCTGTTATGGCAAATAAAGGTCGCGTAACATCTGCATTAAAGCGTATGATTGCTTGGGTTAGTAGCAATACTACCGGATGCAGATATTGCCAGGCACATGCAATTCGAGCCGCAGAACGTTATGGGGCGGAACAAGAACAACTGGATAATATTTGGGAATACCGTACTCATCCAGCCTTCTCTGAAGCCGAAAGAGCTGCATTAGATTTTTCATTGGCTGCATCCCAAGTGCCTAATGGTGTTGATGAAAACATCCAAAAACGATTACACCAACACTGGAATGAAGGTGAAATTGTAGAGATGCTTGGGGTGATTTCATTATTTGGTTACCTCAACCGGTGGAATGATTCTATGGGAACATCTATTGAAAAGGATGCCGTTGAAAGTGGTGAAAAATATTTAAGTAAACATGGGTGGACACAGGGAAAACACGGTTAAAAAGATTTTAGTGAAATCCTTCTTTGTTACAAGATATTATGAATTTTGTCCTGTAGCTCTGGTACTACTTCATTTATAAACCAAGGGTTTTTAATCAACCAAAATCGATTTCTAGGTGAAGGATGTGGCAAGGGTAAATACTGTGGTAGATAATTTTGAAAGTTTCTAACGGTTTCTGTTAATGTAAACTTGGAATGATTTCCTAAGTAGTGTTTTTGCGCATACATCCCAACGAGAATAACCAACTCCAATTTCGGCATACTGGCAAGCAAAGCTTCGTGCCATTCAGCTGCACATTCTGGTCTTGGAGGGAGATCACCGCTTTTTCCTTTACCGGGATAGCAAAACCCCATTGGGACTATTGCAATTTTGCTTTCGTCATAAAAAATTTCATTCGGAATATCCATCCATTTTCTAAGCTGGATGCCGCTTGGATCATCCCATGGAATCCCGGAGGCATGGACTTTGGTTCCCGGAGCTTGCCCAATAATCACAATTTTAGAATCAATATGCGCAGCAACAATTGGTCTGGGTCCTAATGGTAAATGTGCTTTACAAATTTCGCAGGATCGTATCTTCTCTAGTAACTCATTCATCTACTTTTCCCCGGCTACAATTATCACAATCTCCCCTTTCGGAGGATTAGTTTCATAGTAATTTAAAACATACGATACTGTTCCCCTTATTGTTTCTTCATGGATTTTACTAATTTCTCTAGAGACCGAAACAGGTCTGTCTTCGCCAAAATATTCAACAAATTGACCAAGTGTTTTTAGTAATCTATGAGGGGATTCATAAAAAATCAAAGTTCGCGATTCTTCTGAAAGCAATTTTAATCTTTTTTGCCTCCCCTTTTTCACGGGAAGATAACCTTCGAAGACAAATTTATCATTAGGAAGTCCACTATTTACCAGGGCCGGAACAAATGCCGTAGCGCCAGGAAGGCAATCTACCTCAATCCCGGCTTCTATACAGGCGCGGGTTAATAAATATCCCGGGTCGCTTATGGATGGAGTTCCGGCATCACTTATTAATGCCATGGTTTCCCCTCTTTGTATGCGTCCTGCCAACCCTTCAACCGTTTTATGTTCATTGTACTTATGGTGAGATTGCATGGGTGTAGTGATCTTATAATGTTTTAAAAGTTTTCCACTTGTTCGTGTGTCTTCGGCAAGAATTAAATCCACTTCATTTAAAACTTCGATTGCTCTAAAAGTGATGTCTTTTAGATTACCAATAGGTGTAGGAACTAGGTATAATTTCCCCATCTTATGCTCTTACTACTTTTCCAAAGAAATAAGATATTAGTAACAAAATAATTGCTACTAAAGTAAGGGTCGTGTTTTCTCCGGCATGATAATGGGCAGATGAGGCCAGAACGATATTAAAGAAAAATCCTGCATAAGCCCATTCCGTTAACCACGGCGATTTTCTCCACAACAACATAATAACACCTAATATTTTTAAAACTGCCAGAGGAATTACAATGTATGTTGGATGATCTAAACTTTCAAAAATATCTTTAACCATATTTGTTTTGGTAAGATACATGGAAGCCGAAAAAAGAATCAATCCGCAAAAAAGGACAGTAGCAACCCAATAAACAATCTTTTGAATCTTCATAAAGGTGGGTTTTTAGTTAAAACTTTTTCGGATAATAGCCATAAATCGATCTGCATATTCTTCTTTGTTAAGCCAATTGTTATAATCGGGTTTTACTTTACCTTTTATAAATATTTCAACTTCATCAAAAGTACTCATAGTATTTATTTGAGATAAAACTCGCTTGTAATCCTCTTCTTCTTCATTAAACAAATGTTTTATAAATGCCAGTCGGTTGTTTAGGCCAATATTTAATCCCTGATTTAGTCTATCATTAAGAGATTTTGGCTTTTCGGGATCTATTTTATTCTTTTCAGGAAAGGTAGGTTTCTGGTTTTCCGCTTTTGTTTTTTTTCTCTCAAAGACGGGCATTTCTTTGTAATGTTCGGCAAATTCTTCCAATTCGTTTTTCATATTTCCCTTCTTCGGAAGAACTTTCTCTAACAATTCATCTGCTTTTTTAGACTCAGGTGGCATTTGCGCAACAATATCTTTTATTTTTTCTATCAGAGGTTCTGCCAAATCTTCGCTGTCTTGAGGTTGTGGTACAGGTTTTGGGTCTTGAAACCAATTTTCTTCCCTGTAACTTTTGGAATCTAACGCAGAAACATCTGTTGTATTTGGTTCTCCTTCAATGTGGGATTCTAAATATTCAAGTATCGTTAAATGTTCATATAATTGGGATACCAAGTGTTTTAATGACTTTGTATCTAATTTTTTTTCATTAGCAAGAATTTGGTTTGCTAATTTTTTTAATTGTATATAGATTTTATTTTTCATAACTTTTTAAATAGTACAATTTTTCTATTTTGTTTTTATAAATTTACGCAACCTTTATGTAAACGGAAAACTTTTCTGTTTTAGTTTAATTTAATACTATGTTTCTCGAAAATACAGTAAATCAAAAAGAGCAGTTCGGATGGATTGAAGTTATCTGTGGTTCAATGTTTTCAGGGAAAACTGAAGAATTAATCAGAAGACTAAAACGCGCAAAATTTGCTCGTCAAAAAGTTGAAATCTTTAAACCCATTATCGATACCCGCTTTGATGATAAGAGAGTAATATCTCACGATAGCAATGAAATACATTCGACTCCTGTTCCTTCCGCTGCTAATATTCCTATTCTGGCTGATAAATGTGATGTAGTTGGAATAGACGAAGCTCAATTTTTTGATGATGAAATTGTAAAAGTCTGTAACGATTTAGCAAATATAGGCATTCGGGTAATTGTCGCTGGATTAGATATGGATTTTAAAGGCAACCCTTTTGGACCGATGCCGGCATTAATGGCAACCGCCGAATACGTTACTAAAGTTCATGCGGTATGTACTCGAACCGGAAATCTTGCTAACTATAGTTACCGAAAATCAAAAAGTGATGATCTTGTTTTGCTTGGTGAAAACGAAGAATATGAACCCTTAAGTAGAGCAGCCTATTACAAAGCAATACTTCGAGAAAAAGTTAGTAAAATGAATGTTAAAGATCCAGAGGAATTATCTACAAAAAAGGACGCTTAGCAATGCTAAAAGCCACCGAAACTATATTGGAAATTGACCTTAGTGCTTTAGGACATAATTACCATTATATTAAATCTAGACTAAAAAAGGAAACTAAAGTAATGGCGGTAGTAAAGGCCTTTGGTTATGGAAGTGATGCTATCGAGCTCGCTAAAGAATTAGTAAATCTGGGTATAGATTATATTGCCGTTGCTTATGTAAAAGAAGGTGTTGCATTACGTGATGCAGGAATAAAAGCACCCATAGTAGTATTACACCCTCTGCCAATAAATTTTGACATTCTTATAGATCGTTGTTTAGAGCCCTGTTTATACAGCACAAAAGTATTAAACCATTTTATTAAGATTGCATCCAAAAAAAATCAAATTGACTATCCTGTACATATTAAGTTTAATACCGGTTTAAACAGATTAGGCTTTTGGAAAAATGATGTAGATCGGGTTGTTAAAAAACTGAAAGAAACTAAAGCGTTAAAGGTAATATCTGTTTTTTCACATCTGGCAGCAAGTGAGGATCTATCTGAAAAAGAATTTACTTTAAATCAAATAAAGACCTTTAAAGACATTTCAGAAAACCTAATCAAATCAATTGGTTATAAGCCCATGTTACATATATGTAATACTTCCGGGATTTTAAATTATCCCGAAGCTCACCTAGATATGGTGAGAAGTGGAATAGGTTTGTATGGTTTTGGAAATTCAGAAAAAGAAAATAAAAATTTTAAACCCGTCGCTACCCTAAAATCTATTATTTCTCAAATACATATTATTGAAAAAGGTGAAACCGTAGGATATAATCGTGCTTATAAAAGTGAACTAGAATCTTCCAGACAAAAAACTGCAACGATTCCTGTTGGTCATGCCGATGGAATAAGTCGTGCTTATGGGAATGGAAAAGGCTGGGTTACGATCAATAGTCAAAAAGCACTCATTATTGGAAATGTTTGCATGGATATGCTTATGGTTAATGTAACCGATATTAATTGTAACGAAGGAGACGAGGTGATTATTTTTGGAGAACTTCACACAGCCGAAGATCTTACAGAACAAATTGGATCTATATCTTACGAGCTTATTACCTCAATTTCACAGCGGATAAATCGAGTCATTTGTCGAAAATAGGAGATTCTTATCAATTCTTAAATCCATAAGCTTTTACCTGATGGTTTTTTTCGCATTTTATTTTGAAAATTTAATTTGCTAAGCTGTACTTTTGAATAAAAAAATTTAATCGCATGAAAATAGCTGTCATTGGTGCAACCGGTATGGTAGGAGGTGTGTTACTCAAAGTCCTTAAAGAACGGAATTTCCCAATTACACAATTACTTGCTGTAGCCTCAAAAAAATCCATTGGTAAGAAAATAACTTTTAAAGGAAAAACTATTGTTATAATGGGCATAGAAGATGCCTTAGCTTTAAAACCCGATCTCTCTATTTTTTCTGCCGGTAGCAAAATATCTCTTGAATGGGCTCCTAAATTTGTTGAAGCGGGTACTACGGTAATTGACAATTCTTCGGCTTGGAGAATGGACACCAATACAAAATTGATCGTGCCGGAAATTAATGCTCAAAAGCTTACTTCAAAAGATAAATTAATTTCCAATCCTAATTGCTCAACCATTCAATTAGTAATGGTCTTAGCGCCTCTTCATAAAAAATATAAAATGAGACGTATTGTGGTTTCAACATATCAATCGGTTTCGGGTACAGGCACAAAGGCTGTGAACCAGCTGGAAAATGAGATAAAAGGAATTAAGGATGAGATGGCATATCCATATCCTATTCATAAAAATGCGCTACCACATTGCGATGCTTTTGAGGACAACGGCTACACAAAAGAAGAAATGAAACTTGCCAGAGAACCTCAAAAAATATTAGATGATCACACATTTTCTATTACAGCTACTGCAGTACGTATCCCTACTGCTTGTGGTCATAGTGAGGCTGTTAATGTGGAATTCGAAAAGGATTTTGACCTAAACGATATCCGTAAATTACTATATGATACTCAGGGTGTAACTGTACAAGACAATCCCGACACAAATACCTATCCCATGCCAATTTATGCACATCATAAAGACGATGTTTTTGTAGGACGTATTCGAATAGATGAATCACAACTCAATACGATTAATATGTGGATTGTAAGTGACAATCTAAGAAAAGGTGCTGCGACAAATGCTGTTCAAATTGCAGAATACCTGGTAAATAATAACCTCATATGAATTTAGTCTATACCTGTTACCTCTTTACTTTTTACTATTTTTATAAAAAATAATCTAATCTCGTCATGAAAAATTTAATAATCCTTATTTTCTTTGTGCTCATCTTAATGGGATGTAAAGAAGGTGTAAAATTTGAAACAATAGATGTTAAATACCACCCAACTAAAAAAGTAGATACTGTAACAAACTATTTTGGCACAGATGTAAAAGATCCCTACCGATGGTTGGAAGATGACAGAAGTGAGGAAACTAAAATCTGGATAAAAAATCAAAATGAGGTCACCTTTGGGTATCTGGATAAAATACCTTTTAGAGAAGAATTAAAAGAACGATTAACCGCCCTTTGGAATTACGAAAAAGTAGGGTCTCCGTTTAAAGAAGGTGACTACACTTACTTTTATAAAAATGATGGGCTTCAAAATCAATTTGTTGTATATCGTTACAAAACCGGTAAAGATCCAAGTACTGCAGAAGTCTTTCTAGATCCAAATACTTTTAAGGAAGATGGCACCATTTCTCTAGGAGGTCTGAGTTTTTCTGAAGATGGTAAAAATGCAGCCTATAGCATTTCAGAAGGTGGTAGTGATTGGAGAAAGGTCTTGGTAATGAATACTGAAACTAAAGAAATAATTGAAGACACCTTGAGAGATATAAAATTTAGTGGGCTATCATGGAAGTCTAATGATGGTTTTTATTACTCTAGTTATGACAAGCCTAAGGGAAGTGAGCTTTCTGCTAAAACAGATCAACACAAGCTGTTCTATCATAAAATTGGAACTACACAAAAAGAAGATGAACTTGTATTTGGTGGTATTCCTTCTGAAAAACACCGTTATGTAGGGGGTCGTGTTTCTGAGGATAATAGGTATCTAACCATATCTGCAAGTGCTTCCACATCTGGAAATAAATTATTCATTAAAGATCTGTCCATACCCAATAGTCCAATAAAAGTAATTTTAGATCATACAGATAGCGATACCTATATGATAGAAAATATCGGTACAAAGTTGTTCTTAGTTACCAACTTAAATGCTCCAAACAAAAAAATTATAACGGTAGATGTTTCAAGTCCAACTTCGGAAAATTGGATAGATTTTATTGCTGAAACCGAAAATGTCCTTAGTCCATCTAAAGGAGGGGGTAATTTCTTTGCAAAATACATGGTGGATGCTATTTCTAAGGTATTACAATATGATTATGAGGGTAACATTGTACGGGTTATAAAACTCCCCGGAATAGGTACAATTCGTGGTTTCAGATCTAAAATAGAGGAAAAAGAATTGTATTTTTCTTTCACCAACTATATAACTCCCGGAAGTATCTATAAATACAATATTTCTGAAGGAACGTCAGATTTATACCGGAAATCCGAAATCGATTTTAATCCCGATAATTACGATAACAAGCAAGTGTTTTATGAATCAAAAGATGGTACAAAAATACCTATGATCATCACTCACAAAAAAGGGATTGAACTCAACGGAAAAAATCCTACGATTCTTTACGGATATGGTGGTTTTAATATCAGTATTACTCCTTCATTTAGCATTACCAATGCGGTTTGGATGGAACAAGGAGGTATTTATGCTGTGCCTAATCTTCGTGGGGGAGGTGAATACGGAAAAGCATGGCACGACGCGGGTACGAAGATGAAAAAACAAAACGTTTTTGACGATTTTATAGCTGCAGCCGAATACCTTATTGACAACAACTACACATCAAGTGATTATCTGGCCATTAGGGGAAGATCCAACGGTGGATTACTTGTAGGTGCTACCATGACCCAGCGTCCAGATTTAATGAAAGTCGCTCTTACTGCAGTTGGTGTACTCGATATGCTACGCTATCATACTTTTACAGCAGGAGCAGGATGGGCCTACGATTATGGTACTGCTAACGACAGTAAGGAAATGTTTGAATATTTAATAGGATATTCGCCATTGCATAATGTAAAAGATGGGGTAGAATATCCGGCTACATTAATTACTACGGGTGACCATGATGACAGAGTTGTTCCGGCTCACAGTTTTAAATATGCTGCCGAGCTTCAAAATAAACAAACAGGGAATAATCCTGTGTTAATACGAATTGAAACCGATGCTGGTCACGGAGCAGGAACTCCGTTAAATAAAACGATTGATCAATATGCAGATATATTTGGGTTTACACTTTATAATATGGGTTATAGGGTGCTTCCTGAAAAGGTAGGAAATAACCTTAAAAAATAATAAATGAAACAATTATTTATTACCGGTTACGGAAAAATAGAAGATAATATTCTACTACAGGACCACAGTAAGCCAAATGTTGGTGTTAATGAAGTTTTAATTGAAATAAATTCTGCTGGCGTAAATCCGATTGATTACAAAATTATCCAGGGGATATTGAAACGGATAAAAAAATTGTCCTTTCCAGCACCCATAGGTTTTGATGTTAGTGGAATAGTAGTTGAAAAAGGAGAAGATGTTACTGGTTTTGAGATAGGAGATGAGATTTATTCAAGAGTTCCTACAGATAATCCCGGAACATTTGCAGAATATATTGCAATTGACAGTAATGTTGTGGCTAAAAAACCTGCCAATATAAGCTTCGAAAAAGCTTCGGGTATTCCATTGGTTGGTCTCACTACGATACAAGGTTTTGCGCTTGCAACCATTAAAAAAGGGGACAAAGTTTTAATTCATGCAGGTTCTGGAGGAATTGGCTCTTTTGCCATTCAATATGCAAAGTCTAAAGGTGCTTTTGTTTACACCACAACAAGTACAAAAAATATTCATTGGGTTAAAGAGTTGGGTGCAGATCTTGTGATTGATTACAAAAAGGAGAATTATTTAAATATAGTAAAAGATGTAGATATTGTTTTGGATACGCTGGGATCAAACTACACAAAAGATGCTTTTAGGGTAATAAAAAATGGAGGTAAAGTAATAACATTAATTGGTGATATAGATAATGAAACAGCCAAAGAACTGGGTTTGAATTCTTTTATTCGTTTTTTACTATCCATAAAAAGAATGAAAATAGACAAACTAAAAAAGCGTAAATCGGCACTTTATCGCTTTATTATTGTAGAACCAAATGCATTTCATTTAGATGAAATTACTTCACTTATAGAAAAAGAGGATATAAAGCCCATAATTGATAGGGTATTCAGCCTTGAAAAATCAATAGACGCACTACTTTACTTAAAAGAAGGTCATGCAAAAGGAAAAGTCATTATTAGAATGAAATCGTAACGACATTATACCGTTCGACTTGTAAAACCTCAAAATCATTTTCATTAAAGTTATATCCATCACCTTTAATTTCCCTAAGAGGAGTGGCCCTACTACCGGTATAAATCAAACTTTCTAGGCTATCAACTTCTGAAGGTGTCATTTGGTTTTTACGTTTAGAGTAAAAGTTCCGTAGTTTCTCATTTGTTCTTTAATCCATGTTTTACGGATATTAATATAAACAGAAACTGATATTGCTTTATATTTTCTTGGATTAGGTAATATAGCAGCAATGGAAACTGCTTCTTCTCTATTTAGGTTTTTAGCAGATCTGTTAAACCAATATCTAGCGGCTTCTTCGATACCAAAAATACCATTGCCCATTTCTATGCTATTTAGATAAACTTCTAAAATTCGTTCTTTGCTCCAAAAGGATTCGATTAGAAATGTAAACCAGGTTTCTAAACCCTTGCGAAACCAACTTCGCTGTGGCCATAAAAACACATTCTTTGCAGTCTGCTGTGAAATGGTACTGCCTCCTCGTATTTGTCTTCCTGTTTGATTGTCTTTGTAGGCTTTTTTAATAGCTTTTACATCAAAACCATTGTGATATATGAAGTTTTGGTCTTCGGAGCAAATTACCGCCAATTGAATCTCTTCTGAAATCTCATCGATTGATTTCCATTGGTGTTTTGTTTCATAGGAATTTTCTGCTTCAAAATAACGAATTGCCATGAGTGGCGTATATGGTACCTGCACAAATTTGTACACGAGCACCCACACTACACTAAGTAAAGCAAAACAAAGAATTGTTTTTAAAAGGAATTTAAAAATTCGCTTCATAGTAAATGAAAGTAATCCATGGGTTTATATAAAAAGCTAAATTCCCGTTTTTATTGTGATTCCCCGCGTTAGGGATTGCAGTAAACTACCATGTAGTGCGAAAAGCCCGGTCTGCCTAGGGCAGAAACGCCCAAAATAATAATATTCTGAAATGTAATTTATCCCGGGTTTATTAAATTACTCTTCATCGGGTTCCTGCATTTCAAAATTATCCATAAAAGCAGTTGTATATTTCCCGGCTAAATAATCGGGATGATCCATTAATTGAAGATGAAACGGTATTGTGGTCTTTACACCTTCGACTATAAACTCCTCAAGAGCACGTTTCATTTTGCTTATAGCTTCTTCACGAGTTTGTGCCGTAGTGATTAGTTTTGCAATCATTGAGTCATAATAGGGTGGAATGGTATAGCCAGCGTATACGTGGGTGTCTATACGTACTCCATGACCTCCCGGGGAATGGAATTCGGTAATTTTTCCAGGACAAGGCCTAAAATCATTATAGGGATCTTCGGCATTAATACGGCATTCGATAGAATGAAGTTTTGGGGTATAGTTTATCCCAACTATGAGTTCTCCTGCAGCAATTTTAATTTGTTCACGAATTAAGTCGAAATCAATTACCACCTGCTCAGTTATAGGATGCTCTACTTGTATACGTGTATTCATCTCCATAAAATAGAATTTACGGTTTTTATCAACTAAAAACTCAACGGTTCCTGCGCCTTCGTATTTAATACACTCTGCTGCTTTTATAGCTGCGAGGCCCATTTCGTTGCGCAATTTTTTAGTCATAAAAGGGCTGGGTGTTTCTTCTGTTAGTTTTTGATGACGCCTTTGGATGGAACAATCTCTTTCGCTAAGGTGGCAGGCATTACCTTTACGGTCACCAATAATTTGTATCTCAATATGATGGGGCTCCTCGATGAGTTTTTCCAGATACATAGCATCATTACCAAAAGAAGCCAAGGCTTCTTTTTTGGCGCTATCCCAGGCATTTTTTAATTCATCTTCTTTCCAAACTGCACGCATTCCTTTTCCTCCACCCCCAGCGGTAGCTTTTACCATAACCGGATATCCAAATTTTTTGGCTAATTTCTTTGTTTCTTTAAAGGTTTCCAAAATTCCTTCACTTCCCGGAATAGTAGGCACACCGGCTGCTCTCATTGTTTTTTTTGCGTTGGCTTTATCTCCCATTTTATTAATCATATCTGCAGAGGCTCCTATAAATTTTATCCCATGTTCATCGCAAATTTTTGAAAACTTAGCATTTTCTGCTAAAAAACCATAACCGGGATGAATAGCATCAACATTGGTAATTTCTGCAGCAGCTATAATATTTGAAATCTTTAAATAACTTTCATTACTGGGAGGCGGGCCTATACAAACGGCTTCGTCAGCAAAGCGAACGTGAAGGCTTTCCTCATCTGCTGTTGAATAAACTGCCACAGATTTAACGCTCATTTCTTTGCAGGTACGAATGATACGCAATGCTATTTCTCCTCTGTTGGCAATTAATATTTTTTTAAACATAATTTCTTCAAATTTCAATATTCAAAAATCAAATCCCATAAAATTTGGAATTGGGGATTGATCTTATATCAAGGATTCTGAATTGGCAGGGATTATTTTAATATTATGATGGATCTATTAAGAATAGAGGTTGATCAAATTCTACAGGTGATGCGTCATCAATTAATACTTTTATAATTTTCCCGGAAACTTCACTTTCAATTTCATTGAAAAGTTTCATCGCTTCAATTACACATAGCACATCACCTTCTTTTATGGTGTCTCCTACCTCAACAAATGAAGGTTGATCTGGTGACGACTTTCGATAAAAAGTGCCTATGATAGGTGATTTTACCGTAATATAATTTGTTTCATCTTCAGTTGGCACTACTTCTTTAACACCTGGAGTTGTTTCTTCTACCTTTGGTTGATCCATAACCTGTTCTGGTGGGGGTGATATGGCAGGCAATTGTTGAATATATGTTGTTTCGGCTTTACCGTGATTACCACCAGTTCTAATAGTGATTTTTATATCCTCCATTTCAAGTTTTACTTCAGTGGCGCCAGATTTTGCTACAAACTTGATTAAGTTTTGAATTTCTTTTAAAGTCATAATTTCATTTTTAAATCTTTTGTATTGTTCAGTTAGTTTGAATCATATGCCCATTTTAAGTAAATAGCCCCCCACGTAAATCCTCCTCCAAATGAAGCAAACACCAAGTTATCTCCTTTTTTAAGTTGTTTTTCGTAATCCCACAGACACAAAGGCAGGGTGGCGGATGTGGTATTGCCATATTTATGAATGTTTATCATCACTTTTGAATCTGGAAGACCTAATCTTTTAGCTGATGCATCTATAATTCTTTTGTTTGCCTGATGTGGCACAAACCAGTCTAAATCGCTTCCTTTTAGATTATTTTGTTTTAATATTTTCTCGCAAACATCTGCCATCTTTGAAACTGCAAATTTAAATACCGTTTTTCCGTCCTGAAATACAAAATGTTGTTTTTTAGCAACCGTTTCGACAGAGGCTGGTAATAAGGAACCTCCTGCATCGATTTTAAGATGAGGTCTTCCAGCACCGTCAGTTCGTAAGTATTCATCCTGAATACCCAGACCTTCTGTATTTTGCTCAAATAGTACCGCTGCAGCTCCATCGCCAAATATTATACAGGTAGCTCGATCCTCATAATTAATAATTGATGACATTTTATCTGCACCAATTAAAAGTACTTTTTTGTGGTGCCCGGATTCTATATATTTAGCGGCAACAGACATCCCAAATAAAAAACTGGAACAGGCAGCTATAAGATCATAAGAAAAAGCGTTAATAGCACCTATTTGTGTAGCAACGTATGCGCCTGTAACAGCAATTGGCATATCTGGCGTTGCAGTCGCCATAATTACCATATCGATATCCTTTGGATCTGTGTTGTTTTTTTTAAATAGATCTTTGGCGGCCTGAATGGCCAGAAAAGAAGTTCCTTTATTTTTATCTTTTAGTATTCTACGCTCCTTAATACCAGTTCTTGTAGTAATCCATTCATCATTAGTATCAACCATTGTTTCCAGAATTTGGTTGGTGAGAATGTAGTCCGGCACGTAACCTCCTATAGCTGTAATGGCCGCTTTGATTGTGCTCATAATTTAATTAATTACCCAAAAAAGAACAAAAACTCTTTAAAATGAGCGAAAAATACTGAAAAATCATCAAAAACACGTAAAAAGTAAGTTGTTTTTTAATTTTTAGAAAAATAAAAAAATAAAAACTCTCACTGTCCAGTGAGAGTTTTATCACTAAATAAATATTTCTTATTCCTTTACTTCTTCTGTTGCATCAATTACAACCTGACCCCGGTAATATAATTTACCTTCGTGCCAATGTGCCCTATGATATAAATGCGCTTCACCTGTAGTAGGGTCTGTAGCAATTTGCGGGGTGGTCGCCTTGTAATGTGTTCTTCTTTTGTCTCTTCTTGATTTGGAAATTTTTCTTTTTGGATGTGCCATTACATATATTATTTATCCGTTAATAGTTTTTTTAATATGTCCCATCTAGGGTCTGTTATATCGCCTTTAGGTTTGATGTTTTCATCACTCCCCTTAGGACTTAATTCTTCAAGTTTTTTAATTATATCCGACTCTAATGTCCCATCTTCAATTCCTGGATGTATCTTTCGTGTTGGCATCGACAAAACAATAGATTCATAAATATATTGCTGAATGTTTACTTCGAATTGTCCATGAGGAAGAATTAATAAATCCTCATTTTCATCATTAAATTCTTCTCCAATTTTAACTATAAAATGATAATCCCCAGACAGATTCTGAATATAAGGTTCATTGGTAACATCACAGTACACATTTACAGAACCATTAAAAGTAAAGTCAAACTCCATTAAAGTGGGTTTCTTAAATAGTGTCACAACGAGTTTAATGGTAACATCATTAAATTCTTTATAATTAAAATGCTCAAAGAACGCTTTGTTTATTTCAAAGTCAAACCGGTGTTCTCCTAATTTCAATCCCACAAAAGGGATGGTAAATTCTCTCAATTCCTCCATAATCTCTCTCGTATTTAACGTATTATCCTTACAATTAAAGCGGGGGCAAAGATAAAAAATAATTTCAATAGCAAATTAGTTTTAGCAATTCTTTTTTATTGTATTAATACATTTTACTATGTAATGGGTTGCTTGACATTGCAAGATATTCCTTTCGTTTCTTATAAATGTTTATGGCACTAAATACGGCTTCTTTAAAAGATTCGTGATTTGCTATGTTTTTCCCGGCAATATCATAGGCTGTACCATGATCGGGGGAGGTGCGTATTCTATTTAATCCGGCAGTATAATTTACACCTGAGCCAAATGTTAATGTTTTAAAAGGAATTAATCCCTGGTCATGATAAGAGGCAATAATAGCATCAAAATTTTTATAATTTTCTGAACCAAAAAAACTATCCGCAGCATATGGACCGAATACAAGTTTGCCATTTTTACGAATATTATCTAAAGCAGGACGTAAAACAGTATCGTCTTCAGTGCCTATAACACCATAGTCACCAGTATGTGGATTTATTCCAAGGACAGCTATTTTTGGTTTTATAATTCCGAAATCTTGGATTAATGATTTATGAATTGTATTTATTTTTTTTTCAATAAGCTTGTCTGTAATGTTTTTTACTACATCTTTTACCGCTACGTGATCGGTAAGTAGGCCTACTCGCAGGCTATTGGAAATCATTAACATTAGGCTATCACCCTCCAGTTCCTGATTTAGATAATCGGTATGACCAGGAAAGTTATAATTTTCAGACTGTACATTCGATTTGTTAATGGGTGCTGTCACTAAAACATCGATTGTTTTTTTTTTAAGTTCAGAAACTGCTGATTTTAATGATTTTATAGCATAGGAGCCTATGTTAGAATTTTCTTTGCCAAAATTAATATCAACCTGTTCTTTCCAAACATTTAAAATATTTATTTTTTTATGTACCAAGGCGTCCAAAGTATCTATCCCGTTTAGATTACATCTAAGGTCATATTCTCTTTTAAAATATGTCATAAGCTTGTGAGATGCAAAGATTACAGGTGTACAAAACTCTAACATTCTTTGGTCTTGGAATGTTTTCAATACAATTTCGGGTCCTATCCCGTTTAGGTCACCAATCGATATTCCAACAACAATTTTATTTTGCTTAATCATTATATATATAAGCCTTTATAATATTATTACTTTTGTATTGCAAATGTAACTAAACGTATTCATGTTTACAGGAATTATTGAAACAATAGGAGAGGTTCGTTCTCTTAAAAAGGAGGGGGATAATTTGCATATTGAAATTATTAGCTCCCTGACGCCTGAACTGAAAGTAGACCAAAGTATAGCTCTTAATGGTGTTTGTTTAACAGTTGTGAAAATTAAAGAAGAAAGTTATGTGGTTACAGCCATAAAAGAAACTATAGATAAAACCAATATACGGGACTTAGTTAATGGCAATCTCGTTAATTTAGAGAGGGCAATGAAACTGGGAGATTATTTAGACGGTCATTTAGTACAGGGGCATATAGATCAAACGGGGGTTTGTAAGGAAATTGTTTATGTGGACGGGAGTCATTATTTCACATTTCAATACAATGACGAATATGGTAATATTACCATTGAAAAGGGGTCTATTACCATAAATGGAGTAAGTTTAACAGTGGTTAATTCAAAAGAAAATGAATTTAGTGTTGCAATTATACCCTATACCTATGATAATACGAATTTTAAAGAGTTAAAAATTAACATTAAAGTAAATTTAGAATTCGATATTGTAGGAAAATACTTAAAAAAGCTTATGAAGAGGTCCTTTTAGTGCGAATTTTACTAATTGTAACATAGCAACCATAGATAATTCCCAAAGTTATTAAAATAAATATTCCAGCGTCCAAAGGTAATTCTGGAGGTGGTGATGGGGGTGGGGGGGGCGGACCTTTACTACCGCTACTTTGCAGTGCAAGCACTCTGGCGCTAAGTAGGAAACAAAGCACTAAGGTTAATATTTTAACGATTTGGGGTCGCATAATAAAGGGGCAATGTAACAATAATTTTTTAACCAGTGTCTATTAAATAAAATTATCAATAACTTATCAACTATAAATTTTGATTAAAATTGCTAATAAACACAATGAAATTCATAAAAAATGGTCCCATATGAACCACTTTTAAGTTGGCAAATATATAGTATTATTGACTAATAGCGAGTTATTATATTAATATCTTACTATGAAATAGTATAAGTCGTGAGTATCAATAGAAAATATTGTTTTATTTTTGAGTTTGTTCTTCCTAAAGCACACAAAAAGAAGAATGATTAAGTTTTTATGATTCCTTCATTGGACTTTGCTGTTATTACTTTTACTAAAAGTGGTAGGATTCTAATATCTTTTTACGAAATATTTGAAATGTTTTTCATAAAAAATGAATTTATTTCACAAAGATTAGAATAAAGAAATAAAAGTCTAATTAAATTATATATTTTTATGGGACCGTTAACTTACAATACGAATTCAGAAAAGATCTAATTTACAGTCAATGAAAAAGTTAATTTTATTATTAGTCGTTTTAATTGTCTGTTTCAATTGTACTATATCAAAGCCTAAACGTCAACGCCCCAATATCCTCTTCATTGAAGTAGACGATTTGACGGCCAAATATTTGGGATATTTTGGAGCTGAATTCGCTCGAACACCAAACATAGATGAACTCGCAGCATCCGGAGTGGTATTTAGTAACGCCGTGGTTCAAGGGACCATGTGTACTCCTTCTCGAAATTCTTTAATCACCGGATTGTATCCCCATAATTTAAACCTTTATGATAATTGGGATATAACGGCTTTACCAAAGGGGATTTGGACTTTTCCAAAAGCCTTGCAAAAAGAAGGCTATAGAACTTTCTGGGTCGGTAAAAATCATGTTTTACCAAATCGCAAAGGCATCAAAGCTGAGAATCCTATTGATTATATGAACAAAGGTATGCAAATCGAAATGGGATTTGATGATGTTTACCAATCAAAAGGCAGGTATATGGTTATGGAAATGGCAATTAAATTTAATAAAGAAGAAGGTTGGGAAGAAGGGATAGATACTTACGGTGATTTTTTATTTCAGAATAATTTAATGGATACTTTTTTAGAAGAAGGTAATGATACACCCACTTCGCTCGATCCCGACACAGAGTACATGGATGGTCATTTCACTACAATTGCTATTGAGAAAATGAGAAAATATTCAGAAGAGGCTCCTTTTTTTATGTGGGTAAATTTCTCAGGTCCTCACGGTCCTTTTAATATTCCAAAGGAGTATCTAAACATGTTTAACATCAAAGATATGCCCGAAATAATCAATCCCAGATATGAAAATTTCGACATACCAGAAAAATTAAGACCTCGTCTTAACACTATGAATAACAGAATAACAGCAATCTATAGGAAACAATATTCTGCTTCTATTGCGTATATGGATGGTCAAGTGGGAAGATTGATCGATTTCATAAATACTTCTAAATACAGCGACAATACGGTGATCGTTTTTTTCTCTGATCATGGCATTATGACAGGAGATCACTGCTTATTGGGAAAAGGTACCCTGTTCAAGGAAGTGCTTAATCCTTCCTTAATAATTTCCTATCCTAACGAATATAAAGCACAATGGGTTACAATTCCTGTTGAACTGCTTGATTTGGGTAAAACAGTTATTGATATTGCGGGGGCTAACGAAAAAACCCTAAACCAAACACCCAATGGGAATAGCTTGCTGCCATTGTTGAATGGTGAAGGACGATTTAAAGGGAGTGGATTTGGTTTTAGTGAGATTAAGGATTTTCGATCCGTCTTCAATGGTGATTACAAATACATTGACAATTCCGAAACACCTTTATTATTCAATCTGAAAGTCGATCCAGATGAAACCATTAACATATTGGAAAAGGAGCCCAAGATGGTTGCTTACTTGAAAAAAGCTATGGACCAATGGCTTTTGAAAACAGGCCAATAATAGTAAGAGTTTCGAAGTAAGATTGAGCATATGTTTTAGCTTAACAAAAAAACCTTAAACAATCTATTGATTATCAAGGTTTTACAAGGATTTAATGTGATCCCACATGAGCTCCCTTCGACTACGCTCAGGATAAACTTCCAACATCAAGATTGTTGCAATCAAAATATATAGGATGCAAATTGTCATTTAGACTTAATCCGTCATAAATCCCCATAATAATATCATTATTTAAATCGCTTATAGTTATTTTATTCATAAGATTAATTTTAAATTCAGTTGAGTTTCTATCTACCATTTTGTGGTTTCAATGAATGGCAACGTGTTTGTGTATGGTTTCGTTGCGTGAAAATCCGCTAGGATTTTCAGATTAAGAAACCAAGATAGTAAAAGTACGAGGAATTTCCGATAGGAAAATCAGTAGCAATGAACTATACACGTTGTTGTAGGTAGTTGCTTTTTACCCTAAAATATGTTAATATTGTATAAAAATAGTCCGTAAATAGGCCGCATTTTGAAAGAAACTATTAAACTTTTAAACACCTACAAAGATACAAAAAAAGGGTATCTCATTTATTTAATATTTAATTCGAAAAATCAAAGAAAAAGAAAATGTATAGGATATTGTTTTAAAGAGTTTTGGAATGAGCTGACTAATCTACCCCTTCAACAACATTCGGATTATCACAATTTAATGCCAGTTATTTTAGAATACAAAGCCAAAATAGCACAACTTTCTTATAAAAAATACACGATTCAGCAAGCATATAAATATATTCTTAACGATAGAAAGTAGAAGAGTTTTTTCGTTCTATTAAAAATAATGCTGCTTTTGCTAAGGCTCCAACAAAGACTATACAGGCCCAGCAGGCACATTTTACAGCTTCAATGATCGCTTTTTTGAAACTAGAACGATTAAAAATTAGAAATCAAAAGAATCATTATGCGATGAAAAGTGAAATTTGGTTAGCAGCAACAAAGGAAGCTAGTAAAAAACTAAATGAGTTATCAACATCTAAAATCAATTTTAACAAAATCGTTGTGTAACATCGGTTACTAAATAAAAATCTTATGAATTTAAGCAAAATAATTTGTCTAATTCCTGTTTATAATGATTGGGAAAGTTTATCAATTTTACTCTCAGACATAGAAAAAGAGGCATTATTATACCAAGATTATCATTTTAGTGCAATTGTTATTAATGATGGTTCAACAGAACCTAAAAACAAGGAAATATTAGAAAAAGGTATTGATGTTAAAATTGTTGACTTAAAATTAAATATTGGACACCAGCGTGCCATTGCAGTTGGACTTCAATACATATTGAATGAAAGAATTAATTTGTTTAATGAATCAGAAACAAGCGGTCATGTTGTTGTTTTAGACGGCGATGGGGAAGATAAGCCATTAGATATTATTCCAATGGTTCGTAAAGCAAAAGACAAAATAGTTTTTGCAAAACGAGTAAAAAGAAGCGAAGGAATAGGTTTTAAAACAGGGTATTATTTTTATAAACTCATTTTTAAGTCACTTACAGGGAAAAAAATAAATTTCGGAAATTTTAGTGCAATTCCATTTTCTTTATTAGGTCAGGTAGCAATTTTACCTAATTTGTGGAATCATTATGCAAGTAGTATTGCGGAATCTAAAATTAATCTAACAGTTCTTCCAACAGAAAGAGGCAATCGTTATGCAGGAAAATCAAAAATGAACACAACGAACCTTATTATTCATGGATTCAGTTCAATATCCATTTATTTTGATATACTTTGCTTTAGGGTTTTAAAGTTTTCGTTTATATTAATGCTTTTTTGTTCTTTACTAATAGGAGGTGTCCTCTTTAATAAATTGTTTACTGATAATGCTATTCCAGGATGGGCCTCAAGCTTAATACTAATTGTCTTGTCGATTGTAGTACAACTGTTCTCTGTAACGTTTATTATATTATTATTTCAATTAAGTTCTAGAAAAATAATAAGCCCACCAAATCATAAGCTTTATAAAAAGTTTATAAATGAAAAAAATGATTATGAGATATAAGTTAATTAAGAGTTTTGTTGTCAATTATAAGTTAATATTAATCTTAATTTTAGCAACAATATTACGTTTTTATAACTTAGACTTTCAAAGCCCATGGCTTGACGAAATACATTCTTTAAATGAGTCTAATCCAAATATTTCAATTTTTGATTTGTATGAGCGAATTAAAATGGGAGAACAATTACCTCCACTTTATTTTTACATTTTATATTTTATTTTCAAATTATTTGGGTATTCAATTGCTGTAGCCAGAGGTTTTTCTGCTTTATTGGGAGTAATAACAGTCTATAGTTGTTTTCTTTTAACAAAAGAGTTGATTAATAAAAGAACAGCATTGGTAGCGGCATTATTCATGTGTGTCAACTATTATATGATTTTTTATTCGCAAGAGGCAAGACCATATATGCTTTTTACATTATTTATGTTGTTTTCTTACTATCGGATGGTACTTTTTATAAAATCCCATTCAACTAAAAATGCTGTTTGGTATGGGGTTGCTGCGTGTTTTATGATTCATAGTCACTTTGTAGGCTTTTTTACATTATTTGCACAATTTGTTGCATTGATACTTTATTTTATTTTAAAAGAAGGGGTAAATAGAAAACAATTATTAAAGGGAGGCACAATTGCAGCTGTTGTACTATTAATACTTTATATCCCTGCATTTGATGCCCTAATAAGTCTTTCTGACATAAAGAGCTTTTGGATTCGTCCACTAGCAGAAGATGGTCTAACATTAATTTACACAAGTTTTTTTGGAAAATCTGAAATCATTATTGTTTTTAATTTAATTTTCTATTTTGGCTTTGTTTATTGGTTATTTGAACAGGGCAAATCAAATATAAAGAAAACAGGAGAAAAGCTAGCCGAGCATTGGGTTTCTATAATTTTAATTTTATGGATTTCATTAACATTATTAATTCCCTTAATTAGGACGTATACCTCAGTGCCTATGATATTAGGCCGATATTTAATCGCTATTCTTCCAGCCATAATAATAATACTGGCAATAGGTGTAACACGTATAAAAAACAACTTTTTGAGTGCGACTTTGGTAGCATTGTATTCAATATTTACTTTAGTATTCATAATTATCATAGAAGATTATTATGTTTCGGTGAAAAAAGCTCAATTTAGAGAATCAACGTCCTATATAATGGAAAGAAATTCAAAGAACCATAAAGTTGTAACAAGTTTGCCTGTATATTTGCCCTATTTTTTTCAAAAAGAAAATAAAAACTATGACATTATTAATTCAGATCTCAATGTATTTATTGAAGATCAAGCTCAAAAAAAGCGTCCTATTAAGGCGTTTTGGTATTTTGATGGTCATAACCGAAAATATAATCCCAAAAAAGAAACAATCGAATTTTTAAAGAAAAATTACATAATTCAAGATAGTTATACCGGATTTCAAGCTTGGACGCGACATTATGTTGTAAAGGAGGAATCAAATATAAAAGTAGAATTCACTCAAGCAGAGTTGACCCAACTTTTATCGATGTCTCAGATTAAGAGTTATGTGGAAAAATTTAATTTTGAACAAAATCATTTATCAGTAAAAGGATGGGCAATATTTAAAAATGTAAATTCAAAAAACACCGAAATTAGGTTAATGCTTTTTAATAATCAAACGGGATATTTAATTGAAACCACAGATAAGATAAGGAGTGATGTAACTGCTTTTCTCAAATTAGATTATAATGCAGATTATTCGGGATTTGAAACTAATATGGATTTAGATTACATTCCAAAGGGTAATTATTTACTCGGAATATGGCTAAAAAATGATGTCGAAAATATAAATGGTTTGTTTTTGTACAAAGAAGAAATAAAAATTCAGTAATAGAATTGATATTATTCTAAAAAATAGCCCTATTTTCCATATCACATTCAGTACCTTATCTTCATTCCTATTATTAATATAGATAGGTCTGGTGGGTGATCGGTTTAACCTCTTATTTATGTTTTAAGGTCAAAAGTGTTAATTCTAGGATTATTCTATCAAGAGCTCTTGATGTTATCAGGTTGTAAATTTGAAAATGATCTTTGAATTTCAGGATACCTCCTTCCTGTAACCAGTCAATTTGAAGGCAAAGAAGCATCAAAATAATTGCCGATATTACACTTATAATGTATATGTACTTTTCTTGTGGACGGAGAATATATTAAACTTAAATTGAAGTCATCAATAACGTGTATTTTATGTGGTTTCTATAATATACATCAATAACATCGGTGTATATAATTATTAGATGCAGTCCCACATAATGTATGTATTTATTCTGTTTCTAGGATTGGTTGCAATTTGGTCGATGATTAATTTTTTCAAATAATATTTTTCTAACTCTGGGTAAAGGTACCATAGCTAATTTTAGAATAAAAGGATCAATTTTTGGGTATACCCCCGCCTTTGTCAGATTGAAGTTAATCCAAAAGTAATAGGCTAATCCTTTTAGATTAATAATGAGGATTTTTAAAGCTATTGAGCTGCAAAGCACCCCACTAAGCACCCTATTAAAATAAGAAAAACGCAATATCTTGTGTATCAGATAAATGCGTTTTTTCTATGTGGTCCCACATGTACTTCTATATTGTACAGTAATATGGAATTTTTATTTTGGTTCTATAATACTATAATTTTTCGAATACTAGTATTTTAAGATCCATACCCACTTCGCTACCAATTTCTAAGGCTAGTCTGTCCACTTCACTCTCTGTAATTTTCCAATTTTCGTTCAAGACATCGAAGGGAGGAATATTACCAAAATTCAAAATCACGAGAAGATTATTTATGTCGGTGTTATCAACTGACCAATTGCCATTGATTGATTGAATACCATTTGAAGCACTCACTTCTGAATTCTCTTTAAAATTAAATACATATCCGTTGTAATCTTTTGTAAAATCATCATCGTTAAAACTATATTCATCAATTATCCAGTTTCCATTAATTAGAAAATTCAGTAATATAATATCGTCGTCGTCATTATAATCAAAATCGTCATCTTCATCGCAAATATTTATCGCGTATTCCAATGTAGCTTCCAAAACTTCGACACTGGTAATTGATATTTCGCTACCATCAAAGGAGAGTAGATTTATAGGAAAATTAAAACCAGCTATATCTTCGTCATCTAACCCATCTATAAATTGATACACAGCTTTATCATCGAAAAAAGATGTTGTAGTCGGGACAGACTCTCCAACCTTTAAAACATCCAGAACTAAGGGGTATATGAAATCCACACATTCTATATCCTCATCCTCTACGTTTTCTCCAAGACATTGTTCAGAAAATGACAGTAATTCACTTTGAGATGTAATCCCAATTTCTGAATAATCTTCTAATATGATTATAATAGGAAACAATATTTCTAAAGTATCATCATCATTAGAAAATTCTTCAAAGATATTTTCAATCAACTGGAAATCTCCAATTGTATTTATGTTTAAAGTTTGACCATTTACGATTATGGTTACAGGTAATTTAACCGTAATGCAGTTTGCATTGTCTATTATGTTGTCTCCAGACCCATCATTCAGTACAGTTCTTCTAATCAGGTCAGCTACCCTGGAATTAGCCGTAAGTTGGTTTTCTTGTTCCGAAATAATAATTTCAGGAATGCTTTTTTGGCATGCGCCACATACTATTAAAACGATAAATAAAAATAATATTGAAAAAAGCGATTTTATATACATATTATTTAAAGGAATAAAACTACATTTTATTATGAAACAATCTTAATGTTGAAAGTTACACTCCTATTGTATAAATTAAAATTGTTTAAATTGCAAAAAATAAATTTCACTTCGTGGAAAAATATTTTTCCAATAATATTTGTGAAGAAAAATTATTTTCTCTTATTTTTAATAAATACATTCAGGAGATCAATGATTTTCTTTATTATAAGTACGGCGAACGTTTTGATCCTGCTGATAAAGCTCAAGAAGCTTTTATGAAATTATGGCAGAATTGTGCTGATATCCCGCCTGAAAAAGCCAAAAGTTATTTATACACCGTTGCTAATAATTTAATACTTAACGAAGTGAAACATCAGCAAGTTGTGTTAAAACACCGAGCAATCCCAGTCAAGAGTTATACTAGTGAAAGTCCAGAATTTGTTTTTGAACAGAAGGAATATTTGGAAAAATACGAAAGGGCATTGGCAAATTTATCTGATTTGCAGCGTGTTGCATTTCTTATGTGTCGTGTCGAGGGTAAAAAACACCAAGAGATTGCTGACATGTTAGGTATTTCTCTACGAGCAGCAAGGAAAAGAATTTATTCCGCAGTAGAAAACCTTAGAAAAGAAATTGGTGGAATTTAAAAAGCAAAGGGTAATAAAGAACTACAAAGTTGTTATAGATTTATAAACAAGAAAACATGAACAAAGAGAATTTGCTTGTTAAATGGCTAGAGGGAGACTTAAATGATGTCGAACTGAAGGAATTCCTAAGGTTGGAGAATTATAAATCATATAAGAAATTATATCTATATGCTCACCATTTTAAATCTCCTTTAGTAGATAAGCAAAAAGAGTATGCTAGATTTAAGTCTAAAACTATAGACACAATATCACTTCAAGAAGATCTCAATTGGTGGAGGCCAATGCTTAAAATAGCTGCTATATTTGTATTAGGTTTGGGAATATATCTTACTTTTTTTAATCAAGAACTAACGAAAGTGAAAACTTCAGCTGCCGAGCAAACAAATATATTACTTCCTTATTATTCTGATGTTGTTATTAATGCTGCTTCTTTTATAAAGTATGATGAGAAAGGATGGGATAAAAAACGAAAGGTATTCCTTCAAGGTGAAGCATTTTTTAAAGTTGCAAAAGGTGTTACTTTCGAGGTGAAAACAGATTTGGGAATTGTGACCGTTTTAGGAACCCAGTTTAATGTTAAACAACGTGGTAAATTATTTGAAGTTCAATGCTTCGAAGGATTAGTTAATGTTAAAATCAATAAGAGTGATTTAATGCTACGAGCTGGCGAGACCGTTCGTTTTTTTGAAAAGAAAATAATAATGGGAATAACGTCTTTAACCCACCCTTCATGGGTAGATGGTAAAAGTATCTTTGAAAGCATTTTATATTCAGAAGTTTTAGCAGAGTTTGAGCGACAATTTGACGTGACTATTGTAACTGAAAACGTGGATGCCGAAAAGTTATTTACGGGAAGTTTTACTAATAATAACATGGAATTGGCATTAAAATCTATTACTCAACCTTTTAAATTGACTTACAATATTGATAATAAGAATGTGAAAATATTTAAATTTGATTAAAAAAATGCATACTAGCATTTGGATATTTTTTATTACTTGTTCACAAATTTTATTGGCTCAAAATTCTCAGGAAAAACTATTACTTATGGAAATTCTAAGCGAATTAGAGCCTCGTTTTCAATGCAATTTTTCCTATTCAGATGAAGATATTAGGAATATTATATTGTTGCCTCCCTCTCCTGATCTAACATTTGAAAACACCATACAGTATTTAACTAAGAATACCGGTTTTCTCTTTAATATCCTGGATAATAGATTAGTTACTATTATTCGTCCTGCTATAGTTGAAAGGTCTGTTTGTGGTGTCATCAGTGATAGTGAAACGGAAGTTCTGATTTCTGGAGCAACGATAGAGACAAGATCGAATTCCGTAATTAGTGATGGAAATGGTTATTTTGAAATTGAGCGCGTTGGTATTGGTGACACATTAGAGATTAGACATTTAGGTTATAAACTACAGAAAATTGTAGTTGAAGTTTTAAAAGCACCTTGTCTAGCCATTGAATTACTACCCGATATCAAAGAGCTTGATGAAATAGTAATTTCTGATTTCCTCACCCAAGGTATAAGCAAAACATCTGATGGTCGTTTTAAAATAAATTACTCACGCTTTGGTATATTACCAGGATTGATTGAAAGAGATGCGTTGCAAACGATTCAGGCCCTACCAGGAATCCAAAGTATTGATGAATCTGTAACAAATATTAATATTCGTGGTGGAACACACGATCAAAACTTAATACTCTGGAATGGAATAAAGATGTATCAATCGGGGCATTTTTTTAACCTGATTTCTGCCATTAATCCATTAATTTCTAATAAAGTGATACTTACAAAGAATGGAACTTCTGTCATTCTTACAGATGGTGTATCTGGTACTATAGCTATGGAAAGTTCGAGGAATATTCAAAGGGATTTCAAAACATCTTTAGGCTTTAATCTTATTAGCATTGAAGGATCGGTCGACTTTCCTCTGGGGGCTAAGGCTTCTCTTTTAATTGCAGGAAGAAGGTCTTATAGTGATATGATTAAAACAAATACATATGATCAGTATTTTGAAAAAGCTTTTCAGAATACAGAGATATTCCAAAATAATAACAATGTAATATCCTCGAATGATAATTTTATTTTTTATGACATAAATGCAATTTTGAATTATAAAATTTCTAAAAACGATTATATTCAAATTAGTGCTTTAAATATGCATAATAATTTATCCTTTTTAGAAAGTGCTTTTATAAACAGCGTAGAGGTATCTAAAGAGAGCAGAACTTCACAGAAAAATATTGTTGCAGGGGTGTCCTACAAACGGACTTGGAATGATGTATTTGAAACAACAGCGCATATTTATGGACTTCAATATCAGCTTGAATCAAATAATCAGGATTTGCTTAGTGAAAATGTTCTTTACCAGAAAAACAAAGTTGAAGAGAGTAGTGTAAAATTAAGTGTTGTAGCTACTTTTGGAAATTTTACTAGAATGCTTGGTGGATATCAATTCGTCGAGACAGGGATATCAAACACTCAAGAAACTGAAAATCCATTGTTCAAGCGGTTTTCTAAGGATGTTGTACGAAGGCATTCTCTTTTCTCATCGTTTGATCATCATTTTTTTAATGGAAGAACTAAGTTAAAAGTTGGTATTAGATTAAATTACCTAGATCCCTTTGATAAGTTTCTTCTTGAACCAAGAGTTAACTTTAGACAAAAGTTTGGAACTTTTTTTACATGGGACATTCAAGGAGAGTTAAAACATCAAACAACAATGCAAACCGTTGATTTTCAAAATGATTTTTTAAGCGTAGAAAATCGAAGATGGATTTCATCCAACAATGCGGAGGTACCTGTTGTTAAAAGCAAACAATTATCTACAGGTTTATCTTATAAGAAAAGTGGCTGGCTATTGAATCTAGATATTTTCTATAAAGAGGTTGATGGCATTGTTTCACAGAGTCAGGATTTCCGAAATCAATACCAATTTGATAAGGCACATGGTAGTTATAAAGGTAAAGGAATAGAATTTCTAGTTAGTAAAAAATTGGGGCCATACAATTCTTGGTTAAGTTATTCTTACGCCACTTTCGATTACTATTTCCCATCTTTGCAGGATACATCCTTTCCAAGCAATCTGAATATAGAGCACACGATTTCTTTTGGTACCACATACGAAATACAAAATTTTAAGGTGGCAACAGGGATGAATTGGCATACTGGAAAACCAACTACAAATCCCGTTTTAGGAAATGAAGTCATAGACAATGTAATAAACTACGAACCTGTTAACTCTAGTAACATTTTAGCCTATTTTAGATGGGATTTTTCAGCAACCTATAATTTTAGTCTTGGAAAGCGTTCCTTTGTCGATACCGGTATCTCAATCTGGAACATTACCAATAGAAAAAATGAGTTAAGTGTTTATTATGAGTTCACCGATATTAACTTTCCAGATAAAAAAGTCCAAATCTCCTTGGGGGTAACTCCTAATTTTCTCGTTAGGGTTAGGTTTTAATAGACTCCGAATAGATAAATATACTATCTATTCAAGTATCTAATCTACTGGACAACAGTATTTTATAATTATAATTCTTCATATCTACTTTATTTAAAAATTTGTTGGGGTAACATATTACTTGTGAATTGTTTTATAAGCAGAAATAATAAATAACCTTAAAATTTAATACTTATGAAAAATTCACTTTTTACGCTAATGCTAATCGCAATAACAATTGCCTTCACATCATGTAGCAAAGATGATGCAGGATCAGGTAATGCAACCCTTAAAATCACTGCTGGTATTACAAATTCTGGATTAAGAGCCATGGGTGTTGTAGATCTTAATTTTAACTCTGGTTATGTCTGGGTACGAGAAATTGTATTCGATGGCTCTATTGATGGAGGAGGTTCAGTTAGCCGCACTGTTGAACGATTCTCAAAAATCGACTTTGCAACAGGTGTTGCTACTCCAAGCCTGGATGATGTTATTATTCCGGCAGGGACATACAATTATGTTAATCTTGGAATTGAGTTGAGAGATGAAGATACCCAACCCGCTATCATCTTGGACGGAACATACACAAGAACAGATAATACTACTTCACCGATACAATTTAGATTTAATTCTGGTGAAGTCTTCGAAGCTGAAACTTCTCAACAAGTAACGGTAAACGAAGATGAAGAAGTACTCGCAAGAATAGTTTTTGATCCAGATGTTTGGTTCAGTGTTGTATCTACAGATGCCCTAGATAATGCTACCGTAAATAATGATGGAGTAATCGTTATTAGCGAGGATAGTAATTCGGCGATCTTCGATTTAGTTGCAGACCGTTTGGATGTTAGTACACAATCGGTATTTGAATAACGAGATTTTGTTATGATTCAAACCCGTGTCTCTTATATGGATACGGGTTTGATTTTTTCAATAAATCTGTTTATCAATCCATCTTATCGAAACCAACAGTATTAACTATTGGTTTTTATACTTTAAATTTGTTTTGCCAGTAAGTGCCTTTTCATTACCTTTTATTTCGTAAATTCCATTTCTATATGTATGATAAATATATAAAATGACATTATTTGCCGGTGTCTTTCCGCCTTTTTTTAAAATAGTTCCTTCAATTTTTTATTTCTTTCCTATCTTTTACAATCTTACCCTGCTGGCTAACATACCTATTCATTTATCCCAATTCGTTCACAGCTCTTGATGCCATATCTATTGCAGCTTTCATGTCAGCACTTGGGGCTGAATCACAATTGGCAATGGTGATTCGGCCATATGGTTGTCGACCCTTCTTTACGGAATCTCCAGGGCCACCAACAGTATATCCATGTGCCCAACGATTTACGGTAATGCTCTCAACATCTTTGTCGAAATCAAACAATTCATTCGGAAGCATTCCACTAAGATGTGCTCTGATTTCATCTTCATAATCTTTGAATTGTAAGCTCAACATTTTGTAACGTACTTCACGATATTGCTCAATTGCAGGCGCTCCAATGGTTTCTCCATAAGGGCAGCTTATCATCTGAATAATACAAGGGTCATTTGGGGACTTGGTATACTCATAGCCACCCATGCTTACCGGAAAGTCCATCATAACTGCTTGGTGCATATTTCCTGGTGACATGGCCATTCCGATTTCCATTTCTTTCAAAGCCCTCCAGTTCCTTAATCCCACAGTAGTGTAAATTAGTGGGCTTTTTGTTTGAAGTCTCAATGCCGCAGCTTGTTCTTCTGGAAGACCTGAAACGATATGAGGAATAATCATGTTGTAGCAGGCCATCACCACATTTTTACTCTTTACCTGATAGGATTTATTGTCGTTGATATAATTTACAAAAACTTCACTCGAATCTTTTGGGTTACCACCATGTCGTACATTAACAACTGTACTATTTAGTCTGATGCGAACCGTATTGCTGGATTTGTCCAATTCAGCATACTTGAATTTTGACAATACAAGTTCTTCCGCGTTGTCTCCTTTTGCTACGTTAGGAATCATTTTTTTTACTAATGCACGTGCTATCCCGGCATTGCCATCTGGAAAATGATAAATGTATGGATTGTCTTCATCGTATACCGCTTTAGGAGTAAATCCTAGAGCCCCACAGCTCTTCGCTTCTCTTATTGACATTAAGTCTGTTCCTGTTAGCGCCCAGTCTAATCCGGAACTTCTCGCCATTCTCATTACTAAGGGATCATCAACACCTAAGTTGTTTTTCAAATAATCGAAGTAGGATGTAGTGCGAATGTATTCTTCCAATTCTTCCTCAGGAACATCGATCGCATGCAATCCGCCATTTAGTACTCTAAGTATTTGTTTTTTGCCTTTTTCGCTAAGCGGAGCTTGTTGTGCCGCTTCCTTGTTAGATAGTTTTCCACTCATTAATATCCCTTCTACATAATTAGGATAATTACAATAAGGATGCTTCACCACTTTGTCTTCACCAAATGTTTCTTTGTTGAAGTAGGTAACAGCCCCTAGATTGTTCCTTTTAAAGAAGTCTTTGTCATAGGCCGTTTTAAATCGTTCTATATCTACACCTATATCTTTTAGAAGCGCCTGTACTGTTTCACTTCCATGTTTTGGTTCTACGATAGATTGTGAACCACCATGGCCTAGTCGTAATTGGCCATCAATCATATGTTCATTTCGTTTGGCATGTCCCCCAAAATCATCGTGATTGTCGATGATCAGAATTTTTTTGCCCCTTCCGTGTTTTTGCTGGAAGAAGTATGCTGCTGCCAGTCCGCTGATACCTCCTCCTACAACAATCAGGTCGTATTCTTCTTTTAACTTGGTCGTTGGTCCCCAATCCGATTTCTTAGCCCATGCTCTGCTGTGTGCATGGGTAATTGACCCTGGGTGATTTCCTCTAAGACCGGTAAGTGCAGGTGGATAATACAACGGATCGAGCGTGTCCAATACGGCGTCATTAATACAGCCAAATGGAAGCATGGAAGCTCCAGCTAGCATTAAACTACCATTGATAAAGTCTCTTCTTGTTATTGTGCTCAATAGTTTTCTATTTGCCATATAGAATGTCTGCTAACGTTTTGTGTATGGTTTGTTGCGTGAAAATCCATGAGGATTTTCAGATTAAGAAACCAAGGTAGTAAAAGTGTGAGGATTTTCCGCAAGGAAAATCAGACGTAACGAATTATACACTTTGTTAGGCACTTTTTTAATTAAAATTCATATATCAAAAGATCATTGCCCAAGTTTGTTATTCATTGTTAGCGGTTGGCATTGTTGTCCTTTTTTAATTTCATCATATCACCTCTTACGCCCATGTGATTTTGGATAAAAATATAAAGCCCTTCATTTTTGAAGGGTTTTCTTTAAAATCTGTGGCCCCACATGAACCTAGGTATAGTGTAGTAATATGGAGTGTTATGGAGTAATACGGAGTAATTAGCTAACTATTTATCTTTAAAAATAGTAATATATAGTAGTATCGATGTATAAAGGTTTGAGCGTCGATTGAAAAAGAGAGCAATTACAGGAGTTGAAATAATTAGAATGTTAGAGAAAAACCAACTGAAAAACCAAAGAGTTCAACATCAAAGTCATTTATATCATTGGTTCATTAAAAATAGTTTTCAACTAAGCTTCTTTATATTTTATTGACAGATGCGACAAAACCAGTTTTAGACCTATAAAATTTATTACTGCTAATTAAATATAAATCACTATCTCCAAAGTTCTTCGCCTTAAGAAATCTCCTACTTTAAACGATAAACTGCTAGGACACCAAGTCCGTATTAATAAAAATAGTAGGATCCAAATTGGAATCCCTGCCAAAAAAATATACATATGAAAAATCTATTCACTTTTTTATTTGTTTTAACTTTCTTACAGTTTACTTATGCCCAAGTAGGAGACGGTGACAAACCACCTGCAACTAAAACTCAGAAAACAAAAACTACTACTTCAACAGGTATTGGCATTAGTATTGATTTAACGAGTATTTTCAATTTGTTGAAGAAAAACAAAAATTGCGATCAGATAGAAATGGTCTTTCCCCAAAATGGATCAAAATTTATATCAAACAGTACAGCCCCATCCTTATTTAGATGGAAATCTTCTAAACCAGAACTTGTTGTTTCTTATATAGTACAACTTGTACTATTAAATAAAAGGGAGAAAACTATTCTTTTCGAAAGATTACTTTTTTGAGAGACAGTTCATCCTTCCATAATATTAGCGAAAATGCGAATGAAATCATCTTTAGTATTTCTGATATTGTAATATTTAAAAGGATTAATTCTTACTTTAATATCTCCTTTATCAAAAAGGTCAGTTGATTCCGCTGTATCATATATTTTCTGAATAATTTCTTTAAGTGATTTTATTTTTATAATCTTTTCACGTTACTGTATAAACTCCATCCAAGATTTTTCACTTTCTCCAAATCAGCTCTACTGATTTTTGCCGCAAAATGAAGACTTGAAGGACACCCACAGGCAGAACATGTCACGAAATTTATTTTTTCCGAGTCAAGAACGACTATGTCATACCCATTTAGAAATAATAATGCTGAACTAAGATCTGAGAATATTGTTTTTTCACATTGATTCCCTGCGTGATGCTTAATCCATATTAAGTTTTCAGAATTATCTGAAGAAGTTGTAGTCTTGTCTTGGCTTGATTTACACCCTTGTATTGTGATTAAAAAAGTACTTGTGATAATGAATAATAATAATTTCATTTTTGAGAATCTATAAGAATGATTGGAACAAACGTCATGCCGATTTACTTTCTAGCAGTATATTATCTATTATGCACAACGGTTAATGTATGGTGCGTTTACATCCCGTAAGGGTGTATATGCATTACACATGGTGTTATACGCTTTTTTATTTCGTAATAAATCTATTTCAGTAATAATTTGTAGTTCTGTAAATTCCTATTTCGAAAAAAGTTGCAAAAAATTCTTCTCAATAGTTTCCAAATATTTTTTCTTGGCTTCGTCCGAAAGGAAGGATTTGTTTATCATTTCCTTCATTTTATCCTCAGTTCCTTCAAATTCCTTTACAATTTTATTAAGTAGTCTATCACTTATACCAAACCGTTTACCTAATTCAATAAAATCCTTCATTGCATATGAATAAACCTGACCTCTTGGTAAACTGGTTCTTTCTAGTTCCCTGAACAGATTTAGCGCGATAGGTGAATTCTTAACATGTATTTTTGTGTTCATTAGGTCATAAGAAGGAGAAAGTTGCATATCACCATCCGGGGTTTCTAGTAATGAGAAGTTTTTTAGGTGTGCGTCTCCATTACCTGTGAGAAAGTTAAAAATTAGAATTTTAATGAATTGTACTTTATTCAAAGCAGAAAGAACATCTTTAAAATCTTCATAAGTTTTTGCAAGATACTTATACCTTCCTCCATTGTCCTTTTTTGCTTGAAGAACTGAAGCGAAATCTTCTTGATTTAACTTTTCTTCATCTTTGTTATAATCAAATCTTCTTGTTACATAAGCAGGGGTACCATTGGCAAATTTCATGAAACAACATTCTGCAGTTCTTATACCATATATTTGTTTCGCTATTTGCATTGTAACATGCTCATTGGCAGGTGAATCTGAAGGTAAGTCAAACCTTGAAAGTAGAGGTTTAATTATATACATTGAGCTCTCACCATCAGCAAGGATTGGAGATAGTTCAGTACCTGTTGCTTTTCCAATAAATCCTTTTGTTTGAACACCTGATATGCTGAACCCTGCAGGATAGCCGTCAATAACTTTTGAAATTGCCTCCCAATTAAAATTGAGTTGTGGATTGATTTTAGACCTATCAAACAATCTTTTTTCACAAGAGGAGCAGAACTCCTTAACATTTTCCTTTAAACAACCAAAGCAGTAATCCATTACCCGTCATTTTTTTTTACTGTTATTGCTCCTATTGTGTCTTCACCACATGAGTATATTAGTAACCCCCAATCATCACTGACATCAATTCCTAAAGCTTTACATATTTTTTTTCTGTTCTCTCCTTCGCTTAATATTGATTGAAAATAATGGAAGAGTTCTTTAGAATGATATTCTTTTTGACTTTTCGGCATATTAACAGAAATTGGTCTGGTATTGTCGTCATTTAGAAATGCTTCTTCATAAATAAAATGATAGCCTTTGTCGTCTCTCCATAGCTCTCCAGCTTTCTGTTTTCCTTTGTATATGACTTCCAGCTTCATTTAACTTGTTTTACTTCGATTTTCATTTCTAAATCAAGAAATCGAATTATTTCTGTTATTATATCTAATCTTGGGTTTGTTTTTCCTAACTCTATATCTGAAATGGTAGTCCTTGAAAGACCTGTATATTCAGATAATTCACCGATAGTTAAGTTTAAAACTTTCCTCCTTGCTCTTATAATTTTCCCTAATTCTACGTTATTCATAACCATTTATCTGGTTTTTATCTAACAAATATAGGATATTCTCCTTGAAATGTCAAATAATAACCAGATAACCTTTTAAAAAATATCAAAACAATGGTTTTTACTTAGAATGACAGATAATAACCAGAATACTGGTTTAAAACATCTAAAAAACGAGGAAATACTCCGATTTGATTGTATATAACCAATTAACTGGTTATTGTAGTAATAGTCTATTGCGTATAACTAGTCAGTAAACGCATTTTATTGGGTTTATTTACCTTTCAAATATAGCTCGTTTAGGCAACATTTCGAAAGGACTTGTGATATTTGTGTGATTAGTTGTACTAACATGTGTATAAATTTCTGTAGTCTTAGAATTACTAGCATATATTTAAGCTCAACAAAAAAGCCTTTTCAAGTCATCTGATTTTAAAGGCTTTACAAGGATATGGTGTGGTCCCACATGGGTCTCAAACACGATATTGACGGCAGCCAGCTACGAGATGTGTTCTATGAAGAAAATAATATGGACCGTATTATTTCCTATTGCGAAAAGGATACTATTACTGTGGCTCAAATTTTATTGAAACTTCGGAATGAAGACTTGCTTGCAGAGGATGAAATTCTTTCGGTGTAAACAATACCAAATAAAAACCCACCCGCCAGAGGCGGACGGGTTTTTAATTCAGTATAAATTAGTAGATCATTCTTTAATGAAGCTTTGTATCATCAACTCTTCCCCATCGTTTACTTCCATGAAATAAATGCCGTTTTGCAATTTTTCAACATCTATTGAATATCGAGAAAGTGTTCCTGTTAACACAACTTGTCCCATAATATTAACAATACGATACGTCATCACGTTGCTTACATCAAATAGTTTAACATTCAATGTTGTTTTGACCGGATTAGGATATAATACAAAATCTCTTTCGATATAGATATTGTCCTCATCTCCCAGGAATCCCTCAAATGCGCCACCTAAGTTAGTAATTGTATTAGTACTGATAGGTGCAAAGCCTGAGTTTCCGGTTATCGTTATTTGATCAATGTATATACGATCATTATTCCCACTGGCATCGCATCTAAAACGGAATTGTGCATTTGTAGGGAAATTATAAACACCGCCATCTATGGTGACAGTAGCTGTATAGAACGAATCGTTTTCAAAATCAGTTCCCCTTGCATAAGATGCAACGGTATTCCACGAACCGCCGTCATGGAACTGTACCCAGAAATCTTCTCCATTCTCCATACTATTAGGATAGAAATAGAATTCAATCTCAATAGAGTTATATGAAGTCACATCAAAAGTTCCTAGTGTCATGACTGATGAACTTGTGTTATCTCTCAATCGTATAGAATACAATCCTTCAAAGGAACGCGAAGTTGAAAGACGGCGACAATCGGAGCCACCATCTATCCAACCGTCCCAACCGGTTTCAAAGAATCCCTGGTGCAATACCGTAGAACTTGACCCGCTTAATGTGGTTACATTTACGATATTACTGGCCCCCGATTCATTTCCGGCTGCATCCTTTGCAATTACTGAAAAGCTGTAATTGGTAGATGGAATGAGCCCGGTAACAATAAAACTTGTGCCGCCGATAGTACCAATAACACCTACTCCTTCATATACATCATATCCGGTAACACCTACATTATCTGTTGATGCCGTCCAGGACAGATCCGTAGTTGTAGAAGTCGTATTTGAAGCTACTAAATTAGTTGGAGCGGTTGGAGATTCGGTATCATCCAGAGTTATGACTCCCAAGGGTGCACTGGCAGCCGATTCATTTCCGGCGGCATCCTTAGCAACTAAGGTAAAACTATAATTGGTTGCAGGAGCAAGTCCGGTCACATTAAAACTCGTCGTTGCCGTTGACCCTATAACTGCCACTCCTTCATACACATCATATCCGGTGACACCAACGTTATCGGTAGAGGCCGTCCAGGACAGATCGGTGGTCGTCATCGTTGTATTTGAAGCCGTAAGGCCGGTTGGCGCGGTTGGTGGTTCCGTATCGGGTGGAGTATCGGTAGTAACTGCCACCACATTGCTTGGTGGCGATTCATTTCCGGCGGCATCCTTTGCAACTACCGTAAAACTATAATTTGTTTCCGGAGCAAGTCCGGTCACATTAAAACTTGTGGTTGGTGAAGAGCCAATAACGGCTGCCCCTTCATAAATATCGTATTCGGTAACACCAATGTCATCGGTTGAAGCTGTCCACGAAAGGTCTGTTGTAGTAGTAGTCGTATTCGAAGCCGTTAAATTAGTTGGAGCCGTTGGTGGGCTGGTGTCATCCAGGGTGGTAACCACCAAGGGTGCACTGGCGGCAGATTCATTTCCGGCGGCATCTTTTGCGACAACGCTAAAACTATAATTGGTGGACGGTGTAAGTCCGGTGACATTAAAACTTGTCGTTGCCGTTGATCCTATAACCACCACTCCTTCATACACATCATATCCGGTGACACCAACGTTATCGGTAGAGGCCGTCCAGGACAGATCGGTTGAAGTAGTTGTCGTATTATTCGCAGTGAGGTTGGTAGGAACCGTTGGAGCTTCCGTATCAGGTGGAGCGTCGGTGGTAACTGCCACCACATTACTTGGCGGAGATTCATTCCCGGCCGCATCCTTAGCAACTACCGTAAAACTATAATTAGTAGATGGAGTTAATCCGGTTACATTAAAACTTGTACCGGCTGTAGAACCAATAACCGCAGCTCCTTCATACACGTCGTAGCCGGTGACACCTACATTATCAGTAGAGGCTGTCCAGGTCAGATCTGTAGTCGTAGTAGTCGTGTTGGAAGCCGTTAGATTGGTAGGTGCTGTGGGCGGCTCTGTATCAGGA